>JAFXCP010000035.1 GCA_017521405.1 Akkermansia sp. | reverse complement strand
TCGGCCGTACGAGGTGGCGCGGCTTACTTGGGATGCGGTGGATTTGGTGCATGGGTATATTGCGCTGCAGGCGCGGCACAGTAAGACGGGTGGTGCGCGGCGGGTGACGATTCACCCGCCGTTGCGGCGTATTTTGGAGGCTGCGGCGGCGCGGGGTGGGGAGCGCATTTGCCCGGCATGCTGGGGGCGGCATTGGGCGGCGTTACACCGGGCGGCGGGGTGGGGTTCCCCTGCCCGCCCCTGGCGGCAGGATGTGCTGCGGCATACCTTTGCGAGTTACCATTTGGGGCATTTCCGCAGTTATACGGCGCTGCAGTATGAGGTGGGGCACCGGGATGCTTCCCTACTGCGGACGCGGTATGTGGATTTGCAGGGGGTGGAGGAGGCAAAATGTTTCTGGAGTTGAGTCGGAATTTCTTTTGCACCGGGCAGCTTGTGCGCTTTGGGCTTTTCAAGCGGGAGGGAATGTGGTATAGTGCCCGCGCGCAGCGCGGCGCAGCCCAGAATTATGAGTCAACAACCTGCACAGTTCCGAAATCTCGCCATTATTGCCCATGTGGACCACGGTAAGACTACTTTGGTGGACCAGCTTTTGAAAGCCGGCGGTACTTACCGCGAAAATCAGGAAGTGCAGGACCGTGCCATGGATTCCATGGATTTGGAGCGCGAAAAGGGCATTACCATCAAGGCGAAAAACACGTCCATTCACTGGAATGGGTACACGATTAACATTGTGGACACGCCCGGGCACGCCGATTTCGGGGCGGAGGTGGAGCGCGTGATGAAAATGGTGGATGGTGTGATTCTGGTGGTGGATGCCTACGAGGGGCCCCAAGCCCAAACGCGCTTTGTGCTTCGCAAGGCATTGCAGGAGGGGCTGCTGCCTATTGTGGTGATTAACAAGATTGACCGCCCGCATGCGGAGCCGCTCAAGGTGCGGGAGCAGGTGCTGGAGTTGCTGCTGGAGCTGGATGCCACGGAGGAACAGTTCGAGGCTCCTTTTGTGTACGGCTCCGCCCGAGACGGATATTTTATGAACAGCCCGGAAGGGGAGCCGCCGGTAGATTGCACCCCGCTGCTGCACCAGATTGTACGCCATATTCCGGCTCCGAGGGATGCAGAGCCGGATAAGCCTTTCAAGATGCTCATTTCCAACATTGATTGGGATGATTATGTGGGGCGTGTGGCGGTGGGGCGCATTAGCTGCGGACGCGTGCAAAAGGGTGATAACCTTTTCTTGCTGCGGCCGGATGGCTCCCGCGTGCAGGCTAAGGTGACCAAGCTGTTCGAGTACAGCGGGCTGCAAACCACGGATTCCGCCGTAGGGGAGGCGGGCAACATTATCGGATTGTCCGGGTTCGAGGATGTGGACATTGGCGAGACGCTGGTGGCGAATCCGGAGGATACGGCCCTGCCCTTCGTGGAGATTGAGCCGCCTACCGTGCAGATGGAGTTCAGCATTAACGATGGTCCGCTGGGAGGCAGAGATGGAAAGAATGTGACCAGCCGCGTGATTCGCGACCGCCTTCTGCGCGAGATGCGTACCAATATCTCCATTAAAGTGGAGGATACGGATTTGGCCGGTGTATTTATGGTGTCCGCCCGCGGTACCATGCAAATAGCCATTCTGGTGGAGCAAATGCGCCGCGAAAATTACGAATTGCTGGTTTCCCGCCCCAAGGTGATTCTGAAGGATGTGGACGGCGTTAAATGCGAACCTTTTGAGACGGTGTACATCGAGGTGCCGGATGACTGCGCCAATGGCACTGTACGCATTCTGGGGAATCGCCGGGGCATTCTGGAAAACATGGAGGCGAACGGAAGCGGGCGCACGCTTATTCAGGCCACGATTCCCACACGCGGACTCATCGGCTTCGAGTTCGAACTGGTAAACCTTACCAGCGGACATGGCATTTTCTCCCATCTTTTCAAGGAATATGCCCCTTACGCCGGGGAAATCATTACCCGCCAAACGAGTACGCTTATCTCCATGGAAAACGGCATTGCCCGCCCCTATGCCTTGCAGGCTATGGAGGAGCGCGGCAGTCTCTTCATCTCCCCCGGGGATGAGGTGTACGAAGGAATGATTGTGGGCGAGAATCCCAAAAACATCGATATTCCTGTGAATCCCACCCGCGAGAAACACCTCACCAACCACCGTTCCGCCACCAAGAACGATTCCATCCAACTGACGCCACCGCGCATTTTCTCTCTGGAACGCGCCATCGAATACATTGAGCCGGATGAGCTGGTGGAGGCCACACCGCATTTTATCCGCATGCGTAAGCGCATTCTGGATGCCACGGCCCGCAAACGCGCCGGGATTCAGGAGCAGAATCTGGGCTAAACTGTTCGGTTAAACAATTGCGCCATCTGCCCCACTGTGCTATATTGAGGATATGGATTGGCTAAGCATCTGCCTCTGGAGCCTTACCGTGCTGCTTACGGCAGTGGGGTTTGCGGGTACTATTTTGCCGCTACCGGGTCCCTTGTTTGTACTGGGGGGCTGCATCTGCATGGCGTTTGCACAGGGAGCCCCCTACCCCGCATGGTGGGTATGGTGCTTGGTGGGCATGCTGTGCGCCGGCTCCTTTGTTATCGACAATATCTGCACCTATTTCGGGGCTCGGCAATTCGGCAGTAGTAAGGCCGCCATGTGGGGGAGTATTATCGGGGTGTTTATGGGGGCATTCTTTTTCCCTATCGGTCTCATTCTGGGACCGTTTGCCGGGGCATTTATAGCGGAGTTTTTTGTGGTGAAGCGGAGTACACAGGAATCCCTCAAATCCGGCACGGGTGCTTTGCTGGGCTACTTTGCCGGGGTGCTGGGCAAGATGCTGCTCTGCGCCGCAATGCTGGGACTTGTGTATCTGGGTTAATGCGCAGCCTTCACAGGGCCATGGCATCCAAAGCCCGGCGGCAAAGAGCCGCCGCCCACTGGCCGGGAGCTGTGGGCGTATTCCCCAGATATCCGTACACCAAGCAAGCACCATGCTGGGCATAGAGCAAGCGGCTCACGGCACCCAAGGGTCCCATACCCATGACGGCGATGGGACCGGTGGCCTGCCGTAATACCTCCACCCCCGCCAGCATATCCTCCGCGCAGTGCAGGCGGAAAGCAAACTTCACCACATCGGCACCCATGGCACGCGCTTGGCGCTCCAGAGAAATCATGTACTCCGGTGCCGGGGTTTTCTCAAAATCGTGCGCGGAGGCTATCACCGGCACCCCGGCTGCGTGTGCTTCGGCCAAAAGCGGACGCGCAGCATCCAGCATGGCAATTTCCCAATCCAAAGCGGAGGCCAGCGGCAGCAGGGTATGTGCAATGTGCATGCGCTCTTCCGCCGCCATGGGACGCATGCCGCCTTCGGATTCGTGGCGCACGGTTACCAGCACCGGGCGGCAGCAGGTATGCGTGGCCAGAGCCGCCCAATCCGTGGCAGCGGCAAGACCATCCGCCCGCAGTTCCACCACATCGCAGGGAAGCTGCCCAGCCGCACAAGCTGCTTGCCATGCGGAAAGGGAGGATACCGACCCCACCACGAGGGGGCGCGAGAAGTGTAAGGGCGCGTGCATGGGGGCATTGTATACCAAGCACTCCGCCATGGCAAGGGAATTTGGTTGCCAGCTCCGGCAATCCGTGGTAGCATGCAGCCATGCCCCACAGTTTTGAGGAAGCTATTGAACGATTGCTGCAAAAGGATGATACCTACCCGGCGGATGCCTATTATTTCCTGAGGGAAGCGCTGGATAATGCTGCTTTGCGCTATGGGAAAACACCGCAGAATCCGCATCTTTCTGCGGAGGAACTGTACTTTGGGTTCTGCTCCTACGCACTGGATGAGTACGGACCGCTGGCCGAAGCCATTATGGAAAGCTGGGGGGTTGATACGTCCGAGGACGTGGGGCAGATGGTGTACAACCTCATCAGCATCGGTATTTTTGGTAAGCAGGACAGCGACCGCCAATCGGATTTTCATGGGCTGCCGGATGTGGGACTTCTGCTGGATGCTCCCTACGCCAGCCTCCCTACCCCATAAACAACCATGACTTCTCCCCTTATGAGTGATGCAATGCAGGGCGCGCAACTGCGCTGGCCCGCCGAATGGGAACCGCAGGAGGCAGTGTGGCTCTCTTGGCCCCACCGCCGGGACCTCTGGCAAGGTGGTTTGGATGAGCTGCTGGAGCGCTATACTGACCTAGCCGCCGCCATTGCGGAGGAAGCGGAGGTGCGTATTAACGCTGCGGCGGTGCTGCATTCCGGCATTCGAAAGGTGCTGGAAGAGCGCGGTATTACCCGTTTCCGCCTGTTCGACCACCCCACGAATGATGTGTGGTGCCGAGACCACGGAGCCATTTTTACCCGGCGGGCAGATGGCGGCATGCAGCTGGCAAACTGGGAGTTTAATGCTTGGGGCGGGAAGTTTGCCCCATGGGATTTGGATAATGAAATTCCGGCACGTATGGCGGAGAGTCTGCACCTGCCCCAACTCCGCAGCCGGATAATTCTGGAGGGCGGTGCCATTGAGGGCAATGGGCAAGGCCTACTGCTGACTACGGAGGCAGTGCTGCTCAATCCGAACCGCAATCCCGGCTGCACCAAGGCCGATATTGAAGCGGAGCTGCACCGCATGCTGGGTACTACCCACGTGTTCTGGCTGGGGCATGGTATTGAGGGGGATGATACGGATGGCCATATTGATGATATGGTGCGTTTTGTGCATCCGGAGGCTGCTGTCTCCATTGTGGAGCCGGATGCCCGCTCCCCACACTATCGTGCCCTTGCGGAAAATAATGAACGGCTGCAAGACCTCCGCACGCCTTCCGGAAGCCGGGTGGAGATTATTCCCCTCCCCATGCCGCGCCCGCTTGTGGCAAAGGAGTGGCGCTTGGAACAGCTGCCTGCCAGCTATGCCAATTTCCTGATTTGCAACGGAGCGGTGATTGTGCCCGTTTTCCACCAGCCCAAGGAGGATGACCGTGCGCTGGGAATTCTGCGGGAGGCTTTCCCGGGCAAGCGTGTGGTGGGTATCGATGCTCGCCGCCTCGTGATTGAGGGTGGAGCCATCCACTGCATTACCCAGCAGCAACCCTGCGCCTAAATAAGCCATACTCCTCTTTCTGCCTAAAAAGGCTGTTCCCCTTGCAGGGAACAGCCTTTCTTTTAGGGAAGATGGCAGGGCTTATTTGCTGTGGATATTGAGCATCTCCGCATAAGTGGGTACGGGCCACAAATCGGCTGCCACGAGGGGTTCCAATGCATCCACCGTGGCACGGGCGGCATCCATGGCAAAGCGCATGGCTTCCGGCTGTCCGGCGGCAATGGCTTGCTCCAAATCGGTAATGCGCCCGGGGATTTCATCGTACAAGGCACCTATGGCTTCTGCCTTGGATACGGCCGCAGAGAGCCCGACACTTAGCCCGGCTTGGCGAATAGCAGCCACTGTTTCACATATCTGCTGCATTTGCATCCCCACGGCAGGCATGTAAATTGTGTGCAGCATGCTCAGGCAGGTTTTGGCCTCGATGTCGATTAACTTCTCGAAATTCTCCACCTGAATTTCCTTGCGCGCCAGCAGTTCCGAACGGGAAAGCACTCCGTACTTCTCCATCAGCTCAATAGTATCCGGGCGGGAGAGTACCTCCAGTGCCTCCAGCGTGGTCTTAATGTGCGGCAGACCGCGGCGGGCAGCCTCCTCCACCCACTCCTCGGAATAACCGTTGCCGTTAAAGATAACGCGGTCGTGCTTGGTGAGCATCTCCTTGAGCAGGTTCTGAAGAGTTTTGTTAAACTCCGGAGTGCCGACCACCGGCTCCAAACGGGTGGCCACCTCATCCAGCGTTTCGGCCATGATGGTGTTCAGCACCGTCATGGGCCAAGCACAGGTTTGGGAGGAGCCCACGGCGCGGAATTCAAACTTGTTCCCCGTGAAAGCAAAAGGAGAAGTGCGGTTGCGATCCGTGGTGTCCTTGGGAAGCTCCGGCAGGATGTCCACCCCCAGTTCCATGGTGGTCTTGCAGGCAGAGCTTTGCGCCCCGCCATGCTTAATCTGCTCCACAATATCCGTAAGCTCATCCCCCAGGAAGATGGACATAATGGCGGGCGGAGCCTCCGCTGCTCCCAATCGATGGTCGTTCCCCGCCTTGGCAATGGAGGCTCGCAACAAGTCCGCATGCTTGTCGATGCACTGAATGACGCTCGCCAGAAAAGTGAGAAAGAGTTTGTTACTGTGGGGAGTCTTCCCCGGGGAGAAAAGGGAACCCATCTCCGGGGTGGAAAGGGACCAATTGTTATGCTTGCCGGAACCGTTAACGGAGGTGTAGGGCTTCTCGTGCAGCAGACACACAAGGTTGAACTTGAGAGCCTGACGCTCCAGCACATCCATAATCATGACATTGTGGTCCACGGCCACGTTGCAGGGCTCGAAGAGCGGCGCAATCTCGAACTGGCCGGGAGCGGCTTCGTTATGGCGGGTTTTGGAGGGCACACCGAGTGTCCAAAGCGCGTGGTCCACGGAGGTCATAAACTCCAACACCCGCTCTTTAATGGAGCCGAAATAGTGGTCCTCCATCTGCTGGTGCTTAGGCGGCAGACAGCCGAATAACGTGCGCCCTGTCTCAATAAGATCCGGGCGTTTCAGATAAAGGTTGCGGTCAATCAGGAAATACTCCTGCTCTGCTCCCAAATTTGTTTCCACGCAGCTGGGAGTAATACCAAAGCAATTTAACACGCGGGTGGTCTGGCGTGCCACCGCTGCCATGGAGCGCAGCAAGGGCGTTTTCTTGTCCAAGGCTTCCCCGGTATATGAGCAGAAGGCCGTGGGAATGCACAGCGTGGCCGTATTCGCCGTGCGCTTAATAAAAGCAGGGCTGGTGGGGTCCCATGCGGTGTAGCCGCGAGCCTCAAAAGTGGCACGAATGCCGCCACTGGGGAACGAGGAGGCATCCGGCTCAGCCTGAATCAGATTCTTCCCGGTAAACTCACAAATCATCCCGCCTTTGCGATCCGGCTCCACAAAGGAATCATGCTTTTCCGCCGTGGCGTCCGAAAGGGGCTGGAACCAGTGCGTATAATGCGTGGCCCCCTTGGAAAGAGCCCACACTTTCATGGCTTGCGCCACCTCGTCTGCAATGCTCATATCCAGCTTGCCACCCATTTGGATGGTAAGCATCATCTTCTTAAAAGCACTCTTGGAGAGATATTTCTCCATGGTCTTGATACCGAAGGTATCGCTGCCGTAGAGAGCCTCCAGGGCTTCTACCGAATTCATGCTGGTGTCTGTGGGCATGGTCATGGGATGCAGGATGTTGCAGAGCATGCCGGTTACGCCTAGGCGCGCGCCGACGCGATGATTTTACTGGCTTTTTCCCATTTGTACAGCAAAATCATGCGAATAACATGCTGCGCATACATGATTTTTGCTTGCAAGCAGCCTTGGGAAAAGGTAAAAAAATGGGGTATGAAGCCCCTTTATCTTCTCCCCGCATTGGCCCTGGCCTTCTCGGCCACAGCCAATGAATTAGCCCCCGCCATACCCTATGGTCCTGTGGAATACACGGATGTGACTTACGCACCGACGACTTACGAGGACCCCTACGCCGCCCCCACCGCTATGCAGGCTCCGGCTACAGCCCCCAGCTCCCAACAGCGCGGCTATGTGAACCTGAACCTCTACACCACCAAGTACCAAGTACGCGGCATGGGCGTAACGGATGGTTTCTCCAACTACGGATATTCCACCGTAAGCGGTTCTTACACCTTTGCCAACCGTAACCTCTTCTACATGGGCATCCAGCACCGCATCAGCGGCGAATACGGCATCATTTGGGATGCCTCCAGCAAGCTGGGTGATACACCCCTGGCTAATGTAAGCTATGCCCTTGGCAAAGAGGTATTCCCGAACCTGCTTATTGAAGCAGGGTACACCTTCCGCCACGGCGGACTGGAGGGCTACATGGCCAAACACCACGATGGAACCTCCCACCGGGGAACGCAGGAATTCAACCTGACGGCTTCCTACAATGACAACCAACGCGGATTCTTCGGGCACGCCACATGGGGTCTTAGCTTCTATGGGCTGACCGGCAATTATTTTGACGTAGAAGGCGGCTACCGCTTTACGGATGCCCTCATGTTCCATAACATCGGGGCGGATGTGGAACTCTCTGCCGGCATCGCCCCCTCCCTCGGCTACTGGGGCGGCGATGTGGATGGTGTGGATGCCTACCGCGTGAAGGTGGGCGTGCTGCCCTACTCCCTGAATGGCCGCTTTGGCCGCGATGCCCGCTTCTATGTCAAACCGTGGGCTCAGGTATCCTGGTCCGGCAACAGCTGCCGCAAGATTGACCGCCACACGGGCTATGGTCCCATTGACCACTTCCAAGTCATCTTCGGGCTGGATATGGGTTACAAGTTCTAATCCTTTCCGCTCTTTTTCCTAATCGTATTAAAGAAGCACCGCACATACCCTCAGGTATGTGCGGTGCTTTATTGGGAATAAGTATGCAGCGAATTAAGCTTTGCCGTTATAAGCCGTACGGTACACAGCCAGCACTTCCTCCCATGTGCAGGGACGCGGATTTCCCCCGGTGCAAACATCTGCCATGGCCGCATCCGTAAGAGCCTCCAAATCCTCCTCCTTCACGCCAATTTCAGCCAGAGTCTGGGGAATGCCCACATCCTTGGACAGCTGAACAACGGCCTCCACAGCAGCCTTGCGGTATTCCTCCTGGCTCATGGTATCCACCCCGGGAACCCCCATGGCGCGAGCAATCTCGCGGAACTTCTCGCCGGTATACTCGGCATTATACTCCATCACATACGGCAGCAGCACCGCGTTAGCCACACCATGCGGCGTATTGTAGAATGCACTCAGCGGGTGAGCCATCCCATGCACCACACCCAGCCCCACATTGGAGAAAGCCATACCCGTCATGTACTGGCCAAGAGCCATACCCTCTCGACCGGCAGGATCATTCTCCACCGCAGCACGGAGACTACGGGCAATAAGCTCCACCGCCTTCAGATTCAACGTATCGGCCAGTTCCCATGCAGCCAAAGTGGTATAGCCCTCAATGGCATGCGTAAGAGCATCCATACCCGTAGCAGCCGTAAGCCCGCGCGGCATGGAAGACATCATCTCCGGGTCCACCACGGCCACCACAGGAATATCGTGCGGATCCACGCACACAAATTTACGGCGGCGAGCCTCATCCGTAATCACATAATTAATCGTTGTCTCGGCAGCAGTACCGGCCGTAGTAGCCACGGCAATCACCGGCACACACTTATTCTTGGTGGGAGCAAGCCCTTCCAGAGAAACAACATCGGCAAACTCCGGATTGTTGATGATGATGCCGATAGCCTTAGCCGTATCCTGAGGAGAACCACCACCGATAGCAATCATGTAATCTGCCCCGGCAGCCTTGAATGCCTCCACACCGGCCTGCACCACCGCCACACTCGGGTTAGCCTTCACCCGGTCGTACACCTCGTAGTTGCAACCGGCTTCTTCCAAAAGAGTCGTTACCCGAGCCACCACGCCAAAGCGCACCAAATCGGCATCCGTCACCACCAAGGCTTTTTTAAACCCACGGTTTTTGACCTCTGTTACAATCTCACGCACAGCACCGGCGCCGTGGTAACTCGTCTCGTTCAGTATAAATCTTTTTGCAGACATGCTTGCATTCTACCCGATTTCCCTCCCCATGGCAACAAAAAACGCGAGATACCCCCACTAATACACAAAAAAAGCTTGCCACTCCCTAAAACATCCTTTAGAATGCCCCTACCTCGCCGGATTAGCTCAGTGGTAGAGCACCCGATTTGTAATCGGACGGTCGTCAGTTCGACCCTGACATCCGGCTCTTGTAAGAAACGCAGCATCTCTTCGGATGCTGCGTTTTTCCTCTAATGGGACAAAGAGATTTGGAGCTGGGCGATGAGGCATGAGGATGCTCGGATAAAATGAAAACGAGACTGGGCGGGTAATAAGCAGCCCCTTGGGTGCCGGGCAACCAAGGGGCTGAATAAAGGGTGTGGGGGGAATGGAGGTTTTAGAGTTTCTTCCACGGAAGGGCCGCCAGAAGCTCATCGAAGCCGAGACCGGTGCCGCCGGGGATTTTAAATTCGGGGGTAACGTCCATTCCAAGTTGCTCGGAGAAGGCGTTGGGGCGGTATACATGGTGAG
>JAFXCP010000011.1 GCA_017521405.1 Akkermansia sp. | reverse complement strand
GGCGGCGCGATTTTTGGGGAATGGGACAGCACCATTACGCTGAGCAACAACGGCACAGTGACTTTCAGCGGGAACTCGGCTAACATCGGCGGCGCGATTTACGTTTATGGTATCTTCTCCATCCGCAACAATGACACAGTGACTTTCAGCGGGAACTCGGCTAACATCGGCGGCGCGATTTATGGGTCCGCTGGCAGCACCATCACGCTGAGCAACAACGGCGAGGTAAGCTTCAGCGGGAACACGGCTTCCAGAGGCGGCGCGATTGATGGGTACACCATCACGCTGAGCGACAACGGCGAGGTGAGCTTCAGCGAGAACACGGCTTCCGCCGGCGGCGCGATTGATGGGAACACCATCACGCTGAGCAACAACGGTACGGTGATCTTCAGCGGGAACACGGCTTCCGGCTCCTACTCCAGCTACGGCGGCGCGATCTATGGCAGCACCATCACGCTGAGCGACAACGGCGAGATGAGCTTCAGCGAGAACACGGCTCGCTATGGCGGCGCGATTTATGGGGGCGGGTACAGAACCATCACGCTGAGCAACAACGGCACGGTGAGCTTCAGCGGGAACACGGCTTCCTCCGGCTCCGGCGGCGCGATTTTGGGGGACCGGGACAGCACCATCACGCTGAGCGACAACGACACGGTCACCTTCACCGGGAACACGGCGGACTCCTACGGCGGCGCGATTTGGGGGGAGGGTACTATCACGCTGAGCAACAATGGCACAGTGACCTTCAGCGGGAACACGGCTGGCTCCTACGGCGGCGCGATTTATGGGGACACCATCACGCTGAGCAACAACGGCGAGGTGAGCTTCACCGGGAACACGGCTCGCTACTACGGCGGCGCGATTTATGGGTACTCCTCCAGCACCATCACGCTGAGCAACAACGGCGAGGTGACCTTCACCGGGAACACGGCTTCCTACGGCGGCGCGATTTATGGGTACTCCGACAGCACCATCACGCTGAGCAACAACGGTACGGTGAACTTCAGCGGGAACACGGCTGACTACTACGGCGGCGGCGCGATTTATTCTTACGGCAAGCTGCACATCCGCAACAATGATTCCGTGGAATTTGCGGGGAACGTGGAGAAATCCGGCTCTACTTATCGTCTGAGAAGCATTTATGTAAAAGGCGGCAGTGAGGATGCTGTGTCTTTCTCAGCAGCGGAGGGGAAGAGTATCATTTTCCGGGATTCGATTTACATAGGTGCCGGTACTACGGTGAATTTTAATGCGGATTATACGGATGCTGAGGGGAACACTATTGCACAGAAGGGCGATATTGTTTTTGATGGGAAGGATGTTGTTAGTACTTTGGAGAGCATTAAGGGCAGGGCCGCGACGAAGGATGAGATTACTCGTTCGCTGACAAGTTATGTGGGCGGGACGGCCACATTGGAGGGCGGCCGCTTAATTCTCCGAAACGGGGTACAATATGAAGGAGTGGGGCTAAATACGGCGGCGCGTAGTGGTGCAGCGGTGGTTATGGAGGATGCCGGCATGAATCATACAGGTGGCGGTGTTAACATCAAAAGAGGAACGACGCTGGAGCTGAGCGGGCGGAATGAAATTAAGGCAAGTGTGTTGAGTTTGTCCAGTGGTTCGACGCTCAGGATGGCGGTTAGCGGTGAAGCTCGGGAGCAGGCCGTGCTGAATGTTGATGCTGTATTAGAGCATTTTTCTGTTAACATAGCATTGGAGGGGGAGGGAATGCTGGCGAGTGGGCGGTATAAGCTGGTGGAGCTGGCGGAGGCATCGCAGTACAGCGATGAGGATGGTTATTGGAATGCTGATGATATTAGTGTGAGTGCTGCGGGGGATGCGGCAGGGCTGGGGTTTGCGGATTTGCTTTGGGAGGATGGGGTGCTGTATGTGGAACAGGTAAGGAGTGAGTGGACGAATGCCGGCGGGGATGGCGTATGGAATGCCGAGGCCGAGAATTGGCAGCGCCATGAGCATGTGATGGCTTATAAGGATGGGATGGATGTACTCTTTAAGGGGAAGGGGTGCGGGACTGTGCAATTGGAGGGGGTGCTTACTCCGCTGAGTGTGACTGTGGATAATGCTGCCGGGCAGGATTATGTATTTGCGGGAGAGGGGGCGCTTTCGGGAGGGAGCGGAATTGTAAAGATGGGGGCGGGTGAGTTAAGTCTTGCGACAGCTAATGAATATACCGGGGGTACGGTGTTGAACGAGGGTACACTGCGTGTGCAACATTCTTCTGCTTTGGGAGATTCCTCCGCCTTGGTAACAGCTGCGGAAGGTACTTTGCTGAGTATAGAAAATCAGGCTGCCGTGGTGTTATCTGCGGCGGAGGGGAATTGTTTGGCAGGGTGTGTGCAGGTGGCTGCCGGGGCTTCTCTGGAGTTGCAGGGGAGCGGATACCGGGCTGAAGAAACGAAGTTGGATGGTGAGTTGGTGCTGAGTGGCAGCCGGGTGGTACACAATGGCGCAGGCAGTCTGAGCGGTAAGGGGCATTTGCGTTTGAGCGGGGAGAATTCCGAGATGCATTTGCAGCGCTTGGATGCGTTTGCCGGAAGCC
This sequence comes from Akkermansia sp., assembly GCA_017521405.1. GTDB lineage: Bacteria > Verrucomicrobiota > Verrucomicrobiia > Verrucomicrobiales > Akkermansiaceae > Akkermansia. Next base: position 126,930 of record JAFXCP010000011.1, on the reverse strand, counting down.
TGACGGTGCAGGGCGGAAGCAGCCTGAGTGTGCAGGCGGGGAATTATGCCGGAGGCGGGGCTATAACGGTGGCGGGGGCCGAGTCCTCTATGGATTTAGGGGCAGCGGGGGTGGATTTGAGCGCCGGGGGGCATCTTTCTGTGGCAGATGGGGCTGAGTTTGCTGCTGCCACGCTGAAGGTGGGTGAGGGGGCTGAGTTGCAGGCATTAGCCGCAGGGGCTTCTCTTGGGCTGGGGGAGGTGCTTCCTTCGAATACGGTGGTGATGCATACTCAGCGTTTGGAAGCACCGGGGGCTTTGGATGCCGCTTTGGTGCTGAATTCAAATGCTGCCGGGGCTTTGCGATTGGAAGGGGGACTCACTTTGGAGGGGCGGGGTTCTTACCATGCAGTTGGTAGTCATGTTCATTTGGGTGGGAGTACTTTAACGCTGAATTCCGGTGTTGAGGCGGGGGATTTCATTCGTCTTACTCTGAGCTTGGATGATACATATACGCCGCATGCTTCTCAGGTTGTGCTTTTTAGTGGTGTTTCGGCTATGGGGATTGGCGGGGTGCTGTATGGTGGGGATTCCGCAATGCATGTTTTCTATGCCGGAGATTATATGCAGGGGGATTATATAGGTACAGAGTCTGCTCTTGTGTATGATAGTGCACAAGGGGTTGTTTATTTAACAGATGCTGTGGAGGCTGTGCCGGAGCCTGCTACGGCGACGTTGAGCCTGCTGGCGCTGGCGGCACTCGCTTCCCGCCGCCGGAGGGAGTAGGCAGATAGAGTTACGGAGTCCTGAGTCGAAAGGCCCAACGAGGGTTCCGTTTGCACACCCCTCGTCCTGATGCGCGCAGGGCGGGGGGTGTTTGTAAAAAAAGCTCCGCAAAGTGGGGACTTTGCGGAGTTTTTTGTGGGGAAATGGGGAGGAGGGTTAGAATTCGAAGCCGGCTTGGATGCCGGTGGCGCTGGCGTGGCGGATGTCGCGGTAGGCCGGGGTGAGGATGAGCTGGAAGTAGGGGGTGATGTGGAAGTAGTTGTTTACTTGCACGTTGTACATGATTTCCAGAACTTTTTCGTAATCGTTAACGGTGGGGCGGGTATCGGTATCCGCGCCTTTGTAGATGCCGAAGCCTACGCCGAGGTAGTCATCCGGGCGGGCGGGGCAAAGGTGTGCGGTGGTGCCGATGGAGAATTCGCCCCGGCAGCGTTGGTAGTCGCTTTCTGCCCAGCCGAGGCGGGAGTATATGCGGAGGTGGTCTGTGATTTGGTAATCAATGCTGCCGAAGAGGCCGAGGGCGTGGTGGCCGTGGTCGCGGCCATCGGTGCCGGGGGTGTCTTGCTCGCAGAAGAAGGGGCTGATGCGGGCGGTGGCATCCCCATCTGCAAAGACGTGGCCGTATTCACCTACGAGGGCATAGCCGTTAGCGCGTTTGGGGGTAAAGGGGTTGTGACCCCAAGGGGTGCCCATGCGGGTGATGGCGGCGCTCAGGTAGTTGCTTTTATCGATTTCTGTTTGCAGGATGGCGGCCAGGTTGTTATAGGGGAGGGGGAGGACGCCGGAGCTTTCGAAGTTATCGTTCATAAAGCGGGCGTGGCGTACGCGGTCGTAGTAGTTGTTCAGTTTAATCATGCCGGCGGTAAGGCAGGCACGTTTGCGGGCGAAGAAGTGTTTGACGGATACTTCGAGGAAGGCGATATCGTTGGGGCCCATCACATCGGTATGGAGGCCGGAACACATGCCGATGCCGTCTGCGAAGTAGGTTTCTGCGTGGGAGGTATCGTGGTCCAGTCCCCAGGAGCCGGCCAAATCCGCGCGGAGCCAGGTGCCGCCATTGAGGGAGTCCTCGATGAGGCGCTGCTGGAGGATGGCGTAAAGGATGGCGATTTGGCCGTGGGTGCTGTAGCCGGGGGTGGTGTTATCGATGGCCCAGTAGCCATAATAGAGGTCCACGAACCATTGGGTGCCGTAGAGGTCGTTCGCCTTTTTCTTGAATTCCGGGGCGTTATCTCCCGGGGTGAGCATATGGGCGTTGTAGATAAGGGAGCCGGGGACTACGTTTTCCCAAGCCGCGGAGGCGGGGAGCAGGGCAGCGGCGCCAAGGGCGAGGGGAAGGAAGAGTTTTTTAATAGTCGTGGTAAGCATGCGGCGGCATCCTAACATACATACGAGCACATGGCAAGGATGTTCTTGTTAGTTTTTGGTATATCTTAAATGCGGGGTGCGGGCAGTGCTTATTTACGGGGGGAATAGGCTTGACTGCATGGGGGGATTGCGATACATTACGCGCATGTCACGATATCAGGGTGAGCAGGTTTTGGTGGTGCCGCGCGAGGTGTTCGAGGCGGTGGGTGCATTTAATGGTGTGCGGATGAATCCGCAGGATTATTTGGCGGCTTTTTTGCAGCCCGGAGTGGCGCGGTATATGGAGCGTGAATTGGCGGAGCAGTCGCCGCAGTATAAGCAGCTGATTACGTATGCTATATTCTGCCACAGGGGGAAGGTGCTTTCTTATGCTCGTACGTCCAAGGGGAATGAGAGCCGCTTGCATAATAAGATGTCCTTGGGTATTGGGGGGCATATTAACCCTATTGATGGGCTTACGGCGAGTATTGAGACGTATCTTTCCTGCTTGGAGCGAGAGATTCGGGAGGAGATAAGTTTTACCGGTTCTGCCACGCAGGAATTGCTGGCGGTGATAAATGATGATACGAATGAGGTGGGTTCTGTTCACTTGGGGATTGTGCATCGTTTTGAGCTGGATGATGATTGTGTGCGGCCGAATGAGAAGGCACTGGCGGAGCTGGAGTTCCGCAGTTTGGAGGAGCTGGGTGGCCCTCTGTATGAGCGTTTGGAAACGTGGTCTGCTATTTGTGTGGATGCTTTGCGCTCTATGTAGGGCGCAGTGGTATTAGCCCTAAAACAGAAAAACCCCGCCGGTGTGGTGCCGGTGGGGTTTTCTGGGGTGTGTGCAAGGGGTTAGCGGTGCAGCTCCGGGCAATCTTTTTCCAGGAGGGCCATTTCCGCAGCGCCGATGATGCCGGCATCGTTGCTGAACATGGCGGGCAAAATCTTCAGGCGTTCGAAGTGCGGGGCGTACATTTGTTCTTTCATGTATTGGCGCAGGGGGGTAAGGAGCAGGTCTCCGGCTTTTGCCACGCCGCCGCCGATGATGAAGGCATCCGGATTCAGGATGTAATGGCAGGAGAGTAGGGCGCAGGAGAGTTTGCGGGCGAGGTCGTCCCAGATGGCGCAGGCGATGGCATCTCCCTCTTTGGCGGCCAGTTCCAACGGGTAGGGGGCGCAGTCTTCCATGCTGCGGGGGGTGCCTGCGGCTTGGTAGGCGGCAAAGGCATCTTCCTGGATGCGGCGGTGTCCCATGTAGGATTCTAAGGCACCATGGTTTTTGTAATAGCCTTGGCGTCCTTTGTAGTCCACGCTCAGGTTGCCCAGTTCTCCGGCGGCGCCGATGGAGCCTCGCAGCATGCGACCGCCTGCCACAATGCCGGAGCCTACGCCGGTGCCCAGAGTGAGGCATACGAGGTTATCCAATCCTTTGCCGGCGCCCAGTTTCCACTCGGCATAAGCCATGCAGTTGGCATCGTTATCCACGGCGGCGGGCAGTCCTGTTATTTCTTCCAGCATGCGGCGGATGGGTACATCGTACCATCCGGGTACGTTGGCCAGTGAATCTGCCATGCCGCGGTCGTGGTCCACAAAGCCGGGGATGCCCATACCCACGGCGCAGATGGCGGGGTATTGGGCTTGCAGTTCCTGCACCCGAGCGCCCACTGCGGCTGTGAGTGCTTCCGGTGTGCCGTAATCCGGGGTATGCAGCGGTTCTGCTTTGTAAATAAGCTCTGTACCATGCACTACGGCGATTTTTACCGTGGTGCCGCCCATATCAACTCCTACACTTAAATCTGCTTGTGCCATGGGGCTATGCTAGCATAAGTGCGGAGCGGGGAAAAGAAAAAAAGCAGCTCCGGCACTTGCGGCTAGGAGAATGACGAGGGAGGGGGGGCTTAGTTTCAGAATCGACCTTTGTTGAAGCGGGAAACTTCTCGTTGTACTTCGCGCATTTCGGCACGGGCTTTCAGGTCGTAGCGTTGGTCGCGGTGGGTTTTGCCGCGACCGGTGCCGATTTCGGCTTTTACTTTACCGTTTTTCCAGTACAGGCGCAGGAGTGGTAGGGCAAAGCCTTTTTGGGCTTGTTGGATTTCCAGTTTCAGGATTTCGCGTTTGTGCATTAGCAAGCGGCGCGGGCGTTTTGCCTCGTGTTGAAACCATTTTCCGGCGGTTTCCCAGGGTTGCACGTCGCAGCCGTAGAGGAAGATTTGCCCTTTTTCTACGCGCGCAAAGGCATCCGCCACGTTCACGCGACCTTCGCGGATGGATTTTACCTCCGTGCCGCGCAGTTCGATACCACATTCGTGCCGGCTCATGATTTCGTAATCGCGACCTGCTTTTTTGTTGCTGGCTATCAAATTGCTTTGGGGGGCTGTTTTTTTTGCCATGGCTGGGAGGGTGGAGGGAAGAGACAACCCGGCGCGGCATGTATGGCCGAGCCGGGCTTCTGTAATAAAGGGAAAGATAAGGGAGGATTCTTTACAGATCCGGCGTTATTGTGAGCGTTACGGGCTCTGCCGCAGCGGGTTCCTCCGCTGCTGCGGCGGCGAAGGGGTCTTCCTGAGAAGTTTGGCGGGTTGCGGCCAGTTCTTCCTCAGTCATCTCGTGCCAGACCAGCTTGCCCTCGATAATCTCCGTAAGGGCGATGTCTCCGCTCTGCATTTCCGGCGTGGTCACAATGTAGGGATCTGCACCGCGATTGAGCTGCTGCACGCGCTTGGATACGATGTTGACGAGCAATTGATTGTCGCCTACAACCTGAGCGGCTTTTTCGATAAGTTCAACTTTCATGGGAGGGAAAAATGGTGTACCCCGCACCTGCGGGGTGAGCATTATAGCTTGTTATTGGTGCACAGGCAAGCCTATATTCGTGTCAGTTACGCACTTGGGTTCAAAAATGAGCATTTTGCGGTATAGGGTGGAGGTGGTATTGGCGGCAGGTGGTGTGCATTTGCAGGGTGAGGCGGATTCGCGGCTTGCCAGATGGGGTGTGTGCTGGTATGCTGGGGGTATGCTGAATAAGGAGCTTTTAGAGCGGTGCAGTAATGCTGCGGGGGTATCCGGGTTTGAGGGGGCAATTCGCCGATTGGTGGCGGAGGAGTTGCAGGATTTCTGCACGATGCGGGATACGGTGGCGGGGAATGTGGTGGCGGAGCGTGTTTCTGCGGTGGAGGGTGCGCCTAGGGTGGCGCTTTTGGCGCATATGGATGAGGTGGGGTTTATGGTGCAGGGGGTGACTCCGGATGGTTTTTTGATGCTGGTGCCGCTGGGGGGCTGGTGGAACCATACGCTGCCTAGCCAGAGGGTGCGTGTGCATTCGATGCAGGGGGTGGCGGTGCCCGGGCAGATTGGGACGCGGCCGCCGCATTTGCTGCCGGAGGGGCAGCGCCATCAGGTGATGCCGATGGAGTCCCTGTTTGTAGATGTGGGGGCTTCTTGTGCAGAGGAGGTGGAGGCACTGGGGATTGCCCCGGGCTGTGCGGTGAGCCCGGATGTGCAGTTGCAGCCGCTGGCGGTGCCGCATCGCTGGATGGGCAAGGCGTTTGATAATCGTGCGGGTGTATACTGTATGCTGGAGACGATGCGGCGTTTGGCGGGGGAGGCGCTTCCCTGTACGTTGCAGGCGGTGGGTACGGTGCAGGAGGAGGTGGGCACGCGCGGGGCTAAGGCACTGCAGCCGGCACCGGATTTGGCTATTGTGCTGGAGGGACCTCCTGCGGATGATACTTTCGGGCAGAGTGCGCTGTGCCGCCAAGGTGTGCTGGGGCAGGGGGTGCAGGTGCGGCTGTTCGACCCGACGAATATTACCCCTCCGGTGCTGGCGCAGCGGGTGCTGGCGCTGGCTCGGGAGGAGGGGATTGCCTGCCAGCCGACGGTGCGCCGCAGCGGTGGTACGGATGCGGCGGCCAGTTACTTGAATTGGCAGGGGGCACCGGCGATTGTGCTGGGGGTGCCTACGCGTTATATCCATTCGCATAATGGGATTTTGGATGATAGGGATTTGGAGGCCTGTGTGCAGCTGGCGTGTGCGCTGGTTCGGCGGGTGAGCCGGGAGTGGTTATCAGCCATTGTTCCTCCGGAGTTGTGAGTAATGTGCCGGCAGGAGTGGAGCCCGGGCAGCGCGCGGCATGGGTGGATGCCGCACGCTGTATGGCGATGTTTTTTATCATCTGGCTGCATGCGGGGGCAGCACCCGGCTGGGTGGGGGAGGTGGTGGGCGGTGCTATTTGTTTGTTTTATGTGCTGGCGGGGTATTTTATGCCGCAGGTGCCGGGGAGCTGTGCGCGGCGGGCGGGGCGTTTGCTGCTGGCTTGGCTGCTGTGGAGTGTGCTAAGTGCGGGGCTTGCTTTGGCTGTAGAGCCCGGTGCCGGTTTTTCCTGGGCTCGTTTTGTGGGGCTGGGTGCGCCTGCGTATAATACGCCGCTGTGGTTTTTACGGAATTTGGCTTTGTACCAATTAGTGGTAGCGCTGTTGCTGTGGCTGCGGGTGCTGCCGGGCTATGTGTGGTGGGTGGTGGTGCTGCTGCTGGGCTGTGCGTATGCGGTGGAGCCGGCGCAGCATGTGGGACTGCGATTCGACCATTTGTGGTGGGTGGTGCTGGGTGTGGGGCTCCGGGGGGTGCCGTTGGCGGGTTTGAGGCTTTGGCTGGGCAGGTATGCTTGGCTGCTGGTGGGGGGCGGTGTGTTTCTGCTGGTGCAGCCTTACGTGCTGGATGCTGTGCTTGGGGTGGCGTGGCGGCGCAGTGCGCTGCCGGTGGCGGAGCTGGTGGCGGTGGTGGGCTTCTGTGTGGCCGGTGTGCTGGGGGAGCGTTTTTGCCCGCAGGTGGTGCGCTGTATGGTGCCGGTGGGGCGGTGTATGTTTTTTAGCTATGCGGCGCATTCGTTTATGCTGGCGCCTTTGTATGCAGGCTGGGTGCCTGCGTTTGCGTGGAATGTGTGGGTGCCGCTGCCGGTGCTGTTGCTGCTTACTTGGCTGTGCTTGCTGGGGCAGCGTTACTTTCCGCGTGTGCTGGCTTTGTTCCTTGCCCGATAAAATGAGACCGGGCCGGCTGGGAAGTACCAGCCGGCCCGGTGTTAGGAATGTTTGTATGTTGGCTTCTCTTACGCCTTGAGTGTTGCACCCTCCTTGGCATCGATGGCTTTCTTGGCCTGGTCGAAGACGGCCTTGAAGGCTTCCGGGTTGGCGATGGCCAGCTCGGAGAGGGACTTGCGATCCAAATCGATGTTAGCAGCCTTGAGACCTTCCATGAAGCGGGAATAGGTGAGGCCGAGGGGACGCACAGCAGCGGAGATACGAGCGGTCCAGAGGCGGCGGAACTGCCCCTTGCGCTTCTTGCGGTCGCGGTACTCGTACTGCCATGCTTTGTAAACGGCATCCTTAGCGTAGCGGAAGAGCTTGCTGCGGAATCCGCGGAAGCCCTTGGCGCGAAGCAGGATGCGCTTGCGGCGGGCGCGGGAAGCCGGCCCATTTGTAGCACGTGCCATAGTTCTTGATTATCTATAGGTTGAACGGACTGTTCTTCCTCACCTCCCTGCAGTCTCGCCCGTTCTATCCTCTGCGTTTATGGTTGAGAGGAAGGCTGCATGAAGGCCGCCCGATATGCGGGCGGATGCTTGGCTTGTGGCCATGTTCCTTGGCTTAAGCAAAGGGCATGTTCTGCTTGACTGCCCAAACCTGGGTGGCGTCCACCAGAGCGGGTTTGCCCAGAGCGCGCTTGCGCTTGCTGGACTTCTTCTGGAGGATGTGACGCTTACCCTGCTTGCGACGCAGAACCTTGCCCGTGCCGGTCACCTTGAAACGCTTGGCAACAGCCTTACGTGTCTTGTTGATACCACCTTTGCGGGTCATGGTGGAGGGATTATACACATCTTCCGCTCCTTGGCAAGAAAAATATCTGCTCTTTTCTGTAAAAAAAATGAGCTGAGGACAAAAAATATCCTTGCAAACAGGTAGGGTATAAGATAAAGTGCGTGGCATGAGTACACAGTTCATAGAATACCCGAAGTGCAGCACTTGCCGCAAGGCTCGCACATGGCTGGAGGGGCAGGGAGTGGAGTTTGCATCCCGCCACATAGCAGAGCAGGCACCCACTGCGGAGGAGCTGCGGGAGTGGTGGCAGCGTAGCGGGCTGCCGCTGAGGCGTTTTTTCAATACTTGCGGGATGAAGTACCGGGAGTTGGAGCTGGCTAAGCGATTGCCGCAAATGGATGAGGCGGAGCAGCTGGCGCTGCTGGCTTCGGATGGGATGCTGGTGAAGCGGCCGCTGCTGGTGACGGATAAGGCGGTGATTCCCGGGTTCAAGGTAGAGACTTGGGGCGCAGCTTTGTAAAATTGGGCTGGAGATATAGGTTCATAAGGAGCCCCCGGTGGGAGGGATTTTCTGCCGGGGGTGAGCTGTGTCGAGCCAGAGGAGGGGGCTAGGTGGCATCCGGGGCGGTATCCGGCCAATCGTGGCGGGGGTAGCGACCGGCGAGGTCTTTTTTCATTTGGGGGTAACCGTTGCGCCAAAAGGAGGCGAGGTCGGAGGTTACTTGGTAAGGGCGCTGGTTTGGGGCAAGTATTTCCACTAAGCAGGGGATGCGGCCCTCGGCAATGGTGGGGGTGTGCGGCACGCCGAAGAGGAGCTGGCACTTGAGTGCAAAGACGGGGGTACCATCCTCCCGGTAGAGGAGTTTGACTTCTCGGCCATTGGGGAGGCGGAGGGTTTTGGGGGCGTAGCGGCGGAGGGCGTCCTGCTGCCATGGGGAGAGCCAGTCTGCAAGGATGGGCAGCACGGGGCGCGTGCGTATATCGTTGTAGCAAACGGCCCCTTCGCAGAGCATGGTGATGGCTACGAGGCGGTCTTCTTCTCCGAATTCGGGGAGTTCCAATTCCGGCATGGCTTGGCGCAGGCAGGTAAGGCGGTGCAGCCATTGGAGTACATGGCCATCCCAGCCTTCCAAGCGGAGGTTGCCGCGCAGTACTTGTTCTGCCAGGAGGGGGGCGGCGGCATCCGGGTGGGCATCTCCGTTTTCCTGTTCTTCCAGTACTAAATCGCGGTATAGGCGGCGGCGGAAGTTTAGCACGCGCTTGCGGGCGGGCAGGTAAAGGGGGAGGGTATCCTCCGTGGTGGGGAGTTCTTCCGGACGGAGGAGGGTGCAGCGGCTTAAGCGGGTTTCGATGCTGCGGCCACCCACTTCCGTAAGCCCGGCGGCAAGGAAGATGTTTCCCCGGTGGGCCACAGAGTGGGGTTCTATGCTGCCGCTGCGGCGCAGGCAGAGTTTTGCGGTGGCTGTGGAAATGTTGTTGCGTACGGCTACATGGGTAGGGAAGGAGCCTAGGAGTGCGGCAACGATTCCGGCGCGGTGTGTGGCAAAGTTTACCGGGAGTTCCGAGCGGAGGATTTGGCGGAAGGATGCGTTAATTTCTCGGGCGGCACGAGCCATGATGCCGAGTTTGCCGCATGCGGTGGGGTCGTAGCGGTGTTCTGCGGCGTATTGGGCGGCACGCCATTCCGCTTGGAAATCGGAGAAGTCGTCCTCGTGGCGCAGGGAATCGTGCAGACCGCTGCTCAGGGCAATATCCTCCCCTTGGAGCAGGGCGGCAATGGCGGCGGTTTCTGCGGGGCAGCCGTATTCTTCCCCGGTAATCATAAGGCGGGCTAATACCGGGGGCAGGGGGTGGCGGAGCATGCGGTGGCCAATGGGTGTGAGCCCCTGTTCCCCGGCGGCTCCCAGTTCCAGCAGGAGTTGCCAGGCACGCTGACTTTCTGCTTGGGTGGGGGCATCCGGCCAGGGAAAGGCTTGCAGCTCCGGTAGGTTCCGGTAGCCCCATGAGAGCAGGCTTAAAAAGGCGGCGGATAAATCCGCCCGGTGTACTTCCGGCGCGGGGAAGGCGGGGCGGCTGCGGTGGGAGGCTTCGCTCCAAAGGCGTATGCAACGCCCGGGCCCCAGACGCCCGGCGCGCCCGGCGCGCTGTTCCGCCTGGGCTTGGGAAATAGGGCTTATGTGCAGGGTGGACATGCCGCGCAGGGAATCCCAGCGGGCTTCGCGTGCGGTGCCGCTATCCACCACGGAGCGCACGCCTTCGATGGTGAGGGAGGTTTCCGCAATGTTGGTGGAGACGATGACGCGGGGGCGGGGGCCCATTTCGACGGCGCGGGATTGAGCCTCCGGGGGGAGCTGGCCGTGGAGGGCAAAGACATCCCGTCCGCGCATCCACGATACTTGCTCCAGTATTTCCACTGTGCGGCGAATTTCGTAGGCTCCGGGGAGGAATACGAGGATATCCCCGGCATCCGGGTGGCGGATGAGTTCCCGCACGGCGGCGGCGCATTGTTCCCAGATGGGGGGTGGGGTTACATAGCCCCATTTATTGCGCACGGGTATGGGGGGCATGTAGGTGGTTTCCACGGGGTACAGGCGACCTTCCGCCCGCAGGAGGGTGGCTTGGGGCAGGTACTGCCGGAGTTTATCCAGTTCCAGCGTGGCGGACATGATGAAGATGCCCAGTTCTTTGCGGGTGCTGCGTTGCAGCTGGAGGGCGCGTGCAAGGCAAAGATCGCCCGAGAGGCGGCGTTCGTGTACCTCATCGAATACGATGGCGGAGACGCCGTGTAGCTCCGGGTCTTCTGTAAGGCGGCGTTCCAGAATACCATCCGTCACAAAGAGGATGCGGGTGGCGGCGCTGCGGCGGGAATCAAAGCGCACGGTATAGCCCACCTCCTGCCCCAGCGGGCAGGGGTATTGCCGCGCCACATAGCCGGCCAGCAGACGAGCGGCTAAGCGCCGGGGCTGCACTACGAGGATGGTTCCTTTTTCTCCCCAGCCTGCTTCCAGCAGCATGCCCGGTACCCGGGTGGATTTACCGGAGCCGGTGGGGGCGCTTAGCAGCACGCAGAAACCGGGCTGCCGGGTGGCTGCCAGGATTTCGCTGCGTATGTGTTCGATGGGAAGGGGCATTGCGTGCGGTGGGGGAATAGGGGTTACAGGAATTCCCGGGGAGCTTCTGCCGGAAGAGCGTACATAAAGCGGCTACCGTAAAATTTGCCTGTGATGCGGGAATCCAGCAGGGTGATGGTGCCGGTGTCCGTGCGGGAGCGGATGAGGCGCCCCACACCTTGGCGGAATTTGAGTACGGCTTCCGGCAAACTGTATTCTTTGAAGGCATTTCCCCCGCGGGCGGTAATGTTTTCCATGCGGGCTTCCGTGAGGGGGTTGCCGGGGGATTCGAATGGAATCCGGGTGACGATGACGTGGGAGAGGGCTTCTCCGGGGACATCGACGCCGGTCCAGAAGCTATCCGTTCCCAGTAGTACGCTGCCGATGTTCTCTTTGAAATGGTGGAGCATTTGGGAGCGGGAGAGGGTGTCTCCCTGGACGAGCAGGGGCCATCCGCGTTCGATGCAGAAGGGTTTGAGCCTGGCTGCCATGGCTCGCATAAGGGTGTAACTGGTGAAGAGGATGAAGGCACGCCCTTGGGAATACTCCAGAGAGCGTACCAGCCAATCCGCCAAGGCTGTTTGGTATTCCTCCTCCTCGCTGGCGGGAGGCGGTGGGGGCATGCTGCGTGCTACGATGATGCGCATTTGTTCCGCAAAGTTGAAGGGGCTGCCGATTTGGAGGGCCCGGGCAGATTCTGCCCCCACGCGGCCGGCAAAGTAATCCATGCCGCGTTCTCCGGTGGAGAGGGTGGCGCTGGTGCAGATGCAGGTGCGGCCGGTTTCGAAGAGCTTTTCCCGCAGTGCCGGAGCCACATCGATGAGGGCGGCTCGCAGGGTGGTGTATTGCCCCTCCGCTCCGTGGCTCTCTGCCCAGTAAACATGCGTTTCCGCATGGGTGAGCTGCACCAGCTCGGCCGCGGCTTCTTGGTACGCCAGCAGGCGTCCGGCAGTGTCCAGCAGCTCGGCCTTGGTGAGTTCGTTTTCTTCTGTGGCGGCCATATCGCGTATCTCCCGGAAGAGGGCTGCCAGCGTGGGGGAGAGGATGTCCTCCGTCCACTGCGGGCTGTGCAGGCGCACGGTGCCGTGGTGAGCATCCAGCTGGCAATCTGCCCGGGCTGTGCTGAAGAATAACTCTGCGGCTTGCTGGCACTCCTCCACTAATTGCAGGAGGGTGGGTGTGGCGTGGTGGCGTAGGCTGCCTTTGTGCGTGTGCGGGTTATAGAGGCGCAAGAGGTCGTAGCGCAACTCGGCTTCGTTGAGTCCCAAGCCCAGCTGGTGCGCGGCTATGGTTTCGATGGTGTGTGCTTCGTCCAGAATTACGAAATCTCCGGGAAAGATGAATCCTTCCGGTGCATCTGCATCCTCCGGCTGCATTTGCTCCGCCAGGGAAAGCAGCCCGAAGAAAAGGGTATGGTTCAGCACGACTACCTGAGCTTCCTGCACGCGGCGGCGTGCGGCTTGGTAGGGGCAGTCGTAGCCGCAGTTCCGGGGGGTGCAAATGTGGTTTTCGCTGCAAACCTGCGCCCAGACTTTGGGGGAGATGGCCAGCTCCGCAGGTAAATCTGCAAGGGAACCATCCGAGCTCTCGCGGGACCAGGCCAGCAGGTCGTGCAGCTGTTTGGTTTCTGCCTGGTTAAAGAGGTCTGCCGATTGTTCCAAGGCTCTGCGCAGGCGGGTGCGGCAAAGGTAGTTTGCTCGCCCTTTGAGCAGTGCGGCATCGAAATGGCAGTTAAGTGCGCGGCTTACCGTGGGGATGTCTTTGTGGAAGAGCTGTTCTTGCAGGTTAATCGTGTGTGTGGAGATGACGGCTTTCCGCCCGTTCTCCAAGGCGTAGCGAATGGCGGGGATGAGGTAGGCCATGGATTTGCCCACGCCCGTACCGGCTTCCGCCAGCAGGGCAGAGCCGTTTTCCAAGGCCTCCGCTACGGCCGTGGCCATGAGCTGCTGCTCCGGGCGGTATTCGAATCCCCGTGCCCGGGAGAGTATTCCCTCCGGCGAGAAATCCTGCACCGTTTGCTCTGCCAGTATGCCCACGGTTATGGAAACGCTTTTCCCTTAACGCAGTACCCTGTTTGAGCAGCGGGGGAGCCTGAGGTTGAGCGGCAAATTGGGGAAGTAAGAACGTAAGGTGTTTACATCCGTATTCCCATCGATAAAGTACCACTTGTTCAGCACGGTGCCGCGGGATTGTGTGTGGTCGGCAATGATTTCGTCCCGCACGGCATAAATGAAACTGCGGCGCTCCATGCGGTTGCGCCCGCCGTCTGCACGCGGCACACTGACTACCAGCGTGGTGGGCAGGATGACAACGCGGCTGCGCTCCGTGGTGCTGCCGATATCCTCTGCACGCAGGCGGCCGGAGGCATCCCGCCGTACATCGCGTACGGCGGCCATGGGCGGGGTGACCACATATTCCGCCGTGGGTGTACCCACGGTGTAGCTCTCAATCACCATGCCGCTTTTTTTCATTTCCTGCCCCATGCGGGCATAGCGTGCGCGGAGTGCCTTATCGTTAGCCGCCATGCGGGCACGGGCTTCTTCTTTGGTTTCCACATCCAGCCCTTGGATGCGGCGGGCACGGGCAATTTCCGCTTCTCTGCTGCGTCCGTTGGTTTGGTCGGCATAGCTGCGGCGCAGGGGGGGGTACATGGAATCCAGAGCCCACACCATATCGCAGTTGCGTACGGCAGCACCGTATTGCCGGGCGGCTTCTCGGGCGGATTCCGCCATGTCGGAGGCGGCCATGGCACTGCAAAGCATGGCCACGGATGCGGCTGTGCAGAGGTATTTCTTCATGACCATTATGCTAACACAAACAGGCGTTCCCGCGCAAGCGCGAATGCCGCCATGCAGCGTAACAGCATCTTTTCCGTGCAGAAGGTGTTTTTTTTCGTGACAAATTCTGTCCCCGGGCGCATTATACTACTATGAGTCATTCCAAAATTCTTGCCGCCCGTGATATGAATAGTCGTGCCGAGCAGCATAGCTCGGAATCGATACCCGTAAGCACCGGGAATCCGGTGCTGGATGCCAACCTGTACGATCTTTCTCGCCGTTTTTGCGGAGCCCACTCGCCGGATACTGTGTTGCAAATGCTGGCCACGGTATTGAACGCCTCCCGCAGCCATTTGGAGGACCACGATTTGGAGATAATGAATCGAGCGATAGACGAGATGTTTCAAGCGGATAAGATGTTCTACCCATTCCGCAATATCCGTAAGATTACGTGCTTTGGTTCTGCCCGCATCAAGGAGACGGACCCGAGTTATATACAGGCGCGGCATTTTGCGAATTTGGCCGCCAGTCAAGGGTATATGGTGATAACGGGAGGCGGTCCGGGGCTGATGCAGGCATGCAATGAGGGTGCCACGGAGCATAATTCCTTCGGGTTGAATATTACGCTGCCCTTTGAGCAGCACCCGAATCCGGTGATGGCGCACAGCGAGAAGATGATGAATTTCTACTATTTCTTTACGAGAAAGCTCAATTTCCTGAAACAGACGGATGCGCTGGTGGCCTTCCCCGGAGGATTCGGCACGATGGATGAGATTTTTGAGACGATTACGCTTATCCAAACAGGCAAATCCACCATTTTCCCGGTGGTGCTGCTGGACCCGCCCGGGGAGATGTTCTGGAGCCGCTGGGAGAAGTTTATTGAGCGGGAACTGCTGCAAGCTCATTTGATTTCTCCGGAGGATATGAAATTGCTTTATGTGAGCAAGAGTGCGGAGGATGCGTTTTTCCACATTGCAAAGTTCTACAGCCGCTACCACTCGTACTATTTCCGGGATGGTTATATTTCCATCCGCATGTCCGGGCCGGTGAAGGAGGAAGCTCTTATGTGGCTGAAGAACGACTTTGCGGATTTAATGCTGAAGGATGATTTGGTGCAGATGGAGAACGACCCCACGGACCCGGATGCCCGCCTGAGTTATTTGTACCGCCTGCGTTTCTCTTTCCGCCAAGGGAACTATGCCCGCCTGCGGGAGTTTATCGATATGGTGAATGAGTGCGAATGAGCCGTTATTCCGGGATGTCGAGGATGTTCACCTCCGGCGGGCAGAAGAAGCGGAGCTTGAAAAGAGCACCTAAGCCCCTGGTGATGAAGATGTGATGCTCCTTTTCAAAATCATATAGCCCGGCAACCATGCTATCGCGGGGGTAAATGTATTGCCCCGTAAAGGGATTGCCCAGCTGCCCGCCATGGGTGTGGCCGCTGAGCATGAGGTTCCAATCGTAACGGCGGAGCAGCCAGCGGCTGTTCGCATCGTGCGAGAGCAGAATGACCGGGAGTTTTTCCTTGCCTTTAAGTTGCATGCAAAGGGCGGGCTTTTCGTCCCCCTCGTTCCAATCTCCCAGACCGATGATTCGGATGTTTTTGCCGGCGGGGCTGGTCCATTCGATTGCTCGGTTGCGGAGCAGGGGAACGCCTGCTTCCGCATACACGCGTTCGAGGGAGGCCAATTTCTCATAGTCGTGGTTCCCCAGAATTGCGTATACGGGGGCTACTGTTTTAAGTGTTTCAAAGAAATGGATGTAGGTACGGCTACGGCTGAATCGTGTGTCCCCCGTAACCAAATCGCCCACAAAGAAGATGATGTCCGGTTTTTCCTTCCGGAGGTAGTGGAGAGCCCACGACATAGGGACATTCATGAGGTGAGCATCCCCGATGACTGCGATGCGGAGGGGCCCGGCCCCCGGCAGGACGGAGGCCGGCAGGGTGGAGATGTTACACTCCGCCCGCTCCGCATGGCGGAAACCATGCCGCAGTATATTGGCGATACCCAGAATGAATAGGAGCCCGAGTACCAGAAAGATGTAGCCGAGCTTCCTCATGCGTTTTTCGCATTGAACAGGGCGAACTCCGGATCGGTGAAGAGTCCATCCTTGCGGATGAGGCGGTCATCGAACCAGATTTCCCCGCCGCCGTACTCCGGGCGCTGGATGCAGACCAAATCCCAGTGAATGGCGGATTCGTTTCCATTGGGGGCTTCCTCATAGGCTTGGCCGGGGGTAAGGTGGAAGGAGCCGGCAATTTTCTCATCGAAGAGAATATCCCGCATGGGGTGCAGGATGTGCGGGTTGATGCCTAAGGCAAATTCCCCGATGTAGCGGGCTCCCTCGTCCGTATCCAGCAGGGCATTCAGCTTGGCATTGTCCCCATTGCAGGAGGCTTCCACAATGCGCCCTTTTTCAAAACGGAAACGCACGCCATCGAAGGGGATACCGTGGTAGATGCTGGGGGCGGTGTAGGTGATGACGCCGTTGATGGAATCCCGCACCGGGGCGGTGTACACCTCGCCATCCGGTACGTTGCAATCGCCGCAGCAGGGAATGGCCGGTATGCCTTTGATGGAAAATTCCAGCTCTGTACCCGGGCCGATAATGCGCACTTTGTCCGTGGCTTCCATGAGGGCTTTGAGTTTTAATGCCTTCTCCTTCATGGCGGCGTAATCTGCCAAGCAGCAGCGGAAATAGAAATCCTCGAAGGCTTCCGTATTCATTCCGGCCGCTTGCGCCATGCCGGGCGTGGGCCATGCCAGAACGGTCCATTTGCGCTTGTTGCAGGTTAAATCGCTGGCGGCTTTTAAGTGGCGGCTCACCAGCTGCATGCGGTTGGCCGGCACATCGGCGCTTTCAAAGCTGTTGTAATCGGCGTAGAAGCAGATATGCACTTGCATATCTTCCGCGCGCTGCAAACGGTAGCGCCCAAGGAGGGCGTATTGCTCCTCCGTGGCTCCCATGGCCAGCTCTCGGGAGATGACGGAGTGGGAGATATCCACGTGCGGAATCCCACCGGCGGCGCGCACGGCACGGATGAGTTCCACTACCATGGCATCCGGAATATCCTGCATGCGGAGGTTAACGTGTTCTCCGGGTTGTACCCGCACGGAATAGCCCACCACTTGTTCGGCTAATTGCTGGTATCGGGGGTCTTTCATGGGCGGGGATTAGTCTTGTGCAGGGTTAAGGATACTGAGGGCGGGATTTGTAAAGATACCATCCTTGCGGATGATTTCGCCATCGAAGCGGATTTCTCCTCCGCCATAATCGGCGCGTTGAATGCATACCATATCCCAGTGTACTTGGGAACGATTACCATTATCGCAATTTTCGTAAGCCTGCCCCGGAGTAAAGTGGAAGGAACCGGCAATCTTCTCATCGAAGAGGATATCGCGCATGGGTTGCAGGATGTAGGGATTTACCCCGAGGGCGAATTCGCCGATGTATCGCGCTCCTGCATCCGTATCCAGAATTTTGTTCAGGGTATCGCTGTTGCCATTGCAGGAGGCTTCTATAATGCGGCCGTTCTCGAAGCGCAGGCGAATGCCGTCGAAGGCAATGCCTTGGAATACCGTGGGGGCGGTGTAGTGAATCACACCATTGACGGAATCCCGAATAGGTGCGGTAAATACTTCGCCATCGGGGATGTTCATTTCCCCGGCGCAGGGAATGGCCGGCATTCCCTTAATGGAAAAGTGCAAATCCGTGCCCGGCCCGGTAATGTGGACCCGGTCTGTCTGCATCATGCGGGCAGCAAGGGTATCCATGGCCTCGCGCAGGCGAGCGTAATCCGCCAGACAGCAGCGGAAGTAGAAATCTTCGAATGCTTCCGTACTCATGCCGGCACCTTGTGCCATGCCGGGGGTTGGCCAGCGCAGCACGCACCACTTGGTTTTGCAGATGCGTTGGTTATGCACGGGGCGCATGTGTTTTTGCGCCAGTTTCATGGCTTCGGCCGGCACGCCGGAGTTTTCAAAGCTGTTCATGCCGCCCCGAATGGCAATGTAGGCCTGCATGGCTTGCATTTCTGCCAGCTCGAATCCGGCGATGGAGGCGTATTGTTCCTCTGTTGCCCCGGAGAACATTTCGCTGGTAATGCGGCTATGGCGGAGGTTGATGTGGGGGTACCCCCCGGCCGCGCGTACTGCGCGGATGAGTTCGATGCCGATTTCATCCGGGGCATCGATGATTTCCAGTAACACATGCTCGCCCGGCTGAATGCGGCAGCTGTGGCGAATCAGGTTCTGAGCCAATTGAGTGGTGCGGGGATCTGTCATAAGCGGGAAAGGGGGGGGTTAGTATGGAGTGGTAAGATGTTCGAGGGCGGCTTGCAAATCTTCTTGCGTTACGGCATCGGAAAGCACGGGCTTGCCCGGTGCTTCCAGCAGCACAAAACGAATGGCTCCTGCTTGGAATTTCTTATCGGAGGCGGTGAGCTGTAAGGCGCGTTCCGGCTCCACCCCATCGGGTAATTGCAAGGGTAGCTCCAATGCGCGTAGCGTTTCCAACAGGTCGCGCTCTGCGGTGGCCTCCATTCCCAGCAAACGCCGGGAGAGGAACAATGCCGCACGCAGCCCCAAACTGACAGCCTCTCCGTGCAGTAAGGTGCCTAGGGGTAGGCTGGCTTCGATGCCGTGCCCCAGTGTGTGCCCTAGATTGAGGAAGGCGCGTACGCCGCAGGTTTCCTTTTCGTCCTCCTCCACGATGCGAGCTTTGATGGCGATGTTTTCCGCCATAATTTGCGGCAGTTGGTCGATGGTGGAAAGGGTGAAACCTAATTCAATTTCCTCGGCCAAGCGGCGTAGGGTAAGCAGCATTTTGGGCTTGCGAATGGCGGCATGCTTGACCATTTCTGCCATGCCTTCCCGCAATACACGCGCCGGAAGTGTGGTGAGGGTGGTGGGGTCTGCCACGACGAGACGTGGCTGGTGAAAGGCTCCGATAAGGTTTTTCCCGCCATCTATATCCACGGCTGTTTTGCCCCCCACGGAGCTATCCACTTGTGCCATAACGGTGGTGGGCACTTGAACAAAGGGAATACCTCGGTAGTATATGGAGGCGAGGAATCCTCCCATATCTCCCACCACTCCTCCGCCCAGCGCTACGATAAAGCTGGTGCGGTCGTGCCCGGCTTGTACCATTTCGTTGGCCAGTGTTTCCACAGTGGAGAGTTTTTTACTCTGCTCCCCTGCCGGAAAAACATGTAGGCTGGTAGTATACCCGGCTTCTTCCAAACTGGCACATACTCGTTCCGCATACAGAGGGGCTACATGGGAATCCGTAACGATGGCAGCCTTGCCGGAAAGTCTGGTATGGCTCACCAAGTAACCAAGGGAATCCAGTGCCCCATTGTTGATGTGAACTTCGTATGAGTTTTTGCCTAAGGAAAGGGAGACATTCGGCATGTGGTCATTATACCCGCCATATACCCATGCTCGCAAGCCTTAATTGCGGCAGAATGTTTGGCTTGTACCGGGCGGAAGCACTCTTATGGCTTGTATGGGGAGCCTAATTGCTGTATGGTGGTGCCAGCGTTATGGATTTTCGAGTGATAGCAGCGGCGAAACCATCGATTGCCTACGCTCGCGATGGGGTGAAATTTTTTGAGGAGCGCCTGCGCCCTTTGGGTAAGGTGGAATTGCGCTATGTGAAAGCGGGGAACTCGGAGGATGTTTCTGCCCGCTTGCTGGAGGCTAGCGAGGGCTGCCTGCGGATTGCAATGGATGAGCGCGGGGAAAATTGGACTACGCGAGAATTTGAAAAGCGTGTGCGCCGCTGGCAGTTGCAGGCTGTAAAGCATGTGGCTTTCCTGATTGGCGCGGCGGATGGGCACACCCCGGCACTGCGGGAGGCCTGCGATGCGGTGCTTTGTCTGGGGCGCCACACGATGCAGCATGAGCTGGCTCTGGTGGTGCTGTTGGAGCAGATTTACCGCGTGCATACATTGCTGGCCGGCAGTCCTTACCACAGGGATTAGTGCCGGAGCATGGCGGCGGGAAGTCCGGGCTTGAGCTGTACCCCCTTTTTGTGCTACTATACGCAGTATGAAAGCTCTTCTGATTAACGGCAGCCCCAATGCTGCGGGAAATACATACCAAGCTCTGGCTATGGTGGCGGCGGCGATGAATGAGGCCGGGGTAGATACGGAGATTGTCCAAGTGGGGACGGCTGCGGTTCAGGGCTGCATCGGCTGCCGCCGCTGCCTCAAAACCGGCTGCTGCGGGATGAAGGATGAGTTATACCACCATATTTATGAGCAGCTGGAGGAGGTGGGCGGTATTGTGATTGGCAGCCCCACTTATTTTGCCGGGCCTAATGGTTCCCTGTGTGCGCTGCTGGATCGCCTGTACTATTCCGCAGGGGCCAAGCTGGCGTACAAACCGGGTGCCACGCTGGCCGTGGCCCGCCGGGGCGGGGCCGGCACCACGCTGGACCGCCTTAACAAATACATCACTTATAATAACCAGCCTCTTGTCAGCTCCTTTTATTGGAATATGATTTACGGAATGCGCCCGGGAGAGGTGCAGATGGATGCGGAAGGCGCGCAAACTCTGCGCCACTTGGGACAAAATATGGCGTGGATGATGCAGTGCGTGGCAGCCGGTCCCAAGCCGCCTGTGGCGGAGGAGCCTCGTGCGTGGACTCACTTTATCCGCTGAAGCTGCTCGCGAAGCTCTTCTGCATTGTCGCAGCAGGGGGCAGGAAAGAGGTGCATATCCATCCCGCAGGAATAGCCCCAACTCATGGTGATGAGACGGCAGCCCGCCGCCTCGGCCGTGGCGGCATCGATGGCGGAATCCCCCACGAGAATGAGCTGCTCCACCGGGATGCCCCATTGAGTTGCGATGTGTTGTATGGCTGCCGGGTGCGGCTTGCGGGGAAATTCGGGACGGTGTCCTAAAACAGGCTCAAAGGGAATGCCGGGGAAAAGTTCCTGCACCATGGGGAGGGTTACCTCGTGCGGTTTGTTGGAGAGTACGGCAAGGGGTATTCCCTCCGCTGCCAGTTCTTGCAGGAGGGCAGGAATGCCGGGGTAGGGGCGGGTATATTCCTCTCCCTGCCAGCAGTGGGGATATTCCCGGCGGAAGGCTTGGTGCAGAGCCTCCAGCTCATCGGCTGGAGCCATGCTCGCGTCCGAATAGCCAAGGGCTGCCGCACAAAGATTAGCGGCTCCCCGGCCAATCATGTTGCGTACGGCTTCTTGCGGATGCCCGGGCATTCCCAGCGTGCGGAGGGCTCGGTTGAGCCCTTCCGCAATGCCGGGGAGGGAATCGGCTAGTGTGCCGTCCAAATCAAAAACGATGCCGTGTTGCATTAGTGGACAAATCCGCGCTCGGAGGAGAGCAGGAAGTCGGCAATGTATTTGTTGTGCGGGTTGGAGCCGTATTTCTCGTCGCTCAGCAGAATGTCGAGCTTTTCCTGAAGGTTCCCACCCTTGTGGAGAAAGAGTTTTTTATAGGCAAAACGCAGAGCCCGAATATCCTCCTCCGAGAAACCGCGGCGGGTAAGGCCCACGCTGTTAATGGCGCGGATGGCGGAGGGATTACCCTCGGCAATCATGTAGGGAGCGACATCCTGTGTGATTTTGGCATAACCGCCGATAAGGGCGTGGTCCCCCACTCGTACAAACTGGTGCAGTGCAGCACAACCGCTGATGATAACCCAGTTACCAATCTCGCAGTGTCCTGCGGCGGCCGCATACCCGGAGAGGATGCAGTGGTCCCCTACGTGTACCTCGTGCCCGCAGTGGGAGTTAATGAGGAAGTTGTTGTATGAGCCGATGATAGTCTTTGTCTCGGGCGTGGTGGAGCGGTTGATGTTGCAGTTCTCGCGGAAAACATTGTAATCGCCCACTTCCAGGAAGGTGGGCTCGCCCTTGTATTTCAGGTCTTGGGTTTTGGTGCCAATAGCGGCAAAGGGGTAAAATTCGTTTCCTTTGCCGAAGCGGGAGGGCCCATCGATAACCACGTGGCTGTGGAGTACGCAACCGGCTCCCAATTCCACATGCGGACCAATGATGCAATATGGGCCGACCTTGACATCATCTGCCAATTCAGCCGTCGGGTCAACAATAGCTGTAGGATGAATATCTGCCATATGGGAATACTACACCCCGCCGGAGTGTGCATCAAGCTAAAAATGGAGGAAAAACTGTTTTCCTGCCATACAGCGGGTACTAGTATTCCTGCGCCGGAACAAATTTACAGCAGAATACCTGTTTGCCCTCGGTAAAGAGGTGAACATCGATGCAGCCCGGGCGGTGGCGGACGATGTAAGCATCGTGCTCTTCCGGGGGGCGGGGGGTGAAACGGCGGATGCGCTCCGGCGCCAGTACGGCATTGCGGAGTACGCTGATGATTTTCTGCGGATTCATCTCGCGCATGTGCTCGTAATCCGTAGTGGGCAGCGTTAGGAAAGGTGCTTTGGAGGACATCACGCGCGCACTATACACGCAAGGACGGGTGTTTGTCAAGAGTCTCTTCGAGGCAGTACACCAATGCCCGGGCTTTTAGAGTACATAGGTGCTGATAATGCGGTTCAGGGCGATGATGTCGCAGCCGCCGCGCAATTCGAAGCGCACTTGGCCAATGCCTCCGCCAAAGAAAAGGTCCAGCTCGCAATCCATATCGAAGGTACCGGCTGTTTCCACGGAGTAGGCTTGGATTTTGCTGTAGGGCAGGGAGGTGTAATCCACCTTGGAACCCAAAAGCCCCTGCACGTTGATGGAGATGACCCGCTTGTTGGTAAATACCACGGAGTCCCGGATAGTCTTGAATGCGGCAACGATGCCCTCCCCCTCCACCAGAAGGGGGGCTATTTTGTTCTGAATACTTGCCGGGTCCACGGGGGCGAGCTTGATGAGGCCGTTCTTAAAGTCAATCATGGCTGAGTAATGGGTGCTTTTCCCTGCATCGTACAGAGTGGGTTTTGTGTTGTCAAGTTATTTGTCCGAATCGGAGAAATCCCTGTTCCGTAAATATGTATTTGGTATTGACATGCAGAGAGAATGGCTTATCATGATTGCCATGAAGGAGGAGGATAATCGGATTCCGAATGATTTTCAGCGAGGTGTGTGCTGGGCGGCTCTTACCGGGCTTTCACTCGTGGTGGTGGCGGCTCTGGTGGTGGGAATTTTAGGCGGATTGGGGAGCCTGTTTGTGATGTTGGAACCCGTGCTGCTGCCGGTGGTAATAGCCGGGTTCTTGGCCTATTTGCTGATTCCGTGTGTGGGCTGGGTGCAGCAGCGTTTGGGCGGGCGGCGTTTGCCTGCGGTACTGGTGGTGATGCTGTTGGCCGGTGTGTTGCTTGCCGGCCTTGGCATGACGATTGTACCGCCTCTGGTGGAGCAGACCGGGGAGCTGATTGAGAAACGCCGGGAAATTCTTACAAGTGTGGTGGAGGGTGGCCAGGCGGAGCTGGAAAATAACCGTTCCTTGCAGCATGCGGTAGATGTGCTGTACAGCAAAACCTTGAAGGATGCTCGCGCAGCAGGCTTGCCTAAGGAGGATTATGCGGAAATTGCCCGCGAAACAACTTATCAGGGCAAATTAGCCGCCATTTTGAGTTCTAATTCCAGCTATCTGGCGGAGCAGGTTCTCTCTTGGTTAACGGCGGGTACACGAGCCCTCTCCGGCGTGACGATGGTACTCATCGGTACGGTAATGGTGCCGGTGTTTTTGTTCTATTTCCTGCTGGAGGCAGAAGCCATCTCTAAGAATTGGCACACTCTGCTGCCTCTGCGCCGTTCGTTCTTCCGCCAAGAGGTGGTGGCCACCTTGCAGCAGATTAATGGTTACATTGTTTCCTTTATCCGGGGGCAAATGTTGGTGAGTATGGTGGATGGTGTTATACTGGCGATTGCTCTCAAGGTGCTGGGCTTGCCTTATGCCATTACGGTGGCGGCCGCAGCAGCAGTGCTGGGGATTATTCCCTACTTGGGGATGATTAGTACTTGGATTCCGGCAATGCTGATTGCCTGGTTCACATGGCACGACCCGAGCTACCTGCTGGCGGTGAGTTTGATTTTCTTCTGCGTGAGCCAGTTTGATGGCTGGATACTGCAACCCCGCATTGTGGGCAGTCAGGTCAAAATGCACGACCTGACGGTGATGTTCTCCGTGTTGTTCTGGAGTTACGTGATTGGCGGTGTGGTGGGCGCTTTGCTGGCGGTTCCGCTTACGGCTTGTATTAAAGTGGTTTTCATGCGTTATGTGTGGCCTACTCTTTCCCGCTCAGCGGAGGCGGAATAGGGGGCTGTGTCATGCAAGGCATCTTGGCGAATCCCGGACTTGCCAAAACCACCCCCTCGTGATAGAATGCCGCACCGCGTGCGCTGTACGCGGGCGTGCCGCATTGTCACCCGAATTTTCCCTCTGTTAAGATATGATTAAGTGGATTTTGAATAAAATCGTAGGTTCCAAGAACCAGCGCGAAGTGCGTAAACTCAAGCCGGTTGTGCGCCGTATTCTCGATTTGGAGAAGAGCTGGGGCGAGAGCGTGAACCGCGATTTTCTGGTGGCAAAAACCCGCGAGTGGCAGGCACACCTGCACCGCTTCACCCCCATGGATTTGCCCACTCGTGGTGTGGTGCTTTCCTCCTCCCCGGAGCAGTTGCAGCAGTATGCGGAGGCCCTCAATGCCCGTTTTAAGAGCTTGGCCCCGGAGTTCCCCAAGCTGCCGACAGTGGAACCCACGGCAGAATCCGTGGAAGAGGCTAAAAAGGCACTGGCTGCCATTGAGCCGAAGTTTGACCGCATGCGTGCCAAATATCTGGAGGAAATCCTGCCGGAGGCTTTTGCTGTGGTTAAATGCGGTGCCCGTACGCTTTGCGGTACGGAGGTGGATGTTTGCGGTACTCCCATCAAATGGGATATGGTGCATTTTGATGTGCAGTTAATTGGCGGTATTGCTCTGCATCGCGGGTTCATCGCGGAAATGGCCACGGGTGAGGGTAAGACGCTGGTGGCAACACTCCCGGTGTTCCTGAATGCCCTTACCGGCATGGGGGTACATGTGGTGACGGTGAATGATTATCTTGCCCGCCGCGACTCGATGTGGATGGGTGCCCTCTTCTCCTTCCTCGGGCTTACGGTAGGCTGCATCCAAAGCATGATGCCCAGCGATGTGCGCCGCCGCCAGTACGCCTGCGATATTACCTACGGCACAAATGCCGAATTCGGCTTCGATTACCTGCGCGATAACGGTATGGCCGCCAGCAAGGAGGCCCAGGTGCAGCGCGGCCATTACTTTGCTATTATCGACGAGGTGGACTCGATTCTAATTGATGAGGCCCGCACGCCGCTGATTATTTCCGGTCCGGCTGTGGTGGAACACGAGCAGCAGTACGATACCCTTAAACCATTGATTGAAAAAGTGGTGAAAAAGCAGGTGGAACTCTGCAATAGCCTGATGGAAAAAGCTATGGAATATGCCAAGGCCGGGGATGCAGAGCGCGCCGGTCGCTGCATGTTCAAGGTGAAACTGGGGCAGCCCCGCAACCGCGCCTTCATGCGCTCCCAGCAGGAACCGGAGTACCGCCGTATGGTGGAAAAATACGAGCTTTTCCTCTATCAGGACCCCCGCAAGCTCGAACTCTTCAAGCTTAAAGAAGAACTTTATTACACGATTGATGAGAAAACGCACGATGCCGACCTCATGGAAATGGGTCGCGAGGTGATTAGCCCCGGTCACCCGGAAAACTTTGTGCTGCCGGATGTCGGTACGGAATTCGTCAATATCGATGAGGATGAGAAACTCTCCGAGCGTGAAAAGGAAGCCCGCAAAACGGCGCTCCTGAAGCAGCTCGATGAAACGGGCGTGCGCCTCCACACCACCAGCCAGCTGCTCAAGGCTTACACTATTTACGAACGCGATGTGGAATATGTGGTGAAGGAAAACAAGGTCATCATCATCGACCAGAACACCGGCCGCGAGATGCCGGGTCGCCGCTGGAGCGAGGGCTTGCACCAAGCCGTGGAAGCCAAGGAAGGCGTGGAGGTGGAAGCAGAGAACATGACCTATGCCACCATTACCATACAGAACTACTTCCGCCTGTATTCCCGCCTCGCGGGCATGACTGGTACGGCCGAGACGGAGGCCGCAGAGTTCCACGATATTTACAAGCTGGATGTGCTGCCCATTCCCACAAATCGCCCCTGCATTCGTCAGGATGCGAACGACCTCATCTTCCGCAGCCGCCGTGAAAAGTACAATGCCGTGGTAGGCAAGATTCTGGAACTGCACAAGAAGGGACAGCCGGTACTGATTGGTACCGCCAGCGTGGAAGCCTCCGAAACGCTTTCCCGCATGCTGCAATTTGCCAAGATTCCGCACGAGGTGCTGAATGCTAAGAACCACCAGCGCGAAGCGGAGATTATCTCCCGCGCCGGGCAGCGCGGTGCCGTAACAGTCTCCACCAATATGGCCGGCCGTGGTACGGATATTAAACTGGGTGAAGGAGTGGCAGAATTGGGCGGCTTGTTCGTACTGGGCACGGAACGCTACGAATCCCGCCGTATCGACCGCCAGCTGCGTGGCCGCTGCTCCCGCCAAGGAGACCCGGGTGCCTCCCAATTCTTCCTCTCCTTCGAGGATGACTTGATGCGTAACTTCGGCGGCAGCGAACGCATGACCAAAATGATGGACCGCTTCGGCATGCAGGATGGAGAGGCCGTGGAAAATTCCCTCATGAACCGCATTATCGAAGGTGCCCAGAAACGCGTGGAACAGCGCAACTACATGTGGCGTAAACATGTGCTGGATTACGATGATGTGATGAACCAGCAGCGTATGATTGTATACGCCATGCGTAATGACGCCCTCCTGTGCGAAGAACCGCGCGAGATGCTTTACGAAGCATTGGAGAACGGCACCCGCACCAAGTGCGAACTCTACCTGAATGAAGATGATACGGGCACCATTCGCTACACGGACCTCCTGCAGTGGATTAACTCCACCTTCCCCATGGGGTGGAGCGAGAAAGATTCCGAACTTCAAGGCAAGAACCCCACGGAAGTAGGCGATATCATCATCGCCAAAGTGCGGGAAATGTACGAGAAGAAAATCGCCGGAGAACGCCCCGACCGCGTAGAACAGATGGAACGCTCCATCATGCTGCAAGCCATCGATAAGCTCTGGCAGAAGCACCTGACGGATATGGACGCCCTGCGCGAGGGTGTGCGCTTGCGTGCTCAGGGACAGCGCGACCCGCTCGTGGAATACAAGCGCGAGGCTTATGGCATCTTCGAGAGCCTGATGCAGAATATCGATTTCGAAATCCTGAATGGTCTCTTCCGCAGTACCACCAACCTCTCCGCTTTCGAGGATTTCCTTGCCTCCCTGCCGACCAGCAGCGCGGACGAGGAGGATGCAGATGTGACGGACATCCTCGGTAATGGGGATTTGCTCTCCGCATTGCGGGAGCAGTTGGAGATGATTCATGCCCGCCAGCGCGAGCAGGCTCCCATTCCCATGCCGGAACCTGCCGATATGCCCTCTCTTACGGAGCCGGCACCGGCTGAGACACCTCGCCCCATGGTGGCCGGAGAAAGCATTAGCGGCGGCATGCCCACCGCCGTTCCTCGCAGTGAGAAAAAGATGGTATTGCCACGTAAAAAAGTTTCCATTAAGAGCATAAAACGCTCCCCGGATGCCGGAGAACTGGTAATGGAGGTTCCCGCTATTCCGGCTGCGGATGAAATGCCGGAGGGTATAACCATCGGCGCCACGGATTCCGGATTCGAGCCCGCAGACGAGGAAACTTCCAAGGCTCCCACAGCCTGATTTTCCTCTTCCGCACACCTGCCGCTGCTGCTCCCACGCCATGAATGTTCGTTCTGCATTGGAGTATGTGCCGTATTTCCGCGGGCGTCTGTTCGTGGTGAATGTGGCTTCCGCACTCTTGCGAGCGGAGGAGCTTGTGGATGCCCTGCTGGATGCTGATGCTTTGCACGAAATCGGCGTGCGGCTCGTACTGGTGGCAGAAGGAGCGGAGGCTTCCGTGTTGGCTCGCCGGGCAGGTGCATGCGAAATGCACGCTGCCATGGTGGAACTCCCGCTGAGTTCCGGCGCCCCGGCTTTGGAACGCGTGCAGGAAATTTTGGCTCGCCGCCAAGTGGCCGTGGTGGCCTCCGGCTCCACGGGGCGTTTCGATGAGTATAGCGTATCTATGGCGGTTGCTCTCGGAGCGCACAAATACATTTGCCTACAAGAAGGGGAGGTCCCCACATTGGATGGACAGCCGCTTTTCGCTATTGCTGAGAGCGAAGTGGAAGCTCACTTACCCGAGTGCAGCCACCCGGAGGTATTGCGGCAAGCAGCAGAGATTTGCCGCCGTGGTATTCCCCGTGTGCATTTATTGGATGGGCGCCATCGTGGCGTTCTGCTGGATGAGTTGTTCTCCGAAGAAGGAGTGGGCACCATGGTGCATACAGACTCCTACCGGGAAATTCGCCCCTTGCAGGAGGACGATATCCCCGAGCTTCTCTCCATGATTGCCCGCAGCATGGTGGATGCCAAATTGGTGAATCGTACCTACGAGAGCATCAAAGAAAATATCCGCAGTTATTACGTATACACCTTGGATGATACCATTGTGGGCTGTGTGGCTCTTTATCCCTATCCGCAGGAAGCCTGCGCGGAACTGGGATGCCTCTTCATCAAGAAAAATTACGAGGGGCATGGTTATGGGCGTGCTATGTGCCGCTTCGTGGAGGATAAAGCGCGCGCCTTGGGCTTCCGGCGTATCTTTGCCATTTCCCAGAGTGCGGTGACCTATTTTCGGGACCGCCTTAACTACTCCCCCATGCCGCGCAGCGTGCTGCCGCCCGAGCGCTTGGCCGTGCTGGAAGCCAGTGGGCGCTCCTCCGGCGTCTTTGGTCGAGAGTTGCTCTGAGTCCTCTGCTCACCGCGCTACCTCCCCCCCCAAAAAAAACACCGCACTGCCGTATGCAGAGCGGTGCCCGATGTGTGGTAGAGTGTATTCCCTCTGGGGGAATCAGTTCAGTCGGAAGGTGATGCGAGCTTTGCTCATATCGTAGGGCGATACCTCGATACGCACGCGGTCGCCCACCACAAGGCGGATGAAACGCTTACGCATCTTTCCGGAAATGTGTGCCAGAAATTCGTGCCCATTGGCCACCTTCACGCGGAACATCGTACCCGCCAGCACGGCAGAAACCACACCCTCCAGCTCAATCTCTCCCTCACCGTCATCATCGGCCTTCTTGGGCTTCGGGGCTGTGGGCGTGGTGGGACGCGCATTGTTGCGAGGTGCGCCGTTGTTGCGTTGCTGCGGCTTGCCGCCGCGATTGTTCTGGGGAATAGCCATGCGTTCGTTCTATCGTGTTCTTGCTGCGGGCATATCCATGCACCGCGCGCGGCTAGTTTAATGCCATATACCCGGATTGGCAAGCGATTTTTTATCCAAACGTAAAAAAAAATACTGCGGGGCACAAAATGCGGTTGACATCCGCCCGGGTTCATGCTACCCTTCGTCCGACGAACTGTTTATAGAGGTTCGATGGGCGAAAGCCATAAACGGAATACTAAAGATACAATATGAAAACCTTCTCTGCCAAGCCTCAGGATATTGAGCGTAAGTGGTATGTGATCGATGCTGCCGGTAAGGTGCTCGGTCAGGTTGCAGTGGAAGCAGCTAACCTGCTTCGCGGTAAGAATAAGACGATTTTCACCCCCCATGTGGACTGCGGTGATTATGTGATTGTGGTGAATGCTGATAAGGTGGTGCTCACCGGTAACAAGGAGCGCGCCAAGATTTACACCCGCTACACGGGCTATGTGGGCAATCAGGTGGTGACCACCCCCGCCAAGCTCCGCAAGACTCATCCTGAGCTGATTCTCGAGATGGCCATCAAGGGTATGGTTCCCCACACCCGTCAGGGCCGTGCTCAGGGAGCGCGTCTGAAGGTGTATGCGGGTGCTGAGCATCCCCATGCCGCCCAGACTCCCGAAGTTGTCACCATCGGCTAAACTTATTTTTCATTCTGACTATGTCTACTACTCCCTACAATGCCACTGGCCGCCGCAAGGAGGCTGTTGCCCACGCTTGGCTCACCCCCGCCGAGGAAGGCAAGTCCGGTAAGATTACCATTAACCGCCGTTCCTTCGAGGAATACCTCCCCACCGATGCCTTGCAGAACGCTGTGCTGCAGCCCTTCTATGCCACCAACACGATGAAGAAGTTCGACGTGCGCGTGGTGTGCCGCGGTGGCGGTGTGAACGGTCAGACCGGTGCCATCAGCCTGGCTATTGCACGTTCTCTGGTGATGATTGACGAGGCGTACCGCACCCAGCTCCGCGAGCAGGGTCTGCTTACTCGCGATTCCCGCATGAAGGAACGCAAGAAGGCCGGCCGTCCCGGTGCCCGCAAGCGCTTCCAGTTCAGCAAGCGCTAAACTGCACCCGAAAGCCCATCGACAAAACCCCATGCACTTCCGAGTGCATGGGGTTTTCTCTGGGGCGGCGGCGGCAGCACCGGGTCTGGCATTAAACGTGGTGCAGGGCGGCAATGGCATTTTCCACCCCGGAGCCGTACTCCGGGTGGCAGGAAAAGCAGTGCTGCACATGGCGTTTTACAACCTCCTTCGATACACCATCCAGTGCTCGTGCCGTATTGGCGAAGAGGGCGGCGCGCTGCTCTGCCCCCATGAGCAGGAAGAGAGCGCGAGCCTGCCCGAAGTAATCCTCATCCGTATTGGGAAAATCCCAGCGTCCGGGGAAAGCATCGGTGGGTGAGGGCGGGGTGGTGAATTCGGGTTGCTGTTGCCAGTCTCCGCTGCTGTTCGGTTCGTAGGCCGGGGTACTGCCGGCATTGTCATCCGTGCGCATCCGGCCATCGCGGTGGAAACTGCTGCCAGCCTTGCTGTTCCGAGCCTTGTTGATGGGGATGAGATGGTGGTTAATACCTAAGCGGTAATGCTGGGCATCGCTGTAAAAGATGAGGCGAGCCTGGAGCATTTTATCCGGGGAAAAACCAATACCGGGCACCACCGCACCGGGGTTAAAGGCGGCTTGTTCCACCTCGGCAAAATAGTTTTCAGGATTGCGGTTCAACTCCAGAATGCCCACTTCCTGTAAAGGATAATCCCCATGCGGCCATACCTTTGTTAAATCAAAAGGATGGAAGGGGCATTTCTGAGCCTGTTCCTCGCTCATCGTTTGGATGCAGAGTTTCCACCGGGGGTAATCGCCGCGCTCAATAGCATCAAAAAGGTCTCGTCCGGCGTTATCCGGGTCGGCACCATTGCGGCGTGCCGCTTCCTCATCAGTCAGATTGCGGATTCCTTGCTGGCATACCCAGTGGAATTTAACCCAGGTACGCACCCCCTTCTCAGAGATAAGAGAGAAGGTGTGACTGCCGAATCCGTGCATGTGCCGGAACCCATCCGGAATGCCGCGCTCACTCATCGTAATAGTTACTTGGTGGAAGGCCTCCGGCATGCGTGTCCAGAAATCCCATTTAGCTTCATTGCTTCGTCTGCCGGTGCGGGGATGCCTATGCAGCACATGATTGAGGTCGGCGAATTTCCCGGGCTCGCGGAGAAAAAACACGGGCGTATTGTTGCCTGCCAAATCCCAGTTTCCCTCCGGTGTGTAAAACTTAACGGCAAAACCTCGTACATCTCTCGTGGCGTCCGCTTCCGCCCGCTCCCCGGCGGCAGTGGAAAAGCGAACAAAGACGGGAGTCTCCTGCCCAATGCCGGCAAAGAGTTTTGCCCTTGTAAGGTGGGAAATATCTGCCGTGGTGCGGAAGTGCCCATGTGCGCCAAATCCTTTAGCGTGCATGCGGCGCTCCGGAATAAGCTCTCGGTTCAGGTGGCTCATCTTCTCGAAAAGCCATACATCTTCTAAGAGCATGGCACCGCGTTTTCCGGCGGTGAGGTTGTGCTGGTTGTCGGGTACGGGGGCTCCGGCAGCTGTGCTTAATCGGGGGTGGCGTGGTTTTGTCATAGGTGACCAGTGTGCCACACCCTGCTTGGGGAGACAAGAGGTTAGCTCCACCTTTTAGCCCCGGCACCACTGTTGCAACTGGCTGGGGAAAGCACATTCCAAACAAATGTTTCGTGCACAAAAATCGGCCTCAATCTGCAACAGAGCTTGCCGGGCATAACTGTGGCGGAGCAGGGAGCGCAGCTCCTCTCTCTGCCCAAAGAGATTCCATGCCGTACGCTGTATGGTTTCCGGGGCTTTGCCCGCAGCCTTGTGTGCCAGAAATGCTTGCCAAGCACTTGCACTCGTATCATAGGCGCAGAGGTGGTTTATGAAGAAATCTTCCATGCGCTGCCGCCCCACCAACGCTACCTTGCGGGGCAGGGCAACGGAGGCAAGAGTGCAGTGCGTATCCCAAAAGGGATGACCCAGCCCGGAAAGTACCTTGCAAAGCTCGGGGTATCCCTTTACGGAGAGTAGCGGCTCAATCGCCTTCCATTTTCGGGCACTGAGTGCCAGTGCTGCCACTCGGCGCTGCGGATGGTTCAGCGGGCGGGATGGCCCCTGTGCCCAAGGCAGCTTGCGAGCGGGAGAAAGCTCGAACTGCTCCCGCAGCGCCCACCAAGAATCCCAAATACACCGGTGGTATTGCCGTGCTGCATCGGAGCATTGAGCCGGTAGCACCGGAAGTAAAAAACCGGCTGTACCCAGCAAAATCGCCTCGGCTTGGTGTTGTACCTCCTGTAACGGCGCACGATGGGCAAGCATCTGCATGGCCTCCTTGTTAGCGGTGTAGCCCAAAGTCTCCGCCCATGCCTCGTACCAGCATTGGCTGAGCCCCCGGAACTCCGCCTTGCGGAGAAAGAGGCGGTGCCTCTTTTCCAATCGGTGTGCTGCGGCTGCTTGCAGCAACTCCCGGATATGCTCCGGCTTGGCTTGTGCCAGTGGCTGCCTACAGCGAGGAATATCCTCGCTGCGCCCCGGATAGCCCATGCCGACGGCTTGGCTCAGGGCACTGCGCCCAAGATACAGCACAGGCACTTCCCTGTGCTGGGAAGTGCGCGTGTACCAGCCGCCCTCCGGGCGGGAAAGAACCACATGCAACACCACGTTGTTGTAAGCAGGATTAGCCCCATGCCCATGCCGTTCCCAATCCTGCGGATGCGGGTCAATCTCGATATCGCCTCGTAGGCGAACTCCCTCTAACTCAATTTCCGCTCGTAAAAAATCCGGTCCATGGGAGCGGTTCCAGAGCCCCACATCTAAGATGCGGATAGCTCCATGGTGTTCCGTGTGACCATCCCTTGGCAGCAGCCCTGCATGCCACCAGCTCTGCACCCGAAGCTCCGGCGGCAGGGAAGCACCCTCCGCCTCCTGCGAGGCCATGGGGTATACCTCCTCCAAGAGTTGCCGATAGTCCGCTGCGAGCTTTTGGCGCTGAGGATGGGGCGGAATCATTCGTCCTGCTCTTCCAGTGCAGCTTCCTGCCGCATCAAATCTTCCTCCAAAGTCTCGCACACATAGCCAAAAGCCTCATTATTCCTACTGCTCATAGAGCGTAAGGTGTTATGAGCCTCCAGCACATGGCGTGTGCGATCCAGCTCCGAAAGGGCTCGGGCATCATTCCCGGCGGCAGTCTTGCCATTGTTCTCCATCCGTGCGCGGCGCAGGGCTAAATCCGGCCGCCAGAAAGCATCCGCAGCATCCATATCCAGCAGCATATCCAGCCCCAGATTCTCCATGGCATCACGTGTCCGCTTCGTGGGAGTGGCCACTTGCAAACTGCCCATAGCTGCCATGCACTTGCGTGCTAAGCCCGCCAGTGTCCCCATGAAGGTGGAATCCACCCCGGGGCATATTTCCATATCCATTACGATGGTTTTTCCGCCCCGGGCAAGATACTTCTCCGCCACTGTTTTTAGCGCCGGACTATTCACAAAACTGCCGCGGCTCGTGCAGCGAATCCACAGGCAGTCCTCAAATTCGTAATAGGAGAGGGAAGTATCAGTCATGGTGAACAGTCTTCATTCTAAACACTCGCCTACAACATGGCAAGAAAATAACGCACGTGCATAAAAAAAAGCATGCCCTGCCGGTTAAAAATTCCCCCTGCTGCCACGAAACACGGATAAAAGAATTGCACCCCCGAGGGGAGAGTGGTAGAATCTGCCGCCTTCTTGTTACGGGGAATGAACAAATCATATTACAGTGCCTTGGCAGCGGCGGTCTTGGCCGCCGTATTGATGGGGTTGCTCGGCTTCTTTGTGCGCCAAACAGAATGTTCTGCCCAAGGCTGTTCCTTTGCTCGTTTTGCCATTGGCTTGGTGCTGATGGTACCCATGCTTGCCATGCAGTGCCGGAAAGGGCAGGGGAGCTTCCGCTTCAGCGCATCCGCCGCTTTTTCCGGGGCGGGTATCAGCCTTTGCATTCTTTTTTACTTTATCGCCATTACGCGCATATCCGTTGGCATCGCGGCGCTTTTACTATACACCGGACCTGTTTTTGCCGCCGTGGGAGAAGCCCTGTGGCAACGCCGTCTCCCCGCCGCACGCGAAGTTCTCCTCATGGCGGGCTCCCTGCTTGGCATAGTCTTGGTTACCCTTTTTGCCGGGGGGGATTGGAGCGGTAGCCTGTCGGGGTACATATACGGTCTACTTTCCGGCGCATGCTATGCGGCATACATCTTAGCCAACCGGCAGATTCCCGCCGAAATCTCACTTTCTCAGCGTACATTTTGGCAATTTGCTGCCGGTTGTTTAGTGCTGCTGCCCCCGCTGCTGCTCACGGCGGAACCATATGCCGGCATACAAGAAGGCTGGCCGTATCTCCTTTGCATCGGCATACTGCAAGGCTTTGCCGTACTTTTACTGGTAGCATACGCCGTACGCCGCCTCTCCGCCATTGAATTCGGCACCATATCCTACTTAGAACCCGCTGTGGCCGTGCTGCTGGGCTATCTGGTTTATGCAGAAGCCATCACCCCCGGGCAGTGGGTAGGCTTTGCCCTTGTATTGCTCTCCTCCGCCGTGCAAACACTCATCCCCGGAAAATCCTAACACCTCCCCCCCCCCCCTCCCTTATGACTCCCCTTGCTAATTTCGAATCCGTACATACTCTGGACTTGCATGCCGCCGGTGAACCATGCCGCGTACTTTACTCCGCATGCCAGGAACTCCCCGGCCGCACCATGCGCGAACGCCTGGACTACATGCGCGAACATTTGGATGTAATTCGCTCCTTCCTGATGCGCGAACCGCGCGGCCATAAAGCCATGTTCGGCTCCATTCTCTGCCATCCTGTTACCCCCGATGCGGATGCCGGTATTCTCTACACTGATTCGGACGCCTACTTGGATATGTGTATTCACGGCACCATTTGCACCGCCCGCGCCGTGGCAGAACTGGGGCTCCCCCTGCATTCCCCGGACTGCGTGGCTCTGGATGCGGTATGCGGACGAATCCTAGCCCGCCTACACCGCAATGAGCGCGGTCGTGTGGAGGAAGTAACCGTCCAGAACGTCCCCTCCTTCGTGTACACCCCGGAACCCATCACCCTCCAAGTACAGGGACTTGGTCCTGTGCAGGCATACGTTGTCTTTGCCGGCAACTTTTTCGTCCTTGTGGATTATCCCTTTGCCGAACCCCTTGGCCCGGAATCGCACGATAAAGCCTTCTATGTGGATTTGGGTATGCGCATCAAACGTGCTGCAAACGAGGCCCTCAGCGTACAGCACCCCACCAACCCCTCCACGCGGGAAATCGCCCTCGCCGTTATTTACCAGCGAAAAGGCAGCTCCCCCCTGCACGTCCGCAATACCGTTATCTTCGGCAGCGGGCAGATGGATCGCAGCCCCTGCGGCTCCGGCACCTCTGCCCTCATGACCCTCATGCACCACCTCGGAGAACTTGAGTTGGGAGCCCCCTATATCTCGGAATCCTTCATCGGCTCCATCTTCCATGGAGAACTGAAGGCATCCGAACCCGTAGCCCAGTATCCTGCCGTCATCCCCCTTGTTACCGGTCGCCCCTACCTTACTGCACGCTGCGAATTCATCCGCGAAGCGAACGACCCCTTCCGCGATGGTTTTGTGATTGATTGAACCGCCATGATTATCGATACCCATTGCCACTTGGTGCATGATAAATACACCGATATGGCGCAAGTCCGCGCAGAATCCATAGCACTGGGTGTGCCCCACTGCATCTCTCAAGGCACCCACCCGCAGGACTGGCTTCCGCAGCTTGAACTTGCCGCTGCCATGCCGGATTTCATCACCTCCTGCCTCGCCGCGCACCCCTCCGAAGCCGCGAACGTGAGCGATGAGGATTTCGAATACATGGCTAAGCTCTGTCGCCTGCATCCCCAGGCCGCCATCGGAGAAACCGGCTTGGACTACTTTTGGGAAGCTCCCGCCGATTGGGATGAAAACGCCTACCGCACCCGCCAGCGCGTTCTTCTCGAAAAACACTTCAACCTCGCAGAAGAACTCGGCCTCAACATCTCCCTCCACACACGCGATAAGGTGGGTACTGCCTGCTTTGACGATGCTTTTGCCATTGCCCGCAATTTCCCCAAAGTACGCCCCGTATTCCACTGCTTCATTGGCACACAAGCTCAGGCAGAAGCCATCTTCACCCATTTGGATGGTCTTATCTCTTTTACCGGCATCATCACCTTCAAAAAAAGCGAACCCCAGCAGCAAGTGGCTGCCTGGTGCCCGGCAGACCGCATCATGGCAGAAACGGATTCCCCCTTCCTCTCCCCGGAACCTCATCGCGGCAAACTTAACATCCCGGGGCGCACCCGCTTTGTTGTGGAAAAACTCGCAGCCCTGCGCGGCGTCACCCCGGAAGAAATGGCTGCCCTCACCACAGCAAACGCCCTCCGCTTCTTCCGCCTTCCCCCCTTCCTCTCCCAAGCACTTTGACCTATTTCCTGCTTTGTAGAGGTGTGATTCTCCCACGCTATCCGCATCCGAATACAGTAATTTATTCCCATTTCTGATTATCAGGAATGGGCAGAAAAGATAATTCTTCCATCAAATCCTTGTTGTATTCGCTTTTAGACTTGATATGAATAGGTAAATGTGTTACAGATGCATCCAAGATGGATTGGCATCAATTACTATCGACTCAGAGATTGAGTGAGCAACGTAACTCCTCTTCTACATACTCGTCCTCGCGCTCCGTTTTTAACCAAGATTATGGGCGGGTGTTGTATTCTAGTGCCTTCAGAAGATTGCAGGATAAAACACAAGTGTTCCCCCTCGGCCGGAATGATTACGTACGCACACGCTTAACCCATAGCCTGGAAGTATCCAATGTAGGACGTCAACTGGCTATTCGGCTACAAAAAATCATATGCGAGAAAGAGGAGTGCGATGATAAACTTTGCACCCTCTTGAGAGAATCCGGAGATATTGTCTCCACTGCATGTTTAGCACATGATATCGGCAACCCCCCATTTGGTCATTTCGGAGAATCCGCAATAGAACACGCCGTACGCAAATTGAGTGGTAAAGACGATTATACATTTGAGGGCAATGCCCAAGGATTTAGAATTCTGGTTAAAACAGGAGATGCTATCAAAGGTAAGGGATTGGATTTAACCTGTGCCACTCTGGGCGCCTATGTGAAGTACCCATGCGGTCCCCTATCTTCCCAAAAAGGTAAGAATGGTATCTATAGCAAACATGGCATCAATCTTGAGGAAATGGAAAGTTTCCGAAAGGTTGCTGAAGAATGTGGATTATACCGTCCGGATTCCTCTCAAGATACATGGGCACGTCATCCTTTGGCCCTCCTTATGGAAGCCGCAGACGATATTAGCTATCTAGTCGCTGATTTGGAAGATGCTTATATTTCGAACATCATCTCATACGATGAAACCATTGAACATTTGTTTTCTCTGGGAGCTTTTTCTTCAGCGTGTCGGAATAAAGTAGAAGATGAGAAAAGGCTGCGAGACGAAGATTCCGCTGTTCGATACGCTCGTGCCATTGCTGTGGGATGTTGCATCGAAGCTGTGGATAAAACGCTTCATGCGTATTACTCCGATATTATGAATGGAACATTCAATGAAAAATTGATGACCAAATCGGAGCTGGCAACCCCATATAAAAGCCTGGGCGATTTTTCCAAGAAAAAAATATATAGCCATGAAAGCGTCATTAAGGTTGAGCTGACAGGTTATAATGTTATAGAAAAACTTATCGAGTTATATATGGAATGGGTTGATAACCCAAACTCTCCGGCTGCAAAAAGAATTTCCAAATTGTTACACCCGAACCCCACGCGTGAAGACGAATACAATTATCGATTCAATCATATGATTGATTATGTGTCCGGAATGACAGATTCATACGCCCTGAAAACATACGTCGACTTATTTGGTTGTAATCCCGTTTTTTGATAAAAGAGAACACATAGAGAATAATCCCCCTCAGAGATATTTCTTGCAGTCTCGCTAATCGTTACCATAGTTGCAGACTTTCTGATGATGTCGGGCATCGGGAGCATGCACATGGCGGTATATCACCGCCCCCTCGGGAATAGTATTAAAAGTACTGAGAGGCACATCGGACTCATCGTAACAAAATTGGCCGACCAAAGGCTGCGTGGCATTAACCGGATAGAAAAAAAGATGGGACGGAATAGAAGAGGAACTGCTCATATCGAATAAAGGGTAATTGGTGTTAGACTAAACAAGAGTAGAACAGAAGTTCTGCACACCACCATGCCGCACAGAGCGTGAAAAGTCCAGCCTGCAAGCAGGGGCAGCTTTAATGCCCATGCCCGGAAAATGCAAAAATGGGGTGTTTTGGTGGTGCTGGTCGTGAGAGCGTGGGTACATGGGGGCGTATGTCGGCGCGGTTGCTTGACATGGAAGGAGTTTTTCGTTACTCTGATGGCATGTTTTCCCTTCTGTCTGATAAGCTCGATGATACCTTCCGCAAGTTGCGCGGATTGAGCAAGATTACTGAGTCTAACATCAAGGAGGCGCTGCGCGATGTGCGGATGGCTCTGCTGGATGCCGATGTGGAGTACAGTGTGGCGCGGGAGTTTATTGCACACGTGAAGGAGGAGGCCATGGGGGAAAAGGTGCTGCGTACGGTGAAGCCCGGGGAGCAGATTGTAAAGATTTTCCGAGACCAGTTGGCCGAGCTGTTGGGCGGGGATGCTGCTCCGCTCTGTTTGGAGCCGGGCCCTGCACGAATTTTGATGGTGGGGCTTAACGGTGCGGGTAAGACGACGACTTCCGCCAAGCTGGCACGGCGCTTGAAGATGGAGGGAAAGAAGCCGTTGCTGGTGGCTTGCGATTTGATTCGACCTGCGGCTATTGAACAGCTGGCTACACTGGCAGAGCAGGTGGAGGTGCCGGTGTATACGCCTTCTGCTCAGGAGAAGGATGTGATTCGTGTGGCCAAGGATGCTTTAGCTTGGGCGAGAGGGCTGGAACATGATGTGATTATTTTCGATACGGCCGGTAGGCAGGAGGTGGATGAGGTGTTGGTGGCAGAGCTGAAAAAGTTGGCTCGTTTCTTGGAGCCTCAAGAGGCTTTGCTGGTGGCGGATGCGGCTACGGGACAGCAGGCTGTGCGGGTGGCGCAGACTTTCGACCGGGCGGTGGGGCTTACGGGGATTGTGCTGACAAAGTTGGATGGCGATGCCCGTGGTGGTGCGGCTCTTTCGATGCGTGCAGTAACGGGTAAGCCCATTAAGTACATGGGCGAGGGGGAAAAGATGGATATGTTTGGTCCCTTTGTGCCGCAGCGTATGGCGGATCGCATTTTGGGGATGGGGGATATTGTGGGGCTGGTGGAAAAGGCTGCGGAGAAGATTGACCAAGAGTCTGCTATGAATTCGGTGTCTCGCATGATGAGCGGTGAATTCAATTTCAACGATTTCCTGAGCCAGATGAAGATGATGCAGAGTCTGGGACCCTTGGAGGGCTTGCTGGGCTTGCTTCCCGGGTTTAGCAAGATTCGTAAGCAGTTGCCGGATGGTGCTTTGGACCCGAAGCGTATGAAACATATGGAGGCTATTGTGCTTTCGATGACGCCTGCGGAGCGTGCTAATTATAAGTTGCTGATTCCTTCTCGCCGCCGCCGTATAGCCAAAGGCTCCGGTGTGTCGGAAATTGAGGTTAATCGCTTCATCAAGAATTTCAAGGAGATGAAGGAGATGATGGGGGGCAAAGGACGCATGGGGGGGATGATGAAGAGTTTGATGAAGAATGCTCCGGCACCCGGTAAGGGGGGGATGCCGGATATGAGTTCGCTGATGGGGGCTGATGGGATGCCGGATATGAGCAAGATGCCGGATTTATCCGCTCTGATGGGTGGCGGCGCTATGCCGAAGATGCCCAAGGGGATGGGTGGTATCAATGCTTTCCGGGGGATTTTTAAGCGCCGATAAAAAGGGGAGATGTATATGTGGAAAAAGTGGCTGCTGAGTATTTTACTGGCAATGGCTCCGGCGCTGGGGCTTACTCCCCAGCAGGTGGTGGTGGTGTATAATGCGGATTCCGAGTGGAGTAAGCGTTGCGCCGGGGCGTACCATAAGCTGCGCGGGGTGCCGGCGGAGCAGTTCGTGGGGCTCAAAGGGGTGAAGTCCGGGGAGATTGGCCGGCAGGGCTTCGAGACGAAAATACGGCAGCCTCTGTTGCAGGTGGCTCGGGAGAAGGATTGGAATCTTCCGGCGGCAAGGAATACGGGGATAAAACCTATATATGCGATATTGCTGATGCCGGATTTGCCGCTGAGGGTGCGGCAGGATTCTCTGAAGGGGGCGCCTAAGCCTTCTATTATGAAGGTGAATACGGCCTCGGTGGATTCGGAGTTGATGCTGCTGGGTGCAACGTATCCTTTGGATGGTGCACTGCGGAATACGGAGTTCGGTAAGGATGCGCCGTTGGAGCAGATGCAGACTCGCGTGCTGGCTGTAACGCGCATTGATGCCCCGGATGAGGCTACGATGCGCCATATGATTTCTGATCCGGTGGAGGTGGAGCGTAGTGGTGGTTTATGGGGCTGGACGGTGGTGGACCAAGGGGGACCATATGCCCAGGGAGATGAGTGGTTTACGCAAGTGGCCATGCAGGCACGCCGTATGGGGCAGCCGGTGTTCCATGAGAAGACGAAGGCTCTGCTGCCGGCGGCGTACCCGCTGATGCAGGATGTGGCGGTGTATTTTGGCTGGTATCACCACCGGCCAAAAGGGGTGTTTCACCCCGAAAGTCATGCAGGATTTCGTTTCCGTCCCGGTGCGGTGGCTTGCCATTTGCATTCCTACAATGGTGTGAATATCAAGCATCCGGAGATATGGGTGGGGGCTTTGTTGCAACGCGGTGCTGCCGTGACCGCCGGTAATGTGGAGGAGCCCACGCTGGGGCTTTGCCTGCATTACCATGTTTTTTTTGACCGTTTGTTGAAGGGATATACCGTGGCGGAGGCGGCTCTGATGGCAACTCCGGCTACTTCCTGGCAGGGGGTGGTGCTGGGGGACCCCTTGTATCGTCCTTATGCTGCAAGGCGAGAGGCTAAAATTCCGAGTAATGCTTATACGCAGTGGGCAGAGATGTTCCGCCGTGCTTCCGGGCAGCGGGCCGGTTTGGTATCCACGGTGCGTTCACAGATGGGGAATCGCCATGCGGGGCAATGGTTGGAGATGCTGGGCTGCCACTTGCTGGGGCAGGAGTTTTATGCGGATGCGGCGGAGTATTTTGGCATGGCTTCCCGTGCATCGCGCGAGGAGCGGGATGTGTTGCGCAATCGTTTGCTCCGGATTTCCTGCATGCAAAAGGGCGGGGAACCGCGCTATGCCCGGGAGCAGATGATTGCTTGCTTGGCGGAAACCCGGACTTCTCCCTTCCGGGCGGCTGTGGAGAATGCGGCGGATAAGGTGATGCCGGAGCGGGTGAAGGAGCGCCAGGAGGCGGCTCGCCGTGCTAAGGATGCCGCTGCCGCAGCAGCCCAAGGGGCAAAGAAATGAGTGTTTGCTGCCGGATGGATTCTCCTTTGGGGGAGCTGCTGCTGGTGGCTTGCCCGGCAGGGCTTACCCATGTGTTGCTGCCGGGGGATGCTCGCATGGCTGCATGGGCTTGTGTGCCGGAGGGGGAGTTGCCTGCTTTGAGGTCCGGGAGGGATTGGTTGGTGGCTTATTTTGCCGGGAAGAAGGCTCCGCTGCCTCCCTTGGCTGTGGAAGGGTCTGTGTTCCGGCGTATGGTGTGGCAGGCTGTGGCAAGGATTCCTTATGGGGAGACTCGCACTTATGGACAATTAGCCGTCGGAATGGCGGGTAAAAATGTGTGCCCTCGCGCAGTGGGGCGGGCGATTGGGTCGAATCCTCTTTGTTTGCTGATTCCGTGCCATCGGGTGGTGGCTGCTTCCGGTTTGGGGGGATATGTGGCCGGAGTGGCTTGCAAGCAATGGCTTTTGCGGCATGAGCAAGGCACTCTTTCCGCTTCCGGAAAGAGTGCCTTGGGTGAGTGGGGTTAATGTGCCGGGTTTACATCGTCATGCCGCCATCGCATACCAGTACTTGGCCGGTAATGTAGCGAGCCTCATCGGAGGCCAGAAAGAGCGCACAGTTGGCAATGTCCTCCGGCTTGCCCATGTCTCCCAGCGGAATGCGGGAAAGCAGTGCCTCCCTCGCTTTTTCGGGGATGGCGTCCGTCATCTCCGTAGCGATGAATCCGGGGGCAATGGCGTTGACGGTGACTTTGCGGCTGGCGATTTCCTGAGCCATGGATTTGGTGAAGCCGATAACGCCTGCCTTGGAGGCGGAGTAGTTGCTTTGCCCCACGTTACCCGTCATGCCCACGATGGAACTAAGGTTGATAATGCGACCGGCAGGGCTCTTCATCAGCGTGCGCTGGAGGGCTTTGACAAAGAGGAATACGCTCTTGAGGTTTGTGGTGAGTACGGCATCCCAGTCGCTTTCTTTCATGCGCATCAGCAGGCCGTCTTTGGTAATGCCTGCGTTGTTCACTAAGATGTCCACCTCCGGGTATTCTGCGAGGATTTCTTTAATACAGGCATCCACGGCAGCCGCATCTGCCACATCGCAGGGGAATGCCTTGCAGCTTCCGGGGATTTGGGCGTTAATGGCTTCCGCCGCTTGTCCGCAAGAGGCCGGATTCCGGGAGATGAGGATGACTTTTGCCCCTTCCTCTGCGAAACGCTGGGCAATGGCTTGACCGATGCCGCGGCCGGCACCTGTCACGATAGCTGTTTTTCCTGCAAGTCGGTTCATAGCATACACATTCTACCCGAAGGTGGCGGAGAAGGCAAGTTTCTTTCCTTGAGCTTGCTCAAGAAATTTGCAATCGGGAGCAGTGCGTGTGTTTTTTATGCCAAGCAGCCCGGGCATCGGCGTACGAGGTGCCCGGGGCTCATTTCTGCAAGAGGCGGGGTTTTTTCCGTGAGGCAGAGAGCGGGATTACCCATGGTGTTTCTGGAGCGGAAGGAACAGCCTTTCACCGGCTCCCGCAGGGTGGGGGGTAGCCCGGGGATGGTGGGCAGGGGGCTGCCTTTAAGCTGCTCTCCGGGGATGGAGGCCAGCAGGGCACGTGTATAGGCGTGGAGGGGGTGTTGCAATAGCTCTTCAGCCGGGGCACTTTCTACAATGCTGCCGGCGTACATTACTTGGATGCGGTGGGCATAGTGCCGCACAACGCCCAAGTCGTGTGTGATGAGGATGATGGCGGTTCCCAGTTCCTGCTGGCGGGTGCGGAGCAAATCCAGTACTTGTTTTTGCACGGTAACATCCAGCGCGGTGGTGGGCTCGTCTGCAATGAGGATGCGAGGGCGGGTAATGAGTGCCATGGCAATCATCA
Organism: Akkermansia sp.; assembly: GCA_017521405.1. GTDB lineage: Bacteria > Verrucomicrobiota > Verrucomicrobiia > Verrucomicrobiales > Akkermansiaceae > Akkermansia. The sequence goes on along the minus strand of JAFXCP010000011.1, from coordinate 83,322 downwards.
CACGCTGGCGCATGCCGCCGGAAAATTCGTGTGGGTAGGCGGTGGCGCGTTTTTCCGGCTGGGGGATGCCGGTGCGGGCCAGTTCCTGTACGGCAAGGCGCCGGGCTTCTTTCCAACTCATCCCTTGGTGCAGGACGAGGGGTTCTGCCACTTGGTCTCCTATGCACATGCAAGGGTTGAGGCACGTCATCGGGTCCTGAAAAATCATGGAGATGTGGCGGCCTCGCAAGCCTGCATGTGTTTTTTCCGGTGCATGGAGAAGGTCTTTCCCATCGAACCAAGCGTGGGAGTGGGGGGCAATGTGTGCCGGCGGTCGGGGAAGCAGTCCCATGAGCGCGGCGCAGGTGACAGATTTGCCGGAGCCGGATTCCCCTACGACTCCCAGAGTTTCCCCGGCCTGCAGGGAGAAGGAAACATCGTTCACCGCGTAGTTGATTCCGGCTCGGCTGTGGAATTCCACGCTCAGGTGTTCTACGTTCAGAAGGGGTGGGGGCGGCATGTGCACATCATACCTTTCGGGCTTTCCTCTGTAAAGAGAAAACAGAACCACCGCTCGGCAGAAGCCGGGCGGTGGTTTGAGGGAGAGGTGTGGGAAGGAAAGTTCCGTTTAAGGAACGGCCACCCAAATGGGGGAGTCTTCTTCGAAGGCAGGCCACTGCATTTCTCCACCCGGCAGGAATCCCTTGGTCATTTGTTTAAGTTCTTCCTGATTCGGAATGGCGAAGTTTGTGCGGAAAATATCGAACTTACGACCGGGAATTACCTTCCCGTTTTTCACCACGGGGTTGTCCTTCACGTCCTCAATAAGGAGTACGAAACCGAACTTACCACCGGGAATTTCTGAGATGAGGATTTCAATCTGGTATTCCTGCCCCTCCTTCACGGTGAAAGTCTTACCGGCGGTCAGACCAGCGATTTCATCGTTCCAGATTTTGATATTGGGGTATTGAATAAACTCGTAGCCTTTGTGCGGGCGGTATTTACCATCCTTTACTTCCTGACGATAACCACGGTTTGCACCGAACTTTGATATGTGGTAGTTGTTGGGTTTCTTGGGGTCGTACAGGGAGGGGATGATGTAACCTGCTTCCAATACAGTTTCTCGGTTGAAACGTACAGCGAGGAAGTCGTCACCCACGCCGACGAATCGGAAAGTACCGCTCTTAGGTGCTTTGACCTTGCCCTTGTACAGAGCTGCCCACCCGGCAGGCTTCACCTCGGGAGGACACTTGAAAGCCTTGGGTGGGTAGGAAGCCATTACTACGGGTACGTAGAAGAAGGGAGAATTCAGCTTTTGAGAGGGGGAGAAGTAGCGACCAAGAACGCTGGGATCCCAGTTGCGTGTGAACGCCTGAAGAATTTTCACGATTTCGTCCGTGTTGGCACCGCCGTCCTTGTTGGCTGCTTTGGAGCGGGATTTGGCGCGCGTGAGTTTCATATCGTAGAAAGTGCCGGTAAGGTTGGAACCACCTTGCTGGGCGCTGCCCATGCCGCCACCGGTATCACCCAGACTATCGCCCAGACCGGCATCCATGGAAAGACCAATATCCAGAGACATGCCATCGTCCATAGTATCGTCCATGGGGATATCCACTTGAGCCATAGCCACGGGAGCCGCTCCGGCGGAAACAATCACGGAGGGGGCCACGGCCGTAGAGGGCGGGGAGGATTTGGCCGTAAGCTGGGTTACGGTGGGATTGGGGCGAGGGGGCAGGTTTTCTGCGGGCGGAGTGTAGCCGATGAATTCAGCTTCGGGTTCGACTGCGATAAGGATAACGGAAGTGAAGAGGATGGCAGCACCGCCAAGGGTGAGGCCAAGGGCCGCGCCGATGGAGGAGAGCTTGTTGCGCAGGGCATCGCGCTTCAAGGCATTCTCAGCTTCTTCACTCATCTGGATGTGGATAGCCATAGGAAATAGAGTGTATGGTTTTAATCAGCTGTTGGAGTTTTACCACAATGCCGATGGGGTGGCGAGCATAAAGTGGGGCTCCTTTGTTACAATTATGTAACAGCGGTTTTTATTCGTAGCGGCGAGCTTGGCGGCGGGCGGCACGAAGGCGTTCGCGCTCGGCAAAGGCCTCGCGGCCAATGGGGGAGGCCGGGTCAATATCCCGTGCCGCCTCCAGCGCGGCAATGGCCTCCAGCAGTTTAGCTTCCGTGCTGGGGGTATGTGCGCCTTGGTAGCCGGCAGTGTATTGCCGGAGGAGGAGCGGGTAAAGGCAGCGGAAACCTAAAAGCTGGCGTTCTTGCGGGGTGGCTTCCGGGTGTTGCATGAGTTCTTTACAGCTTTGGAGGCACTGTTCCAGCTCCGTTCCTTCCAGTGGGTTGGCAAAGGCCATGCGGGCGAACAGCAAGTAGCGTTCTGCCCGGTAGCGGCGCGCACGTTCGAGGGCGGGACGTTCCGGCTGCTGTGCTTGTTGCAGGGCTTGCTCCAGATTTGCGGTGGAAAGGGAGAGCAGGGGGAGGCATGCAATGGTGCCTTGCTCATCCTGAAGAGCGAGGCAGGGGATTTCCTGCACGCCTGCTTGGAGAGCCAGGGCGGCATGGCGGGCATCCTGCATGGATTTGCAGACCGTTGCTAAGGAGATAAAACGGATGTTTGCCTCCGGGTTTTTCTCCCGGAAGGGAGCCAACTTTTCTTCCAGCCGGGCGGTGTTGGCTCCTGTTCCGTGGAAGACTAGTTGTTCCGGTCGGGCATAGAGCAGCCCGGCAGTACACAGTAACAGGCTGAATGCCCGGTAAATCATTCGCTGCGGAGGATGGTGATGCGTTTGAATCGGGAGTCCGTTTCTTCGGAGACGGTGCGAATGCCCGCAATTTCTGCTAAAGCATTGTGTACAAGGCGGCGCTGGTAGGCGTTTAACTTTTCCATTTGCAGGGGGGCGCCGGTTTGCAGCACACGTTCCGCGCGCGAGCGTGCGCGCCGCAGCAATTTCTCCTCTGCCCGGCGGCGGTAGGAATCGCAGTCGACACGAATGCGGGGGGCGTTTTCCCATTTGGCTTGTACCAAGCGGTTAATGAGGTATTGTAAATCATCCAAGCGGTCGCCCTCATCCCCGATGAGGAAGCGGGCATCCGAGCTGGAAATCATGAGGACGATGCCGTCCTCATATGCTTCGGTTTCCAGTTCGAAGGGGAAGCCAAGTGGCGTAAGGATGTTCTCTGCGGCCTCTGTGGCCATCCGGGTCAGCTTTGCAAGGGTGTCATCCATGTTCTGTGGGCATCATTCGTTGTTACGCCCCAAGAAGTGGAGCAGGTAGAGGAAGAGATTCAGGAAGTCCAAATACAGCGCCAGTGCTCCGAATACGGCTCCCTTGCTGCGGATAACCGGGTCATCGCTGGTGCCTTGTTCCAAAATCTTTTGCGTATCGTAAGCCGTGAGCAGAGAGAAAAGTACTACGCCTACCACGGAGCAGACCAAATCGAAGAATCCATTACCCCAGAAGATGTTCACGATTGTGGCAACGATGAGACCGAAGAGAATCATCATCAGCGTGCGCCCCAAACCGGAGAGGTCCCGTTTGGTCATTGCTCCGTACAGGGACATAGCACCAAACATGCCGGCGGTGCAGCCAAAAGTAAGACCGAGGGATTCTTGCGTGTACACAGTCAGCAGGGGGCCGAAAATGAGCCCCTGCGCGGCGGCAAAAACAAGCAGTAGTACTCCGAGAGCCCCGGAGGTGAGTGCTCGTGCACCGAAATTCATAACGAGGATGATGCCCAAGATGCCGATGAAGGTGAGCATTTGGTGCTCCATCACCCATGTGAGGGCGGGGACTGATTGCGCCGTGTAAGCGGCCACTCCGGCGGTAATCAGCATGCAGACGGACATCCACAGGTACACTTTATTCAAATGGGCCCGGGCAATGGCTGCGTGTTGTTTTGTGCTGCTATGCAGCGTTTGGGGAAGGGAATCCTGATTCATGCTTGCATGATACTTTGCTTTGTTTGCGGAGTCAAGAAGTCTATGCGTATGCGGGAGTTTTGCCGTTTATTCCGCAGCAGCTTTGGCCGCAACCTGCGCTTCGTAGGCTTTTATGCTCGCTTGCAGGCGAGCTTGGCGGCGAGTGATGTTTTTTTTCTCCTGCTTTACCATGGAGGAGTAGGTGGTTAGCAGAAGTGTGGAAACAGCTTGATTTGCCGTGGCCGAGTAGACAAAATCGAGAGCTTTATCCAGACATTTTTCTGCCTTCAGGACTTCGTATGTAGGTAAAGCTCCGCTGCCGGTGATGATGATGCCGCTGAGAAAATCCTCGGGGGACTGTTTTTTTATAAGGGCTTGGATGACGGCGAGTTGCCCGTTTTCCGGGAGGTTTGCGAAAACGGACTTGAGGCGGCGGTGTGTTTTTTCCGTCGGTTCGGTTGAAATGGGGAGAGCAGTGCCCATAGCTGTGGCTTCAGAGTCCTTACTCGTCGCGACAGGAGGACGAATACCAATATCGTTCTTAAAGCCTTTATCCGCATTCAGATTGCAAATAGCCGTAATTTCCCTTGCATACATACGGTGGAAAAGTTTCTTATGATTGCGCCAGCATTGCAGAGCCTTTTCCCAATCGTGACCGCTTATTTTTTTGACATCGGGCCAGAATGCTCGAGTGGTGCCATCCGTGGCCACATAGGTGGCGTCTCCGGGTGGCCAGCTGCCATCCTTGGTAAAGGTGAGAGAGAAATCCGCAATGAGAGCTTCCCTTGTGTAGCGATCCAGTTTTTTAATGTAATTTACTTGCTCCGCTTTGCTCATGCCGCGGGTGTAAGCATGTGCCGGGTGCGGGAGGAGGAGGCAGGAAAGCACCAGAAACAAAATTTTTTTGAGGATGAGGGGCATAACGCTTCGTTTATAACATGGGTGGAAGGAGCTTGTCAATGTTCAGTAACCGGAGGGCTTGGGCTCGGGCGGGCTTACCGCTGGCGGTTCGGGGCAGTCGGGTGTGCTGCATATGCTGGGGACGGTGGTAGCGGGGAAGACTGCGGATAGCTTGGAGTAAGCTGCTTTCCTGTGATTGCTCCCCTTCCCATAGAAGAGCCACGCATTGTCCCAATTCCGGATGGGGCAGGGGAAGAGCCAAGCATTCCACTCCGGCTGCTGCTTGGATGTGGCGTTCAATGTCCTCTGCCTGAATTTTGATGCCGCCGGAGTTGATGACGGCATCCAATCTCCCCAAGATGCGGAAACGACCATCGGGCTGCAACTCCGCCACATCGCGTGTGCATAGATACTCGATGCCCAAATGCGGGGCTGTAAGACAGAGGGTGCCTTCCGGGCTAAGGCTTACTGAAATACCCGGTAAGGGAGTGAAAAACGGGCTGCGGCGTGGGCCGTTTAGCTCCCGCAGGGCAATGTGGGAAAGGGTCTCCGTCATGCCGTAAGAAGCGAATACTCTTCCGGGGTGTTCTTGCAGGGCTTCTTCCAGAGAATAATTCACAAATCCTCCGCCAAGGAGCAGGGTGCGGATGCGAGAAAGAATTTTCCGGCCATTGGGTTGCGCCAGCGTTCGAGCCGCTTGGAAGGGCACTAGCGGAGCAAAGTCCAGCTGCGGGAGAGCCGGCGGCAGCTGCCCGGCAGGTTCTTGCAGGTGGAGTTGCAAGCCGGATACAAGAGCTCGTACTACCATCATCTGCCCGGCAATGTAACGCAATGGCAGGCAGAGAAGGGCGCTGCTTGTGGCTCCCAGCCCAAAAAACTCGCAGGATAGGCGGGCACTGGCGCGCATGGCTTCCCGGGAAACTTCGAGGGCGGATGGTTCCCCTGTGGAGCCGGAGGTGTGCAGGCGCATGGTGGGTGTGCTGCTATACCATGCCGCGAGGAAGTCCGCCAGCTCTGCGGCAATGCCGGATTGACCCTCTCTCCAAGTGGAAAGGGATGCGGCGGAGATGCAATGCCTACTGCTCAGGTGGAGGATTTCCTGCATGGAAAAAGGGGGACCTTGGGCGCCATTCTGCCAAAATGCTCTGCATTTGGCAAGGGCGAAATCCGTTTCGGTGCATATGACCGGGACGGAGCCGGAAAAAATATGCCGGAGAAGTAAAAAAAGCTCGCAATCCACGAGCCGCGCGCTATAATGTGGATTACATACAAATTTACACCCTCTTTCCCCGAAAAAACAAGCCATGATTACCAAGATTCTCACCGTTCAGAACAAACTCGGCATCCATGCACGTCCTGCCGCACAGTTTGTGCGCGTGGCTTCCCGCTACCAGGCGGATGTATCGGTGGAGAAGGATGAGGAAGCAGTGGATGGGAAGAGCATCATGGGGCTGATGATGCTGGCTGTGGGCTGGGGTGCCCAAATTAAGGTAATTGCCGATGGCCCTGATGAAGCTGAGGTGATTGAAGCCTTGGAAAATCTCATTAACAGCAAGTTCGGGGAAGAGTGATACACCGCCTCCCCGGCGATGGTACTTTCGATATGGAAGCAGCATTCGAACGCCGATTTAAGGGGCAGCCCGTCTCTCCGGGTATTGCGATGGGACTTCTGCGGGTGGAGGCTCGCGGGTGTGCTGCGCCGCCGGTGCGCCGTATTTTGCCCACGGAGATAGAGGAAGAGTGGCAGCGCTTCGATGCGGCATTAACCCGCACGGAGGAGGAGATTAGCGGGCTTAAACGCCGTGTGGAAAAAGTATCCGGCGCCACGGAAGCCGCCATTTTTGATGCCCATTTACTTTTCCTGCGGGATCGCACTCTTATGGCGCGCATGCGGAAGGAGCTTCCGGCTCGCCTGCAAAACGTGGATTCTGTGTACTATGCAGTTGTGCAGAATTTCATGGAGGCCATACGGCAGGTGGACGACCCCTACCTGCGCAGCCGCGTGGTGGATATTGGCGATGTGCTGCAACGTGTACTCAAGAACATGTCCCCCGCGCAGCAGGGCAGCAGTGCAGCATCCCTGCGGGAGCCATGCGTGCTGGCCGCTTACGATTTAACACCGAGCGATACCGCCGATTTGAATCCGAACGTGGTGCTGGGATTTGCTACGGAGGCCGGTTCTGCCGTATCGCACACTGCTATTTTGGCGCGTTCTCTTGGGCTGCCGGCCGTGGTGGCGGTGCCGAATTTGGTGGTGGAATCCCGGGTGGGGCTACCCGCCATTTTGGATGGTTATACGGGCACCCTCATTCTGAATCCCACTCCGGAAACGCGCGAGTATTATGAGCGCGTGCAGTCCGAAAAGCAAAAGGCCTACGAAGCGCTGGTGGAAATGAAGGAACTGCCGGCGGAAACGCGGGATGGACGCCGTATTCGCTTAGCGGCCAATGTGGGGTTTGCACACGAGTTCAACGCCATCAATCGTTCCGGCGCGGAGGGCGTGGGCCTGTTTCGCACGGAGTTTTTCTTGCTGGGTGGCGGTAAGCTCCCGGACGAAGAAGCCCAGTACGAGCATTATAAACAGCTCGTGGAGCACTGCGCCCCGCACGAAGTTATTTTCCGCACCTTGGACTCCGGCGGGGATAAATTGCCCTTTGAAGTTCTGGAGGAAAAGGAGGACAATCCCTTCCTCGGCTGGCGCGGTATTCGTGTTTCCCTTAGTCGTCCTGCCATTTTCAAAGAGCAGCTGCGGGCTATTCTGCGGGCCTCGGCTCATGGTAAGGTCGGCGTTATGTTTCCCATGGTATCCGGGCTCACGGAGGTGAAGGATGTACGCTTGTTGCTGGATGAATGCCGGGAGGAGCTGCGTGCTGCCGGAGTTCCCTTCGATGAGGATATGCGCGTGGGGATAATGATAGAGGTACCCAGTGCGGCCATGATGTCCGATGTGCTGGCACAGTATGTGGATTTCTTCTCCATCGGGACCAATGATTTGACACAGTACACCATTGCAGTGGACCGCGTGAATTACCGCGTGGCGGATATGTTCCGCCCCACGCATCCCGGTGTGATTCGTTTAATGCACCAAACGATTTCTGCGGGGATACCCACGGCTATATGCGGCGAGATGGGCGGGGATATTACTCTGCTGCCGCTGCTGGTGGGGCTGGGTGCCACGGAGCTTTCCGTGGGTACGCATGTGCTGCCGGTGATTCGTTTTGCCATTCGCCATTTGAATTACGAGGAATGCCGCCGTATGGCGCAGCTGGCCTTGCAAGCGGAGGATTCCCGCACCATTCGTGCACTTTCTAAGGCCGTGGCTTTGCAATCATACCCCAATCTATTCGATTAAAAAAACGATTCTCCACATCCTTAAAAGCCCCCGCACCGGGAATACCGCTGCGGGGGCTTGTTTTGAGGGAAAAGGGCGGGATGTGCTTACTTTTGCAGAAGCTTCTCCAGCAGGGCTTGAGAATTATCCGCCAGTTTAGCGGGATCATCCAGCATCCCGGCGCGCAGCAGAGCCGTGTTAATTAGCTGCCCGGCCAGTAGGCGTGCCAGTTCTTCGTCCTGCGTTTGGAGTTCTGCCAGTTTCATCACCACGGGATTGTGCGGGTTGAAGGCAATCTCCGGGTGGGTTTCCGGCACTTCCTGCCCCATGGCTCGGAGGTAAGCCTTTATTTCCGGCGAGAGGTCGCCCTCGCCTTGCAGGGCAATAGCGGGTGCGGAGCTTACGCGGTCGCTGGTGCTTACCTTGCTGAATTGGTCTTTGAAGGCATCGCTTACCCAAGAGGTCAATGCGGCCGCCTGAGCTTCATCCAGCCCGGGTTGGTCTGCCTGCGGAGCATCCAGCGGCGGCAGCTCCAGATTAGCGCGGTCGATGGATTTAATTTCCTTCTCGCTAAACTTCATCAGGCTGTCCATCACGAATTGGTCCCCGCCTTCCGTCAGGAAGAGGACCTCGAATCCGCGCAACTTAAGCGCATCCAAGTAGGGGGAGCTTTCCAACTGCGTGCGGGAACTGCCGTAGAGAACATAGATGTCCTTTTGGTTTTCCTTCATGCGGGAAACATAATCCTCCAGAGAGGTGAGCTTCCCGGCCTCGGTGAAGGTGGATTCGAAGCGGAGCAATTTGCCCAAAGCATCCTTGTGTTCCCAGCTGGTTACCACACCTTCCTTGATATAGCGGCCAAAGGTGCGCCAGAATCTTTCGTAGCATTCTGCCTCGTTCTTGGCCACTCCTTCCAAATGCTTGATAAAGCGCTTGGTGATAATGCCGGAAATTTTGCGGAGCAGGGAATTATCCTGCAACATCTCGCGGGAGATGTTCAGCGGTAAATCCTCACTATCCACCACGCCGGTAAGGAAACGCAGCCACTCCGGCAGCAGCTTGTCCGGCTTGCTGTCGATGAGTACCTTGTGGCAATACAGGGATACGGCCGGCTCGCAGCGGCCGAATCCCATGGCCTCCGGGTTTTCCTCCGGCACAAAGAGTACGGAGTTGAGTACAATGGGAGCATCCGCGCTAAAGTGCATATAGGTAAGCGGCTTGCCCTCCGTATGGGAGATGAATTGGTAGAAACCCTCGTATTCCTCCGGGCTTACATCCTTTTTGCTCTTCATCCAAATGGCCTGCACCGTGTTCACATGCTCACCGTTGAAATCGATGGGGAAGCCCACAAAGTTGCTGTATTTGGAAAGGACGTAGCGTACATGGTCGGCCTTGGAGAAATTAGCGGCATCCTCCTTCAGGTGAATGCGGATGCTGGTGCCGCGGGGTGTATCTGCGGCAGCATCTTCCAGCTCGTAGCCCTCTTGCCCATCGCTTGTCCAGCGCACAGGAGCCGCATCCTGCTGCCAAGAGCGGGTGGTAACCTCCACTTTATCCGCCGCCATAAAGACACTGTAAAAGCCCACGCCAAACTGGCCGATGAGGTCTTGCGTGCCGCCTTTACTTTCTTTCATAGCCTCCAGGAATTTTTTGGTGCCGGAGTGGGCTATGGTGCCCAGATATTCCACTACTTCATCGCGAGTCATGCCAATACCGGCATCTGCAATGGTGAGGGTCTTGCCTTCTTCGTCCGTGGTGATGGTGATACGCAGCTCTCGCTCCGGCTCGTAAATATCCGTCTGCGTAAGCTGCTTGAGTCGCAGTTTCTCCAAAGCATCCGAGGCATTGGATACTAACTCGCGAACAAAAACTTCGCGGTCGCTGTAAAAGGCGTGAATGACAATATCCAGCAACTGCCGGACTTCCGTCTGGAATGCATGTGTATTAGCCATAATCTGGGAAAAAAGTGTTTACGGCTTATTGTATGCACGGAATCGCGGGCGTCAAGAGGCTTCTGTGGCATGTACTCTGTGGGAAAAAGCGGAAAGGGCATGCTTCCCACTTGCCTTAGCGTGGAAATTACGCTAGAATACACAAAGTAAAGTTGCATCCCCATTCCCATACTATGGCATACGATACGGCATTCCTTGGCGCAAGTACGGTTTTTGGTAAGTATTGGACCAGACACCGCCATTTTGATTACCTTATTGACAAGGAGAACTTCCGCACGACTTTTGGCAAGAGTTTCCGCATGATGGTGTATTTGGATAATGCCGTGGCGAATGGTCCGGCGGGGGTGCGTGCTGATGTGGATGCGGATACGCGCGCCACAAACTATCTGCTGAATCACTTGGCAGATATGAAGCCGGAACTCACGGTTTTTGTGACTACTTGCGATATGTTGGCGCCGGATGCGGATGAGAATACACCCGTACTTACGGAGAGCGAGGACCCCTATGTTCAGAATCGTATCCGCCTGTACCACGAGCTGAACCGCCAGTATGGTCGCGTTCTCAATGTACACCTGCCGGAGATAGCCAGCGCCTCGCCGGATTTTAACCCCCTTATGGCGGCTTTATTGCAGCCGGATAAAAGTACTAAAAAACTGCCCTTTGCCCCGGAGGAGGCTCACCAGATTTATTTTTCCCAGCGTATTATGGGCGATGTGGAGCGTTGCATTCCGCTGGGCATTCCGGCTATTATTCCTGCCATGCCGCCGCTTACCACACGAGAGATTGTGGAAGCACTCAATCCCGGCATGCTGAAGTACCTGCGAAACCCGGAACCCGGGGATTCTGCCGGTTCCCGCCGCAGCTCGATACATTCCTTCCAATGGCTGGATCCCAAGGATGGCTACCTGCTTACCAAAGAGGACCAGCTGGAGCTGCTCAAGTTCTATTTTGCCCCGGATGCTTGTTGATGTTCGGCATCCGCTATCGACAAAATCCCCCGCGCACCCGGAAGGTGGCGGGGGATTTTGTTAATGGCAGCGCAGGGGTTAGTTAGCCACAATGTTGACCAAGCGCCCCGGTACCACAATGACCTTGCGGACGGTCTTGCCGCTAATAAACTCCTGAATGCGGGGGCAGGCCATGGCGGCAGCCTCCACCTCCTCCTTGGAAGCGTCCACAGCCACCGTCATTTTATCGCGCAACTTGCCATTCACCTGAATCACGATTTCGCGGGTGTTCTCCACCAGATATTCCGGGTTGAACACCGGCCATGCCTGCTGTGCCAACTGGCAAGCGGGCAGGGCGGGGAACTGGGCGCGCAGACGGCTGTAAAGCTCCTCCGTAATGTGCGGGGCAAAGGGATTCAGCAGGTGCAGCAGCGTCACGTAATCTGCCAAGCATACACCGGCAGCACTCGTCATCGCGTTGGTGCATTCCATCATCTTGGAAATAGCCGTGTTGAAACTCATGCTCTCGATGTCCTCCGTCACCTTCTTGATGCTCTTGTGAACCTCCTTGCGTACGGGTGTCACCTCTCCATTGTCGGCATCCGTCACCTTGCCGGAAAGCACCCACTCGCCCTGCTGGTTTTCCACCATGGCCACACGCCACACGCGAGCCAGGAAACGGCTAATGCCTTCCACACCCTTGGTTTGCCAGGGTTTCACCTCCTTCAGCGGACCCATAAACATCTCGTACAGGCGCAGAGAGTCTGCACCGTACTCGCGCACGATGTCGTCCGGATTCACCACATTGCCGCGGCTCTTGGACATCTTCTGGCTGTCCTCACCCAGAATAAGCCCTTGGTTCACCAGTTTGTTGAAAGGCTCATTCGTGGAAACTAAACCGTAATCGTACAGCACCTTGTGCCAGAAGCGCGCGTAGAGCAAATGCAACACGGCATGCTCCGTGCCGCCCACATAAAGATCCACGCCGCCGGGATTCCCCGTGCTGCCCATCCAGTACTGCTCCACGGCAGGATCCACAAAGGCCTCATCGTTCTTGGGATCCAGATAGCGCAGGTAATACCAGCAGGAGCCGGCCCACTGCGGCATGGTATTTGTCTCGCGGGTAAAGTTATCGGAGTATTGAATCCACTGCGTAGCCTTTACCAGCGGACCGCGGGGGTCTCCGCTGGGCTTGAAATCCTCCATCTCCGGCTGCAGCAGGGGCAGCTCACTCTCCGGAATGGCATAGTGGTTGCCGTCCTCCGTGTTCCAGACGATGGGGAAAGGCTCGCCCCAGTAACGCTGGCGGCTGAAAAGCCAATCGCGCAGCTTATAATTTACCTTGCCGTGGCCATAGCCCTTCTCCTCCAGCCAAGCCGTCATCTGCTTCTTAGCCTCCGGCACGCTCAGCCCGTTAAAATGCTCGGAGTTAACCATCGTGCCATCGTATCCGCAGAAATCCTGCCACGGAGTCTCCGCATTGTCCGGCTGCACCACTTGGATGATGGGTAAGCCAAACTTGACGGCAAACTCATAGTCGCGGCTATCGTGTGCCGGCACCGCCATAATGGCACCCGTGCCGTAGCCCGTGAGTACATAATCCGCAATCCAGATGGGAATCTGCTTACCATTAACAGGATTCGTCGCATACGCACCGGTGAACACACCCGTCTTCTCGTGGGAAAGATCCGTACGCTCCAAATCGCTCTTGGCGGCGCAAGCTGCCTGGTATGCCTCCACGGCGGCCTTTTGCTCCGGCGTGGTAATGGTGGGTACTAATTCATGCTCCGGGGAAAGCACCATATATGTGGCACCAAAGAGCGTGTCCGGCCGCGTGGTGTACACGGTAATCGTGTGCCCATTGCAGGAGAAATTCACCTCCGCGCCGCTGGATTTGCCAATCCAGTTACGCTGCAGGAGCTTAATGCTCTCCGGCCAATCGAGCGGCTCCAGCTCATCAATCAGGCGCTCAGCATAAGCCGTAATGCGGAGCATCCACTGGCGCAGCTTGCGGCGCTCCACAATGTGCCCCTTGCTCTTCCACTCCTCGGCCTCCTCATTGGCCAGCACCGTCCCCATATCCGGGGACCAGTTCACCATGCCCTCTGCCACATAGGCCAAGCGCACCTTATCAATCTGCTCCCGGGTCCAGCCCTTCTCCTCCAGCTCACTCACCGGGCAAGCCTTCTTCAGCTCCTCATTGTAGTAGGAATGGTACAGGCGCAGGAAAATCCACTGCGTCCAGCGCACATAGCGCGGATCCGTCGTCGCCACCTCGCGGTCCCAGTCGTAGGAAAAGCCCAGCATCTTCAACTGGCGGCGGAACGTGTCGATATTCGCGTAAGTCGTGATGGAAGGATGCTGCCCCGTCTTAATCGCATACTGCTCCGCAGGAAGCCCGAAAGAATCCCAGCCCATGGGGTGCAGCACATTGTACCCTGTCATGCGCTTGTAGCGGCTCACAATATCCGTGGCCGTGTACCCCTCCGGGTGCCCCACATGCAAGCCCGCTCCGCTCGGATAGGGGAACATATCCAGAATATAGCACTTCGGCTTGCTCGGGTCAAATCCCTCCTCCCCGGGATTCAGGGTCTTAAAGGTTTTCTCTGCATCCCACGTGGCTTGCCATGCGGGTTCAAAGACATCAAACGGGTACGGATTCTTTCGGTCGGACATGTCGCGCGCGACTATAATACACCACCTACCGAAAATCAAGCCTTTTTCCCCATAGTGACGTACTTGTAAACTCTTTTGAAATCCTAAATACGTTTTTTATTGACGAATAGTGTGCTTCGGTTATAATTGGAATGTAATACAAAATTTCTATGACTTCAGAAAATAAAAGTAACAAAGGTATTGTTATCAATCTCGATGATTTGGAGAGAACCAAGCAATATAAAGATACTGAACTCATTTACGGAGCTGAGTTCCGCTATTTGCTTGCTCAAATCAAGAAGAAGGTTCAAGAAAATGCAAATAGCAGGGACGGAGAAATTCAGCATCACCCTTGCTTCTTTATCAATGGTGGTCGAGGTTCCGGTAAAACGACATTGCTTCAGGCATTGAAAAGGGCATTATGTGAGGTTTCCTCAGAGGCTCCTAAAATTGCACCTCTTGCGGAACTCGATCCTACAATATTGTCTGATGGAGAAAACTTCTTTGTACACATGCTGGGACATGTTCATAAATTGTTGAATAAATATGTAGGGGATAGTTATAAATTGTGTTCAGAGTACTATAACCATTATAAGCGAGTTTATGAAAGCATGGATAAACTTACCAACGGGGTAAGTGTTCTGCTTCGGCGCCCGGATTCCTTGGGCAATGTGGCAGATGCCAGTTATTTTGTGCAGGAGAGTGTTGAAGGTGGCATCAATTGCACTTCTTTGCAGGATGATTTTGCCCATTTGATGGAAGAATTATGCTCGCTTCTGAAAGTGGATGCCTTGTTGGTGACGGTGGATGATGCAGATATGAATTTCAATAAGTGCAGTGAGGTTTTTGAAACGATACGCAAGTATCTGCTTAACCGCAGAATTGTTTATGTTTTTGCGGGAGATTTAAAGTTGTATACAATGGTTATTCGTGGAATGCAAATGAAGCATTTTGGTGAACTTTCTCTTTCGCATGATAAAATGCGAGAAAAACAGCGGGAACAGTTAATGGATAATTTGGAAGAACAATATATTATGAAGCTCTTTCCGTTGAATAACCGAATATCCTTACTGAGTTTCGGAGCTGTTCTGGAGAAAAAACCTATTTTGTGCGATGATAATACATTGAACTCAAATGAAGGTATATGCGATTATCTCAAACGAAATCTGAGCCAGTACGCTTCGGATGATGCGTTGCATCATATTGTGAGTTTTATGTCGATTCTTTCCATGCGGAGTGCCTTACAACTTCTTGATTATTGCAGGAGGAACATCAGCGATGATACGGGGGAGGAAAATTACTTTGACTATTGGTGCGATGGCGTGCGAAAAGTAACATCGCATGCCCTTATCAAACATGGAGTGGATTATAATGCTATTAGGGAGAAGGGAGCCAGAAAGCTGTTTAAGGCGATTCGGGAGCATGCTTTGCGCTTGGAACACGGAATGGAGGGTGTTGCACTTCGTCCCGGGATGGGGAGAGTTTCTTTCCAGCTAATTTCTTTTTACCTGTTTACAGAGTTGATAGGTAAAGTAAGAACATTGAAAGACGTGTATTTATACATATTGAGTGTGTTTCCCCGCCTGCAAACAGAAATTGAGATGAGAGGAACTCAAGAGAGTAAAAATTGGCAGAACATTAAAGGAATAAGGAATTTGGGAGCGGTCTGTGCAACAGAGATGCTGCCTTTGTGGAAGCCTGCTGATACCAAGATCAAAATGTTTGCAAATGGTTCCATTCCCCTATTTTTAAATAGTCTGAGGGGCTCGGATATGCATGCTGCTCGTTCATCGGTGCAGGTCTTTGTGGATGGCATGATTGCCTCCGTGACGAATGATACTAGTGAGGATACGCTTCTGTATTTTGTCGCGATGAGGCATGCTCTCAACAGAGTTATGGGAAGTAAACAGAATTTATATTGTCTGTCTGTTTACAATCTCCTTGCTTTTATTGTTCGTTTGTTGCAAATACATTCCGAAAACCCGGATGAACAGGATAAGGAAATCTGGGATCTTTTGTACTCGATGGATAAGATGCCTTTTATCGCACGCGAGCTCAGTTATAGAGAACCCATCGAAGATAGGGAAAAAACAGTGGATTTATCCACCCTCTTCATGATAGGGATAAAAGGGAGCGATGAAAAAGTCAAAAAAAACGTAGTGAAGCGAGTTAGAAAGTGGATTGATGAATATGCCGACAGGGGGATACGAATTACTGCGGATTCGTTGTCCGCTTGTTGGCGCGATTATATCAATGAGTGTTATCTCGCCACCAAGAACGCAGTTGTTAGAGGGGTTGCTTTATCCAAATTCGTGATGGCCGGAGACTTATTTTCTCAATATTTGGGAATCTTTGAGGATAATTTTTCGATAAACGTAGGCAAGGATGAGTGGTTGCTCTTGAGTGATTGTGTGAAAAAATGCCCATTATGGGAGATGTTGCGCAAGGCTGCGGTACAGGCGAAAGAAATGCATGAATTGTGCAACCAAGTGAATATAGGTCCTCTTGAGGTGGGTGAAAACCTCAGAAGAATCAAGATTAGTTGCGAGTTGAAGTTGGATAATAAGAGACATCATTTGAGTGAACGTGCAAAACTGCGCTTCCAAGATGTAGTGCGTTCATCGATGAATAAAATGTATGATAAATGGAAGGAAATAGAAGGGGAAGCTCTTACTATATACATGGAGGAGGTTCCTAATATATTGATGAAGAATAGAAAGGAATTGCATTTAGACGATGGGAAACAAGAGGAGATAGTTAAGATTGTCAATCAGCTAATGGGGAGATTGCGCCGAAAGGAAAAATGGTACAAAGACGAAATTTGGTCGCAGTTTGAGGAACTAAACAAAAATAACGAAAGTTTGTATCTTGGTAGTCTGCAAAAAGAGATCAAGCATGCAGAAGATCGAATTAGGGCAGAAATCGGGAGGGCCGAAACGGAATCTGAGCTTCTTTTATATGCTGAACAGACAGTCAGAAATTTGGATCAATATGGGTTAAGAGATTTGAGTGAGGCGGTCGAAAGATTTAAAACGAATTGTGGTGAAACCTTGGTAGAATGGGGGAATAAAATAGAAAATTTTGTACGAGAGCAGCTCAACAAACCCCTTCCCAAGACTACGTCTTCCAAGAAGAGAAACACTGCTAAAAAGAAATAAACGCGCATGGGAATCACGGCCACATTGCCTGTCTTTCTGCTGTCGAACTCCATCGCCTTAAAGGGAATGCTGGAGGAGAACAGGCTTTACCATTTGCTGGATGAGGCGCGGTGCCGGGAGGATTGGCATGAATGGGTGAGTACCGCGAGCCTCCTGCGGGACTCCACGCGTCCCGGGCATGTGTTCGAGATGCGATGGAAGAAATTCTGCCAAGAGGGAGGAGTAGGGCTTATTCATGCTCTGGATTGTTTGTCGGAGGAATATCTGGAGGTGCATAATTCCCGTTTGTACATTAAGGAGCAAGAGCTGTTTTCCCGCTGGCAGAATTTGCGGAGTCGCATGGGTTTATTGCCGGTCAAATGCCGGATGCGGTATAAGCATGGGTTAACCATGCAGGATAAGCTGGTGCATCCTTTATCGCCGCGTTTGGACCATTATATTGGAGAGGCGGGGTTGAATGAGATGCATCTCCATTTTTTTGCTTGCCAGAGACCGGATACTTCATGGCTCGTAGATATCCAAAACGTGCATGGCTTTGAATATTTCGAAGCCAGAGGAGGCAAATCCTTGCGGCGTCTCTATCTTTCCGTACATGCGGATTTGACTCCTCAGATTCTTGCCAAGCGTCTGAAATTGGCTCATGTGATTCGCACTTGCCTCTTGGAAATGCAGGGCGCAGGAAATGCCGGATTGCATGTCCATCGCATGCGGGATGCCTATATTTCCTTGGTGAATAATCCGAAGTATTATCCGAGCAATCAGGAGAAGGTGCGCACGTATCGGGAGGTTTATATTTTGGAGCAAGAGGAAATGCAATTATGGAAGTTCGTTTTCTCCCGGGTGGAGGGCAAAAAGGATTATTGGCGGGAGGTTCAATTCTTTGCGCATTTGTACCTGCTGATTCAGAATGAATATATGCACCTTCATCGGCTCAATGAAAAATCGCGAGGGTTTGCTGCTTTTCAGGATGTAACGCACCATAAGACTCAGGGCTTTGATGTGGAGAAATACTGCTGGAGAGCCTTTGCGCAGCTTTGTCAGTGTTCTTGCGCTGCGGCTGGTGCTTGCATAGAGGTGCGGATAACGCCTGGTGGCCGTTGCTTTAACGCCCGACACCTCCCTGCGGCTGGTGCTTGCATAGAGGTGCGGATAACGCCTGATTTCTTTTTGAGACATGCCAAAATGCTGGTAAAGTGTTGGCAGAAGGTTCGGGAGTCATTTCAGCGTGGACATGTGGTTTTTGTCCTGCATTTTACGAAAGGGGTAAAAAAGGAGAGGTCACGCTCATTGCCTATTATGAGAGACAGGTATATGACGAAGCGGGCAGAGATGAAGAAACTTTGCAAAAAGGTGGTTCAATATGTGAAAACCTGCCATAAGGAATTACGCGTTCCCCTTGGAGTGGATGCGGCGGGAAACGAATTGGAGCTGCCGGTGGAGGTGATGGCTCCTGTATTCCGGCAGTTTGAGAGGGGCACCGGCATTAGTTACAGAACATACCATTGCGGGGAGGATTTTCTGCACCTTGTGAGTGGGATTCGGGCGGTGTACGATGCGGTGAAATTCCTGAAATTAAACCATGGTAATCGCGTGGGGCATGCAACAGCTGTGGGAATCCTGCCGGAGCAATGGGTGCGGGATATGCCCGAGGAGGTCTATTTGCGGGCGGGGGATTATTTGCTGGATTTGCTGTTTGCGTGGCGTATGCTGGGAGAGGGCTATGCGGATGAGCGGATAAAAGTGGAGAGATTGTTGATGCCGATAGCCTATCGCATTTTCGGGAAAGGACAAGTATGGGATGTGCATGCCCTGCAATTGTTTTATGATGTGCGCTATTTTGAGCCCGGGTTGGCGGCGCGGTATGCCTCGCCCGGTGCCGTGTTATCGGAGGATATGAAGGAAATGGAACTTGTGGAGGAGCATAAGGCGCAGTATGGAGAGGTAGGATTGGAGCTGTTGAAAACGTGGAATTATGATTTGAAGTCTCAAGAGGAACAAGATGAACTTGTGGCGGTGCCCGTGCGGTTCCTCTCTCCGAAAATATTGCTTTATTTGCAGCAAAAAGTGCAGCGTTTCATTAATGAGCGCAACGTTGTCATCGAATCTCTCCCGGTAAGTAATTTGCGTATCAGCCAGTATTCGGATATTCGGCAGCACCACATTTTGCGCTGGCTGGGTGTGCCGGGGCATGCTCAGGAGGGGGATGAGGTGATGAACGTATGCCTAGGCTCAGATGACCCCGGGATTATGGTCACGGATATCAAGAATGAATACTACCATGTGTATGCCAATCTGATGCAGGAGGGAATCCCTCCCGCAGATTGCATCAAGTACGTGCAGCGGCTTAATGAAACCGGCAAGGTGTATGCCTTCCGCGCCTTGCATCCGGATGATGAAGCACTGGAAGAAGAGGAGGCGTTAAACAAAACTCACATCTTCACTTGCAGGTAGATAATGTGGCGGCGGTAGCGGGGGTCGGGAGAATCCGTGTGAATCAGCAAGCGGTTGAGTACCGGGCGTGCCGTGCTGCGGGGCGTGAGGGTTACGGTGTAACGGCGCCCTCGCTCCACCGTGGCGGGGGCATAATCGAAGGCTTCCCCGCTCAGCGCTGCCTCCGTAATGCTGCCGATGGGGCTGCCGGGGGGCAGGGTGATGGTGAGTACCTGTGGGCGGGGTTTCTCCCCCAGCTTCCAGCGGAAGCTCCGTGCCGAGAGGAGAATGGCTTGCGGCACGGAGAAACGCATGGTGAGCCGGGTGGTGTGCCCGTTTTCCCAGCGCACATCAATATGTTTTTCCGTATCGCGGTCGAAGGTGGACGTATCCACGGTGGCGATGAGTTTTCCGTGCCTCAGGCGGATGGTGGTACAATCGCAAAGGGGGCTTGCCTCATCAACCTCCTGCTGCGCATCGTACGTAAAGATGCACTGCGCCTCCTTCTGCCCGAAGGAGAGGCGCACTCTTTGCTCCGTGGCGGAAAAGTCGGCCAGGGCGGGCAGGGTGCTCAGAAACAGCAGGGGGAGGAGGCGCATCGTTTTTTTAGGCTTCCTTACTCTCTTCCTTCTTCTCCTGCGGGTAGAAGAAACTGGAAATCAGGAATAATGCGGCTGCTATGCACACGCAGGAATCCGCCACGTTGAATGAGGGCCAGTGGTACCCATAAGGAAACATCTCCGTTTTAATCCACGGAAAGGAAAAATCCAGAAAATCCACCACATAGCCATTCATCATATTGGTGAAGAAGCTCAACTTCTCCGCTCCGGGAATAAAGAAGCCCTGCACGAGGCGGTCCGTCATATTCCCCAGAACCCCGGCCAGAATGAGAACCCAGGCTGCCCGCAGCAGGCGTGTGCTGAAAAATCCGCGCCGGAAAAGGCAAATAAGCCACACCAAGGCGGCTATTTGCACCCCTAAGAAGAGGAAAGGTGCCCATGCCGTGCCATGCCCGGTGCCGAAGGCCACCCCGGTGTTATGCACGCGCACCAGCGTAAAGTTCAACCACTCGCTCCCTTGAAGGATGGGGATGAACTTATAGCTGTACTGGCCGGACCAATCGTAGGGAAAATTCAGCACAATGGCCCACTTGCTGGCTTGGTCCAGCACGTAAAGAGCCAGAACAGCCAGCAACAGGAACAGCGTGTGGCGCCGATTCATGTGCAGTTTACTCTCCTTTTTAGGCGTTCATCACAGCCGCGCAGCGGGCGCACAGACCTTCCTCGTCCACAGCCGGCTCGTAGCGGCGGCAGCGCGGGCACATGCAGTGTGGCGTCTTATCGGCCGTGGCTGCCAGTTCGGCACCGCGTTGCACCTTCACATCCGCTACAATGAAGAACTCCTTAGCAAAGGCAGCATCTTCCAGCAGGGAAACTACGGCGGCGTCCTCCTCCTGCGGCAGGGTAAGCAGTACGGCGGCCTCGTTGTTCTTGTTGAAGCGTTTGGCCTTAATCTGTGCTTCGATAGCCACTTGGATGACGCTCTTAATTTGCTGCAGGCGGGCAAAGGTGGCGGTGAGCCCTGCATCGAAAGCCGGCTCTGCCACCGGGAAATCCTGCTCGTGTACGGAGCCGCTGTTGCCGGCATGTTCCCAAGCCTCATCGCAAGTGTAGGCCAGCACCGGAGCCAGCAGCTTCACCAGCGTATCGAACACGCGGGAAATGGCAAACTGCTTGCTGAGGCGGTGCGGGGAATCCGCTGCATCGCAGTAAAGGCTGTCCTTGGTCACATCGATGTACAGGGCGGAAAGATCATTCGTGCAGAATTGGTTAATCGCCATGAACACCTTGCGGAATTCATAATTCTCGTAAGCACTGCGTACCTCGCGAATAAGGGCATTGGTGCGTTCCAGAATCCATGCATCCAGCGGTGCCAATGTTTCCGGGCGTCCGCCTTGGTAGCCCTTAAGGTTGGCCAGCAGAATGCGCAGGGTATTACGCAGGCGGCGGTAGGGGTCCGTAATTTGCTTGAAGAGGTCCTCCCCGAAGGGTACCTCATTCTGCCAGTCCACACTGCTTACCCAAAGGCGCACGATATCAGCACCGTATTTCTCATAGAAATACTTGGCATTGGTGGGTTTTTGGTAAGTGCCTTGGGCACTCTTGGAGAGCTTGGAACGGTCTTGGTTCACCACGAAAGCATGGGTAAGCACCTTCTTGTACGGAGCCGTGCCGCGCCATGCACAGGAAAGCATGAGGGAACTCTGGAACCAGCCGCGGTGCTGGTCCGTGGCCTCCAAGTACACATCGCAGGGTGCACAAAGCTCCGGGTGTGTTTCCAGTACGGCCACATGGGAAGAGCCGGAATCAATCCAGACATCGAGCGTATCTTTGCCCTTGCGGAGCCCTGCCGGCAGTCCCAAGCGGGCACAAAGCTCCTCGCTGCTCAGCTCGAACCAGATGTTGGTACCGTTTTCCTCCACCAAATCCGCTACCTTGCGGACAATCTCGGCAGAGAGTACGGGCTGGTCCTGCTCATCGAAGAACACAGGCAGCGGCACACCCCATGTGCGCTGGCGGCTAATGCACCAATCCGGGCGGCTTTCCACGGTGCTGTAAATGCGATTGCGCCCCCATGCTGGCAGCCATTCCGTCTTGTCAATCTGCTCCAGTGCCAGCGGGCGCAGCTTCTCCATGCTGATGAAAAACTGTTTTACAGCACGGAAGATAATCGGGGTTTTGGAGCGCCAGCAGTGCGGGTACTGGTGGGTAAACTCCTCGCGCCCCAGCAGGCGCTCCCCTGCCACCAACATGGCGATGACATCCTCGTTGCTGTCGAACACATGCTTGCCCACCAAGGCGGGTACACCGCATTCGGCCGTGTACTTGCCGTCATCGTCCACCGGGGAAAGCACGGGCAACCCGTATTGCTGGCCGGCAATGTAGTCATCCATACCGTGGCCGGGGGCAATGTGAACCGCGCCTGTGCCGGCATCCGTGGTTACATACTCGGCGTTGATAATGAGAGATTCGCGGTTCAGGAAGGGGTGGCGGGCCGTCTTGCGCTCCAGCTCGGCACCCTTAAAGGTGGCCAGCTCTTCCACCGGAGTCCACCCTGTTTTTGCGGTGAAGGTTTCCATCAACTCCCGCACCACAACCAGATTGCGCTCTGCGCCATCCTTGGTGTAACGAGCTACCACATAGGTGAAATCCGGGTGCAGCGCAATGGCCAAATTGCTGGGGAGAGTCCATGGGGTTGTTGTCCAAATCACCATTTCGCAGGGAACGCCCTGTACAGGTTCATCCAGCCGGAAAGCCACAAACACGGAAGTGGCGGTATCCTCCATGTATTCCACCTCGGCCTCGGCCAGTGCGGTGTGGTGTGCATAGCTCCACTGCACCGGTTTGAGGGATTGGTATACGGAACCGCTTTCTACCAGTTTGGCAAACAGGCGCAGAATCCAGCACTCGTACTCCGGCTGCATGGTGATGTACGGGGCATACCAATCCCCGAACACACCCAGCCTGCGGAAGGAAAGGCGCTGTTGGTCGAGGTAGCCTAAGGCAAATTCCGTGCAGCGGCGGCGGATTTCGGCCGGCTCCAGCCCTTGGGCTTCCTTTACCACCTTGGCTTCAATGGGCAAGCCATGGCAGTCCCAGCCGGGGATGAAGGGGGCATAGTATCCCGACATGGTTTTGCTCTTCACAATCAAATCCTTGAGTACCTTGTTGAGCGCAGTGCCCATGTGTACATCGCCATTGGCAAAGGGCGGACCGTCGTGCAGGACAAAAAGCGGGGCATTCTGCGCCTTGCGGCGCGTGGTAATTCGCTCGTAGAGCTTTTCTGTCTCCCATTTCTCCAAACGTGCCGGCTCTTTCGTAGTCAGGTCGCCACGCATGGGAAACGTGGTGTCCGGCAGGAAGATGGTGTCTTTATAGCTCTTAGCGGGTGTACTCATACGCGCGGACTATACGCTTTTCTTTTCCGCTTGTCAATGCCTAAAACGGGCATGCCGCACGGAGTGTACGATGTGTATCTCTATGATAATGAATTAGAGGGGAGCTTTTTGTAATGTGTTTGTTTTTTGCATGAAATAGAATCCTTTATTTTATTATGTTCGATTACCCACTTTTGGCTTGTGGTCCGGTATTTTTTTTGTTACTCTCCTAGCTGTAGCCCGGGTGCTTTTCGGATGGAAGAGATTTCAGATGTTCGGCTCCTCTTGCTGTTACGTTATAAGTGTATCAGAATCAA
The DNA here is from genome assembly GCA_017521405.1 of Akkermansia sp. Taxonomy (GTDB): domain Bacteria; phylum Verrucomicrobiota; class Verrucomicrobiia; order Verrucomicrobiales; family Akkermansiaceae; genus Akkermansia. The sequence continues at coordinate 59,791 of JAFXCP010000011.1, read as the reverse complement.
TGCGTTACGCTACCCCCCCCCAGTTCTGCTGTTATGAATAAGGTTTTCTCTTCGAAGGGAGAATCTGCCTCCCGCTGGCTCAAGTGGTTTATGGCTGCCTGCATGGTGCAGGGTGTGTCAGCCCAGGAGACGGTCATCAACCACTGGTTTTTAGTGGATACACCTCGGCCGTCCGGTATTCGCATTATTCCTGTATTTGGGGGTAAGGATGGTAAGGGTGTAGCCAACTACGAGGAACTGTATGCGGATTACTTGGGGCCGGTGGAGCAGGACCCGGCATTGCTTGCGGCTCAACTCGCGCGCGAGGAGCGCATGCGCGAGCAGGTATTTGCTCTGGTGGAGAAGTATGTGGAGCAAGGGAAGGAGCCGGAGTTGGCGTATGAGCTGGCTTGGGCGGAGGTGTATCGCCGGAATTTTCTGCCGGGGTATCGAGCCGTCGGCTCCTCAAAACTGGCGCGTCTTTTGGCAAAAATTGCCTTGGCTAATGGGGAGCTTTCCGGGCTGACGGAGGAAGATATCCAATGGCTTGTCGAAGCGCTGTTGGAAACGGATGACCGCTTGAGCGGAGCGGAGGCACGGCGCTTGCTGCGGAATTTGGCACAGCATCTCAAACCCTACCTGTTGGATAATTTCCTGGATGTGGGGAATCCGGATATGCAGCGGAATCTGGAGCAGCGCCGCAATAAGGAAATCATGCTGCGAGCGGAGGTATACATGCGCGCCGGGTACGACCCCTACCTTGCCTATAAGACTGCCATTGCGCAGGTGCGCCGCGGGCAGTTTGTGGCGGTGCGGCATCATATTTTCACTGCTCCTCTGGGTGTCGGGTATTATGCTACCATGCCGCAGCACCTGCCTGCCGTCCAAACAGGTAAAAAGAAGGCTGTTACAGCCCTCACGCTGGGTACCGGCACAATGAGTGCTTCCGCCTTGGTCGGAGCTACGGAGCAAAACTCCGATGCGGAGGAATCGGTGTCTACCGCCTCGGTTCCATTGGTGGCTCCTCGGCCTCAGTTCTCCCAAATGGAGGATGGACCTTACGCTCTGGCTTATACCTCCACCACATCCGCTGCCGTACTGGCAGAGGTGAATGCCAATTACACCGTGGAAGATGGTACCCACACAGCCATTGTGGTGCGCTCCGGCGGCACCACCGCCAGCAGCGGGCGGGATGGCTTCACCTCCTATTCCACACGCCGTAACACTATTACCCTTTCCGGCGGTTCCAACATCGGCAACCGCAGCAACATCTCCGTGCTTGAGGTAGAGGAAGGTGGCGCGCTTTACCTCCAATCCCGTTCCAATGCCTACCAAGGCACGGTGTATGTAACGGATATGGGCGGTTCGGAAAAGGCCGTGCTGGGTACTTACGATACCTCCACCACCAATCTGACGGCCTCCGGCTATACTTGGAATATGGGAAATCTCGCAGGTAGCGGCGATGTCCTCCTGCGTGCGCATAATACCGGCGGTACGTCCTATTTCGTTTTCAACGGCACGGATACGGATAACTGGTTCGGAGGCCGCCTTTCCATGACGGCAAATGGAGGCGCCGTGCAGCTCCGCATGGGAGATTCCCGCTGGCAGAATACCGTGGTGGACTTTTCCGTGGACGATTCCGCGGCTCTCCCCAGCTTCTACGATTCCACATTTAATGATGCTTCCTCCGTGGCGATTTATCTGACGGGGAATTCTGCGGTGGCCGGCCTCGATGGCGGCACGGCAACTAAAGCCGCTGTTATCCATAACGGGTACTCATTGACGGTGGGCAACGAGAGTACCGAGACTTACACCTATTCCGGGCGGGTTAATGATGCTCTCTCCCTGAATAAAGTGGGAACAAATACCCAGATTTTTACCAACGACATCAATGCCGATGCCATAACGGTGACGGAGGGACGACTGGAAATTCTGGGGAACCTCACCATGGAAGGGAGCGAGGGCATTGTGGTGCATAGCGGTGCCACACTCCGCACTGCTCAGGCTGTAACATCCAGTGCCATTCACCTCTATGGCGGTGCCACGTGGGACCTTGGCGGGCAGGATTACCCGCTGAACCATTCTGATGCACAATTGTACATGTACGATGCCTCGGTATCTCCCATTACACTCACGGGCGAAGCCGGGCTCACTTGGGCAATGCCTTCCACCATTCACACCATTCATACCGGCGATGAAGATGTAAGCAGTCCGATTCTCGTGGTGGACGGAATCGAACTGGATGTGACCCACTCCCTCACCTTCACCGGGGCCCGCGGCACATACGATGTGGGAGACCATCTCGTTGTGGCGGAGATGGTGAATGGCGGCAAAGCCATTGTGAAGGATTCGACTGATGCCGCCCATGTGGTCATCGAAAGCATTTCCGGGGATTACGAGGGCATCCTGAAGATGCAGGATAATTACCTTGTAGTGGAAATTACGGGGATTCGCGTACCCACGCTTTCCGTGAACTCCGGGCAGGTGATATGGGTACACCGCTTTGAGAACGAAAGCGGCCACATCGACGGCTCTCTGGAGGCATACATGCCGGCTTCCTTCAACTCCTCCTCCAGCACATGGAGCGGCACATACCATACAAACCAGGTAGAACTTTCCAATCTGGAGCTTTACGAGGGCTCCAAACTCTACCTGCGAGATGGTAACATGTCCGGCTCCACCATCAATTTCGACCGCACTAGTTGCGTGTACGATGGCAACATCCGGCTTGTGCCCACGGCCTCCTCCGGGGATGTGGTACAAATCCATGCCGAGGGTAAAACCTGGAGCAACTGGTATCTGGGCGGCAGGGTGAGCGGCAGCGGAAATTTGCAGCTGGTTGCTCATGGCAATAATGCTTACGATACAGTGTTCACATTCACGCAGAATGTGCCGGATAAGGAGTGGATGAGCGGTACAGTGAGTTTCCTTTCCCCGCGCGGCGGCCCCATCCAGCTCAACATCGGTAATATCTATAATGATATACATGGTGATGGGCGCTGGCACAATGTGGTGTTCGATATGAGCAACCCCACCCCCTCCCAAGCCGGGATTTTCTCCACAGAACGCGACCGGGCGGAGGCTTTTGTGCTGGGACTGGAGGGCGATGCCCATGTAGCCGGTATTATCGGCGGTAATACAGGGAGTTATTACAGCGGCGTGGCCACAAATATCACGGAGGCTAACAAGTACTACACCCTGACGGTGGGTACGGAAAATGATTCTGACCATTACTCCTTTGGCGGTGTACTGGGCAGCAATACCTTCTACCGGGGCGGTAACAATGCTGCTTACGAGAATGGTAAAACACCCCTTACCAGCCACGAGGAAAGCCTTGTGCTCAAAAAATGGGGTACCAATCGTCAGGACTTCACCGGAGAGGCATACCTGAAACGCGCCGAGGTGGAGAGCGGTACGCTGGGCTTGCTGGGAACTACGGTAATGGAAAACCTTGTAGTGCTCGGCGGAGCCACAGTGGTGACGGATGGCGATTTCTCCACAGAGTTTGCCCACCTGCGCGGCGGGGCAAATTGGGTGCTGGAGGGGGATTTGGACAGCACGGCTACCACTTTCCACCTTCAGGATATGAAGGATGCGGAAGGAAATATGCTGCCTATCACCCTCAGCGGTAATTCCGTTTCCTGGATAACGCCCTCCATTGTGGATATCCGCGATAGCGACATTACCTCCGCCGATTATAATACCGCATGGTTCTCCACGGAAGGAGTGGATTTGACCTTCTCCGAGGCATTCACCGTGAAGGGGCTGGAGGTGCAGCCCGGCGGGCTTGTGGCCGTGGCCACGGTGACCGATGGCACGGTAACCCTGCCGGAGGGTAAAATCGGCGTGTACGGCGCGGATGGTAATGTGTACGAGGCTTCCATGCTGTACCGGCAGGGTACGGTATGGATTCAACTGGAGGATACGGTGTGGAATCCCCTGCCGGTGGATCAGGAAGGCTTCCGCTGGAGCGGCGAGGAACAAAATACCACATTGCCTAACCACTACGGCTTGGTGATGGGCGATATTTGGCGTGCCGATGGTTCCGCCGAGCAAACCGGCTGGCACGAGCAGAAATATGGCGATTATGCCCCCGGCGTCTTTGTGAATGAACTGGGTGCCATCTTTGCCGATGCGAATGAACATGGCGATGACCCCGTGCGCCGCGTTCTCATTATGGGCGAGGTCGCTCCCGGGAAAATCCTTGTCACGGCAGATAATTACAGCGGCCAAGTGGGTAACAATTCCGAGGCGCAGCTCAAATACGGCTACGTATTTACCACGCTGGACGGTATGGAAGGCACAATTGTGGATGGCAGGAATATGCCCACCTCCATCGAAAAGACCGGGGATGCCACCTTGGTGCTGAATACGGCTAACTCCTTCTCCGGGGGGATAGATGTGCAGGATGGTGCCCTCTATCTGGCCACACCCGATGCCGCCGGCTTGGGAGCTATCCGCCTGCATAACGACCAGCGCTATATTACCTGGCGTGTGCAAAATTCCGGCACCATGGTTTCCTCCTCCCAAGTGGGTGCAGAGCTGATGGTGAACTACACCCACTCCACGGATACGGCCTCCGCATACCGCAATCCCACCGTGGCGAATGATTTGTACTTCTACGGCAACAAGGAAGGGCAGGTGACGATTTCTTACGCCCCGGCATCCTACAATGCGGCCGATGGTCACGATGATTTCTCCGATGTGCCGCGCCACTGGCGTAACCTGACACTCAGCGGTGCCATCCACGGCGAGGGCGACCTCCTGCTCAAAGGGTACACCTCCAGCTACACGGGCTACCACGACCAGAGCTACGTTTCCAGCTTTACCATTAACGATACCACCTCCAAGAGCGGGGAAAGCACCTTTGCCGGTACGGTGCGCCTGCACAATTCGGTGAATACATCCCTGCTGACCTCCGATAAGATTGCCGGGCGTACAGCGGGCTCCGTGCAGTTGCGCTTAACGGATAAAGCCATGCAGTACGCGGAGGTGGACCTTACCCGTGAGCATGTGGCCTTCGTGAACGGAGATGCCAACCGCCAAACCTATGCCAACATTCTCGTGGCCCACGGTGAGGTGGCTCTGCGCGGTCTTACGGCGGATTTCCTGGGGGCTGCCCATGTGTACACCAATTATGGTACCGGGGAATATACCCGTACATATAACAGCAATTTCTCCCAAGAGGACGAGGTGTGGCGCGTGCGCACCGTGACGGATTCCATCTCCACGCTGCATCTGGGGCGCACCGGGGATGAATCCACCTACGTCTACTCCGGTGCCATGGGCTATGCCCAGAGTTATACCGCCTCCCAGCAGGCACACATCCGCTACGGCGATGGCTTTGAAAGCGGCAGTGCAGGGGATAGTTTCTACAACAATGGGGATTCCTCCTACGGCAAGGAACTGCTGAGTGTGGTGAAAGAGGGGGATTCCTCCCAGTTTATTTACCAAGCGCGTTTGCAGGATGTGTCCGTGTATTCCGGCACGCTCGGCTTTAATACGCTGGAGTTGATGGGGAATCTTAACCTGGTGGACGGTTCCACCCTTGTTCTGGATGCCCGCCGTATCGATGGCGGCGGCACGCAGTGGAATGCCGGCACCTCTTATGCCACGGTGAATGCCGGCAAAACACTGACGGTCTATGTGCGCGAACCGGAGGGCGGCATGGCCGCAGAGCCCGGCACTGCATGGGTGCAGGGAGATATCCGTTTGGCCGCAGGGGCGGGACTCACCTTCATGCTGAACAATGCGCTGCCTTCCACCGACCACGAGCATGTGCTGCTGGATGTGGCCGGCACGCTCTCCATGTATAACGACCCGGAAAACATCCACATTAACTTTAATGGTGTGGATTTCTCCTCCGTCAACTTCACGGATAAGACTTACTATTTGGCCGCCGCAGATGAAATCTTCATGCAGGGCAGCAACCTGACAAATGGTAACGATTCCTCGTCCTTCAGCGATCGTATCATCACCCTGGGTTACGGCTATTTCGGCCTTTTGGATACTTACGATAGCTCCAACCCCGCACATCCCACCTACTCCACCGGGCGCGATTACCTCATCATGACGGTGACGGGTGACCCCCGCCGTACATGGCAGGGCCTGCTCACAGACCCGCAGACGGGAAAACCCGTGGATGCCGTGTGGCGTGTGGGTGGGGCTAATACCAATGGTTACGATTACCACTGGAAGGAAAATACCGCCTTCACAAATGGACAGGTAGTCCTCTTCGGTAACTTGTACCAACCCACGGAGTGGACGGAAACTTCCATGCTGAACAGCAAGCAATCCACCATCGTATTCAACCAAGAGGAGTACCTCCGCCCGGGTACCATTACCTCCGGCAGTGAGCTGGTGATAGATGAGCTGCCTGTACCTTACTTCAGCGATGAAACCGGTTACCAAAAGGTGGAGATTGAAGGCGTGGTGGCTCCCGTGGCCGTCATCATCAATGCGGAGTATTTGGCCGCAGATGGGGAAACAACGCTGACGGATGGCACCAATTACTGGTTTCATGGCTCCGGACACATTGCCGATATCTTCGGGGACGAGGTAACGCTGACAGAGACGGAACTGGCAAACTTGGAGAAAATCGGCCTGACGGAGGAGTGGAAAACAACCGTGCAGAAAATGGGTACGGGTACGGCAGTGTTCTCCGTGGAGAATACCTACTCCGGCGGTACCATGCTGCAAGGCGGCCGCATTGTGATGCAGAACGATATGGCGCTGGGCTCGGGGAAGATTACTATTACCAATGGCGCGGCCCTGCAAGGCGATTTCGTGGATGAAACCACCAATGGCACGGCGCCGGATACTTATTCCGGAGAGCTGATGACCACCACTACCATCCTCAATACCGTTGAAGTGAACGAGTATGTGGACCCGGATGATCCCTCCTACCAAGCCGGTGTGGATGCCCGCTTGGTGAATGGATACAGCAGTAAACTGGTGCTGGATAAGCTCGTGGGCGAATCGGATACGGTGGTGATGCTGCATGGTGTCTCCCTCTGCGAGGACCACTCCGCAGAGGTGTCCAATGGCCGCGATGATATGTTCCGCTATGCCGTGTACAAGGTGCTGGACCCCTCCGGCTTCTATGGCACGGTGATGATGGATGGCAACCTGTGGAAGAAGGAATCCTGGAAGTGGGACCCGACGAAGCCGGATATGGGCATGAGCGAGGCCGGTGGCAAAGTGCAGCTGGATATTTTGTCCACTGCCAAATCCGATGATGGTGCCGATTGGACCAACGCAACCGTGGACCTTTCCCTCGTCAACGGCACGGAACGTACCGTCCTTGCTCTCGATGTGATGGCGGATGGCGAAGTCTGCGAGCTGAATACCGTGGTGGGTACCGGGACAAACTCCAGCGTGGTGAACATGAATAGCAACGCCATCGGTACCCTGAAGCTGATGGGACTGCGCGATGCCGCCTACGAGGGCGTATTCGGATTTGGCGATTTCCAAGTAACACTGGATTATACCTCCCCGGATGGCTCGACAGATATGGCCGGCTCCACCCAGCACCACTTCGGCTCGGCGGGTAACGGCGCACTCAACGTCATTAAACAGGGTGCAGGTACCACGCAGAAGGTGCGCGAGGCATGGCTCCACCAGCTTACAGTGGAAGGCGGTACATTCTGGGTAAACCACGCTCTTATTTGCCACGATATCTACTCCGGCTCCGGTGAACGCGTGTTCGTGGGCTCCGAGGAGGGTATGGATTTTACCTCCGCTTATGCCCTTACCGTGGGTAAGGATGGCGTGCTGGCAATGAATAGCCAACTCTTCGAAGATGATGGTACAAAGCGTGATGCTCTGGAGGGTGTGCAGGCCGGTACGGTGGATGGCAGCAACCGCCCCGTGGCCTGGGTTCAGCTCCGCGATGGTGCCACGCTTTCTGCCCGCAAGGATTGGCACACGACCAAGCAGATAGATATTGCCCCGGGAGCGGCGGTAACCATCAATACGCACGATTATGTGGTGGACCCCGCCATTCCTGAGTACTTGAAGGAAAACCCCGAGCTGGATGCCCAGTACCACCATAGCCACATTATCCAACTGCTTGGTACGCTTACCGGCCATAATGTGACCCTGACGGTGAAGAACGAGCAGGAAAGCGAAGGTGCTGCCCCCGAGGAGCTGGGTACAGCCGAATACATGGGCTATGCCGCCGTAAAGGATTTGAACCAGATTTCCGGCACAGTGAATGTGCTGGATAATACGGTACTGCAAGTGCTGGAGGAGAAAACCCGCGATGCCGCCTTGCATGTGGTGGTGGATGGGGAGGAAGCCGCTGTGCAAGTGGTGGAAGCTGCACAAACTCAGTATGTGCAGAATCTTTCCCTGGGTATTGCCGGGGGTGAACTCCTGCTGGGTGGCGAGGAGAAAACAAGCCTTGGCTCCGGCTCCTCCGCTCTGCGCGAGGTGGATGAGAATTTGGGCTCTTCCACCCCGGTGCAGGTGAAGGTGGCGGCGCGTGGTACAGCCTCCCGGTATGGCACCATGGATAATGTGAACATCGACCTCTCTGCGGCTCATGCCACGCTGGGCGGCAGCTCTGCCGCCTCCTCGGTGGCGCAGGATGTGGTGGTGACGGTGATGGACGATTCCGCCACGCATACCGTACACCATACAAGCCTTTACACCAGCTTAGTGGAGCTGCAGGAAGACTGCTCCGTAAACTTGGCGGATACGGTGCTTATCGATAAGAACTCTGCGGTGCTGGGCCTTACGGCTCAGGAGGATGCTACGGAATTTTCCGAGGTGGTGGTGCCGAGTTTGGCGGCTTTCGCCGGAATTCAGCCTCCCAATACGGAAACATCCGGCGAACGCGGGGAAAACGTAAGCGTTTCCTCCACCACCACTGTGCAGCTCACCGTGGCACCGGAGCGCCGGCTTTACCAAGAGGGTGGCAAAGCCATTTATTTGGCAAAGGCAGAGCAGTTTGCCGCCGTGGATGTGTACGGCAACGGACTTACCGTGCAGATTTCCGATAGCCTTATTTGGAATGCCATGCAGGCCGGGGCAGAGTACATCGCCATCCAGGTGGGTGGCTCCGGAGCCGATTCCTTCTCCGGCAATGGCCGCTTCAATTTCGAATCGGATGGCTCCGGCGAATTCACGGAGCAATTTGCCCAAAACCGCAAGATGTACGATAACAACGGTAAAGATATTACCGACCAGTGGGTATCCTCCAAAGTGGTGTCTGATTACGTCGGAACTGCGCTCTCGCAGCATATGCTCTACATCGTTGTCCCGGAGCCCGCTACGGCCACACTCAGCCTGCTGGCTCTGGCGACCCTCGTCTCCCGCCGCCGGAGAGGATAACTTTTTCACCTCGGTGGGGGGGATTCCCCCCACCGAGTTATCCGTTCCCCTCTTAAAAAACTGGACATTCCCGCCGGAATGCGCTATACAGAGGATAGTATGACTGTGCAGCCAATAGATAATGCTACCGGGTATGATTTGACCGTAGTAACGGTGTGCCGGAACGCCAAGAGCGTTTTGCCGCGCTGTATAGCCTCGGTGCAGCCCTTGTATCGTGGAACCTTGAAGGTGGAACACCTGCTGGTGGATGGCGCCTCTACCGATGGTACACGGGAATATTTGCAGGAACAGTTGGAAAACGGGCGCATTACTCGCTTGGTGAGCGAGCCGGATAAAGGACTCTACGATGCGATGAATAAGGCTATTACCTTAGCCGCAGGTAAGGTGATAGTCTTTATCAACGCCGATGATGAGATTGTCCCCTCCGGCGTGGAGGCCTGCTGCAAACCCATCTTGGAGGGAGAGGCCGATTATGTGGCCTCCACTGCGGCTGCGGTGCGTGCCGATGGTAAGGTGAAAAGCCTGCAAAAGCCCGGTATGGACATGGCTTTGCTGATGAGTGTTTGCTGCCACCAATCCTACTATTGCAGTACCGAAGTCTTACGCAGAGAAGGGGGCTTTCATTGGGATAAATTTCGCATTCTTGCCGATGCGGAACTTATGGGGCGCCTGAGCCAAAAGGGCTATCTTTGGAAAGCTGTGCCGGAGGTGAGTTCCCGATTTTATGAAGGCGGCGTTTCCGGCTCTGCCCGTGTGGCAGAGGAAAATTTGTTGTTGCTGGAGCATTTTCGGGAAGAAATCTGTGCCCGAGCCGCGCGGGATGCTGCATATGGCATTCGCGCTCTGCTGCAAGTGCGAAAATATCTGGCGCGCCATGCCCGCTTCCGCAGGGATGCTATGGTGACTCCGGAGGCTCTGGCCTTGGTGAACCCGCTTGTATGCAGCCTACTCCCCTTGCTCCCCCCGGAAAAATTAGCAAAGCTCCGTGCAAAGTGCCGTAATAAAGCCGCTTGGTATGGAGCTCTGGGGCTTCTTCCCGGTCGCGCTAAGGCGCGCGCCAAAGCCCGCTCCTTCCGGGCTTTGTTGAGTCTCATATCCTCACCTCGGTGAGGGTATTTCCCTTTTTCGAGAGAGAAAAGCCCCCGGGCTAGGATGTGTGGTTGAGATATCGGATGATATCTTTGGCCTTTTGGTATTCTTCCGGGGTTCCGATGTCCAGCCAATATCCTACGATGGGGAAATAGGTGAGTTTACCTCCCTGTTGCAGTGTGCGTTCCATTAGGTCTGTCGTGTCGTATCGTTCGCCTCTGGTTAGGGTTTCCAATAAGCTACGGCGGATAAGGTATATGCCTGCATTGGAATAGTAGGTGTAGGTGGGTTTCTCCTCGAAGGCGAGAACCTTATCCTCTTGGGTTTGCATGACTGCATAGGGAACGGAGATGTTGTAAGGCGTGGCTGCTACGGACATATCAGCCCCGCTTTTGATAAAATGCAGGTAAAAATCCTCCAAATTAATACTGGTGAAAAGGTCCGAGTTCATTACCAGCACTACATCGTGTTCGAAATGATGAATCAGTGTGACCGCGCCTAACGTGCCGAGAGGTTGTTCTTCTGTGATGTAGCGCATGCGTACTCCTCGGGAGGAACCGTCTCCAAAGAAATCTTTAATTTGTTCTCCCAAATAGCGTATACATACGGTAATGTTGTCGATTCCCATGGATGCGATTTTATCCACATTGTATTCCATGATGGCTTTATTCCCCAGAGGAAGCAAGGGCTTTGGTGTTGTATCCGTAAGCGGGCGCAGACGTTCTCCCCGTCCTCCGGCCATGATGACGGCATCAACGGGAAGGTAGGCTTTAAGATGTACCAAATCGTATACCCTCACGAGACGCCCTTCTGCATCGAGTTTAGGTACTAACTGGATTTTGTCTTGTCTTAGCTGCTGTGCGGCTTCAAAAAGTTCTTGCTCTGTCCGTACATAGTAGAAACGGTCATGCATGGCTTTGGTAATGGAATCCCCAAGGCTGCCTCCGCTGGCGAGATGCCGCCTCAAGTCTCCATCCGTTAGGGAACCAAGTACTTTTTGCTCGCTATCGATGACAAAGAGAGTGAATGTATCTTGCTCGGTGAGCCGGCAGAGTTGTTGCAATCCTTCCAGAATGGAGGCTTGTACGGATATGACGTTTTTCATTGGCTGCTTGCTGCAAAAAGGTAATATCAAATAGCTGTCCATCCCCCATCAACCATCAGATTGTGACCGGTGATGAATGATGCCTCGTCTGAAAGAAGAAAACTGACGGCCGGAGCAATTTCTTCCGGTCGTCCCATGCGCTTGAGCAGGGAGCGGGCGGAGTAACGCTCAATGAAAGATGGATGCTGTTGGTCTATAATGCCTCCGGGTGAAACTACGTTGACTCGAACATTGTGTTTCCCATAGTATGATGCGAGATAACGTGAAAAATTGATGATGCCGCCTTTAATAGCACTGTATGCTGCGGGGGAAGTGGCACCGTAGCCTTCGTAAAGATAGAAATCGTTTCCCACGACTCCGTAGATGGAGCCGATATTGACCAGAGAACCACTTTGTTGCATCTTCATGATTTCCAGCGTCTTTTGGCAAATATAAAAACAGCTGTTGAGCTGCCAGTCGATATTTTTTTGCCAGGATTCCAGCGGAATGCGCTCAAAGAACTCGCCCCAGTCCTTTGTGTGCGGGTACCCGGAGTTGACAAGACCATCGATGCGACCGTATCGAGATAAAACTTCATCGAGCAAGGTGTCGATAGATGCGGTGCTTGTCATATCCAATTTGTATTGGTCTTGAGTCCAATCCGTGTCCTCGGAGATATCGGCACAAATGCAGACTCCGTTCTTTCTGCGGACATCCTGCACGATTTTCCGGCCGATGAGTCCGCAGCCTCCTATGACGATGATGATTTTTCCTGTTAACATACTTATAGGGGAGGGTAAAAATATTCCATGATGTGCTTTGCTTCAGAGACATCGTTCATGAGTTGACGCCCTTGGTGCAGTGAATCGATAAAATAACGCAACTGGGTTTCGTAGGTATCCTGAATCCGTTGCTCCGATTGGAAGATGAGTTGCTTGTCTCGGGTGATTGTATTGGAGAGAAGGTCGATAAGGTAGGTGCCGTCTTCGCAGACGATTTCGCACTGCCTTTTGGTATCCCTTCGGTAGTAGTTAAGCACGACGGAGGCGCAGAATCCCTCGTACTCCAGACAGTAGTTGGCGTAATCGATGGCTTCGATGTGGAGGGAGGATTGATTCCGATAAGTAGAGCGTGTGTGCCGGGGGGCGCCCAGAAGATAGTACAGGTAATCCAGCTCGTGGATTAAATCGATGTGTACGCCGCCGCCTAATTCGGGGCGCGCACTGTAAATGGTTCGGAAATCCGCATTGGGGCGCCAGTGGGGAAGATAGGACCCGCAGTAGATGTTAATTTCGTTGATACGCGGTTGCTTTGAGAGAATCTGTTGCTTGAGGTAGGTAATACATTCCAAAAAACGCAAGTTACATGCGACATAGGTGGGAATGTTGGCACGGTGTATATCGCGTTCCAATGCTTCGAGCCCATCGAGGGTGTGCAGAAGTGGTTTTTCGATAAAAAGAGGGATGCCAAGGGGAATCGCCTGCCGAATACTGGCGAGGTGTTCGGAGGTGGGGGTGCTGATGATGACGAAATCGAATGGCTGAGGGGCTTGGTACACTTCCTCCCATCGGTAGAGGTTTTGGATGCCTTCTTCCGCAGGAGATTGAACACTGTGACGAAGGGCTGCAAGACTGACCCCCTCATCTATTTGCCGCAGTGCATGGATGTGCTTGCGGGCTATTGCTCCCAAGCCTAGCAGCAAGACGTTCATATTTCGAAATCGAGCTTGTTGTTGGAGAGTAAGTAGGAAAGGATATCGAAGTCGATAGGATGATCCAAATCGAAACAAGTATGGGGCATAACGTATACCAGAGAGCGATCCGTGATGGCTCCGCGATAATTGCCCAGAAAGAAATCTCGCGTGTAGATGTAGAAGGAGGCGTTCAAATCATACACCTCCGGGGCGGATTGGCGCGTAAATACGTTCCCTTGCGGCGTGGAAACTTGGGCGTAAAATCCGTTCGCTTTTTGCTCGACCATGTTGAAATACGGGTTTCTGTTGGCCGGACTTACGGAGAAGAGATTGAGGGCTTGCGGGTTGGCTTGCAGGATGGAGAAGGCCTGTTCAATATCTTCCACTGTGCGGAGTGGGGAGGTAACATCCATGTCCAAGACGTAGTCGTACTTCTTGGCGTAGTGGCATTCGCATTGCTCCCAGATGTCGCGGATGGCGTCTATTTTGCCCGCAGTGTCGTTGGCCAGTTTTTCCGGTCGTTTGTAGTCGGATTGGAGCCCATGTTGAGCCGCTACTCGGATAATCTCATCGGAGTCTGTAGAGAGGGCGATGTCTGTGCCCGAATGGAGTGCTGCAATTTTTTTTGCGGTGCGAATCGTGTAGGCAATGAGGGGAAGCCCGCAGAGTTCTTTGATGTTTTTTCCGGGGATGCCTTTGCTGCCCCCACGGGCACAAATGGTAATCAAGAGATTCATGTTTAGTGCAGGTCGTAAAAATGTTTGATGGTGAGCTGGTCTAAATTCGTCTGAGCTAAGATTTGGACAATTCGGGAGCTTGTTTGGGGGATGTCGTAGGGGTTGCTGATTTGCCGGGCGGCATCGCGGAAGTCCGGAGAGAGAATGCGCTGTAAGCCTTGCTCGATTTCCTCGCGCGTGGAGCCACAGTGGTGAACGCTGCCCGCAGCAATGCGCCCTTGCTGGCGGGGGCCGATATCGAGTGTGGGGATGCCAAAGCTCGGGACTTCGATAATGCCACTGGAGGAATTCCCGACAACGGCAGAAACAAATTGCAATGCGGACAGGTATCGCTGCATGCCCAGTGAGGAATAGACGGCGGCGCGCTCAGGATGTTGGGCCGCATACTGCTGAAGCAGCGTGGCGATGATGCGCCCATTCGTGTCCGAATTAGGCATGGTGAATACCAGCTTGTATTCGGGGTAGTTTTCCAGTGCGTGGAGCAGAGCTTTGCATTGCAGGGCGGCGCTTTGGCTGCCCAGTGTAACGGGATGATAGGTAACGAGGAGGCTTTTGTCTCCTAGGGAAAAGCCCATGCTGGCTTCCAATTCTTCCTTGCTGAGCAGGGGAACCTGATGGATGTTTTCCACGCCGGGGGCTCCTACACAGAAAACTCTTTCCGGAGATTCGCCCAATTGGATGATGCGCTGCCGGTAGGATTCCGTGGCGGCAAAATGAAGGTGGCTCATCTTCGTGACCGCATGGCGGATGCACTCATCGTACGCTCCCTCCGTGGCTTCCCCGCCATGCAAGTGGGCCACGGGTATTTGGTAGAACAGAGCTGCAGATACCGCCGCAAGTATTTCGTAGCGATCCCCCAAAACAACGATGATATCCGGCTGCAGAACTTCGTAAGCATCTGCAAAGCCTATGGTGCCCAGCCCTACGGATTTCGTTGTGGCATTGGCTGTGTCCGCCGAGAGTAGCATATGGACTTTGTAGTCGATGCGGAAGCCTTGCTGCTCAATTTCTTTGTAGGTGAGCCCATATTCCGGGGAGAGATGCATATTGGTGGCAATGACCTGCAACTCCAGCCGGGGGTGCTTCTGGACTTGCCGCATGAGTCCGCTGAGTAGACCGAATTCGGCCCGTGTTCCGGTAACGAAACATACTTTTTTCATAGCTCGATGCAGTCTCCTTTCCGATAATCCCGGCGGGCGATACTGCCTACCACTTCGTTCCAGCGCATGGGGGAGATGCCATTGCCCGGACGCATGACGGCAAGGCTTTCCTCGAGCAGGGGTTCCCCGCATTGGATATCTCGTGCGGCTACGATGCTCTTTCTGGCGATGGTGATGTTCTTGCTCTCGGAATACGTGATGTTTTTTTCCGTGCTTCCCAGAGCTTGCTCAATATGCCGAATGGCTCTTACCATGGCCTTTAGCTCCGCTGGTTCAAGGGATGCTTTGTGGTCCGGTCCCGGCATATTCTTGTCCAAGGTAAAATGCTTTTCAATCATGGTGGCTCCCAATGCCACGGCTGCAATGGGCACCTCGATTCCAACAGTGTGGTCAGAGTACCCCACCCGTACTCCGTATTTGCTTCCAAGCATGGGCATGGCTCTCAGGTTGACGTCTACCCATGGGGTCGGATATTCCGTGTTGCAGTGCAGAAGAGTAATCTCTTCGCGGGGGACTCCGCCTTGGAGCAGCACATCGAGGGCGGCTTGAATGTCATTCTCGTTACTCATTCCCGTAGAAAGGATGACGGGTTCGCCAAAGGAGGCGATTTTTTTCAGATAGGGGTAGTTGGTTATTTCTCCCGAGGGGACTTTCCACATGCCTAAATGCAGGGAATGCAGGTAATCCAGACTTTCCATGTCGAACGCGGTGGAAAAGAATTGCACTCCTTTCTCTTGGCAGTAGGCCATGAGTTCTTGGTGGGATTCGTGGGAGAGTTCTAAGCGCTTGAGCATGGCATACTGGCTCTCCTCGATGCCCGTGTTCTTTTGCTGGTAATCGGCTTGCCGGGCGTCTTTGGTAACGAGTTTTTCGGCATTGAAGGTTTGGAACTTGATGATGTCCACTCCGGCTTCTGCGGCGGCATCTATCAATTTTTTAGCAAGTTCCGGGGAGCCGTTGTGGTTTACACCTGCTTCCGCAATGATGGTTACTTTGCTGTTCATCGTGTTTTTTTGAGGGTTGCCGGGTTACCCGCATATACCCCGGCTTTTGAGAGCGAGTTGCGCACAACACTGCCCGCTGCTATAACACAATTTCCCGGAATACTGCAGCCTTGGTAGACAATACTCCGGCTACCGATAAAGGACTTTTCCCCAATGTGGCAGTCCCCATTGATGGTGGCGGCGGTGGAGAGATGCACATGGGAACCGATGGTACAGCCGTGTTCCACATTGGCGTGGGAGTTTATAATGCAGTTTTCTCCAACTTGAGCCCCGGCATTTACCAAGGCGTGGTGGAGAACTACTGTGCCGGGGCCAATGTGTGCGTGGCGGGATACTCTTGCCGTAGAAGCGACGATGCACCCCAGTTGCCCCCCCGCTGCCAAAACTTGGTGATAGAGCTTGTACCTTGTGTCTGCGTTGCTAATAGACCCAACACAGACGATGAAATCTGCGTGTGCGGCGTGCAGGGTAATATCCGTATCCGTCCCGATGAAGGGGTGTCCTAACAAATGTCGCCCCACCATCTCCGGAGCATCCAGTATACCAAGGATGGCTGCACCTGCGCTTTCGGCAGCCTCGATGACGGACATGCAGTGCCCGCCTCCGCCTATCAGGATGATGGGGCGTTGTTTAGACATTTCTTACGCTGCTGGGAATGTTGACGAGGCGTTCTGCCAGCCAAAGGGTGTTTTCCAGAGAATCCGTCTGGCAATGTGAGAACATGGGTAGGCGATTCATCAGCTCCCATGCCGGGCGGGTCATGATGCCATGGTCATTCGTATATTTCAGAAAGCTGAGTTGGGCTTCCTTGTCCGGCAGCAATACTGCATTGAGCCAGTAGTTGGAGCGGGCGTTCTCCGGCTCGGAGATGAAGGTTATACCCGGTACATCGGAGAAAAATTCTGCGTAGCGTTTGGCCGTTTCTCGCTTGTTGAGTACGAACTGTTCCAGCGTTTCCATTTGGGCACAGCCCAGAGCCGCATTAATGTTGGGCATGCGGTAATTGTAGCCCACATGGTCGTGTACAAATTCCCAGCGGTGAGGCAGCTTGGCTTGGGTGGTGAGGTGTTTGGCCTGGCGCCCCAACTCTGCATCTTGGAAGAGAAGCATGCCCCCACCCCCTGTGGTGATTGTTTTATTGCCGTTGAAGCTGATGGCTCCAACCTTTCCGAAAGTTCCCGTATGTTTGCCTTTATAGAAACTCCCGAGGCTTTCAGCCGCATCCTCAACAAGTTCAATGTGCCATTGTGCGCAAATGTGAGCTAGCTCATCTATGCGGACCGGATGCCCGAAAGTATGCATGGGTACGCAACATTTGATGCGCCGCCCGGTACTCTTATTGTAGCAGGTGGCGGAGCGTATTTCTGCATGTTCTTCCAGCCACTGCTGTAAAGCTTGTGGCGAAAGCCCCATCGTATCTCGGTCCACATCGAGAAATACGGGGTGTGCCCCGATATAGCTGATGGCATTGCAGGTTGCGATGAAGGTGAGTGCTTGGGTTAACACCTCATCTCCTCTATCCACTCCGGCTAACAGCATGGCCATATGGAGTGCGTTGGTCCCATTCACGCATACTACTGCCGCGCTTGCTCCTGTATAGAGAGCCACTTCCTCCTCGAATCGATCCACGAACTTGCCCACACTGGAAACAAATGTGGAGTCAATACACTCCAGAAGGTATTTTTTTTCGTTGCCGGCAAATGTGGGAACATGCAGGGGAACAAATTCCTCTGTGTTGTAGAGCTTGTGGATGAAGTCTGTGATATGTTGCCAAGACATAAAATTACATCTTTTGATCAAGGTTTTTTCCTTTTTCCTCATGCTCAAAATTGGGCAGGAAACGCTTGAGCGCCTGCACCACATCGGCTTTGGTGAAATCCGGCTTGTGGAAGAGTTCTCCCAGTTCTCGGAAGAAGGCATCCAGCTCCGCCATGGTACGGCTCTTCACCTCTGTGACCACACCAAGGGAAGCAAAGCGTTCCATGTCGATGGCTTCGCCGGGAACATAAAATTCCTCATATCCCTTTTCTCCCGTTGTATCGCTTTGGAAGTAGACAACGGGGTATTCGGTGCTGTTTGCCGGCATGGTGGCAGCAAAGGCTTTGGCTTCCTCATCGCTGGAACATTCCTTTTTTTGCAAGCCTAGGTAAGTGAGCAGACGATCACATATGGTGGAGAATGTAATCATCTGGTCTTCCCGCAGCTTCGGGAAGAATATTTCCCCATTGCGCCCGAGTATGCATGCGAGCATGCAAATTTGCCCGCTTTCCTCCGGACTTACAAAATAGCGGCGTACATCACTGGGCGCGGCTAAGGGCTGCCGCTTCATGAGTCGCTCAATAAATCCTGCCGGCAAGGAGCCGTTGGAAAAGGCCACATTTGCGAAACGTGCCGTAGTCACCTTAAACCAAGGAGTGTAGGCCATAATCATATCCTCCATTACACGCTTGCTTGCCCCCATGATGTTGACGGGATTGGCGGCTTTGTCCGTGGAGACACAGAAGAAGTGTGAGGGCGGAAATTCCTTGAGCAGGTCTAGCAATTTTTTCGCTTTTAGCACATTGTTCTCAATCAATGCCTGTACGGAGTATTTGTCTTTCTCACTGCGTACATGTTTGTGTGCAGAAAAATTCGCCACAATATCAAAGCCTCTCTCTTCGCGGAAAATGCGTTCAAATATGGAATCCGCAAAATTGAGCGTATAGGCTCGGTAATCTTTTGGAACGTACATGCCTTGGGTGGAACGAATATCTCGTGTTAATTCGGCCAGCCCATTTTCGTTGAGGTCCACCACAACAAGTGTTGCCGGGCGAAAGCGGAGTATCGCTCGGATGAAGGATGAACCAATGGAACCGGCACCCCCAATGACACAAACGCGCTTACCTTCAATCTCTTTCCTTAGCTCATCCGCATGGTTCTCTATATCCTTACGGAACATGCTGGAGGCTCGTCCCGTAACGTGGGTAGAAATAAATTGATTAATGTTAATCATATAGATGTTCGTTTGCCAGATGGAAACTCTTGCATCAGGAAAACTCTCCCTTTCCGAGGATGGTAGTACCTTATGTAACTTAGGGGCTTCTTTACTCTTGCTTCAAGACCCAACGTTCCATGCAATCCTTTTCGAAAAGTTCCGAATTATAATGAGAGTCTATAATGCTCCAGAATTGGTGTTCAGAATAGCCCAGGAAATCACAGAATTCCCTAACGCAACGAGGGTCAAGTGCATGATCGTGCTTCTTGACAAGCCGGAATGCTTCCTCTCGGGTCAGCAAACCGTAACGTATCATACGACTTGCGTAATCTGTGGCGGAGGCGTGCCCAAACTTGGGATACTTCATCCATGAGTGAACCAGATAGGCAGGGCTTTCTACTTGGTCCATTTGCTCTACGTGGTGGGTGCGAATCCATTCGTGTGTGAGGTCGTGGAATCCCCAGCGCTTAGCAATTTCGTAATTCTTAAAGCTATTCCATTCAACAAAGTAACTCAGGTAGATAGGGTCCAGTTTGGCGATATCCTCTTGCGATGGTGGTTCAAAAAAGTTCAAATCTTTCATGCTCACGCCATCTCCCAATAGCTCTTCGGTGGGTATGCCGCTTCCCACTCCGTTGGAAATTTGGTCTCGGGCAGAATATGTCTCCACTGCGCCATTCCCACCATATTCATAGCTTACATTCTCTCCGTACACCAACAAAGGTGTGTTGAATTTCAGTGCCATGTGCAAAGGGTAGGTATAGATGTACCTGTCGATAAAGTACGTGGGCTTGCCGTACTTCTCAAATGTTTTTCGCATGATGATTTTCTCCGCCCTTATATTGGGCTTAATCGTGATTAAATCACACCCGAAAGCCTCCGAAATATTTTTGAGATTATGGCGTCCTGCCTCAGTCATCGGGAAGTTGTCTTCCACAGAAACAAGCAGGGGATTCATCCCCATGAGCTCCTTCATCACATAAACTTGAAAATGACTGTCTTTGCCACCGGAAACGGCAATCATGCAGTCATATCCGTTCTCACCGTTCATATGGCGGTACTTATCACAGATGGCTTCCAACTCTTTATAGCGTTGTTTGTAGTCCACAAGAGTTCGGTTTGCATAGGCTTGACACGCCGAGCATACTCCGTTTTCATCGAAGGTAATTCCGGGGCGAGTATCCGGAATTACGCATTTTTTACAGTATTTCATATTGAGTGAGTGTGGGTGGATGATTTGTGGATTGTATGGTTGATGATTACTTTACCGGCTGAAGTTCTGTTAGTACTCCGTTTTCCATTTCCATATCTTTATCAAATAGTCCCCTCAGAGCCACAGGATTGATGGAAATCATTTCAATGTCCGGATATATTTCTTTAGCAAACTGCGCGAGTCGTACCCATTCCGGTACTAAATCGTTCAAATAGAGATACTGCCAAACATCCGTGTGATCTCCGGTATGGTAGCCGTTATTGGAACAATCGCACCCTACCACATATATACGCTTTGGGTGGCACCATAGAGCAAATTGCACTGCGGTGGCAATTACGGATGCGGAAACCATCATCGGCTGGTGAGCTAAATCTGCCGGAATGCGTTTTGTTTTGTTGAACGGGGAAACCAAATCAATGTAAAATCTCTCCGCATTACATGCCTTGAGAAGCGTTTCGCTAATTCTTTTGTCCGTAGGATGAAAACCAAACAATTTTTTGCATTTTCCCGGTCTATAATCAATCATTTCCTGTTCGTCCATGTGTGGAGAACCGTCTATCATGAACAGGTAATCCAGTGGTACATGCTCACTCATAAAGGAGCGATTTACTCCTATGTGAATCGCTCCGGGAATGGGAGTATACTTATCCAGACTGGGACCTGAGCCGATGACGACAATTTCTTTTCCCTCATAACAGCCCTTGTATTTGCCAAACACCTCCGGATGCGTAACCATGGCGGGTAAATACGCATTCTTAATTCTCTCTATCTCTGAATGGATACTGGATTCCCTCTTAATCTTCCGGAAGATGCCTATCCAGAATACATAAAATGTTTTAACGTGGCCGCTGGCTCTCCAGCCCATGAATTTTCGTTCCATTTGAAAATGAAGTTAATTGTATTGCGTATTGCAAGAATTTTTCCCTTTTAAGCGATCCTTTGTAATCCTGCTTCGGTTGAACCGAAATGAGCGGATAAACACTGTTTCTCCTCTCTGAGTGTATATCGCATTTCAAATGCGATGTCCAGCTTTTTTTGTCTAAATCATTTCTTTTGAGAACTCAGCAAATCCAGTATTGAGGTACACAAAGTCACCTTGCCTCATACATTTCAAATACAACTCTTTCATAATAAATACATACAATGTATATCACATTTGAAATACGATATACCCATATAAGCTCGAATGAGCATTCGGCTCGTTTTTCTTTGGGTGCCGAGGTGGGTGCAGTAGTGCGGGACCTCTGCCGTAAAGATGGAACGCTGCTAAGTCCCTGTGCTAAATCGAGATCGCTTATATGAAAACTGTGGAAACGAATAAAAATAGCAAAACGGATCTGAATGATTTTAAGGAGGATTGCCTGTGGCTGAGACGCTGTTGATAAGACCTGCTGCATTGGAGGATGCAGAAAAAGTATACCATCTGTCGAATGACCCTGTTGTGCGTGCCTGTTCTATTCAGAATCGCCCGATTGCGTGGGATTCTCATTTGAGATGGTTTCGAGAAGCACTTGCCAATACCAATCTTCACTTTTTTATCATCGAATCGGAATCAGGGGAGTTTGTGGCTCAGGTGCGTTTTCTCAAGGAGGAAGGTGGCTGGATTACGAGTATCAGCATTCACGCAGATTTTCGAGGGAAGAAACTGGGGGAGAGAATATTGAAACTCGCTATGGCTCAGATGCCTGGGGAACCTCTCCTCGCTTGGGTAAAGGTAACAAATACCCCCTCTCTGCGACTCTTTGAAAAGGCAGGGTATTCTTATTCCGGAACGGATGTGACGCTGTTGAAATGCACCTCTGCTTATCCCGCCAAGCTGGAGGATATGAATTTGCTCACCATACGGGATATGATGGAGCGGTTCGGTCCCCAAGGGGTAAAGATAGGCTTGTCGGACCATTCCATGAGTTTGATTCCTCCTGTGACCGCTGTTGCATTAGGCGCAAGGGTAATCGAAAAGCATTTCACCTTGGATCGGGCACTTGGTGGGGCGGATTGCGGTTTCTCATTAAATCCGCAGGAGTTTGCGGAAATGGTGAAGGCTGTTCGAGAGACGGAGAAGGCTTTGGGCGGTGTTTCCTACCAAGTGAATGAGAAAAATCGCCGATTTGCGCGCTCTCTTTATGTGGTGAAGGATATACGGAAGGGGGAAACGATTAGCCCGGAGAATGTTCGCTCGATACGTCCTTCGAATGGCTTGCATCCTCGCCATTACGAGACCATCATGGGGAGGATGGTAAAGCAGGATTTACCCTTTGGTACGCCTATGAACCTGGATTTTCTGGAATAATTCCCGGAATGTGAGGGATGATAAATAAAAAAACTCGCAATGAGTACGTTTTGCGGTATAATGCAGAACGTACTCTAACGAATTGTGGTCCATGAACGCCCTGCAACTTTTATTGAATAGCACTCGGTTTGATTTGGTGATGAAGTACGCCTGTGCTGCACACCGGGATAGCAAGTCTACTTTTTACAAGGAGATGTTTTTAGCCCAGCATGCCATTCTTTCCCCCGAAGAGGAAGGAGAGCCTGCATGGCAGGAATTTTTAAGCGTGTGCCGGCATGTGCAGGAAGAAGGGGTGTCTGCCGGTGTCATCACCATGGGACGTAATGGCGAGGTAGTGGATGGTGCAGTCGAATTGGCATGTGCTGCGCTTTATGGGCAGGAGGTAGAGGTGCATGAGGTGCAGGAATCCGTGGATTACCATTTTCAATGGTTTCTGGACCATGGTTTGGACCGCTTGTATGCGGATTATACGGCGATTGAGTATGTGCGCCTGCAGCCCTCGGCCCATGTGGTTAATCTTCATTCCCGTGTGGATTCCGTACACGATGGGGATGTGGAAGCTATTCTTCGCAAGCACGGGATGCTATACTATAAAAAACCGGTGGCTCTTTCCGCAGATGGTTATGCCAACATCAAGAAAATCTCCTATGGCACTTTCTGGGATCGACCGCTCTGGATTGGTAATGCGGATGATAGCTTTGCCGGTAGCCGTCGCCATGCTCAATGCAGCATAGGTGTTGCTCCCCTCCGCGCTTATGTGTTTGTGTGCGATGATTCCACGGATACGGCTCGCACAGCCAAAGAGGAGGTTCGCCGCCTCTTTATGGGGGGGAACTGCATCCATATCAATGACAGGCATCCGGAGGCTGTGCGCCTGGCGGAGACGTATTATAATGATAATTCTCTGGAGTTAATCAATGCGCGCCCTGTGGCTCATGTGGATGAAGCGATGGACACAGAGCTAAAAGCTGTTTCCCTCGCTGCGGAATCTGCCGGCATTTCTCCGCTTTCCTTTTGCGGAACGGGAGAGGCTACTTTGCGTGTGGTGAATGCGGCTCCCTCCTCCCAGTTGGTCTATCCCTGCGTTCTTGATGCGGATACGAAGCCCGAATTGCCCTTAACTTCTCCGCTTTCAGCTCTGCCGGAGAACGGGGGGCTGACGGTGCCCGATTTAGTGCATCACCCTCGTTACTATGGTTTCCATGCAGGATTTAAGTTCCTTGCCCTACCTGTTCTGGAGCAATGGGCAGAATCACCTGCCGATGTTCAGCTTATTCGCCGGCGCGCGGCTCGGGATAGTGCTCAGGGGTTTTTCCGAAAGGTAGAGAAAATTGGCTGCCGCCAGATGGTCTTTGCCGGTAAATTCCGATTTTGCTACAAGAAACGCAAAAAGTAAACTGAAAGGCACCATCCTATGGAGGAGATGGTGCCTTTCTTCTTACGAAGCGGACGGGGCTCGAACCCGCGACCTCAGCCGTGACAGGGCTGCGCTCTAACCAAACTGAGCTACCGCTCCGTGTCCTGCGGACGGGCGGATTATAACGGCGGATGCTTTCGTAGGCAAGTTTTTTTTGCGGCAAATTGGCACTTTTTCTTCTTTTGCTGCATTAAAGGTAGATTTCATTGCATTTCATGAATCTGCGGAGGTCATTGCTCCTTATTTTTTTCTTGCATTTCAAATGTCCTATGTTAGACTGACAGAGTATCGCAGGAGATGCCTCGCGGCGTTTCTTTTCGCAACTCCTATATCTCTCACGTTTATGAAATTACATCTCCCTAAGGTGCTCCGCTGTGCTCTCTTCTCGTGTTTTGCAGCAGTAACTGCTTTTTCCTCCTCTATGGCTTCGGAGGTGCTTCTTAGCACCGTTCCGGAGTATAATGGCTCGCAAGGTGGTAGTTATGCCGGTGTAGTATTTACGCTGGGTACGTCTACTCCGGAACGTTTTACTGTAACGGGAGATGCATTGCCCGAGCAAGTAACGCTGAATGCTATTACTCTGCAAGAGCGCGGTGGTAATTATGATTTTGCAGAAGGTCGCGTTCTTTACATTACCGATGCTAATAATATTTTCCTTGGGCTCTCGGATGTGTATACCAAGGAAGAGGGCAGCAATGATGCTGTGTTCTCTTTTTCTTCTAATACCATCACATTGAATACGGCGGATACTTACTACGCTTACATTTGGGATGGTAACAGCACAGTCTCGGATTCTTGGGTGAGCGGGGAAACTACTATTGATTCCGGAAGATATTACAGTTCGCAATTGGCAGCAGCCGGTGGTAGCCTCTCGGCGGATGCCGCCGGGAATTGGGGGTTTTTGAATGGACAAAAATCCGTAGCAAGCACGGCATATGTCCCGGTGATGACCATTTCTGTCAGCTCCGCATCCGGAGAGCCTGTAACGCCCCCCGCTTCCTTGCCCACATACTATTGGGAAGGAAGTTCCAATTCGTATTGGAATAGTAGTTCCTGGACGGAGGAGGATGGCGCAAGTGCCGTAAACGGACTTCGCCCCACGGCGAATTCCAAAGTGGTGTTCTCCTACAACGAGGGAGAGCCGCATGCCATTGTCTCTAATCGACCGCAAAATGCGGCTGCTGCAGATTTTATTGGAGGAAGTTATCGTTTTTACGAAACCGAAGGCAATGATGGGCATTTGACCTTCTCCGGAGATGTGAGCCTGCTGGAGGGTGCTTCTCTCTTGTTGGATGTTAAGCTCACTGCTGCTAATGTCAACATGGCGGAAGGTACCACTTTGGTTCTTAATGATACGGTGAACATCAGTGGCAAGATAAACATTCAGGGCGCGAATACGGCGATTTCTCTGGCTCAGAACGTGACTTTGGCTGCGACTCGATTGGATACCACAGCAAATGGAGCTTCCTTAAGCCTTTCCGGTGCAGGTGTTTACGATTTGACTAATGCGAACAATCTGGGTTCCGGGGTTTCTCTTGCTGAGACGTGGGGCGGTACGGTGAAGCTGACCGGTTCTGTTCTTAGCGGTCAGAGTCTGGATGCATTTGGCAATGCTTCTTCGACCGTCGAATTATGCGGCGTGAGCGGGTTTCTTAGCACCGGCTCCTCTGTTTATGAGTCTAATTTGGTGCTGACGAACGGAGAGAATGGTGTCGCATTCGCCATCGATAACGGGAACAGCGGGGATACTCGCACCTTCAACGGCTCTGTTTCCGGTGAGGGTACCATGAAGCGCAGCTCCTACCGCGGTACAAAACAAACGCTCATCTTTAACGGCGATGTCTCCGGCTGGACGGGAGCGTTGGTGCATGCCGCGAATTCTGCCACGAGCGGCAGCAGGAAGGTGGAAACTTATGTGACCTTTAGCGGCTCCTCCGCTATCAACGTAAGCCTGAGCCAAACAGGACAAGGCGAATTCCATGTAACTCTGGATGACAGTGCCATGGACTCCCCTGCTACGGTAACTGTTTCTAAGGATATTTCTGCCACTTCTCTTTCGGTAACGGAGGGTACCGCCGTGGTGCTGGATGGCACCACAACGGTGACCACGTTGACAGGTGCTGCCGATAGCAGCATTAACGCCAATGGCGCTCTTACTTTGAATGGGGACAGCACGGTGGCGTCCCTTACAGCAGTGGATTTGACCTTGGCTTCCACGCTGCAGGCCGGAGCGCTGGCGCTGAATGGTTCCCTCACCATGGGCGATGCTGCCTCCATCACCGCAGATAGCCTCTCCTCCACAGGGTTGGATATTGCGCTTACTCTCGGTACGGAGAAGGGTAGCCGCGACCTCATTACCCTGGCTGCGAACGCCTCGGATATTACCCTGACTCTCAATGGTCAGGCAAACGGCATTATTTCTAACGATGGTACCCTCCGTTACGATTTGCAGTGGAACGAGACCGGTACGGTCCTCAGCCTTGTCACCTCCGGCACAAAGAATGGCTATGCAGGTGGCGTTGGCTCTTGGGCAGATGATACCATGTGGTCCGGCGGGGAAACTCCTGCTGCTGATGGCGAAGCCGTATTCGTAACGGCTGCGGATTCCTCCGTCAGCATGGGGGGGGACCAAACAGTCGGCACGCTCCTCGTCAATACGAATGCAGATGACCTTACCCAACTCAATACCACGACGCTGACGGATGGCTCTCTTACAGCCGATAGCGTGAGCATCGAATCCGGCAAACTGGTAGTGGATGATACAGCCACACTGGAGGTGAGCCGCTTGGAGGGCTCCTCCGCTGCTGTACTGGGCGGCACTGTTTCTGTGACGGGTAACGGCGGTTACTACAAGGGTACATACGATGATGCTACGGTGCACATGCTGGGCGGCACGCAAACCTTAGCCCCCTCCGCCGGTTTATCGATTACCGGCACCGGTGGTATGGTCATTCTTGCCATGGACTCTGCTGCCGTGGTGACCCCGCAGGTCGCTACCCAGTACCGGGACATCCAGAAGATTGATACTGATAATGTGAACGTGGTGCTGGATCGCCCGGCAGGCGTGGCACTCAACCTGCTGGAGGCCTCCTCCATGCATGGCGGTTCACTGGAGATTCAGATGTCGCCGGAGGAGCTTGCCTCCGGTGCTGCGGAATTGATTACGGGTGAAACACTGCGACTGGATGGCACAACCGTATACGTTACCACCGGCGTGCCTGCTGATTCCATGGTGCTGGAAAATGTGCCGGATACCCTTGGCTATGCCACAATCGACTCCGTGGGGGCACTGGACGTACAGTTCGACTCCGCCGCCTTCGCTAAGTACTACTCCGATGTTGTGGCCGAGGACGGCGTGCTTAAGCTGGTGCGTAATAACTCATACGTAACCAATGCCGTGCAGGTTACCACCAACAATGGTGCCGCCGGTGCAGCCCTGTTGCAGGATGCTTTTAATACGCTGAATCCTCAGGGCAACGCCGCAGAATATGCCGACTTGGCCTCCGCTCTGACGGCTGTGGATAACGGTGCCGTATCGGACACTGCTGCCGCAGCCTTGGCCGGTGCCTCCACTGCAGCACTGGGTATGGCTGTTTCCAATGATTTGGAACGCCAGATGCGAGCCATTCGCAACCGTACCACCACCATGGGCGTGGACCAGACCGTATGGAACGAGGACTTGCCCTACCTGAACGCCTGGATTAATGCAGAAGGCGATTTCGCAGAACTGGACGCGGAAAACAGCTCCACCTCCGGTTACGAGATGACCAGCTGGGGCGGTACCGTCGGCTTCGATGTCGATATTACCCCCGAATTCTGCGCCGGTTTGGCTCTTACGGCCATGTATGGTGATTACAAGGTGCAGGGTCCGGACCGTGCCGAAGGCGATGTGAACACCTACTACGTATCCGCCTTTGCTCGCTATGCCGCCAGTGCATGGACGCACACCTTCGTTATGACTGCTGGTTTGGCGGATACGGACATTAAGCGTACAGTGCAACTGGGCAACGCCTCTTACACCGTACAGGGGGATACAACCGGCTTCTCCTTCGGCGCCATGTACGAAGTAGGTCGCGTCATCGCCATGAACGAGGATGCTTCCGCCTGCTTCCAGCCCATCTTTAATGTGGCCTTGCGCTACGTTTCCATGGATGGCTACGCCGAAAGCGGCAGCGATGCAGCCCTTGCCGTAGATAGTCAGGATGTAACCACCGTTACCGCCGGCCTTGGTGCCCGCTTGCAGGCTGTGGTGGGCGAGAGCGTGTACAACCGCTCTTCCATTCTGGAGCTGCGTGCCATGCTGAAGGCCGATGCCGGCGACCGCAGTGCGGATAGCACCGTGGGGCTGGTAAATGGCAACACCACTGCCACTGTGGAAGGCTCCGAATCCAGCGTGCTGGGCGTGGAACTTGGTGCCGGACTCACCATCCCCATGGGGATGGAAAGCGGCTCCATCTTCATGGATGTATCTGCTGAGCTTCGCTCCGGCTACACGAATGCGAACGCCACGGTGGGTTATAGAATTAACTTCTGAGTTTCCCTCAGTCCATTTGAATCATCCCCCATGGTGCCTGAGTACCATGGGGGCTCTCTTTGCTCGAGAGGGAAGAGGGCGGATTATTTATCCGCTCTCAGGAGAGTGACAACACCAATCGTGTGCACCCCGGGAATCTTGCGTAGCTGGTGGGCACAGGCTCGTACGGTGGAACCGGTGGTAAATACATCGTCCAGCAAGATAATATTTGGTGGGAGAACTCGCTTACCTTGGGCATATTCGGGTTTCAGGCGGTATGCTTTGTAAGCATTTTTCTGGCGTTCCCTCGCATTGAGGTAAGTTTGGGATTCCGCCTCGGTAGGACAGCGGAGCAGGGGCTGGAGAAGAGGTATTCCCAGCTCTTTTCCCAAAAAGATGCCCAGCTCCTCGCTTTGGTTGTAGCCGCGCCGGAAAAGGCGTTTGCGGGCAATGGGAACGGGAACCAGTACCGGAGAACTTAAATCCCGAAGTTGGGGAGTTTCCGCCCACAGGGAAAGCAACATCTCCGCCAAGGGTCGCGCTAAATGCCGAGCCTGATGGTATTTGAGAGCATGGACAAGGTGCATGCTTTGCTCATTACGACTCAGCAGTTGGCGCGCAAAGGAAAAAGGCCGTGGTTTGCTGGCGCATTGCGGGCAGTGGTGTGGGTACTGCCATGCCCCCGGTATGCCGGCACCGCAGTACAGGCATATGGGCCGCGGAATGCGTGGAAGCGCGGCGCGGCACTCTCTGCAAAGTGTGCTGCTGCCTGTTTTGCCACACAGTTCGCAGGTGTTCGGGAACAACCAGCTGAGCATGGCCGGGCGGCAATAGCGTACGAGCTTTAGCGGCGGTGGCGAGAGATGAATTCCTTGGCGGCATTTTGGTAAGCCAAAGAGGCTGTGCCGTAAGGATCATGCTCCATGATGGTCTTGCAAAAGCTGGGAGCCTCCCCCACGCGGACGGAACGGGGAATGATGGTGCTGTACATCTTATCCGGCAAATTGGCTCGCACCTGGGAAATAACCTCGTTAGCCAATTTCGTGTTGTTGTACATGGTCATGAGTACACCCTCATGCCGCAAATTGGGATTGGCACCGCTGGTCCGAATCTGCTCCATGACGTAAAGGATTTTGGAAAGACCATCCAAGCTGAGGAACTCGCACTGCATGGGAGTCAGCACCTCATCGCAAGCACAGAGCGCAGATGTCATCAACACACCCAAGGAAGGCGGCGTATCCAGAAAAACATAGTCGTAAAAATCACTATCGCGCAGGCCGGCCATGGCATCGCGCATGCAGGAAAGATGCGTGCCATTCACAGTAAGCTCCACCTCCACGCCGGAGAGGTCCATATGTGCCGGAATGATGGAAAGATTGCGGCGGTGTGCCGGGCGGATGAGATCCTCCAGCAGTTTTTGCCCCAGCAAGGCCGGGTACAGACTGCCCTCGCACTCCGCCTCCACGCCGAGAGTGGCACTGGCATTGGCTTGCGAATCCATGTCAATAAGCAGCACACGCTTACCGCGTGCTGCCAGAGCGGCAGAGAGGTTGACGGCGGTGGTGGTTTTACCCACGCCCCCTTTCTGGTTGGCGATGGCGATGACTTTCACGCGGGGGATTTTACCCGATGAAGTTCCATATATCAAGCCGTATTTTGTTGGCAGACACGGAGAAGTGTGCTATGCTTCCGCCATGCAGAGAACAGAGTTGATTGCCGCCGCCAAAACCCTGAGCGCAGAAATGGATGCCCTTGATTTTGCAGACCCTGTGGCTTATACCTATAACCCGCTGGACTACGCATGGGCAGGGCACGAAGCCTATATACAGCGCTTTGGCTCCGGGCAAAAAGATGTACTGTACCTGGGGATGAATCCGGGCCCCTTCGGCATGGCGCAAACCGGCGTACCCTTTGGAGAAATTGCCGCAGTAACACTCTGGATGGGAATTGCTGCCTCCGTGGGAGCCCCCCCCGCCACACACCCCAAACGCCCGGTGCAGGGCTTTTCCTGCCCTCGTTCGGAGGTGAGCGGACGCCGCCTTTGGGGACTCTTCGAAGAGCTGTACGGCACAGCAGAGCAGTTTTTTGCCCACGCGTACGTGGCGAACTATTGCCCCCTCATCTGGATGGGAGAGAGCGGGGCAAACATCACCCCCACTCAACTGCCCAAAGAGCAAGTAGCGCGCATCGATGCCGCCTGCCAGCGCCATCTCGTGCGATTGATTGAAGTACTGCAACCACGCTGTTTGGTGGGAGTGGGAGCATATGCCCTGCAACAGCTGCAAACAGCCGCCGCCGCACTGCCGGAGCGAGAATTCGTACTGGGCACCATCCTGCACCCCAGCCCGGCCAGCCCGGTGGCGAACAAACACTGGCCGGAGCGCCCCCGCCGGCAGGTACTGGAAATCCTCACCCGTGCAAACCTGCCATTACCGCCGCTTGCTTAGCGAATAATGCTGCCTAGCGTATCCCCCATGTGTGCATAAGTCTCCGTGCAGCGAGCCGTATTTTCCAGAATATCTGCCGCCAGCTGCACTCGCCCGGGTTCAAAAAACGTCATCACCGTAGAACCGCCAAAGGCAAAGTAACCCTGCTCATCCCCCTTGCTCATGGGACAGCCGGGCGCATAAGTCTGGAAAATAGCCCCCACGCCCGTGGCTCCCACCGCAAGAGATACCACATCCCCCACCGCCGTATTGCGAATGAGCGTGCGCTCCCGCTTATTCGTCCACAGCCAGGAAAGCCGCTGCCGCAAACAGTATGGCGACACACTCGCCAGCGGCCCGGGAATACGGATGGCCGCCTCCGGAGTACCCCCGGTGCAGAAATGGAAACGGTGGTAATCCACCGGGCAAAGCCGGGAAAGTACAATTGTGCCGTGGGCATACTTCTCTGCCAATTCGGCACTCCCCAGCAGCGCCGGCAAATCGAAACTCTGCCCCTTAACGAACACATTGCGAATCTCTGCGGCATCCTGCCACCCGCTATGGCGTCCATCTGCCGGAAGCGCCACCTCATTCTCCGCGCACAGCGGGCGCGCGCCTGGCTTTAACTCCCGGTAGAAAAACTCATTAAAACTGCGGAAAGACTCCAAGGGCAAAGCCGCCTCCTCCATATTGATACCATATTGGCGGACAAATTCCGCCAGACCCTTGGCACTCCTGCGCGTATTTTTTTGCCAGCCCATCATACGGGAAACAAAAGCCCTCTTAAGCAACACATGCAGACTAACCTTCCCCAGCGTCGTGCCATATATCCACCGCATCGCGGCTTCTCCCAGCACCTTTTCCTGCTCTATCTGCCCTGTGTACCTGTTGTAATAGTGGATGCCTTGAGTCTGTGCCATAGCGTTCTCCCTGTATCCTAACACATGGCAGCTCGATTAGCAAGCAAACAGTTCTCGGGGCGACAGGATTCGAACCTGCGACATCCAGCTCCCAAAGCTGGCGCTCTACCAGGCTGAGCTACGCCCCGATTGCGATGATTCCTTTTCAAAAATGAGAAATCAGGGCAAAAAAATAAATGGCTCGGGACGGGATCGAACCGCCGACACGCGGATTTTCAATCCGCTGCTCTACCAACTGAGCTACCGAGCCATTCTCTTTTTGCAGCCCGCTTGGAACGGGGTGCGGGCGCAGTATATACCTTCTTGCCGGAGTATGCAAGAAAAAAATGCTAAAAAAATAATTTTTTTACAAAGTGGTCGGAGTGGGGGGATTCTTTTCTTGGAAGATTGACAATGCTCTGGAATATGCTAGAATAGTTTGCATGGCAACAGTACGCATTTATGGTGACGAGAATCGCACGCCACAGCCTTCTTTCTATATTCCCAATCGCATGGATGCGGCAACGCTGACCGCTTTGGTAAAGGCTCTGGGCGGGAAGGAGAATGTGGCCTTTATAGTGGAGGAGGTCCTGCTTCCTGCTGCGGATGTGATGGCTTATATTGAGGGCTCCGGCTGTAAGGTGCTGCGCTTTAATTTCCGCAAGAGTAACAGCCGTGATTTGCGTGAGAAGTTGCTTACCCTTATGCAGGAAGGGTTGGATGTAATTTTTGTTCCGGGCCGCCCCAATAGCATTATGGGCTGCATTTCCGATGTGCCTAAACCATTCATGATGCAGCTGGGGGCTTTGCACATTGCCCCGGTGCCGGTATGGGTCGGTATGTACCGGCAGGATGTGTGGAGGGCGTTCACCACGCAGAATGATTATGATTGGGCGGTGGTGGATATTCGCCCCAAGTTGCAGCCCGGCCCGCAAACGGGTGAGCGTTTGCTGGAGGCGTGGATGGAGGCCGGGGAGCCGCATTATACTGCTAATCCGCTCTGGGGTAAATCGCTGGCACGCCTTGTGGTGGAGGGTATTCGTAAGAATCCGAATGTGGATTTGGTGGATGGTTTGGATGGTTCCCGCTTGCCGTATGGCAAGATGCTGGGCATTGCTATGGCTCTTTCCCGTTGGTTGAAGAAGAATGTGAAGGAACCTCGCTTGGGTATTTTGCTGCCTCCGGGGAAGGGGGGGACTATTGCGAATTTGGCTTGCTTGCTGGCCGGTATTGTGCCGGTGAATATTAACTACACTTCCTCCGATGCCGCATTCGAAAGTATTGTGCGCCAAAGTGGTTTGAAACATTTTGTTTCCGCCCGGGCTTTTATGAGTAAGTTGCCCCAGTTCCCCTGGCCTAAGGGGGATGCCATTATCCATTTGGATAAGACGCTGAAGGCGCTGGGTATGCCCCGCATTGCTTCTTGGGTGGCTTTTGCCAAGGTGGCACCCATGCCGCTGGTGGCCAAGACGTTTGATTTAGATAAGCGCTGTGGGGATGATGAGGCTGCTTTGCTGTTTACTTCCGGTTCTTCCGGGGAGCCTAAGGGCGTGAGCCTTACTCACCGCATGCTGACGGCGAATATGGCGCAGCTGCTTTGCCGCGCATGGGTGCCTGTGGGAAGCCCCATTCTTTGTTCTCTGCCCATTTTCCATAGTTTCGGGTTGACGGTTACTACTTTCCTGCCGTTGGTGTATGGTTTCTCGATGGTGACGTACCCCTCCCCGCTGGATGCGAAGAATCTGAATGAGCTGATTGAGAAGCACAAGTGCGCCATTGCCGTTTCTACGCCCACTTTTGCGCGCAGTATGCTGCGCCGCGCCGGTGCCCATACGTACGATAGTGTTAAGTATTTCGTGGTAGGGGCGGAGAAGATGCAGAAGGTGCTGTACGATGAGTTCCGCGAGAAATGCAATGTGTGCTTGCTGGAGGGCTACGGCCTTACGGAGACGACCCCCATTGTGGGTGTGAATTTGGAACAAAAAGGCCCCACGGAGGAGCAGCCGTACTTTGTACCCTCCCAAGAGTTCGGTACCATTGGACAGGTGCTGCCCGGTTTGGCTGTACGCATTACGGACCCGGATGATGAGACTTGCTCTTTGCCTTTGTCGGAGCAGGGGATGATTTGGCTCAAAGGTGTCAATGTGTTCAAGGGGTATATCGGCCGCGAAGACCTCAACGAGGGTATTTTCCGGGATGGCTGGTTCAAAACGGGTGATTTGGGAAGTGTGGACCTCAATGGCTTCCTGAAACTGGGTGGCCGCCGCTCTCGCTTCTCTAAGATTGGCGGCGAAATGGTGCCCCACGAGGTGGTGGAAAATGCCATCGAGGGTTTTGTGGAGCTGCCGCCGGGATTCACGGGGCGTGCCGTGGCGGTGATGGGAGTGCCGGATGAGGCTAAGGGGGAGGCTCTTGTGCTGCTTTCTGCCGTGCATCAGGGGCAGCTTTCCGCCGTGCTGGAGGAGATTAAGACTCACTTGGTGGAGCAGGGTATACCGCGCCTTTGGGCTCCGCGAGAAATTATCCCCGTGGAGGCTATTCCCGCTCTTCCCACCGGCAAGATGGACTTGAAAGGCTGCCAAATGCTGGCCTACGAGGCTCTTAACATTAAATCCTGATGTCAATGCCCCCGAGGAAACCCGTTAATGTGCGCCGCCCGGAGGTGTTGGAGCAGGTCTCGCAGGATATTGCGCGCTACAACAGCGAGCTGGTGGAGTGCATTCGTGCCAACGGAAACCAGCTGGAGCTGCCGGGAATGCGCCTGCACCTGGCGGAGGCTTTCGGCTTTTGCGATGGTGTGAAACGTGCCATTGAAATTGCTTATGCCACATGCCGCCTCTTCGCCGGACGCCGTATTTGGCTTATTGGCGAGATTATTCATAACCCGGAAGTAAATGCCCGTTTGGATGCTCTGGGCTTGCGGCATTTACCATGGCGGATGGAGGATGCCCTCTATGCCGGGTTAACAGCGGAGGATGTAGTTATTATGCCCGCATTTGGGGTGCCTGTGCCTATGCGCCGCTTGCTGGAGGAAAAAGGCGTGCAGCTGGTGGATAGTACTTGCGGCAATGTGATTAAAGTGTGGCAACGTGTAAAGAATTATGCGGCAGCCGGGGTAACGAGTATTATCCATGGCAAGGCTCGCCACGAGGAAAGCCAGGCAACGGCTTCCCATTCTCGTGGGGCGGATAATTGCGGGCATTTTCTGATGGTGTACGATGAGCAGGAGGCTCGCATGGTGGCCGACTATATTTCCGGCAAACGGGATCGTGCCGCCTTTATGGAACATTTTGCGGATTGCTGCTCCCCGGGGTTCGACCCGGAGTTGCATTTGCAGCGAATCGGTATTGCTAATCAGACCACCATGCTGAAGGAGGAGACGGCACGTATTCAATCTATGCTGCGCTCTGCCATTATTCAGCGGGATGGCTCGGATGCCTCATTCCATGTGTTCGATACCATTTGTGGTGCCACGCAGGATAGGCAAAATGCCTTGTTTACCCTGCTGGAGAAACCGCTGGATGCCATGTTTGTGATTGGTGGCTATAACAGCTCCAATACCACGCATTTAGCCCACATTGCTTCCCGCAAGATACCCACTTTCTTTGTTTCCTCGGCAGATTGTCTCCATTCGGTGGAGGATATCCGCTGCTTCGATGTGCAGCGGAAATGCGAGGTGGTGCAGCCTTTGCCGGAGGTGTTCCGGCGGCGCGAGCGGGAAATACAGGTGGGCATTACGGCCGGTGCTTCTTGCCCGGCTAATGTGATTGAGGAGGTTGTTTGCCGCTTGGCTGAGCTGTGCGGTTGTGCAGAGTTATAACGCTGTATCATTTTTGTCCCTCTCTCTTCTTAGAAACAAAAACCGCGCTTCCTGTGGGAAGCGCGGTTCGTTGTTTACAGACGATATGCGGGAGGAGGATTACATCTCCGGGCTAAGCACCATATACTGCTCTGCCGTGGAGCGACCTTTCTTGGTCTCGGGGAAGAGGTTCTTCCCGTTGGCAAGGTTGGCCTTGGTATCATCGTTCTCGTCTTCCTCAATCTCCTTTTCCAAATCTTTTACGGAGCCATCGCAGGAAAGCACGAATACGTGGCCGCGGAAGGAGGAGTTATCAAATTTCACATCCGTGCCGGCATAGGGGCTGCGGGAGGGGTATACACCGCAGAGTGCCAGAGGTGCGTTGGACTTGGTGACACCATCCTTGATGGTGGGATCCTCGCTGTTTTTACGCACCACATAGGCCATGGCGTTCTCACCGCGGGAAAGGGCTGCACCATTAGCGAGTTTCTCATCGCCCTCTGCGCTGATGGTAAGACCATTACTGTTAATCTTAGCAAAGAAGGGCTTTTCGGATACGTTGGAAGAGGTGTAGTATACCTGGCGGAAATAGGCATTAGCACTATCACCCTTCAGCTCACCGAAGTTGTAATCGGGCTTATCTTCCATCAGGCGGTCGGCGGTGGCATCGCAGGGGTAGCTGCCATGGTCCGTTTTGAACTGCTGCAGGATGGTGTGCAGGGACTTGAGGTTGGAGCTGGCTTTCTGGCGGTCACCATCGTTCATATGGTCGATAATCGGACCATAACCGATGGAGGCAAGGGCTGCCAAAATGGCGATTACCACCATCAGCTCAATGAGGGTGAAACCACCCTTGCGGTTTTTCTTGATAACAGGTAATTTCATGGCGATAGAGTCTATTGACTCAATACATATACCATGTTGTATCTGCTTTGGCAAGCGGCAAATGAATGTGGCGGGAAATTTCATTTGCCGCATCGGCATGTGCAACTTGTGCTCATTGGGGCGGAAAAGACTTGCCAAAGAATCACTTATGTGCTATTTTCCCCGCCGGAATGTGGATGGCTTTTTCTGAATTAATCTCCCGGTGGGCAGAGTTTGTGCCGGAGTGTAATTTCCCATGTGGGGAGGGGGCGGATACCACCGTGTATGTGGCTCTGGGGCTTCTGGTATTACTTGTGGTTATTTGGGTGGTAGCAAAGGTGCTGCGCTTGTTGGTGGGAGTGCTGCTGCTGCTTTGTGTACTTTGCCTTGTATTAAAAATCGGCTTCGGTGTGGATTTATGGGACTATGCGAGCGCTTGGCTTAACTAGCAGGGGCATTCAGCACACTTTGCCATACGGCGTAGGCGATGAGAATGCGCAGCAGCAAGGCGAAGAGCATACCCCATGTAATGGCAATGGTCAGCTTGGTCTTGGCGCTTAGCCTGTGCGTGGCTGCCAAAGCGAAAAAAGCAATGCCCTGTACCAAAGCTGAGATGCAGAGCGCCGCCACTTGGTTAAACCCGGCATAGTCCAAGGGCAGGGCGATGGGCCACAAGAAAGCGCACAGGCAGGAGAGCAAATCCCCCACATCCGCCAGCCATGCCACAATGCCGCTGGGGATAATGACGCACAGAAGGAGTGTCAACCGTGCCACTTTGCTGTATCGTTCTTCTTGAGTGGGGATGTACATATGCGCTGCGGTGGGTATGATGCCGCAGTCCCCCCAGCATGTCAAGCCGCAGGATTCCTCCATGTCACTCTTTCAACTCGTTACGGATTACCGCCCCTCGGGGGATCAGGAGCAGGCTATTGCCAAACTCCTCAAATCCTTGCAGGCGGGGAACAGACACCAATGCCTGCTGGGCGTAACGGGTTCCGGCAAAACCTTTACCATGGCTAATATCATAGCTGCACAGGATAGGCCGGTATTGGTGCTTTCCCACAATAAAACGCTGGCGGCGCAGCTCTATTCTGAGCTGAAACGCTTCTTCCCGCATAATGCGGTGGAGTATTTTGTCTCCTACTTCGATTATTACCAACCGGAGGCATACATAGCCAGCACGGATACATATATTGAAAAGGATAGTGCCATAAATGAGGAAATCGACCGCCTGTGCCTGAATGCCATGCGCTCCCTACTGCTGCGGAGGGATGTGATTGTGGTGGCGAGCGTATCCTGCATATACGGTTTAGGCGCCCCGGAGGACTACCGGAATCTGACGCTTTCCCTGCATGTGGGGCAAGAGATGGACCGGGATGCCATGCTGGCATGCCTGGCAGAGCTGCTGTTTGAGCGGCAGGATTACGATTTCCAACGCGGGCGTTTTCGCGTGCGCGGAGATGTGGTGGAGGTATACCCCGCCCAGAGCGATGGCGAGGCAATTCGCGTGGAATTCTTTGGGGACGAGATAGATGCTATCTCCCTGATAGATGCTGCCACCGGGCGTGTGCGGGAACGCCTCAACAGCTACCTTTTCTTCCCTGTAAAGCAGTACGTCTCCTCCCCGGAAAAACGCCTGCCTGCCATACAATCCATCCGGCAGGAATTGGCGGAGCGCGTGGCTTGGTTTGAACAGCAGAACAAACTCATCGAGGCGCAACGCCTCAAAATGCGCACGGAATATGATTTGGAACTGATTAATGAGATTGGCTTTTGCAAAGGAATCGAAAACTATTCCCGCCACTTGGCCGGCCGCGCCCCGGGCTCCACGCCCTCCACGCTCCAAGACTATTTCCCGGCAAACCACCTTACGATTATAGATGAATCCCATGCCACAGTGCCCCAGATTGGCGGCATGTACGAGGGGGACCGCTCCCGCAAACAAGTACTCATCGACCACGGATTCCGCCTCCCCTCCGCCTTGGATAACCGCCCCCTGCGCTTCGATGAATTCATGAACCGCCAGGCACAGCTACTTTATGTGAGTGCCACCCCGGGTCCCTTCGAATACGTGAACTGCGTATCCGGCAACAAAAATTACATACCGGTACTAAAAGCACGCCGGGGCAACACCCATGCCCGCAGCCGGGAAGCCAGCCAAGCCATTACCCAAGCGCCGGAAGGCTTCCGGGGGGTATTCTTTCACCACCTGTCGGAGCTGCGCGTGCCGCCGCATCCCTCCTCCGCACCGGTGGAAAACTTCCGCCCCGCTGGCTTATCCACCCCACTCATTGTAGAACAGCTCATCCGCCCCACAGGCCTGCTGGAACCGCAAATTACCCTGCTCCCGCTGGAAGGGCAGATTGATAAAACCATCGAACTGTGCCGCCACCGCGTTTCCGTGCGGGAACGCGTCCTGGTTACCACCCTCACCAAACGCACCGCCGAGGATTTGACCGACTACCTGCGTAACGTAGGTTTGCAGGTAGAGTACATCCATGCAGATGTGGATGCCATAGAACGAGTGGAAATCCTTCGCAAATTACGCTCCGGGCAGGTGGATATTCTGGTGGGCATCAACCTCCTGCGCGAGGGCTTGGACCTGCCGGAAGTATCCCTCGTCTGCATCTTGGATGCGGATAAAGAAGGCTTCTTGCGAAACGAAACAAGCCTTGTGCAAACCGCCGGGCGCGCGGCTCGTCATGTGCATGGAGAGTGCGTCCTGTTCTGCGATGTGGTAACGGAATCCATCCGCCGCTTAGTGGAAGAGAGCGACCGCCGCCGTGCCATCCAGCAAGCCTACAACGAGGCACACGGCATCACCCCGCACACCGTGGCTCGCGCGGACCAAAGCACCCTGCGCCTCTACACCCCGGACGAGGAATTGGAGGACGAGGATACCGTGCTGATGGCGGCGGAGGACGATGCGGAGGACACAGCCACCGCCATTGCCCGTCTGGAGAAAGAAATGCGCGAGGCCGCCTCCCGCTTGGATTTCGAAGTGGCGGCCGTATTGCGGGATAAAATCAACCTCCTTCGGGGCGGGCGCACCCCGAGCAAGAAACTACATTAACCCCACCGCAATTTCATCCGCCACTAAGCGCCCGGCTCGGGTGAGAAGCAGCGGTGCCTCCTCCGCCTCCTGCAGCGCCAAACCCTCCTCCAACAGCATGCGGACAAATGGCGCATCCTGCGGGCGCAGAAAATCGGGTGGTAACCCCTCATCCGTACGGAGCATAAGCCCCAGTAACTCCGTGCGCCGAGTCTCCGGCGCCAGAGCCTCTGCATCTCCCGGCGGCAGCGCGCCTGCCTGCAATGCGGCGGAATAAGCCTGCGTATCGTAAGCATTTGTGTAGCGTACCCCCCCCATGGTACCCGTGGCCCCCGGCCCAAGCCCGCAATAATCCTCCCCATGCCAGCAGGCCAAATTATGCAGAGAACGGCACCCGGGGCGGGCATAATTAGAAATCTCATAATGGCGGAAACCGGCAGCCGTCAGCAAATCATCCGCCAGCGTAAACATCGCCACATCCGTCTCCTCATCCCCTGCCTTTGCCCCATACTGCCGGAAAAAAGGCGTATCCTCCTCGTAACTCAAATTGTAAGTGGAAATATGGTCCGGTTCCAGTGCTAAAGCGCATTCCAAACTATGCCGCCATTGAGCCACACTCTGCCCGGGCAGAGAAAACATCAAATCCACATTTACCTGCGGAATTCCCTCCGCCCGCAGCAGAGAAACACTGCGGGCAATATCCTCCGCCCGATGCTCCCGCCCCAGCATCCGCAGCAGTTCCGGCTCAAAACTCTGCGCCCCTAGGGAAACACGTGTAATGCCCAGCTCCCGCCAGTGCGCCACCTTGCGCGCTGTAAACGTAGCCGGATTCGTCTCAAAACTCCACTCCTGCACCCGGGAAAAATCCACCGTCTCCCGCAAACCTTCGATAAGCAGCTGCAAGTGCGTGGGCGAAAGCATACTTGGCGTGCCCCCGCCAAAATAGATAGTATGCGGCGCATACCCCTGTGGCAGCCGCAGCTGTGCCTCCCTTGCAATACCTGATACAAAAGCACGCATATCCGTACGCCCCGGCGTATGCTTGTAAAAAGCACAATAGGGGCAAACACGGTGGCAAAACGGAATATGAATGTACAAATGCATCCGGCTCCGGCAAAAAAATAGGGAGCCGGGGAAATAATCCCCCGGCTCCCGATAGATTTAGAACCCGATAGGGGCTTTACAGCTCGGCAGCAGCCGGAGCATCCAAGAAATACTTGGCATCGGCATGCTTCTGCAGGTAAGAGGCTGCCACATCAATCGTTACAGGCCCCTGAATAGCCTTCTTCACAATGGAAGCCTTTTTATCACCCCAAGCCATCAGGCGCACCTTCTTAGCACCCATGATAGTGGCCACACCCATGGTAATAGCCGTCTTGGGCACATTGTCGAACCCACCGAAAGCGGGGGCAGCATCCGTCTTGGTCAAATCATCCAGCGTCACCTGGCGGGTAATAGTGGTATCATCGGAACCCGGCTCATTGAAACCAATGTGCCCCGTACGACCAATACCGAGAATCTGGAGATCCAGACCACCGCAGGCCTTAATCTTGTCCTCGTAAGCCTGGCAATGGGCGGGAATCTCCTCCGGTGCCAGCGTACCGCAGGGCAGGTTAATATTCTCGGCGGGAATATCGATGTGGTTGAAAAGGTTCGTGTGCATGAAGTACCAGTAGGACTCCACATGCTCGTGCGGCAGCCCGGTGTACTCGTCCAGATTGAACGTCGTCACATTCTTAAAGGAAAGCCCCTCCTCCTTGTGCAGACGAATAAGTTCAGCGTAGAAGGGAAGAGGAGTTGCACCCGTGGCCAGACCCAGCACCACACCCTTACCCTCTGCAGCGCGGCTGCGGATAAGCTCGGCAACTTCAGCGGCAAGCGTCTTGGCTGCGGCTTCCTTGGTATCGAAAATTTCGTATGTCATAGCGCCCTCCATTGTATACCATCCCGCCTTTTTTTCAAGCCTGAATTCGTTATTCCCTCGTTTTTACGGAGTGCAACCTCAAAGGCTTCCCTAAAGAAACGAAAAACATACCACGAATTCAAACGCATCCTCACCGGAGTATTCGTATCCACCGATTTGTACTATAATCCCGCCCGAGGCTGTGTAGCTGCGGGTAACGTTGGTGGTGAATATGCCGTCTTCCGTACATTCCGGGCCGTAGGTAAACTCAGTGGTGGGGGAGTTTTGCGGCGTGGGGGATTCTGCCAGGGCGAGGGTTTGGCGCACTACATTGCCGAAGGCATCGTACTCGAAGAGTGTGGGGGCGGTGGGGGGAGTATTCCAGCCGGTGTCCCGGTACTGCTGTACGAGCTGCCCCTTGGCGTTGAATACGCTGCGGGAGTAAATGAAGCCGGAGGCGGAAGCCTGCGACTGAGCAACACACATCACCGCCCCCTCGGGAATAGTATTAAAAGTACTGAGAGGCACATCGGACTCATCGTAACAAAATTGGTCGACCAAAGGCTGCGCGGCATTAACCGGATAAAAAAAGATGGGACGGAATAGAAGTGGAACTGCTCATATCGAATAAAGGGTAATTGGTGTTAGACTAAACAAGAGTAGAACAGAAGTTCTGCACACCACCATGCCGCACAGAGCGTGAAAAGTCCAGCCTGTAAGCAGGGGCAGCTTTAATGCCCATGCCCGGAAAATGCAAAAATGGGGTGTTTTGGTGGTGCTGGTCGTGAGAGCGTGGGTACATGGGGGCGGGGGGAGGGCTAAAGATGTTTTTTGCTTGTTTTTTATGGGGGAGGGGGTGTGGATGGAAAAATGTTCCATAAAATGCAAAAAAACGAAATTTTGCTTGCATAATCGGGCAAAGTGTGGTTAACTCTGCCCGCACACCGCATCGCCGCTGTAGCTCAGGGGTAGAGCAACGCATTCGTAATGCGTGGGTCGTCAGTTCAAATCTGACCAGCGGCTCTCCTTGCGGGGAGAGTGATGGCGAGGGTGGCGTGCTTACAGACACAGTGCCTCCGTAGCTCAGTTGGTAGAGCAGTTGACTCTTAATCAATTTGTCCGCGGTTCGAGTCCGCGCGGGGGTATTAGTCTGTGAGCAGGCGGCTCGGGCGGTGCGTTACAGAGATGCCTCCGTAGCTCAGTTGGTAGAGCAGTTGACTCTTAATCAATTTGTCCGCGGTTCGAGTCCGCGCGGGGGTATTTTGAGAAAGCAATGAGAAGGGCGGTTCCGCAGAACCGCCCTTCTTGCGTTTGCTGGGGAGGGGTGTTTTACGGGATGGATTGCAGGAAATCCACGAGGCGGCGGGCATGTTGGTGTGCTTTTTCTTCGATGGCGGCGAGCATTCCCGCTTCTTGGCGCATTTGGTAGGAGACTCCGCCGGTGCTGATGCTGCCGCCGTAATTCATGCCGCAGAATTGGCAGGCGGCACGAAGGTTGCCGAAGAAGGCATCGAAATCCATGGCTTCTGTGGGGGCTCCAGTGGTGTAGGAGAGGATGAGGGTTTTGCCGCGGAGTT
The DNA here is from genome assembly GCA_017521405.1 of Akkermansia sp. GTDB lineage: Bacteria > Verrucomicrobiota > Verrucomicrobiia > Verrucomicrobiales > Akkermansiaceae > Akkermansia. Next base: position 16,782 of record JAFXCP010000011.1, on the reverse strand, counting down.
TATTGCCGGTGCTGCCGTGGGAGAATCCGTGCAGGAAGGTTTCTTCCATCCAGCGGTGCAGGAGGGAGGGCATGGAGAACCAATAAACCGGGAATTGCAGGACGATGATGTCTGCCCAGAGGAGGCGTTCCTGCTCGGCGTTACTGTCGATGCGGAAATCCGGATACAGGCGGTCCAGATAGACGGTGCGGCTTTCCGGGAGTTGTTTTTCCAGTGATTCCATGATGGCTTTGTTTGCTACGGAATCGCAGGTGGTGTTTGTGTGGCCGGAGATGATGAGGATGTTTTTCATTGTGCGGTGGTGAGGGTGGGGTTTGTAGTATCGCTCATCTTTTTGCGGAAGGCAAGATGATAGTGTGGTGTGCCGTTGTATCAAAAGGAGCGCCCCCGGGTGCGGGGACGCTCCGTGGGGGAGGTCGCGGGTGGTTTTACTTGCGGCGGCGGCGTGCAGCAAGACCGGTTAGGGCGAGCATGCTGAGTGTGGCACTTGCGGGTTCCGGCACGATGAGGGCGGAGATTTCGCCGGTGCTTAAGGCTCTGTTCCAGAGGGTGATATTGCTCAGCTCTGCCGCCGGGAATTGGCGCCCGCCGCCGAAGGGGCAGCCAAACTGAATCCCCATGAGCCCTTTATCCGCCTCGCTGGTGGCTACCCAGTTGGCGTGGCTTCCCTTGAGGATGCCGTTTACATAAACACTGAGGGTTTGGGTGATGCTCATATCGGATACGAGGGTGAGTGTGGCGGTGGTATTCATGCCGCTGTTTAGCCCGGTATCAATATCTCCTGTGGTATCGATGCTGCCGAAGCCTGTGCTCTGGGCTACTTCGTTGAATACCATTAAATCACCGCTGGTGTTGACGCCTACTTGGAGGCATTTGTTGTCTCCTCTGCCATTGGGGGAGTAAAGGGCAATCATGGCTTGCCAGCCATTGCCTGTGAAGCTGTGGATATCCAGATTGAGGGTAAAATCCCCCGTGGGGCAATCGGCAAGGAGGCGGTCGGTCCATGGGCGTGTGCCTGTGGATATATCAGCGGCGGTGCCGCTGCTGTTCATATCGAAGGGGGTACTGGACCATCCTACGATGGAGGAGGCGTTTCCGGAGGAGAAATCCCAGGCGAGGACTACGCCAGATTGCTGTTCCGGGGTCATGCTGTTGTAGCCGATGGTATTGGCAGTGGCGAGGCTGCCCAGAAACAGTATAATAGCGAGTGTTTTGTGCATAATTTCTAATGGGGTGTTATTTGAAGATGACTTCATTTACATAGGTATGGGGTTTTTGGGGATGTGTAAGGCGCACGTTCTTTGCTCCCGGAGCAAGTCGGTAACGGCGCACATGTTCTCCTTCTTCTGTAAGGGTGGCGTTCGTTACTCCGCAGGTGGTGTTGCCTATGGTGATGAGTTCCGTGGAGCCTTCAGGGATAGGAAGGGTAATATCCAAGGGGGCTTTGGCGCAGAAGTAAGTGGAGGTGATGTCCGCATCAGTAATACAGCGGGGATCCGTATCAAACACGTTAGCCGTAACGCCCACGTTGAATAGGGTGAGTTTTACCTCCTCTGCCTGAGTGCCGGTGTTCGTGAGGTTAAGTGCGGTGATACGTTCTTTCGGAAGTTCCTCTTTTTCCAAGAAGAATCGGTTGTTTTTGAGTTCCTTCCGGAGTTGTACTACTTTTCCGGATTCGAGAGTTAGCTGTACGGTGGCCCAGTCGTTTAGATTTGTATTTTCAAGGTTGATTTGAACCCACTCCGGGTGGATGGGGTTTGGCAGTTCCAAAGATATATAGTCGTTGGGAGCCAGATGGAAGAGTTCCATAATGCGGCTGATGCCGATATCGCCTGTGTTGCTGTAGGCGGTGAAGTTTTGCCCGGATACATTGGTATCCACATAGGGCGGCAGGGTGCGGTTCACCGCAAATTCGCAGATGGAGAGCCAGTTGGGGCGCGGGTTGATGATGCGGAAGCGCACATAGCGGGCGCGAATGGGATTTTTGGCCAAATTCACGATGGCAAGGTTACCATGCTGCTGTTTGCCGACGGGGAGCCAGTGGGCGGCATCATCGGAAACTTCAAATTGCACGCATTCTGCATAATCTCTGTGGCGTGCGCCCCCCATTACGAGACAGATGTTGTTGATGCTGATGGGGGAACCATAATCCAAGCAGTACCATTGATCTTTGGCTTGAAAGGCATTGTTGGACCAGAATGTGCTGGGACGCCCATCCATTATCTTGGCTGTTTCTGTGTGGGTGTTGCCGATGGAGGCGGAGAATTTCGGCACGCTGCGTTTTTGACCGGAAAGGTCGGCGTAGACTCGGGCGTTCAGGTAGGCAAAAGCGGCGTTGATGACGGGAGTCATGGCATAAGCTGCCACTTCTACATCGTCCACTTGGCGTGTGCCTTGGGTGGACCATTCTTTGCGTGTGGTGGAGCGCATGTCGTACAGGGCGTTTACCGTGTCGAAGAAGTAGTGGAAGAGGTAGTCATCTTGCGTGGCAAATGCCGTCATGATGGAGGCACCGGCAATGCCTGTTAGCTCGAATTGATCCAGCCACGGGCGGATTTCCTGGCAGAGTCCGGCAACAGGGTTGCGCGTGTGCTTTAGCTCTCTGGCGGCGGTGACCATGCGGTCGAATTCGAGTTGGAGAAGCTGTACGGCTTTCATGTCCGGTTCGCCGGAGGAAAGACTTTCAATAAAGTCTTGAGCCGTGGGGGCAATGGCGGCGGATTCCTCGCGGAAGTAGCCGTGTCCGTTGGGTAGAAGGTAGGAATTATGGTCGCAGAATACCTTCATTGCTTCCCGGTGGAGCGGGTAGAGGCGGCGTATGGCGGCTTCCCATGTGGTGGTGGATTCAAAATCTTCTATATTCCAAGTGTAGTTTGCCACGCCAAAGAGACCCACTTTGCTGGCTTCTGCGTGTTCCATGGGGTTTGCCACGAAGCCGCTCATGAGTTGCTTCATCTCAGGGGAGGTATCCAGCCCGTAGGTGCGTCCCATGGAAAGTCGGCTGCGTTTGAAGTCGTTGCACGGCCAGTTCCACCAGATGAAGGTGGGGCGTTGCACGTGTTGTTTTACCCATTGTTGACCTTCCAGCGTAATATCATGTACCACGGTGTTGCCGGTCCACATGATTGGGATGCTCTTGTCTAGGCCACTGCCGAGGGTTTGCAGGAATTTTTTATTTGTCCAGCTGCGGTTGTACCCTGTGGGGCACATGATGAGGGTTTGATTCACATCCGGGTGTTTGCGGATGAAGTTTTCCAGCAGGTAATTGCTCAGCTGCACCTGCCGCTCAGCTTTGCCGATTTCTCCGCCGGAATCATCTACCAGTACGCCGAAATCGCGTACACCTAAATCATACATTTGACGGAGTTTTGCACAGAGGGCATCCAGCTGGGGGCGCCCGCCATCCACTTGCCAGTTGACGGTGTTTGCCGGGTGAATGGCCCATACAAAGCGCACATGGTTTTGGCGTGCGTAGTGCACAAGATCCCGGAGTTCTGCTGCCTTGCGTTCCGGGTAGGGTTTATAGCAGCCGTGGCCGTGGTGGAAGGGGTCGTCCTTGGGGGCGTAAATGTAGGTGTTCAGTTTGTTGCGCCCCATGAAGCGGAAGATGGAGCAGCGGGCTTCAAAACTCCACGGGGCGCCGTAATAGCCTTCCACTACGCCGCGGGCGGGTAAATCCGGCCAGTCCACCAGAATGCCCATGGGAAGTTCTCCCAGCCGGATGATTTCCCGCAGGGTTTTATCTGCAAAAACATCGTTATGCGCCAAGGTGGCATCCTGTACGTTGTACAGCATTTGGATGACGGATTGTCGCGCGTAGTAAGCGCCTGTTTCATCGTTGGCGTAGATGGTGAGCTTCCCGGGGGTGATGTTGATGGCATAGCCCTCCGGCACGTTGGGCAGGCGTTGCCACATGGCATCGTTGACCCCGGGTTTCCGGAGGTGGATTTGGACGTCTTCCACCTTGGTGGTGACGGAACGCATGCCGTTTAACTGGGGCTGGGGGTAAATCACAACGGCCTCAGCCCGGAAGGGGGAGAGAAGCATGCTGCATGCAAGGGCTAGGAGAGAGAAAGGCGAGATTTTCATACCAAGTGCAGGGAAATAAGACTAGCGGAAAAAAGACTTTTCCGATTAGTATGGCATTATAGAGCAAATTTTTTTCTAATGCAAGCAGAAAAGGGGAGCGCGGAGCTGTTTTAATAGAAAGGGAAGCCCCCAACCTGTGCGGAAGGGGGCTTCCCGGAAATACGCAGGATAAAAGGCTGTTCAATCGTTGCGGACTCGCGAGCGAGGGGAAAGAACGATGGGTACCCCGGCCGCTTTGATGCGGGAACGAATGGTATTGCGAAGGTATTGCGCGTAGCTATCGGTAAGCAGGCGTTTATCGTTCACGAAAAGCACGTACGTGGGTACGGGGATGGTGGTGTATTTTTCGTTCACGGCGGTGGTGGCGTAGAAGAGTTTGAGGCGTTTTTTGAGCACGCGGTGCTGCCCCGGCGGATTCATTTCCATGGCGCGCTGGAGCAGGCGGTTGAGTTCTCCTGTGCCGGGCATGTTGAGCGCTTCCTTTTGTACGCGGGCAATGCTCTTGAAGATGCTTTCCAGACCGCTGCCTTCCTTGGCGGATACGATGGCAATGGGGGCGTAGTCCAGAAAGAAAAGGTTTTCTTTAATGTGCTCTTTGACGGCATCCTTGCGGGCTGAGAGGGGGGCGTCCGGGCAGTAGAGGTCGAATTTGTTGACAATGATGATGCAGGGTTTGCATTCCTTGGCGATGATGGAGCCAATGCGGCGGTCCTGCTGGGTTACACCGGCAGCCATGTCGATAACGAGGAGGCAGATATCCGAGCGGCGGATGGCTTTTTCACTGCGCATGGCGGAGAATACTTCCACGGAGGTATCTCGTTTGGAGCGGGGGCGCATGCCTGCGGTATCAATCAGGACAAAGCTTTGGTCGTTGCGGGTGTAGGGGATGTCGATAGCATCGCGTGTGGTACCCGCCACGTTGGAAACAATGGTGCGTTTGTCCTGAAGAATGGCGTTAACGAGAGAGGATTTACCGGCATTGGGGCGGCCAACGATAGCTACTTTAATGGGGGAATCGGCAGAGGTTTCCTCTTTATCCGGCTCTTCTTCCGGGGTGGCGTTGGGGTCTGCTTCTGCTTTGCAGGGGGCTGCTCCAAGGGATTTTAGTTCGGCATTGAGTTTATCTGCCAGTTGGGCAAATCCTCGCCCATGCGCGGCGGAGGTGAATACATAGTTGCTGAAGCCGAGCTGGGCGAATTCGCCCAAGTTGAGTTCTTGTTTTTCGGAATCTGCTTTGTTCAGAATGAGCATGACCGGCACCTTGCTTTTGTGCAGTTGGGCGGCAATGCTGCGGTCGATGGGGGTGAGGTGGTCGCGGCAGTCGCAAACGAACATGATGAAGTCTGAGGCATTCATGGCAATGTCCGCCTCCTGCGTTACCTGAGAGGCAAAACCATCGTCCAGCGTGCTGCCGATACCGCCGGTATCGACCACGAGAGCCTCGTAGTCCGTGATGCGTACAGGGGCGCAAAGACGGTCGCGGGTGACTCCGGGTTGATCGTGTACGATGGCGATGCGGCGGCCGACCATGCGGTTAAAAATGGCAGATTTGCCAACATTGGGGCGGCCGACAATGGCAATGGTGGGTGTGCTCATGGCAGGGAGACTATTGCGTGGAAGGGGTGGTGTGTCTGGTTAGAAGGGGCGGTCGGATGTCTTGCGGACCGGTTTTTCTGCCCCGGGTTTGGGGCGTTCGTAGGGTGCTACGCCCACGGGTATAATTCCCTTGCCGGTGCTGATGAGGTCCAGCGGGCCGCCGGTGCGCTTGTAATACTGGGCATGAGAGCGGTTGCCCTTGGTGTCCATCACGGCATAGGTGAAAAGCTCCGGGGAGGATTGGCAGAGAACATGCATATTGTAGGCGCTATCCAGCAGGACAATGGGTTTCATGAAATTGAGGAAGCGGGCAAGGTAGCAGGCACCGTGGATGCGGTGCGTATCCAGCCCTTCCACTTGGCCGAAGAGGCAATCCTTGCCATCGATTCTGGCGAGCTTGAGGTTAAGCCGGAGCCTTTGGCCGCGGGCTTGGATATGGAATTCGCGGATTTTGCCGCCATCAATCATGGCAAAGAGGGCTCGGTTGGAGCTGTAAGTGGTGTGTCCGTCGGGCATACGGATGGTGGCCACTGCTGCATGGCGCCCGGTACTGCGTATGGCATAGAATCCGGCCAGGTCCACCTCGAAGGAGCGGCGGGAGCCGGGCGTGAGCGCGAGGTCGGGGAACTTGGCACGTGCCGTAGGCGTGAGGGGCATGTTCTCCCCTTGGCGGTTAATCATAAAGTTGAGCCAAGGGCGCCCGGGCGTGTTCGAAAGTTGAATAGCCTTATCCGTATAGTTGGTAATAGTGAGTTTGAACACCACATTCTCCCCTACCATGAAATCGTGGCGAACGGGGGAAAGCTGGAGTTCCACTTGTGCATGGGCGCAGAGCCCGCAAAGCAGCAGGAGGGTGGCAGTGAGAATGCAAAGCAGGTTTTTCATATGTGCGGTGGGAGGGTGGGCAAAAGGTATTATTCTGCGGTTTGGGAATGGGGGTAGGCAATGCGGAAGGAGGATTTTTCGTGCTGCCAGGTCGGGTCGGGTACGGGGATGGGGCGTATTTGCTGGGGGGTGGATTCCATCAGGAGGCAGGAGTTCGGCGTGTAGATGCCGCTGGCGGAGCCTTCGTGGCGGCTTGTGGTCCATTCCCATACGCGCGTGGGGCCGGTTTCCGCCAGTGCGGCTTGCAGCATGGCGGCACTGGGCAGGGTGCCGCCCATATAGCGCGCGCAGGCCAACGCTTCCCAGTAATTCACGCCGGTGATGGGGTTTGCATCTGTGGCGGAAAATTGGCGAGGCTTGGGGCGGTGTTCCATCGGGATATCGTGCAGGATTTTTTCCTGCTCCTCCACGGTGGACGTGGAGAGTGCCTCCAGAAATGCGGCATATTCTGCGGTGCTGACAGGTTGTAGGCTTACGCGGTATTGCTTGCCGTGTTCTTGGCAGAGGATGCCATTTGCCATGCGCGCTCCCAGCAGTGTGGGCGTGCCGAGGTTAAAGAAAAAGCCCGAGGCGGAGATGCCGCCTGCCAGGAGCAGGGCGCCCAGTGTGTAAACCGCTATGCGGGAGAGTTGGCGGCGCTGGCGGCGTTGTTCCCATTTTTGGGTGTAGTAGGCGGAGTTGTTCTCTTCCTCCGGGGGCGGGGCAACTGCCCCCTGAGCCACCAGCTGCTCTGTGATGGTGTTGGCCGTGTCGCGGAGGGTGTCCCAGTCGAAACGGGAACCTTCGTGCCCTTCTTCCATCCATTGCAACACAGTGGCGGCGCGACCTTCGCCAGTGACTCCCACGGGACGAAGCGGAAGGAGGATGCGGGCAAGTTCTCGTTGCCGTATTTCCGTAATGTTTTGCCCGGGAGTGCCGGGCGCCAGAGGGGAAAGGAAGTGTACAGAGCCGCTTTCCTCATCGCTGTATATATCCCGTGCAGCCGGGGGAAGGGTGGCCAGTTCCGCCTCCTCGCAAAGGGAATAGAGGGTGGCAGCTGCGGAAACAATGCGGCAAAGCTGTACCACGGAGAGCTGCTTTCCTTCTGCAAGAAGGAGGGACAGCGGGGTACCGGGCGGCAGTTCCTGCGCCGTGTAGCAGCATTGCTCTGCGGTGCCGGAATCGAGCATTTGTACGGTATGGGGCAGGGTGTCCTCTTGTGCTTGCTCCCGGGCGCGGAGGCGGAAGGCTTCCTCCACCTCCTTCGGTGCTTGGGCGGAGAGTACAGTCAGCAGAACAGGGCGCTCCACATGGTTTTGGTATGCCGCGTAGCTGCTGTAATAGTTCCCGGATTCAATGAGGCGGGTAAGAGTGTAGTCCCCGAAGGGGTGCGGAAAGTCTTGGGGAAAAGGCATCATGGTTGGGCAGGTTGTGGGGTATCGAGGAAATCGGAAATAGGCAGGGCTTCTTCGGTAAAGAAGGTGGGGTCCAGTCCATCGTCCGGCAGGAGGGAGTTGGTGGGCAGCAAGGAGGGGCGGCGGCGGCTGTTGAGCCTTTGCTCTTGGAGGATGAGGGAGGAGGGCGTACTCAGGCAATCCAGCGGTTCGTCCTTGTAGTAGAGCTTGGCGGTAAATCCGTAAAAGCGGAGATCTCCGTATGCATCCAATTCTTCCTGAGTGAGCGGGGGGACGGAATAGGCCACTTGCAGGTGTTCTTCGCCTTCTTTCCAGTCCGGTTGTTCATTCAGCCATGTCCATTCGGGCTTTGCCATGCGGGAGAATTCGATTTTTCTCCCATTCACCAAATCAAAGAATTGCAGGGTGATGTAAATATCGTCCAAGCGCACGGATTCTCCCGGTGCAAGGAGGATAGGCAGGAGAACCTTTACGCGTTCCCCTTCTTCCGGAGAATAGGTGTGTTCCACTTGGTGGGGACCGAAGGAGAGTTTGCCCCGCATGGCGGTGCCTTGGTCAAATCCGTAGGTGAGGCGGTTGGCTGCACGCTTGAAATAGCTGCCGGCAGCATCCCGCATGCGGAACAGGCGGGTGTAGTACTCTCTGGCTTTGGTAGGGTTTAGCAGTTTGTCATATGCCATGCCGTAATAGTACAACATGGCAGGATGATTGGGCGTTAAAAGGCTTGCTTCCTCCAAGTTGAGAATGCAGCGGCGGATGTCTCCCGCCACAAGGGCTGTAACCCCTTGGCGGATGAGCTGCTCTGCTTCCTCCTTGTCCTCTGCATTCATGTCGGAGGGTGGCGGAGCGTCTTTAGCCGGCTCCGTATTCCCACCGGTGGGGAACCAGTCCCCTTCTTGGGTTAAAATGGTATCGATATCCCGGGCGCGGAGGGGAGGCGGGGCCTCCGCATTGTTTTCGGGAAACGTGGCAATGCTGACGGCTCCCTGATTTTCTTGGTGCCGAGCCAGCTCCTGAGCCTCGATGACGGCCAGCTGGGCACGAGAAACTTCCAGAGAGCGTTCGTACGCTAAATCCAAGCGGCGGGTGACGCCGATGCCAAGTAGGCTAAGCTCCACCGCTACGATGATGAGAAGAAGGATAAGTGCAATACGGCGCGAAGCCGCTCCCGCTGCCAAGCGGACAGCGTAGCGGCGTACGGCGGCGCAGGCACGGCAGTTCTGCCATGCTTTAACCGACTTTCTTATCCGGTTTTTCATATTCCAGGATTTTACCCTGATAGCGGGAAAGAAGAGCTTGCATGAATTGCTCGGCCGGCTCTCCGGCATCGGGGGAGAATCCGCCGTAGGTCATGCCATCCATGCGGATGCGTTTTCCTTGCACCGTAGCGTAGGCAATGCCTTTGAATCCCTTGCCCCATTGGCGTAAATCCAACAGGGTAATATCTGCAATGGAGAAGCTGGTGCCGGCAGCCGTTACGGTATCGCCCTGCAGGCTCATGACGCGGCGGGAAGTGCGGAGCATGAGCCAGATGATGATGGCGGAGATGAGCATGCAAACGCTGCCTGCATACCATTGCTCGCGAATGGCTGCGGTATCGTGGCCATGCTCTCCGGGTTTCTCGGGGTAGTGCATGCGGGCGGAGTAGGCTAGCCAGCATTCATTCCACCCTTTGCTGAGTGCGGCGAAGTCTGCGGCTTCCGGGGGGCAAATGGTGGCGGGTTCGCAGTTATCGGGCAGGGGGAAGCGCTGCTCGTTTTGTTCAATGTAAAGGCCGGATTCGTCCTGCTGCGCTTTGAGCAGCGGGGAGCTCGCCCGGGTTGCTGCCCATTCGGCTGCAGAGGATTCTGTTACATCCTTCCCCAGCTGGGCAAAGGCTTGGTAGGTGAAGAAAGCCTCGTTAGCCTTGCGGTAGCCCACGGAGCCATCGTAGAAAAAGTACATGCCGAAACCGAAAAACGCTGCCAGTACAATGGCAAAACGCATAAAGGTATCGCGGGTGGGTTTGCAAACTATGGTATGGTCAGTCATCTGCGGGGCATTCTACCATATTTTCCCCGCAAAAGACAGCTAAAAATACAATGCGTACACAACCACGGAGGAATTACGCCTCCTTGGGGTACCGGCAGTTGGTTCCGGAGATGCAGGAGACCGCCTGCTGGCGCAGTAAATGGTCGCAGAGGACAATCCACGCCATAGCCTCTACCACGGGTACGGCACGGGGTAGAACGCAGGGGTCGTGCCGTCCTTTCCCCCGGAGTTGAACTTCGCGGTGGGCATCGTCCACCGTGTCCTGCACCAGCATGAGGGTGGCAGTGGGCTTGAAAGCCATGCGGAGCTTAATATCCTCCCCATTGGAGATACCGCCCTGGATGCCCCCGGAATGATTGGTGCGGGTGCGAACGCGGCCGTTTTCCATGTAGAACGAGTCATTATGCCGGGACCCGCGCATGCTTGCGGCGGCAAAACCGCTGCCCACTTCAAAGCCCTTGCAGGCGGGGATGCTCATCATGGCATGGGCAAGGGTGGCCTCCAGTTTATCAAAAACGGGGTCTCCCAGCCCCACGGGGCATTGGCGAATGGTGCATGCCACCACACCGCCCAGAGAATCTCCTTCTTGGCGAGCGGCTCGGATGGCGGCGGCCATTTGCTCTGCCGTGGCGGCATCCGCCGTACGCACAATGTTGGCTTCCACGGCGGCGGCACTCACTTTCTCGGCAGGGATGGGGCAGGAGATATTTTCCACCTGCTGCACCCATGCCAGCACCTCCAGCTTAGGGCAGAGGGCTTGCACCACGGCTTTGGCCACGGCACCGGCAGCCACGCGGCCGATGGTTTCGCGGGCGCTGGCTCGCCCACCTCCGGCCCAAGCGCGGATGCCGTATTTGGCATCGTAGCAAAAATCGGCATGGGAAGGGCGGTAGGTGTGTTCCATTTCATCGTATGCGGTGGAACGGTGGTCTTTGTTCCGCACGGAGAGGGCAATGGGAGTACCGAGGGTAAGTCCATTGAGGATGCCGCTGAGGATTTCCACGCTGTCCTCCTCGTTGCGCGGAGTCACAATATCGCTTTGGCCGGGGCGGCGGCGGTCCAGCTCGTGTTGAATCATCTCGCGGGTGAGTCGAACTTTGGCGGGGCAGCCATCGATGACGACGCCTACCCCCGTGCCGTGGGATTCTCCCCAAGTGCTGATACAGAAACTGGAACCGAATTTGCTGGACATAGTGGAATGGTCTTCCCGGAGATAATACCCGAAGCCGCCTTGCAATGCAAGAGCATCTTCGGGCATGAGAGCCGGGCAGGGGGAAGATATTTACTTGTGGCGGCGGGGTGGCGGGGTGGCGCCTGTGCGTTGGAGGTGGAGAATGGAATCCGCCATGTTGCGGACTGTTTCCTCCAGAATGTTGCAGAGGTGGCTGCCCTCCCTGTAATCTGCCGGTGCAAAGAAATCGACTCGGTGCTGGTCGGATTTCAAGCCGTAGCATTTGCGGAAACTGCGGCGGGTATCATCATCCGGGTTATACACGGCCACACTCAGACCGCCCTGCTGGCGCATCACTGTGAAGCAGGGTACATCCGTGGGGCCATCGCCAATGTATATCATGTGTTCGAAGGGTACGGGGCGCAAATCTCCATCCATATGGTCATTCACATCCTCATTGTGCTTCAGCATGCCCTTGTTAATGCGGAAGAGGAATTGGGTTTTAGAGGTGTGGGAAATCACGCGTTTGGGGAAGTGGATGCAGCCGTCGCGCTCGCTGAATTCGCAGGCAAAGACCTCCCGCATGTAGGGGCGGATGATGGAACCGTCAATAATGCTCTTAATACCGCTGGAAATGATGTAGAACTCCACCCGCACTCCGGCAAATCGGTGTTCTTTGGAGAGGGCTCGCTCCTCAAATTTTTCGAAGAACTCGGGGATGCCTTTGTAGAAGGTAAGCCGTTTTCCCAGCTCCATCAGGTTTTCGTTGCTCACGCCGTCGATGCTGAGGGTATCCAGCAGCTCTTTAAGGTAACTCAATTCCCCGTCCCAGCCTTCTTCCCTGCTGCGGTCGTTGCATTTTTTCCAGAATTGTTCCGCATCGATGCCGAATTCGGGGAAGATGGTATCCTCCTGCATGTTATGCGGGCTAAGAGTTTGGTCGAAATCAAAAATAAGAGCTATCGTATTTTGCGGAACAGGCATACCCCCTTGTTATAACGGCGAGAGACTCATTCTGCAAGCAAAAAAAATTGACAAATGGCGGCGTATGGTATTGAATAGGTGGTATGAGATTTTCCCCTTTCCTTGTTGCGCTTTCCGCCGTCCTTACGGTGTCCTGCACGCAGGTGCAGACCACATGCATTACGGATGTGGCGGATTTGCCGCTCAAGAAAACGGACCTCCCGGATATGGGAAGTTGGGAGAATGCCCCCTTGCGGGCGAATGCTCAGTATGTACTCTTCGGCGCTAATTCCAACCGCGAGCGGAGGAACCGCTTGGGGGATTACTACTTCGTCGATTGGTACGATGCGGAACCGCAAAAACCCGTGCGTCTGGTGATGCGTTACACGCAAGCGGCCACAGGCACCAAGGAGCTTACCCGCACGGTGGAGTATAAGGAACCCCGCGCGGAAGCTGCTTCCCACAAGGAAAAATTCTTCTTTTCCGGGCCGGAGCGTGCGCGCCAAGGGGATGTGATGACGTGGCGTATGGAGCTTTATTGCGGCGGAAAGATGGTGGATTCCCGCCAGTCCTACCTGTGGGAGTAAACCCCTCCCTTACAGGGTGGAGCGCATGCCCAGAGCCTCCAGTAGGGAGGTGAAGCGGGCGTAATCGTGTTCCCTATCGGCGGAGGTGAGTACGAACTGGTACTCTCCCATGCGGGCATCCTCCATGGCGGCATTGTGCAAACGCAGTCGGATTACCTCCTCCGCATCCGTTTGGCGCCCGCGCAGCCGTTTTTCCAGCTCTTCGGAGGGCACATGGATGTACACATCCGCATAAGCGCGGCGGATGGTTTCATCCTCGCAAGCGCGGATGGAGGCGGCGCCCTGCACATCAATATCCATTACCACATTTTTTCCGGCCAGAAGAAGCGCAGTAATGTCCGCCTTAAGCGTGCCATAGGAATTGCCGTGTACCGTGGCGTACTCCAGGAACTCCCCGCGTTCCACGCGGGCGGAGAAATCCTCCGGGCTTAAGAAATGGTAATCCACCCCATCCTGTTCTCCGGGGCGGGGTTGGCGTGTGGTGCAGGAAATGGAATAGCCTGTAAGCCCGGCGGCTTCTGCCCGGCGGCAGAGGGTTGTTTTGCCGGAGCCGCTGGGGCCGGATACGATGAGGAGCGTGCCAAGCATGGGTGGATAAATGGGGGTATGGTGTTATTCGATATTCTGCACTTGTTCGCGTATTTTTTCAAGTTCTGTTTTAGCTGCCACCACAAGCTGAGCCAGCTCTGCATCGTTGGCTTTGGAGCCGGTGGTGTTGAGTTCTCGGAAAATTTCCTGGCAAAGGAAATCCAGCGTGCGGCCCACGGCCTCTTCCTTGTCGCAAATGCGCTCAAACTGGTCGAGGTGAGAATCCAAACGAGCCATCTCCTCGCTCACATCGCACTTATCGGCAAAAAGGGCAATTTCTCGGATAATGCGCTCATCATCCGCCGGAATGGGAAGCCCGCTTTCCTCCAGCCTACGCAGGAGGGTTTCCCTGTGGCGGGTGGCAACACCTGCGGACCTGGCGGCGAGTTGGCGGCGGAATCCGCGCAGGTTCTCAATGCGAGCCAGCAAATCGCGCTTCATGTTTTCGCCCTCCTGTGCCCGGAGCAGGAGGAAGGCTTGCAATGCCTCCTGCACGGCGGGTAAGGCCGCTTCCAACACGGATTCTGCCGGAATATCGGCCTCCGATTCCTCTGCAACAATGCCGAGGCGGAGCAGGGAATCCAGCGTGGGTTCAATGGCGGCTCCCAGTTCCTGCTTCAACTCGGAAAGCGTGTGCCGGAGGGCTTGCAGGCGGGCTTTGTTAAGGGTAATGGTGCCGCTGCTGCCTCCCGGCGTTTGGAGGGAGAGGGATACATTGATGCGCCCCCGGGAGACAGCACCGGATACGGCTTCCCGCAGGGGCGTTTCGATGGCGGCCCATGCGCGGGGTAAGTTGAGGGCAATTTCAGTTTGCTTGCGGTTCACTCCGCTGATTTCTACTCGCAGTGAGGCGCTGCCGAAAGGAACGGTAGCAGCGCCGAATCCGGTCATGCTGTTCATAATGAGATGTTACCGATGATGTTCAGAAGATGGGCATCGAGCGTCAGGGCTTCGTTGACGTTGAAGTTAAGATCCGTGCGGAGCTGGTCCAGCGCCCGGCGGCGGCGCAGGAGTTCTGCTGTGGAGTGCTGCCGGGCCACTTGGTGAATCTCCGGAGTAAGTGCCTGCACATCCGGCGCGTGCGAGGCCAGCAGCACGGCCTGCCCTAAGCAGAGGGAAAGCAGCTCCAGCATTTGCTCCCGCTCAGCCAAATACTCCGTCTCAATAAGAGCGGCCGTGGCATCTTTTTGTCTGGCTTCCCAGTCCCGGATATCCGTACCCTCGGCAATGGCTTTGGCCTCCGCCTTCAGCGCGGCGGTTAAGCGCTTGGTAATCTCCTCCTTACGCTGTGCCAGCAGTGCTTGGAAATCGGCTCGCAGAGCCAGAGCCGCCACATCCGAACCCAGCAGGGGCAGCGCTGCCGCCACTGCCGGAAGAAAGAGCTGCTGCGCCTCCGAGAGCCGCAAGGCACTGCTTTCCTCCCGAAGATCCACCCGCACGCAGCGGGAAAGTATCGTGCTGAGCAAGCGGCCGGGGTGCTCCGTGATGAGGACGATGAGCGTTTGCGGTGGCGGTTCCTCCAGCGTTTTCAGGAAAGCATTGGCCGCTTCCTCCATCATGCGGTCCGCTTCCAGAATAATGACGAGCTTGGTGCTGCCTTCCTCTGCACGCAGAGAGAGGAAAGGCTCCACCTCGCGAATATCCTCAATAAGAATGCGGCGGCTTTTAGAGCCGGGGCGCAGTACCCGGCACATAGGGTGCCGCAGGTTCTCCGGAGAATCGGCTCGGGCTTGGTTCAACTCCTCCGCCAGAGAAAGGGCTAATTGGTGCGTGCCTGCATGCACGCTGCCGGTAAGCAAAATAGCGTGCGGAAGCCTGCCTCTCCGGCGGGCATTTTTGAGCATTTGGCAGGCCTGGGTATGCGTAAAAGCCATGGGGCGGGGGAATTATTGCTCCGGGTAGGAGCCGAGAATCTTCAGCGTGGAGCAGCTCTTACGCAGCTGCGGCAGGCAGTCTGCCAAGGGGGGGACAGCCTCGTGCCCTTCCACATCCACATAGAACAGGTATTCCCATGGAGTATCCCGCATGGGGCGGGAATCCAAACAGTGAATATTGATGCCGTGGCGGCGGAAATGCTCCAGCACATCCACCAAACTGCCGGATTGGTGCGGCACGGTAAAACAGAGCGTAGTGCGGTCCTGCCCACAGGGCTTCGTACTCTGTGTGCCAAGCACCACGAAACGCGTGGTATTGGTGGCCTTGTCCTGCACATGCTCTGCAAGAATTTGCAAACCGTGCAAGCGCGCAGCCAGCGGGCTGCCCAGAGCTGCGGCACCCTTGGCGGCTCCTTCTGCGGCAAAGCGGGCTGCAGCAGTACTGGAAGCCGTGGGTATCTGTTCGGCATCCGGGTAATTTTGCCGGAGCCACTGGCTGCATTGGCCCAGAACCTGCGGGTGGGAGTAAATCGTGCGTATGCTGCGGGCATCCGTGTTAGCCATCAGGCAATTCTGCACCGCGAGCCGTACCTGGGCGCAGATGCGCAGGTGCGTGTGCGGGAAAAAATCCATGGCCTGCGCCACCGTGCCGTGGGTACTGTTCTCAATGGGGATAACGGCGTAGTTCACTTCCCCATGCTCCACGGCAGAGAACACATGGGCAAAGGAATTGTAGGGCACCAGCTCCACACTATCGCCAAAACGGCTCAGGGCAGCTTGGTGGCTCCATGTGCCCTCCGGCCCCAGATAGCCAATACGCATATTGCCCTCCAGCCGGAAAGAGCAGCTCACAATCTGGCGCCAGATGCTCAGCAGACTTTTTTCCGGCAGCACCCCCTGATTCAGCTCCTTGAGCCGGTTGATGAGGGCTGTCTCCCGCTCCGGCACAAAGATGGGCGCCTGAGTGCTTTTTTTAATGGCTCCCACCTCGTGTACACAGGCAGCGCGCTGCTTGAGCAGCTCCACCAGCCGGGCATCTATCGTATCAATCTGTACTCTTAACTCTTCCAGTGTCATAAGCAATCGGGCGCGCAGACATTTTAGCACAGACCACTCCGGCATTCAAGACTGTTTGCCCGGGACTGTCGCATTTGGCGCAAAGCCCCGGCATCCCCTTCTCCCCCCCGTGGGTGTAGCACCGCCCCCCCTCCGTCCTCAGCCCCAAAAAGCCGCCGCAGCCTCCACCCCCTGCAAATCCACATACCGCGTCCGCAGCAGAGTAGCATCCCGGTGCCCCACCTCATACTGCAGCTCCGAATAACTGCGGAAATGCCCCAAATGGTAACTCGCAAAGGTATGCCGCAGCACATCCTGCCGCCAGGGGCGGGCAGGGGAACCCCAACCCGCCGCCCGGTGCAACGCCGCCCAATGCCGCCCCCAGCATGCCGGGCAAATACGCCCCTCACCCCGCGCCGCCGCACCCTCCAAAATACGCCGCAACGGCGGGTGAATCGTCACCCGCCGCGCACCACCCGTCTTACTGTGCCGCGCCTGCAGCGCAATATACCCATGCACCAAATCCACCGCATCCCAAGTAAGCCGCG
>JAFXCP010000010.1 GCA_017521405.1 Akkermansia sp. | reverse complement strand
TACGGAGGCTTTGGTGGCCGCCGGGTACACGGGCGTGGAGTTCGATTTCGGCAGCGATGCGGATGAGGATTACAGCAATCTGACGCTGAGCATGGCCGGTGCCACCTATAAGGGCACGGAGGGGAATGTGGCGGGCTTTACACTGCCGACGATTCCTGAGCCTTCCACGGCGACGTTGAGTCTGCTGGCGCTGGCGGCTCTGGCTTCCCGCCGCCGCCGGGGCTGAGAGCTACAATTTCGGAGCCCTGAGTCATAAGACCCAACCGGGCTTTGCCCGCCGTTCCCCGTTCTGTGCTATACAGGGCGGGGACGGTTTTTTTATCTCAAAAAATGGGATAAGTTCTGAGGGTGACTGAGAAAGGAGTGGAAACATGGGGAGATTGTGCTATACTGGGGGCACGAAGCTGAGAAATTGTCTATGAGCATTGATTTTGAGAAGAGCGGGGGCCTTGTTCCGGCCATCATTCAGGATGCAAGCACGGGGAAGGTGCTGATGCTTGGCTATATGAATGAAGAATCCTATGCCCGGACTCAGGAGACGGGCCGTGTGTGTTTTTACAGCCGTAGCCGCAAGTGCTTGTGGACTAAGGGGGAGACGAGCGGCCATTACTTGGATGTGGTGAGCATAAAGGCGGATTGCGACCAAGATACGCTTTTGATTCAGGCGGTGCCGCATGGCCCCGTATGCCATACGGGGACGGATACCTGCTGGGGGGAGGAGAATGCGGCAAGCCCGCTGCTTTTCCTGACGGAGTTGCAGGATTTCATTAACAAGCGGCACGAGGAGATGCCGGAAGGCTCGTATACAACCTCTCTTTTCCGCGATGGGGTGAACCGCATGGCGCAGAAGGTGGGCGAGGAGGCTCTGGAGGCTTGCATTGAAGCCTGCAACGGCAGCGATGAACGCCTGATTTACGAGGCATCCGATATGTTTTACCATCTGATTGTGCTGCTGACCTCCAAGGGGCTGCGGATTGAGCAGGTGGTGGAGGAGCTGGCTTCCCGCCATAAGCCGGGTTGGAAGAAACACTGATTTTTCTTTTTGCTGAAGAATGTGCAAGCGGTGCAGGGGTGAAGAACCCTGCACCGCTTTGCTCTTGGTGATCGGCCTGAATGGCTCCTGAGGCTATTATTCCGCCGTTTCCTGATGGGCTTTTTTACTAAGGCGGTGTACCCAGTACAAGGGAAGCCCGAAGATGAGGATGAGGAGCAGGGGTACAAAGCCAAACATGTAAAGGCGCAGGTACAGTGTGCTGGCACTATCCCCGGCATCGCTGCCCAATTTCCACCAGTGGTAGGCGGCAGTAGGGCTCCAATCGACTTCTGTCAGAGGGTTGAGGTGCAGCAGTCCGCGGCGGGCATATGCCGCCGGATAGCCGCGGTTACTGGCGCTCACATAGTAACTGTTGGCCAGTTCCGGCTCCCCGGCGGCATCGTAGTAGAGGGCGAGTTCGTACGGGGCAAAGGGGGATTGCAAATCCGTATCGGCGTAGTGCAGGTATTTAAGCCCTTCTGCGGCGTCCTTTTCGGTGCCTTCGCCACGGAGCATCATGGTGCCGGCTTTCACGGCGGCATCCGCATGCCCTTGCGCTGCGGCTTCCCGGTAGAGTGGCAGGGCTTCGGAGGCTTTGTTTTCCTGCTGCAAGAGCCAGCCCTTGTGGTACAGAGCTGCCGGAATGCGAGCCTGTACGGCTTGTTCCAAATAGCGCTGCCCCAGAGTTTCGTCCTTGTTCACGCCTTTGGCATTCAGATAGGCATCGGCCACGATGTAGGCCATTTGTCCGTCTTGTGTGTGGTCCGCCAGTCGGCGTGCATGGTGCAGCGCTTTGGCTGGGGATTTTTCCGTACCCAGCCCTGAGGTGTAAGCTTTGAAGAGCTGGTAGGAGGCACCGACCACACCGGCCTCTGCGGCTTGCTCCATGTGTGCGAGTCCCTCCTGCGCGTTGAGTTCCGTACCCAGCGCATTTAATTCCATATAGCCTTGCCAATAGAGGGATTCCTGCCTGCCTGCTGCGGCTTCTTGCGTGTAGATGGTATAGGCTTTGGCATAGGCGGATTTTGCGGCTTCCGGGTTTCCTTGTTTGTTGTAAAGTTCGCCCAGAAGAAAGGCGGCAGAGGGGTCGTTCCGGGCGGAGAGCCGATTGAGCCAGAAGAGGGTTTTTTCGTTATCGGTGGGGATGTATTCATCCCCTGCCATGAAGAGGCGTGCCAGTGTCCACATGGCGGTTAGGTCCCCGTTTTCGGCCTTGGCGTTGAGGTTTTGGAGCAGGGTATCCGCCCAGTGTCGGGCTTGTTCTTGGTGCCCCTGGATGGCGTAGCGCAGGTATAGCTGCCGCTGGGAATAGGCATCTCCCTGTGTAGCTGCTTCTTTGAGCCCCGCCAGGCGTTCCTCCGTAGCGGTATCAGGCGCGGCAGGGCTGCTGTTCTGCGGCTGCTCTGCGAGAGCCGGAAGAAGAAGGCAGAAGAGGAGAAAAAGATTCTTTTTCATGGTGCTTAGGGGTGAGAATGATAACATGCTCCTTTTGTTGAAAGAAAATGCGGTGCCGGGATAAGGAATCCCACGGCACCGCATGAGGAATGAATGGATGGAGCTTACTCTCCGCGGCGCTTGCCGAAGGAACGCGGTCCGCCAAAGGTTTTGCGGTCGCCAAAGGAACGGCGTTCCCCGAAGGGTTTGCGCTCGCGGTCGCCGAAGGAGCGGCGTTCCCCGAAGGAGGATTTGCGCTCGCGGTCGCCAAAGGAGCGGCGTTCCCCGAAGGGTTTGCGCTCGCGGTCGCCGAAGGAACGGCGTTCCCCGAAGGGTTTGCGCTCGCGGTCACCGAAGGAACGGCGTTCCCCGAAGGGTTTGCGCTCGCGGTCACCAAAAGAGCGGCGCTCTCCGAAGGGTTTGCGCTCGCGGTCGCCAAAAGAGCGGCGCTCTCCGAAGGGTTTGCGCTCGCGGTCGCCAAAGGAGCGGCGTTCCCCGAAGGGGTTGCGCTCGCGGTCGCCAAAGGAGCGGCGTTCACGCGGGGGGGCATCATCCCACTCGCGGCGCTTGCGGGGGGCGCGACCAAAGGGGCGGCGGGAATCCTCGCGCTCCGGCTCGAAGGCTTCCCCATCGGTAAACTTGGTGGAGATGCCGAGGGCTTCCTCCTCCGTTTCAAAATCGGCAGGGTTAAAGATGTATCCGGCTTCCTCCTCTTCCTCCTTATCCGGGGAGATGGAGACGCGGCGAGGCTTGAATACCTGCTTGGCTCCCATGAGACCCTTGCGGCGGCGCGGATTGGTGGTGGCTTCGGCGATGCGTTCCGGGCTAAGCAGTTCGCAATGCCCGGGTTCCAAATCTCCGCCCCACATGGAGCCGATGCGGACGCGTACCAGTTTCTTGACTCGGAGACCAAGGCAGGCAAACATTTGGCGTACTTGGCGTTTCAGCCCTTGCTCCAGTACCACGCAGGCACGGCGGGCAGAGAGGCGGGAAACGTACTTGGCCTTGGCTTGCCCCTCCGGGATGCGTACGCCTTTGAGCAGTTGCAGCAGTACGCTGCTATCGAATGCTTGGTCGAGCGTGACCCAGTATTCCTTTTCGATGCCGCCTTTAGGGTGGGCAATGCTTTGGCTGATGCTGCCGTTATTGGTAAAGAGGAGGAGTCCCTCGCTGTCTGCGTCCAAACGCCCTACATAGTTAGCGTAGCGGTATTTGGCAGGGAGGAGGTCGTACACGGTGCCAATGGCGCCTTGCGGCTCTCTGCTGCATACATAACCGCGCGGCTTGTTCAGCAGAATGACCACTTCTTCCTTGGGCGTGGCATGGCGACCATCCACGCGTACAAAGTCCGTGGGCATAACGCGCAGCCCCGGGGTATCGACAGCTTTGCCGTTGACTTCGACGCGCCCTTCGGCAATGAGACGATCAGCCGCACGGCGGGATTCGTACCCGCAGGAGGCTAAAAACTTATTTAAGCGGATGCTGCCTTCCGGGGCAGCGGGATATCCATTATCTTCGGACATGGAGAAAAAATACTCGGAGTGGATGCAAGAAAGCCTCGCGGTCGCGGAAACAACCGGGAGGCTCCAGAAAATTCGGGGTACCCTTTTGCCGGGTAACAGACTTAGGACTCGAACTTGGTCTTGGGCAGGCCGATGGGGCTCTGACCTTCCTTCCACTGGCCGCGCTCCTTCATGAGCTTAACGCGCTCGAAACGCTTGAGAACGGAACGCTTGCCGCCGACGGTACCAGTAGCCTTGAGTGTGGAGTGCTTGGACATATGAATCTGTGTTTGGTAAAGGTTAGCTCCGCAATCGCTGCGGAAAGGTGGTCGCTTCTTATACAGCAATCTTTTGGTATTTGCAAGCCAAATTTCTGTCTTTTTTTTGACAGAATGAAACAAAAGTGCGTGCCGGTGCGCTATTCTAGTAGAAAGCGGGCGCGTTTTTCGCTTGACGCCGCCACCGGGGAGGATTACCATATGGTAGCTTCTCTGGGCGTATAAGAGCAGAAAGCCCGGTAATCTTACAACCCCCAAACTAAGTATATGATGAAGACTCATTTCGTAATGACGGCTCTTGCAGCAGGTGCATTCATGCTTGCCTCCTGCACCTCCATGGTGGATGGTAACACAGTGCGTGCCAATCAGGTGGGCGTGGCATCCCAAGCTCTCCCCGCTACGGTGATTTCTGCCAAGAATGTGACTATTGAAACCACCGGCACGGCTCGTAACATTGGTACGGGCGTGGGTGCTGCCGTGGGTGCCGGTGCCGGCCAGCTGCTGGGCGGCGGCTCCGGGCGTATTGCCTCCACCGTGGGTTTCGGTGTGCTGGGTGCCTTGGCCGGTCGCTACATGACGGATGCCGCCGGTAACACGGCCGGGCAGACACTGACGGTGCTGATTGATGGTACCAAGAATACGACCTATACGGTGACTCAGCCGGTTTCCAAACAGACGGGTTACATTCCCGTGGGTACCCATGGTATGTTCTATCTGGGTGGTAATTCCCGCTTCGAGCCCGATGGCAATTTCTAAAGATTTGTGTGCTTTAGCAGAAGATTTTCCGCATGCCCCTCTCCGGGCATGCGTTTTTTTTGCACCGGAAAAGGGAACGAGCCCGCCAAAGGGGCGAGCTCGTTCCGAAGAAATTAAGGGGGAAAAACGGCGCTTCAGCGCATATCCAGCATGGGTACCAGCAGGGGGTCGTCCGGCCCTTTGTAAGCGGAGAGTGGCCGGTACAGGGTATTGTCCTCCAGTTGCTCAAGAATCTGCGCCACCCAGCCAGCAGAACGAGCAATAGCGAAGAGTACGGTGAACATGCGTGTGGGAATGCCCAAGCTGTAGTATACCGTGGCGGAATAAAAGTCCACGTTGGCATTCAGGTTCTTACGAGCACGCATAATTTTTGCGATGCGGTCGCTCATGCGAATCCACTTAGGCTCACCCATGGTGCGGGTAAGGCGGATGGCAATGCGGCGCAGGAGGGGTGCACGCGGATCCAGCGTGCGGTATACGCGGTGCCCCATGCCGAAGATTTTTTCTTTGTTGGCCAGTTTGCGGTTAATGTATTCCTCCACGTTTTCTTCCTCGCCAATTTCTTTGAGCATTTCGATAACGGCTTCGTTGGCGCCGCCATGTAGGGGACCTTTGAGGGAGCCGATGGCCGAGGTGATGGCCGAGTACATGTCCGACAGTGTGGATGCGGTTACTCTGGCGGAGAAGGTGGAAGCGTTCATGCCGTGGTCCGCATGCAGAATATAAGCGACATCCAGAATCTGGGCTTCGCCGGGGTCCGGCTCCTCTCCTTTGAGCAGCCAGAGGAAGTGGGCGGCTTCGTCCAAATCCGTGCGGATGGGGGGCAACTCCAAGCCCTGACATATGCGGTAATAATAGGCGGCCATGACAGGTATCTTGGCAATGAGGGAGAGCCCGATTTCCTTCATCTGCGTGGGGTCCTTGGTGCGGTCATCGTACATGCCGAGCATG
Source organism: Akkermansia sp. (assembly GCA_017521405.1). Classification (GTDB taxonomy): domain Bacteria; phylum Verrucomicrobiota; class Verrucomicrobiia; order Verrucomicrobiales; family Akkermansiaceae; genus Akkermansia. The sequence goes on along the minus strand of JAFXCP010000010.1, from coordinate 39,579 downwards.
GAGACGGCTGTGCGAAGGGCACTCATGGGACGCGCCGTTTTTGTGGCGGTCTTGAAGAAGTCCAAAATGGGTTGGGGCAGTTCGCGGTCGTTGCGCAGGCGCTGTTCCAGCCCGGTGAGTTCTTCGCGGTTGGGCAGGCGTTTATTGAGGAGCAGGTAGATGATTTCCGTAAAACTGCAAAGGTCTACCAAATCTTCAATGTCGTACCCGCAGTAGAGGAGGCGCCCCTCCTCACCGCGTACGTCGCTCAGTCCTGTCTCGTTGGCAATAACGCCTTTGAGTCCTTTGGCAAAGATGGCTTTGGGCTGCTGGCTGTCGTTCATGGTCTGGGAAAATCTCGCGAAGAAAAAGGTGGCAGACTATTTTACAGCCCGCCTGCCGGGGGCTGATGATAAAGGGCAAAAGGAACTTAGATGCCGTACCAGGCATCCTGCAGCTCGGTAAAGCTCTTCACCTCCACGTCGGAGCGGGCTTCCAGCCAGCTCTTTACGGCGAGGCGTTGGGCTTCGCTGGTCTGGGTGGGGTCCACGGCTTTGGCTGTAATGTTGCAGCCATCGTCGGTCATGTTGCCCTCGCAGTCCAAGCCGTTGGCTTCGATGCAATCCTCAACGAAGGCGTGCAGGAATTGCTCGCACTCGGTGGATTCAATATCGCCCTTATAGTCGAACGTGAATCCGAAGCAAAGCTCACGGAACTCTCCCACGCGGTATTTTTTGCGAAGTCGTTTCTTCATGGTGGCAGGATTCTATTAAAGATGCTATCGTTTGTCAATGAAATTCACAGCTTGGTGGGTACCTCTACGCCGGGTTGCGGCTGTGCCACCGGCATAAGGAAGGGGGAACCGGCGGGTGCCGGGGCAGGAGCCGGCTCGGGCTCCGGTGCCGGTGTGGCAGGGATGGCCGGTTTCTGGAGTTCTGCGGGCAGTGCCGGCTGTGTTGCTTCCGGGGCGGGAATGCTCTTAGCCTCGGGAGCAGGGGTGGGAGCAGGGGTGGCGGCCGGCTCAGGCTGCGCTTGCTCTTGGCCGGTAATCATCGTGTACGGAACATAGACCAGACTGCATGCGAGCATGGCGGTGCCTTCCACGGCAAAGGCTGTAGCGTTCACGCCGAGATCAACCAATGTGGCGGGAACGGCCAACAATTTGGCGCCGGCACTCGGTTCCTCACCGTGTGTTTTCAGGGAGAGAAGGCGGCAGGGTGCGGTATCTCCCGGGAGTTCTGCCTGGCAGCTGGCAGGCAGTTCTGCGGTGAGACTTTCCAGCTGTTTGATGGTTTCGTCCTGCTCGAAGTTTTCCGCAGGTACGGGGATGCGCCCCATATAGGTAATTTTCCCCACTTCCTTATCGCCCACACGTTGTTTTACTTCTGCGGGGGTCAGCGGGAAGTAGTAGACTGCTTTTTCATCCGTATCGGACAGGATGAAGCGTGCTGCTTTTTCTTCCGCAGTCTGGAGGTTGGGGGTGGGGTGGTCGGAACGGCGTATGATGTCGCGGCCGTTGTCCTTGGCGTATTGCACGGTGACGGGCTGGTAGAACTGCGTGCCTTTTTGGTAAATGTAGTTGGGGGTATCCGCGGTGGTGGAGACCGCTACGGGTACGGCGGCATCTGTGGAGAGTGCTGCTTCCGTAAGGTGGCAGGTAAGGGGCTGCCATGTGCAGGAGCTATACAAACCGGCAGAGGCGAGCGCTGTGGCAAGGATGATGTTTTTTTTCATGGTATTGTTGTTGGGTTAGAATCTTTATTTATTTGGTAAGGGGAAGTTGCAGGAGGAATGTAGTGCCATCGGAGTCCGCTTTTTCCAGACTGAGTTCTCCTCCGATGCTGCGGGCAATATCCCGGGAGAGGGCAAGGCCCAAGCCTATGCCCGGTTTGCGGCCGGCGGTGGCTTGCGCGGAGCGGGAGAAGGGGCGGAAAAGCTGTCTTTGTAAATTGGCGGGAATGCCGGGACCGTTGTCCGTAAAACGCAGGGAAAGTGTATCGTGCCCGCGTACAACGTGAATGGCGATAGCGGGGGCTGCTGCCGTGGCTGCATATTTAATGGCGTTATCCGCCAGGTTTGTCAGAATCTGCTCGAGAGAAAGGAGATCCGTATGTAGGGTGAGCAGCTCGGCGCGTTTATCCGGCACAAAGGTTACTTGGAATCCGGCACTTTTCAGGCGCGGGGTAATCTTGTCGATAACTCCGGCCAGCATCTGAATGCAGGGCCCGGCATCCTGCCTCCCGCGTATTTTGCCACGGGTAAGGCGGGCAAAGGCCAGTACGTTTTCCACAAGATGCCCCAAGCGGCGGCTTTCTTGGTAGAGCGTTTCGTGGTATTCGTCCACTTTTTCGGCCGGCACTTTGTTTTGGTGCAGCATTTCCGTGATGAGGCTGAAGCTGGTGAGGGGGGTGCGAAGCTCGTGGGTTACTGCGGAAACAAAGTCGGCGCGGCGGCGTTCGATGCGAGTGTAGAAGGCTAGCAGGGCGAATAAAATGCTGATGGTGAGCAGGGAGACAAACCAGATGCTGGAGACGGAGCTGCTAAGGGCTTTTGCTCGTGTGGCGGTGTCGGGTAGTTCCACTTCCGAACCGGGGCGGAGTACAAGGGGCAGGGGGGAAAGATTGGCTGCTTCCCCTTTGCGAGGAAATGTGATTTCCGGCTTTTTGAGTGCCGTTTCTACCAACGGCAGAAGATGCGCGGAAAGTTTTTTTGCATCGATAATGAAGCCCTCTGCCGCAGAACCGTGGGTGGTGGGTACGCTGCGCATGTACACGAGGTTATCCCCATAGTGCCATGCAAAAAAGGGTCCCGGATTGCCCTTGAGTTGCAGTGCTTGGGTAAAATCCGGGTCCATGGCCTCGTATACTCCGAAGATGGGAAGCTGGGTGCGGGGGTCGTAGCCGGTGGGTTTTGCCGGGTCGTAAATGGGGGCAGAGGGGTTGTAGGCCTTACGGCGAATGGTATCGATAACGGCTGTTGCGCTGTTCAGGAGCGTGGCAAACCCCTCCTGCCCGGGAGGAACTTGCACACCGGAGGGTCCCACTAAGAAAAATCCGCAGTTAAAATCGGCCATGCCTCCCTCCGGCATGGGGTACACGGCTGCTTCCACGGGGGGGGCAAACCCCAGTTTGGCACGTTCTGCATTGATGAGAGCCTGCAGTTTTTCCTGTACACGAGGAAGGGAAAGTTCCAGCAGGCGTGTGAGTTGCGCTTGTTGGTCTATGGCTTTGAGCCTGCTTTCTAAATTAGCGGCCTCGTATATTTGCCATCCGGCTGCAAGGAGGGTAAGCAGGGCAAAACAGAGCAGGATGATGATGGGTTTCTTCTTCATGCGCTCGTGTTCTGGGTGGGTTGCCAGCGGTATCCTTGTCCGCGTATGGTCTCGAAGGCCGAGGCCGTCTCCGCTCCCAGCTTTTCCTTTAATCTTGCCAGTGTGACGGCTACGGTGCGGGTTTTTCCGAGGCCGAGGCGTGAACCCCATACTCGTAGTAACAGTTCCTCCTGCGAAAGGATACGACCGGGATGGGTGAGAAAATAGCGGAAGAGTTCAAATTCCTTTTCTGTAAGGGGAATGGGGGTGCCATCCGATTGGGTGGCAGTGCGGTTCTCTCCATCCAGAATGCCGCCGGGAAAGGGAAGTTGCTGGGCTACGGCCAGTTGCCTGCCCGGGCTGCGCCTCAATACTGCGGCGATGCGAGCTTGCAGCTCCGCAATGCTAAAGGGTTTTACCACATAATCATCTGCCCCTAGTTGCAATCCTTTAACTCGCTCCTGCTCCTCGCCATGGGCGGTCAGGATGATGCTGGGGATGCCGGGGCATTCCTTCCCCATGATTTTCAGAAGCCGGAATCCGTTGATTTCCGGCATGTTGATATCCAGCAGCGCAAGGTCGATAGGACGGGAGAGTAGCAGCTCCAATGCTGCCTTTCCATCCGGAGCGGTGAGTACGGCATATCCTGCATTTTGCAGTGTGTCCGCCAGAATACCACAGATGGCGGAATCATCTTCTGCCACTAATATGGTTCTCTTTTCCTCGCCTTTTTCCATAGGGAATTTTTCCGCCGTAATTATGCTTTGCGCTTGCGGCGTTTTTTCTTTTTGGGCTTATCGTCCTTTTCCGTTTTCTTCTTTCCTCCGGCCAATGCGGGTTTGACTTTCTTTGTGTCTCCGTTCACCACAACGGTGACGGCTTTTGGCTCCGGGCTGGTGGTGGTGAGTTTATATTTGGTCACTTTACCATTTTTCCATGCCATATCGATGGTAATGTTTCCACGCGCCTTGATACCCTTTACATAGCCGTTTTTCCAGACTTCGGGCAGGGCGGGGAGAAGCTCGATTTGTCCGGCATGACTTTGCACCAAAATTTCGCTCATTCCGCCGGTCATGCCGAATGTTCCGTCCATTTGCATGGGCGGGTGGTTGCCGAAGAGGTTGTCCAGACAGTTGTGCTGTAAATAATTTTGCACCATGTAATGAGCTTGACGTGCATCCTTGAATCGCGCCCAGAGCGCGGTACGCCAAGGCCAGGTCCAGCTGCGGCGATTATCGCCGCTAAGCCCACGAAGCTCCAAGCTTTTACGCGCTGCTTTAGCCAAATTCGGCGTTTGCTCCATGGTGATGGTGGAACCGGGGAATACGGCGATGAGGTGGGAGGTGTGGCGCTGCCCGGAAACCATGTCGGGGCGGTCCACTATCCATTCCTGAAGATAGCCGCCGGAGCCAATGCGGTTCGGCACAAGGCGTTTACGCATAGCTTTGAGCTTCTTGGACCACGCTGCCTCCACTCCGAGGATGTCCGATGCTTGGTTGATGATGCCAAATAGCTCGTCCACTAGCTGTTGGTCGTGCATTACGCCGTCTTCGTTTGGACCCCATTCGTGTGACCATCCGTTGGGTGCTACCAGAGAACCGGGTTTAATTTCTTTTAATTCCGGGTGTTTTGCAACGGAAAGAGGTTTTCTTTCGGACAAGAGACCTTCCCCGTTTTCCCCGATTTCTTTCAGGTGTGTTTCCCAGAAGCGCCCGATGTTTTTGAGTAGTGGCCAAGCTACCTTTCGCAGGTATTCTTTATCTTGTGTAAACTGGTAGTGGTCCCAAAGGTGTAAGGCATACCAGGCATTGACAGGGGGGTTCCACATGGTCCAGCCGCCTCCACCCCATGGGTTTTGGGAAATGCGTGTAGTCCAACCTGCCACGTGTTCTCCAAATTGCTTACGCGTCATCTCAGTGAGGGGCTCTTCCATGGCGGCCATGAAGTCGAAAAAGGGAATGTGGCTTTCGCTCAGGTTTGCCACCTCTGCGCCCCAGTAGCACATCTGAAGGTTAATGTTATTGTGATAGTCGCATGCCCATCGTGCGTGAACTTTGTTGTTCCATATGCCTTGGAGGTTGACCGGGAGGTTACCCGGGCGGGAACCGGAGATGAGAACATAGCGACCGTATTGGTACACGGTGGCTTCCAGCTCCGGATCGCTGGGGGAGGATGCGCTGCGGTAGGCTGCTAAACGTTCATCCGTGGGGAGGGCTGCGATGTCCGGGGCGGTCTTCCCCAGATGTATATCCATCCTATTGTAGAGTTTTTTGTAATGCGCCAGATGGTCTTCCCGAATGTCTTCTACTTTCTTTTTGGCTAGGCGTGCCAAAGTTTTTCGGTTTTTTACATCGGGGGGAGTCCCTTTCCAATTTTTCTTGTAATCCATGGCGTAATCGGTAGCCATAAAAACTAATACGGTAACGCTTTCGGCATCTTTAATTTGGAAATAGGGGATTCCTCTGGCTGAGAAGATGGGCGGAGATATTTCTATCGCTTTCTTATTGTAATCTACGGTAATGTTGGTACTTTTCCCGCGAATGCTGCGCTTGGCACCTTTGTTAACTCTAACCATGAGGCGTCCTTCGAACTCTTCCCCATTGGCTAAGGTGCCTTTCATCACAATGCAGCCTTTTTCCACAGCATAGGATACATCGTGGTATGGCGTTATACCGATTTTGGCATTAACTCCTTCGCTATTGTTGCTGTTTATGTGGTAAACCAGCACATCGTCCGGCTCGCTTACAAAGCATTCGCGCTCGTATTTGTTACCCCCATTGCTGAATCTGCTGCGTACGATGCCTTCCTGCAAATTCAGAGAACGGGTGTAATCCTTGGTGCTGCCTTTCAAATCCAGCTGCACATAGAGGTTGCCAAAGGGCTGGTATGAACCAAATTGGGTTTGAGTGGCTTTGGGGCCATAGGCATAGCCAGAGCCGTTTCCGGGGAGGTTTGGCCCTCCTGACCATAAACTTACCTCGTTGAGGTTAACCCGGTCCAGGCAATCTCCACCAAAAACAGTGCCGCCAATGCGCCCATTACCCACCGGGAGTGTTTGGGATTCCCATGGGTCTTTGTTGGTTTTTCCCGGCAGGTTTCTGAAGGTGGCACCTGTGCCTGCCCATGGCAACTCCGCCTCATTGATAAGGGCGGGTTGTTTGTACCAAAGACAGCAGGATGTGGGGAAGTCCTCACCCTCCGCCTGAACGTTAGTAAGGCAAAGTGCGGCGAGTATGAGGCTCAAGGAGCGAGTCCGAGTGATGTGAAATATCATGAGATGTAAGTGTTTTGTAAAAATTCCACCTGAAGCACAACGTGCCCAAGGCTGAGAGTATCACCATCCTGTATGGGTGTTTGTGGCTCGTGAGGAGAGAGAGGTATGTTGTTTAAGGCCGTGCCATTAGTGGAATTGGTGTCTGAAATAACGAGACCCTTTTCCGTAACTTCCAATACGGCATGTATGCGGGAAACACTGGGATCCGGTATGCAAAGAGTGTTGCTTTCGCTGTCTCTCCCCATCGAAATCCCCCCATTTCGGATAATGTCTGCCATGGGTACATGGGCTTCCCATGCTTCTCCGTTGGGGAGTAAGCCGAAAAGGCGCAGCAGGGTGGCTTGCTCCGCTGTGTCGGAGCAGGGCGGAGTCTGCTCCTGATACAAGCCTATTTCTACGCCGCTTCTCAAGTGCCACTTCCGGCGCAGCTGGTGGAAGGGCTGGAGATGTTGCAGGTAGATGAGTGTTTGCTCAGCAGAGCCCGCTCCGGAGGCTTGCTCCGTATGCTCCGGAGAAAACGGAGGCGGGGAAATGGGAAGCGGTGAATCCCACGCCGGCGATGGTGAAACCCGCAGTTGCCCTTCCGATATGGGAGGGGCGGATTCTGTTTCGCTCAAAGCATCGGAATGGGCTTGCATTGAATCTTCCATAAGGGAATGGCCGCTTGTGTTCGACCGCGATTCCACATCCTAGCAAATTATTTCCGCCTTGGCAAGCAGTAAAACAGCACCACGATATTGTTTTTTTTGATTGCTCGTTTGAGGTAAAACACCAAAGGCAAGCCGCGAAAACGCGGCTTGCTCAACTGGTTCTGCTGTGTAATTCGGCGAGGCTGTGTTATGCCTTCACCGCAGCTTTGTTTTTGCGTGGACGACCTCCACGATTCTCCGGGTAGGGGAAGAGGGCCTTTTCCTCCAATGCATCAGCCGGAAGTTCTACGCGGATATATTCTCCCCCCTGTTCCTGAAGCTGCCGGGAAAGCAAGCGCAATGCTGCAATCAGCACCGTGCTGCGGCTGCGCTTATAGTGCGCTGCTGCGGCATCTACATATTTTAATAGCTCGGGGGGGATTCGAAATGAAATAGCTTTTGTTCCCATGAAGTTTAGTCTATCGCCTTTGTTATCCTTTGTCAATCACAAAACAGAATTATGGCAAAGCCTGCATGTGTACCCCAATGTTTTTACGGAGCAACGCAAGTGCCGATAATTCCTACACTTCCGAAAAATAGCTTTTCGATGCTACCCATTCTCGGATTTGTATTTTTTTGATACAATGTATTTTCTGTCTCGTAATACATCTGTATTATTCTATGATACGGTTAAAATGGGGGATTCGGAACCAATTTTCCCGCTTTAATTATTGCTTTGATATTAGAAAGTATGATTGGGCGCATTGCTTTTGCCGGAGAGGTGCAGAAACAACATTGGAGCCGGAAGAGGAAAAGAACTCACAGAGCAGGGAGATACCGATACTCATGCTTGCCGGGTGCGGAGGAAATGTGCCGGAATTCCCGGTATGCTGTTGAAACCTGCATGGTCAATGTCCCTATTCTCCCTCGAGAAAGACGTATAGAAAGCTCGCGCTCTTATTCGCAGCACAGCATCAGAACTATTTAGCAAGTGAGCGCATGGCGCAGCCGCAGTGCCTTTTTAAGAGCCGCCACATCGTGGACCCGGTGAATGGCGGCTCCTCTGTCGGCAGCCAGTAAACTCATCACTACTGTGGGGAGTGCATCCGCCTTCCCGGCAGCAGCATCCCCCAACAGTTCACCCAGGAACCGCTTGCGGGAAAGAGCCATCATCATCGGGCACTCCTCCATACAAAGCTCCGCCAGCCTACGGATAATTTCCGCATTGTGCTCGGTTGTCTTGCCAAAACCAATTCCGGGGTCCAGACAGATGCGCCTCCTTTCAATACCCAGCCCCTCCGCTATGGCCATCTGCTGCCGGAAAAAGCGGCGAATTTCCCCCACCACGTCCTCATAGTGCGGCATCTGCTGCATCGTTGCAGGTGTGCCCTGCATATGCATCAGGACAATACCGCAGGGAATTTCTGCACACACCTGCTGCATGGCCGGCGATTGCAATCCGGTAATATCATTAATAATATCCGCTCCCGCCAAGAGAGCTGCCCGGGCGGTTTCTGCATGGCGCGTATCGATAGAAAGACGTATTCTCGGGTAACATTCCCGCAAAGCGCGTACAACGGGCAGTACCCTTTTTTGCTCATCCTCCGTGGAAACGGGGCTTGCTCCCGGGCGGGTGCTTTCCCCACCGATGTCGATGACATCCGCCCCCTCCCGAAGCAGAAGCTCCGCATGCTGCACCGCCTTCTCCACAGTGCAGAATCGCCCACCATCCGAAAAAGAATCCGGTGTCACATTCAGAATCCCCATGATTGCTCCCTCCCGGGGAATTTCCCAGCACTCCCTCGCCAGCTGCCAACGCATCTCCATACCCACAGTATACCCCGCTCCTTTTCCCCGCGCAAGCCTCTTCCGGCTTCTTCTGCAATAATTGTGGAATCTGCCCGGCAAGAAGGAAGATACGATGCGGAAATTTATTCGTAAGGCGCAGAAAAACAATGAGCGGCAGTCATAAAACTGCCGCTCGTTTCAACGGGATTCTTAATACCAGCTGTGGGACTCGAACCCACACTCCGTAGAACTCGATTTTGAGTCGAGCGCGTCTACCAATTCCGCCAAGCTGGCATGCATCGGCTGAATGCGAGGGCATTTAACAGGAAAAACAGGAATAAGTCAAGTGAAAAGAAAAAATATGCCGTAGTTTTATCGGATGCCACAGCGGCGGATGCATTCTTCCCATGTGGTGTTGCTCTGCATAAGTGTGGTGAGCCATGGACTGTCCGGTAGGGCAGAGGCGCGGTTGAAGGCTGCCGGATGGGTGATGCGGGTGAAAAGGATGCGGCGAATGGCGCTTTTGGGTACGCTGCGGATGCCGTAGCCGCCCGGACTGTTGTCGCGTGCTTGATTGGCTGACCAAAAACGAATGTTGGCACCATCGTCTTGTACTAGGATGACGAGGTGTCCCCGTTCATCGGCGCCGATGTGGTCATTCCACCAGATTTTAGCGATGTCGGAGGGGCGGGCTTTTTCCCAATCGGTAAAGTTGATGCCGGCTCCGAGTTGGTGAACAAGGAGGGCAAATCCCGGGCCGTTTGCGTTGGCGTAGCCCCATGGGCCTATGCCATCCTTGACAAGACGTGGCAGGAGTGCTTGCCAGGCTTTTGCGGAGATGTAGCGGCGTTGGTTGCTTTCTTCCCAGTGGAGCAAGGCAGAGAGCAGAGCGGCATATACTGCGGCAGAGCAAAAAGAGGGGCGGGCTGTGCCGGGGCTAAACCGGGGGCGGTGAGTTTGTTCATCCCATTGGAAGGAGTTTACCAGAGCTTCTTTTGCGTAGTCTTCCGTGCTGTACCCTCCGGGGCCGCTGCGTTGGATGGAGAGGATAGCGTGCTGTAAGCTGCGCCACCATGGGGTGGTGTTTGCTCTCGGGTGCGGGGCTACACTGCCGCTTACCCGGGGGATAAGCCGGGGAGCGGCTTCCGCCTGATTGGTTAAAAGCAGGAGGAATATGGCAAGCAGATGGCGCAGCATGCCGACATGGTAGCGTATTCTCCGCTGGGGAACAAGGCTGTTTTATGCCAGTAAAGGAGGCAGACTGTTCGTCTGTAAATGCGGAAATATCAGGAATATTTGTTCGGATAGGGAGTGCCGATATTCCAGAAGATGGTGTGGAAAGAAAAAAATAGGTGAACTTTTCAACAAAACGCTTGCCGATGGAAGTGTTTTTTGGTAAGATGAGTGGCACATGAGAGGTTTTAAGTACAGCGTTTTGCTTGTAAGCACTTTATCAGTGGTGATGGCTCAGGATGCTGAATCGGAGTGGGAATACCATCTGCCGGAGACAGGGCTGCTGCCCAGTGCTTTTTTTGTGCGCTATGTGAGTAATATGGGGGAGCGCCATGGCGGTTCTTCGATGGGGTGGCAGCAGTATGAGCTGACGGTGCCTTTTGCGGATCCCCGGCGGACGGGGTGTGGGGATTGGTATGTGAATGCGGCATTAGATGTGAAGTTGACGCACGTGCAGGCGAGTGGGGCATTGGAGGTGCCGCAGGAGATGTTGCATATGATGCGGTTGCCGGTTTCGTTGATTCATCCGATGCGTGGCGGGCGGCGTTTGATTATGGCACTGGCACCGACTGTGACGGGGGATGGGACGTGGGACCCGCATTGTTTCGATGTGGGGGGGTATGTGAATTATGCGGTGGAGTTGAGTGATACGTTGAGCTATTCTGTGGGGGCGGCTTTTTCCCCGCGTTTGATGCAGTATGGAATTATTCCTGCTTTTAGTGTCCATTGGAAGCCGGCGGAGGATTGGGTGGTGAATTGGGTGGGGTATGATTTGCGTGTGATGCGGCAGATGGGAGTGGAGGGGCTCAGTGTCGGAGTATTTGCAAGCGGTATGGGGGGCTATTGGTCCGTGCATACGGAGGGCGGGGAGCGTTTGATGCGTATCCGCACGCTCGCGATGGGGGTGGCGCTGGAGTACGATTTTTCCTGCCCGGGGCAGACGAAGCGTATTCTGATGGCGGAGCTGGGGAGTACAGTGGCTACAACATTGGATTATTGCCGTTTTACTCGCGATAATGAGCGTGTGGAGGGGCACCATTTCCACCCGGGGTTCTATGTGGCTGCGGGTGTGGATTTTCGTTTCTGAGGCTGAATTGCCGAGTTTGGGCTTTCCCTGTGTGTGTATCTTTGGTAGAATGGCGGTGCTATGATGCTGCCTTTCTACAAGATGATGGGTGCGGGAAATGATTTCGTGATGGTGGATAACCGCGATTTATCTTTGACCGCGGTGCTGACTCACGATAACATTGCCGATATTTGCAACCGGCGTTTTGGTGTGGGGGCAGATGGTTTGATTGTAGCAGAGCAGCCATGTGCCGCCGGGGCTTTGCGGATGCGTTTGTACAATTCCGCCGGGGAGGAGCAGCCTGTGTGTGGCAGTGCGGCTCTCAGCTTCGCGGCTTTTGCGGATTTGCTGTTGGAGGGGGAACTGCCGCAGATTCCTTTCGAAATAGGGGAAGAGGTGCCGGTGGGATGCTTGAATGAGGATGATAGTGTGTCCGTATTGTGCTCTGCGCCACTGGGGGAGCGTATGAGTATACTGCTTGGTGGTGCGCCTACGCTTCCGGAATATGCGGGGAAAGAGTCACCCATTTCTTTGGAGCTTTCCGGTGGGGAGGTCCTTCATATGGCTTATGAGCGGCAGCCTGACGGCTCTTCGGGAGATGTGACTCTGACGGGGAATGTACTGGTTGTTTTCCGGGGGGAGCTTATCCTATACTCGGAGGAGGAATGCTGATGCTTTGAATTATTTTCGTTATGCAAGCACCTGAACGATTGGAAACTTATGGGCATCCCATCATTCTGATAGGCCTAATGGGCTGCGGAAAAACGACGGTGGGGAAGGCTCTGAGTGTGCTTACCGGTATGCCTTTGCTGGATACGGATGCCATTATTGAGGAGCATAGCGGGCGGAGTATCTCGGATATTTTTCAGTGTTTCGGGGAGGCCCACTTCCGCTCGATGGAGACGGCGCTGCTTCGCTACCTGAAGCAGCATCCTACTCCGGCTATTATTTCGACCGGTGGCGGGATTGTGGTGCGGGCGGAGAATCGCAAACTGCTGCATCGTCTGGGATTTACAGTGTGGCTGGATGTGGAGGTCCCCGCATTGCTTGCTCGCTTGGCTCGCAGTACGACTCGCCCGCTGCTCAATCGCCCGGATCGGCAGGAGGTGTTGGAGCGTTTGGAGGCGGAACGGCGCCCCTTGTACGCAGAAACGGCTAACTTAGCTTTGCCTTCCACACATCTGGATGTTCATGGCGCGGCAGACTGCGTATATGCGGCTGCTAAAGATTTCTTTGCTTTGCGGAGCTAGATTAAGCGTTTATTTCTTGCTCCGCAGGGAAAGATGTGCTATACCAAGAAGGTAGTTTATGCCGAGAACAGCGGTTATCAGTGATATTCATGCCAATCTGCACGCCCTCAGTGCTGTGATTGAGGATGTGCAGGCGGAGCAGTGTACCGATATTGTGTGCTTGGGGGATGTGGTGGGCTATAATGCGTATCCCCGAGAATGCTTGGATTATATCCGCAGTTTGAATTGCCCTGTGGTAAAGGGTAACCACGATGAGGAGGTTTTGCACGAGGAGCATTATACTCGTATGAATCCTGTGGCTCGCCAAGCGATGGAGTGGACTCGAGCCCAGCTTTCGGATGAGGATTTGACGTGGCTTTCCCGCTTGCAGTACCAGCGCATTGTGCGTTCCCAGTTTACGATGGTACATTCCGGGCTGGACCAGCCGAAGGCTTGGAATTATATTTTTAATGCGAACGATGCCACGGGCAGTTTCCAGAAACAGTTTTCCATGCTCTGTTTCCATGGGCACACGCATGCGCCCAAGGTGTTTGTGTGGGATGGGCATCGGGCGGTGGATTATTCCTACCTGTTGGAGGGGCTGGATGAGAATGGCGTGGTGGAGGTGCCGCTCACGCCCTCCGTAAAGCATTTTATCAACGTGGGTTCTGTGGGGCAACCGAGAGATGGGGACCCCCGGGCATGTTATGCTATATACGATTCGGACGCCCAGACGGTGCTTTTTAAGCGCGTGGAGTACGATGTGACAGGAGCCCAGCAGGCCATTTTATCTGTGGGCTTGCCGGAGTATCTGGCAGAGCGTTTGGAAAAGGGAATGTGAGCATTCAGAATTAAATAAGTATGGGATTTTTTAGGAATTTATTACCTGCAGTCATTTGTCTGGCCTTGGGTTCCTTACTGGCGTGGTATTTGGTGCCGGGGGAGCTGGAGCAGATGCGCTGGGAGGTGCCCGGCATGCCGGAAAGCTACCCGGTGGAGCAGATGTGCCGTCCTGTCTTTTTAGGCTTGCTGTGCTATTTGCCATTCATCGGCGCGTTAATGTATGCCTGCATGAACACAATGGACCGCTACATGAGCCGGAATTTCCTGACCTATTTCCTCATGTGTACGATGATTTTACTCCTCATCTACATACTGGCGGATTTTACGGACAATATGGAGCGTTTCCGCTCTCGTTTTGATTCCCCGGTGCTGGAGGCTCTCAAGTTTTATGGTACCCAGCTACCCATGTTCCTGTACCAGATATTGCCTTACACGCTGATGATGGGTACCCTCTGGTGCCTCAGCAAACTTTCCGGCACTTGCGAGCTGACGGGTATGCTGCAATCCGGGCGTTCCTTGCTGCGGATATGCCGCCCTATATTCATCTTCTCCGCCTTAGCTGCTGTGGCATATGGAATCTTTGGGTTCCACTGGGCTCCCAGCGGTTCCTTGTACCGCCAGATTATCCTGAAATCCAGCCGCCAGGCGGATGGTTCTGCTAAGCCCTTGGTGTACCGCAGCGATGCCACCTCCCGTATTTGGCGTGTGGAGAAACCTCCTTTTATAGATAACCCGGGGGAACCGATGCGGGATCTCATCATCGAGCAGTTTGACCCAGAGCGCCGCGGTAAGCTGGTGAAGCAGTATACGGCTGCCTCTGCCACATGGAATAAAGCAGATGCCACGTGGACGCTACACCGGGTATATACCCGCCATTTGGCAGAGGCCGGAGAATACCCCACGGATGATACGTTCGAGGAAAGCATCACCCTCGATTTCGAAGAGAAACCCTACCAGATTATTAGCCCTAGCCAGAGCAACCGCATCGATGCTATCGGCACGGCTGCTCTGTACGAGTTTATTGCCTCCGGTGCCGGCTCCCGTGAGGACCGCTGGAAAAAACGTACGGAGTGGCATGTTCGCATCGCACGCATTTTTACCTGCATGGTATTAGTGCTTATGGCGATACCCAGCTCCGTCACATTCCAGCGCCGAGGCACGATGAAGGGGATAGGTATTGCGGTGCTGTTGGCCGCACTTATGCTTTTCTTCTATCGAGTATTCCCGGCATTGGGGGAATCCGGGTTGATTCAGGCATGGATAAGTGCATGGATTCCTAATTTCGGGTATTTATTCATCGCTATTTACCTGTTCCGGGTTAATTTGGCTCATCGCTCCTTCAAGGAGTGGCTGCAAGCACGTATGCGCGGAGAGGAATGAGACGACCTCAGGGGATTATCTTTGATTTCGACGGTGTTCTGGTGGACACCGAGTGGGTTATTTACCAATCTTGGGTGCAGCTTTATGCCCGGGAGGGGCAGGAGATTTCCATCGCCACTTATGCTCCGTGTCTGGGTGCAGGTTATTCCCATTGGGATCCCGCTGCCCATTTGGAGAGCCTTACGGGAAAACACTATGACTGGGCTGCGGAAACGGCGCAGCGGCAGGCATGGCTGGAGGCGGAGCTGCAGCGGGAAGGGCTTATGCCCGGAGCCTTGGAATTGCTGGAATGGGCTACCGGGCAGGGAATTGGCATGGCGGTAGCCTCGTCCTCATCCCGCCGCTGGGTAGCCGGCTGGCTGGAAAAACTGGGGATAGAATCCCGCTTTTTCGGGGTGTTTACCCGTACCGATGGATACCCGGTGAAGCCTGCTCCGGATTTGTTTCGGGCTGCTCAGCTTTGCCTAGGGCTTTCTGCGGAGGATTGCTTGGTGGTGGAAGATTCGGAAAATGGTACCTTGGCGGCATGGAATGCCGGCATCCCATGTGTGGCTATCCCGAATAGGATGACGGAACAGAGCGATTTTTCCCGCGCAGCATGGCGAGAGTCTTCCCTCCATTCTTTGCGGGAGACTTTGGTGCGCTCTTGTTAGTGTTATAAGACACATTGCAGCACCTTTTGCTCTTGCCATGCCCGGGGGAAACGTGGTATGCTTGGCGAGGTATGAGAAAGAGTGTTTTTCTGCGTTTATTTGCCGCATCGGCACTGCTGCTTTCCATGTGCGATTCGTACGATGGGCCTCCCGGCGTAGGGAGCGTGAAAGCTGTGGACCCGGTAGCTAATACTCTCATGGCGGAGGCAAAGGGCTACCATGCGGAGGGAAGTACTCGCAAGGAGATTCGTACTCTGAAAAAGCTGGTGTTGAACCACGAATTAGCTCCCAACGCAGCAGAGGGGCGCTTCCTCTTGGGCAAAGCATACGAATCCCGCCAAGAATACCGGGATGCGTTTAAAGAGTATAGCAAGTTGATAGATCGTTACCCTCAGAGCCCATTGTACACGGATGCCCTGAACCGCCAGCTGGCAATGGCTATGGATGCCGCAGAGGGAAAGATGAAGGTGCCTGTACTGTGGGGTGCTTGGGAAACGGAGATGGAATCCAGCGTGGTGATTAGTTGGCTGCGTGAGATTGTGACCAAGGCTCCGTATAATGATATGGCCGCTACGGCCTCCTCCATTTTGGGTAAATATCTGGTTGATTTGGAACGTTACGAGGATGCGCGTGCGGAGTACAGCAAGCTGGTGGAAAAATATCCGGATAGCAAGTATGCCCCGGATGCCCAACTGATGGTTGCCCAGCTTTGGGCCGGCAGCCATACGCGAGGAGACCAAAATTTGGTGAACCTGAGCAATGCCCGCGAGGCGTACGAGGAGTTTACCCTGCGTTTCCCGAACCATAAGGATGCCGGTAAGGCTTTGGCGGAGGCTTCCAATATGAAACGTCTGCTGGTGCAGCAGGAATTGGAAGTGGGGCGTTATTATTTGGAGCGCTCCCGGGAGTATACCTCGGCCATTTTCTGTTTTGAAAGCGTAATCCGCCAAAAGAAGGTGAATCCCGAGGCTGCAGCCGAAGCGGAAACTCTTCTTGCAAAGGCTCGCGAGGCTGCTGCTCGGCAATCCTAATGTTGCAACACATACATCCATACTACGATGAATAGGCTTCTCTCCTGTATTACTTTGGCGGTGGGGCTGCTGCTTAGCTCCTGTGGGTATCATCTTGGTGGTTTGAAACCCGAGCGCATGGAGAAGTTAGAGACCTTCTGCGTCCGGATGTTCGGGAATTATACCACTCAGCCGGGCGTGGCCATGCAGGTAACCAATGCTGTGGCAGATGCCATGCAGCGCGATGGTACATATCGCATGGCCCCGGCTTCATCTGCCGATTTTGTCGTAACGGGAGAGGTGGCTTCCATTAGCCGTAATTCTTTGCGTACAGACCCGGAGGATTCTTACCTGAGTACGGAAATAGAGCTTACCATTCGGGTGCGCTATAAGGTGATTGACCGCCATACGGGTGAAACCCTGTGGCAGGCTACGGCTCATGGCTCCGGCAGTTACTTCAACCAAGTGGGAAATGTGCAGACGGCTATCGAGAGTGCACTTTCCTATGCAGCCCGCCAAGCTGCGGATGATATTGTACTGACGCTAACCACTCTATGATTGAGTATCCGGTAAGTTTTGTAGGCTTGCCCATAGGTAACCGGGAGGATATTACCCGGCGGGCATTGGCCGTGCTCGAATCCGTGGACTGTATTTGCTGCGAGGATACGCGGAATACAGGGATGCTGCTTTCTCACTATGGTATACGCAAGCCTTTGCTGAGTTTGCATGAGCATAATGAGGGGCAGAGGGCTCCGGAGGTGGCCTCCCGTGCCTTGGCCGGGGAAAAGTTTGCCGTGGTGACGGATGCCGGCATGCCCGGCGTGAGCGACCCCGGGTACCGCCTCATTCAGGAGCTGAAAGCCCGGCAAGTCTCCTTCACGGTGCTTCCCGGTCCTTCTGCCGTGGTAACGGCATTGGTGGGTTCCGGCCTGCCGAGCGATGCATTCTTCTTCGGCGGCTTCTTGCCGGTAAAATCCGGGCGCAAGGGAGCCGTGCTTCAGGCGGCACTTCAGGCCTCGCACACAAGTATTTTTTACGAGTCTCCCTTCCGAATCGTTAAAACGGTGGCAGCACTGGCTGCATTAGATTCGCAAGTGCCCATTTGCGTGGCGCGGGAGCTTACTAAAGTGTTCGAAACATACCACCGCGGCACTGCGGCGGAGCTGTTGGCAGAATTTACAGCGCACCCGCCCAAGGGGGAAATGGTTCTTCTTATCGGCGGTGTGAATGCGCCACGCCCGCAGGTTGAGATGGAACAATAAAACACCCGCCACAGAGTATTCCGGGCGGGTGCGAATATGTGGGTATACTGTGGAAATTATTTGCGCTTCCACCACAATGGCCGGGAGATGAACCCGGCATACAGGAAATCGAATACCGCAATGAACATGTGCCCTTTACGGGCAGTACTGCCGGGTTCCTGAGTCATTCCCACGAGTAGTAGAACCACTCCCAAAAGCAGGAAAACAAGACTACGGATAATGATTGCCTTGCGCGAGTTGTAGTTACAGGCCATAGCGGGAGGAAGGATGTTATTTGGTGAGCCCCAGCAACTCCATTTCAAAAATGAGAGTGCTGTTCGGTCCGATACTGCCGGGACCATTAGCTCCGTAGGCCAGATTGGCAGGAATGGTTACACGCCATTTGGCTCCCACAGGCATCAGTTTCAGAGCTTCCGTAAATCCGGGAATGACTTGGCGAATGTTGAACTTGACCGGTGCTTTGCTCTGGTCGAACACTGTGCCATCTATCAGCGTGCCTTTGTACATTACTTCTGCGGTGGGAGCATCGCCGTGGAGGGCTTCGTTATATTTCTCGTTGCCGCCGGCTGTGAGCACTTCGTATTGCAGGCCGCTGGCTGTGGTGGTTACCTCCGGGCGCTTGCCGTTTTCTTCCATGTATTTTTGTCCAAGCTCCAGGTTAGCCTTGGCTTTGGCATTGCCTCGCTCTTGAAGCATAGCGATGAATTCTTGTTGGTAGCGGTCCACCTCGGGGGAAATGAGGCTCATATCCATATCCCCGGCGAGCCCATCGGAAAAGCCTTTGCCGAGCATTTCTGCCACCACATCCTCCGGGCTAAGCCCGGGCAGCATTTGGGGCATTACTTGGCTGCCTACGCGGTACCCGATGAGGTAAGACATCATTTTAAGCATTTGTTCTTTGTCGGACATGGCGTCAGTCTAGCATCTTCCCCCGGGTGGAACAAGGTTTTGCGGAGTCATAACACCCACAAAAATCCCCACGCAGGCAGAACCTGCGTGGGGCGAAATCCAACTTTTCGGGCTGATTTCTTACTGCGCGTTTTCCTCTGTGAGGAGTGTATCGCAGGTGCAGCAGAAATTGCGGTCGCCATAGGTATTATCCACACGGGAGCAGCCGGGCCAGAACTTGTGCAGCAACTGACCGGGTGCCGGGTAGGCAGCCTCTCGGCGGGTGTAGGCATGTTCCCATTCATCCGCTGTAACGGCCAGAGCCGTGTGCGGGGCATTCACCATCACGTTGTCATCTGCGGGTACTTTACCTTCTGCCACGGCTGTCATTTCGGTGTGGATGCCAATCATAGCCTCCACAAAGCGATCCAGCTCGTATTTGCTTTCGGATTCCGTGGGCTCCACCATGAGAGTGTCATGCACCGGGAAACTCATAGTCGGGGCGTGGAAGCCGTAGTCCATCAGGCGCTTAGCCATATCATCCACGGAGAGGTGGCTCTTACCCAGCATAATGGTAGTATCCAGAATGCACTCGTGAGCCACAAGCCCATTGGCACCACTGTACAGGGTGGGGAAGTAGGACTCCAGACGCTTGGCCACATAGTTGGCATTCAGGATGGCCATTTGGGCAGAGAGCTTGAGCCCCTCGTGTCCCATCATTGCCAACCACATCCAAGTGATGGGGCAGATGGCGGCACTGCCGTACTCTGCGGAGGAAACGGCACTTTGACTCTGGGCCTCGCCATTCGCAATATGACCGGGCAGGTAGGGCGTAAGATGTTCTGCACAGCAGATGGGACCCACGCCGGGACCGCCGCCGCCGTGCGGCATGGCAAAGGATTTGTGCAGATTGAGGTGGCACACATCCGCGCCGATGGTGCCGGGATTGGTAAGGCCAATCTGGGCATTCATATTAGCACCATCCATGTAAACCTGCCCGCCATTAGCATGCACAATGCGGCAAAGCTCTGCCACACCGCTTTCGTACACACCATGGGTGGAGGGGTAGGTAACCATAAGGGCGGCAAGATTGTCGCGGTGCTTTTCGGCCTGGAGCTGCAAATCTGCAGCATCGATGTTGCCCTTATCATCGCATTTGACGGGAACAACCGTAAAGCCGGCCATTGCGGCGGAAGCGGGGTTCGTGCCATGGGCGGAATTGGGGATAAGGCAAACATTGCGGTGCCCCTCGCCCTTAGCCACTTGGTAGCGGTGGATGGTAAGAAGCCCGGCGAACTCACCGGCCGCGCCGGAATTGGGCTGCAGGGAAACACCATGGAAGCCGGTTACCGTGGCCAGCCACTGTTTAAGCTGTTCCAGCATGGCGCGCATGCCTTGGCACTGGTCTGCCGGGGCAAGAGGGTGCAGCGTGGCCACCTCCGGCCAGGTGATGGGCATCATAATGGCGGCGCAGTTGGCCTTCATTGTGCAGGAACCCAGAGGAATCATCGCCTCGTTGAGTGCCAAATCCTTACTTTCCAAACGGTGGATGTAGCGCATCATTTCCGTCTCGGAGTGGAAGGCATTAAAGCACTTTTCCGCGCAGAAAGCACTGGTACGCCCGGCTGCTGCATTCCAAACGGGCGTGGAGGGAAGCATCTCCTCCGTGTATTCCATGCCCATAGCTGCACAGAGGGCACTCAAATCCGCACTGGTTGTCGTCTCATCAAAGGAAACGGAGATAGCATCCTCCCCGGCGCGGAAGATGTTGTACCCGGCCTGAAGAGCCGCTGCTACCAGAGCATCAGCCTTGCCGGGAGCAAGTACGGTTACGGTATCAAAGAAATTGCAGGACTCTGCCAGTGCATAGCCGGCCTTGGTGGCGGCAGCGGCAAATCCGGCAGCTAAGCGGTGTGCCGTCAGAGCCACATTGCGGAGCCCCTCCGGGCCTTGGTACATGGCATAGAACGTGCAGAGCAGGGCGGTAAGCACCTGTGCCGTGCAAATGTTGGAAGTGGCCTTCTCGCGGCGGATGTGCTGCTCACGTGTCTGGAGTGCCAAGCGGTAGGCAGGTTTACCATCCTTATCCACGGAGAGGCCGATGTAGCGCCCGGGGAGCTTGCGTTTCAGTGCATCGGAGCATGCCATGTAAGCAGCAGCAGGACCACCGTACCCCATGGGAATACCGAAACGCTGCGTGGTGCCGATGCACACATCGGCGCCAAAAGCTCCCGGTTCTTTCAGTACGGTAAGAGCCATCAGGTCTGCGGCTACGCAGCAAAGCACCTTAGCCGCATGGCATTTGGCAAAGAAATCGGCATAGTCCTGCACGGTGCCGACCTTGTCCGGGTACTGCACAAGCACGCCTGCCAACCCGGCCACAGAAGCGGGGTCGAAACTCTGCCAATCTCCAACGATGAGTTTTGTGCCCGTAGTCTCACAGCGTGTGCGAATCACGTCAATCGTCTGCGGGAAGCAGGAATCTGCTACGAAGAATGTATCGCTCTTACGCTTCTCCGTAACGCAAAGATGCACGGCCTCTGCGGCAGCTGTGCCCTCATCCAGCATGGAGGCATTTGCCACGGGCAGCCCCGTCAGCCCGGCAATCATCGTCTGGAAATTCATGAGCATCTCCAAACGCCCTTGGGCAATTTCCGGCTGGTAAGGGGTATAAGCCGTGTACCAACCCGGATTCTCATACACATTGCGCTGGATTACGGCGGGCATGTAAGTGCCGTAGTATCCCTGCCCAATGAGGCTGTGTGCGGGCTTATTAGCGGAAAGAATTTGGCGGAGGGTATCCAGAGCTTCCTGTTCTGCCATGGGGATGGGCAAATCCAGAGGCTCTTTCAGGCGGATATCCTCGGGTACGATAGCATTCGTCATTTCCTCCAGAGAGGAAAATCCGATGGTGCGGAGCATTTCCTGCACATCTGCCCCGGTGGAACCCATATGGCGGGGGGCAAAAGCGGTTTGGGCGGTAAGCATGATTTAGTAGAAAAAGGGGGTAAATGAAAAAAACGGCCGCATCCCCCATATGCCGGGGGATGCGGCCGCCGGAAGAATTACTTGCAGAACTCCTCGTAAGCAGCGGCGTCCATCAGCTCATCCAGCTCGGAGGGGTCGCTCAGGCGAATCTTGCAAATCCAGCCATTGCCGGTAGCATCGGTATTCACGGTGCCGGGTTCGGAGTCCAGCAGCTCGTTCACCTCGATTACTTCGCCGGATACGGGCGTGTATACATCGGAGGCAGCCTTCACGGACTCAACCACGGCAATGCTATCCTCTTTAGCGAAGGAATCGCCCACCACGGGAAGGTCTACATAGACCACATCGCCCAGTTCGCTCTGGGCGTGATCAGTGATACCGAGGGTCACTACGCCGTCCACGGCGGGGCTAATCCACTCATGCTCCTGAGAATACTTATAATCTGCGGGGTTTTTGCTCATTGTTGTAGGTTGGGGTATAGGTGTGAATAGAAAGATTTACTTCTTAAGGAAGGGTTTTTTAACGATAATGGCGGGAATTGCCTTGTTGCGGACAACGATGTTGACCTCCGTGCCGACTTTGCCAAGAGCCGTGGGCACATAGGCCATGCCAATACCCTTGCCTAAGCTGGGAGAGAGCACACCGCTGCACAGCTCACCCAAGGGCGTGCCATCCGGCAGTTGTACCGCATAACCATGGCGGGGCGGTGCTCCCTTGCCCGTGTACTCAATCGCCACCAAGGCAGAGGGGCGCCCCTCTGCCTTCTGCTGGCGCAGAACCTCCACGCCGATGAAGTCCTTGCTCAAATCGCAGCACCAGGAAAGACCGGCTTCCAGCGGGGTTTTTTCCGGGGAAAGATCGGAGCCATTCAGAGAATAGCACATTTCCAGACGCAGGCTATCGCGAGCGCCGAGCCCGCAGGGCTTTGCACCACTTTCCATTACCTTCTCGAACCACTGCACACCCTTGGCGGCAGGGCAGAAAAACTCGTAACCGTTTTCGCCGGTGTAACCCGTGCGGCAAACCACCACATCATCACCATCGGCATTAAACATCAGAATACCATTGCGCACCGGCAACTCCACACCGGGGCAAATCTTGGCAAACACATCCTCACATGCGGGACCCTGAACAGCCAAACCTACATAATCCGCACTCTTGTTCACCAAATTGATGCCCTCCGGTTTATGCGCGGAGAGCCAAGCGTAATCCTCATCAATCATGGAGGCATTCACCACCACGAAATAATCATCCTCCCCGAGGCGGTAGATAATCAGGTCATCAATCACGCCGCCTTTCTCATTCAGCATCATGGAGTACTGCCCCATGCCGTCTACCAACTTGTTAAGGTTGTTGGTAAACATAGAATTGAGCCACTCCGTGGAACCGGCTCCGTTTACCAGAAACTGCCCCATGTGGGAAATATCGAACACGCCGCAGGCTGTGCGAACTGTGTTGTGCTCATCGATGATGCCCGTGTATTGAACGGGCATGTTCCACCCGGCAAAGGGTACCATCTTGGCTCCAAGAGCCACATGCTTATCGCACAGTGGCGTACATTTGATAGATTCGGCATTCATGCGGCGGCATTTTACTCCCTTTTCTCTCGCGCGTCAAGCTCGTATACGGGCAGATTTTTGCCATGTGAGTTCTCAAATTAAATGCGCTGCCGGAAAAATCTCAACAGGACGCCGGATTGAGTATAAAGGCGAGGTTTAGGAAAACGGATTTTCCTGTTGGAGCCGGAGGGGAAAGCAGCTTTCTCTCGTTCTTACGGAGAACTGCGAGCCAATGATATAGGCCGAGGGTTTTCATTTAAGCAGACTCTGTGCTTTGATAGGAAAAGTAAATTATTGTTGCATTTGGTCTTGCCTTTTAACATGCAAAAAGAATAGAATACATAGCGTATGAAGAAAGGCTTTCTTACGATTCTTGGCGCAGCGTTATTATCCGTGCCCAGTATGGCTCAGCAGGAAGTACCCGCCGGGGTGCAGGCGCTTATAGCCGCACCCGCTCAGGCTACGGAGGGACAGTCCCCGGCTCGGCGCGCTGCAGCTTATTCCGCACTGGCAGCCTTGCCGGAGAATACGGATTCTTTTTTTGTCTTGTCCCATGTGGAGGATTGGTTGCTCCCTCTACTGGTAAAGGCCGGAGGTGCAGGGGAGATGTTGACTTACGCCGGTCTTTTCGATTCCGTTGCAATGGGGACTTCCCCCGGTGCTACGGAGGATTTGCAGCGTTTAAGTATGCTGGGTTCTTGCATTCGCGGGGCTGAGGCTGTGGCTTCCTTGCAAAATGCGTGGGCGGCGCAGGCCTCACCTGTGGTGCAGCGTAAAATGGTTGGGCAGCAAAGAAAGCTCAATCAGGAGATTTTGAAAAAAATGCTGGAAAGCACGGAAAACTTTCATTTGGCACCCGTGTATTTGGTGCTTAGTGGGAAAGCCGGTTCGGAGTTGTTAATGCACCAGCTTTCCGGCTTCCCATTTATGGTGCCCTTGGAGCCGGCATCGCCTCTTGAATTAGTATTGAAGGATTCTTGGCGCGGGTTTGTACTGCATGCCAACCGCCTTTCTCTGGGGGATTTGGAACTTCCCCCGGAAGAGGAAGCCCGCCTGCGGAAAAACCTTCAGGATGCGCGGGTGTATTTTCTGGTAAAAGCGGTGGGTACCAAGTTGGTGGTGGCTTTATGCAGTCATCCGGAGGAGCTTTCCATCCCGGTGGATGCGTCTGCTTCCGTGCTCGCATCTCCCGTGGTCGCGCGTTTGGACGCCTATGCAGAGAAACGCGTGTATGTGGCGGCTCGTAGTTCTGCAGCCCTCATGGGAATACAGCGCCATTCATTTCTGGAATGTTGCCGGATTTTGGCGGAATACATGAAGGGAACCTTCCGCAGCTCCGCAGAGGAGGCAGCCCCGGCGGAACCGCTGCTTCAGGCAGCGGAGGCCATCACCCGCTTGCAGGAAATGCTGGGAAAAATGCTGCCGCCCGTAGAGCAGCCGGAATGGTGCTTCGTGCTGCGTAAGGGGGATACCGTGCAGCTCCTGAGTGAAACAGATGCTCTCGGTTTACGGATGGAGGCGGCTCCGCTGCCTTGCTGGTCTTATTTCGCTGCATCGGATTCTATGTTCTACATGGGCGTGCCGACGATGTCTAATGATAACTTACCCACGCTGAAAGAACTGCTTGATCCATTTGATGCCGTGGTCGAAGGTGTCGCCGCACAGAGGAAAACGCCCGAGGATGCCGCATCTTGCCGCGCGGAATGGGGCAAGGTAAAGGGTGTTTTATCGGCATTGAATCACATGTACGGCACCATAGGTAAAAGCGCGTCCTTGGTCTGGGCTCGGCATGGCGAGTCCATCCCGGAAGCGTTGGTATTCCCTGTGGCGGATAAAGCCGCCTTTGAGGCGTCTTTCGAGGAGCTGTGCCAGCGTGTGGAAATGAAAATCCATGGCAAGACCTCCGGTCCGGATGGCATCTCTGTATACACCCTTGGAGAAGGTGTGGGGGCTCCTCTTGTCACAGTGGCGGATACTGCGGTGGCGGTGGGTTCGGATGCGGCATTTAATGCCCGCCTTGTGCAGCCATCGCCGGCACCCGCCATCCCGGGAATCGTGTTTCGTGTGAATCCGCTGCTTCTGGCGGAGAGCTTCATGCAAGCCTCTGAGCCTACCGCACAGGAGAACGCTCAATACGCTGCCTTTTGGCGTACTCTGAAAGGGACACTCAAGGATGTGCAGGGCGCATACAGCGTGCATGAAAACACCGCCATCCTCCGGGTGGATTTTCACTTGCAGCCTTGAGCCCGGCTTCTCCGCAGGGCGGGGGATAACGCAAAATAAATCGGCACCCGGGGATTCCCGGGTGCCGATGTTGATTTCGCCTCAATGGCGATGAAATCTTACTTCTCGGAAAGAGAACCGATGCCGGGCAGAATCTTGCCTTCCAACAGCTCCAGAGAAGCACCGCCACCCGTGGAGCAGAAGGAGAGCTTATCCGCCACCTTGAACTTCTTAGCAGCCGTCACGGAATCGCCACCGCCCACAATGGACGTGCAACCACATTCGGCAAGGCACTCTGCAATAGCCTTCGTGCCGGCAGCGAAGGAATCCAGCTCGAACACGCCCAGCGGGCCGTTCCAAAGCACAGTCTTGGCACCCTTCAGGATGCTGCAGAACTCCTCAATAGCCTTATCGCCAATATCGATGCCCATGCCCTCGGCGGGTACGGAACCACCCTCGGCCCAGGGAGCCGTGCAGAAGGTCTCGGCACCTTCCTCGAACTTGAAGGAATAGCGCGTATCTGCGGGCAGCACGAACTTCACCCCTTTAGCCTTAGCCGTGGCAAGAATCTCATTGGCCAAATCCAGCTTATCGGCCTCAATCTTGGAATTGCCCACATCGTGCCCCTGTGCAGCCAAGAAAGTGTTGGCCATAGCACCGCCGATGATGAAGGTCTGGCTCTTCTCCATGAGCTTGGAAAGCACCTGAATCTTATCGGAAACCTTAGCACCGCCCATAATGACCACGAAAGGCTGCTCCGGAGCATTCAGCTTACCCTCGAGATACTCCAACTCACGCTCGATGAGGAAGCCCATGGCGGACTTCTCTGCAAAGTGCGTCACACCCTCCGTGGAGGCGTGGGCGCGGTGGGCGGAACCGAAAGCATCATTCACATACAGAGTCGCATCACCCAGCAGAGCCTTAGCAAACTCGGGGTCATTCTTCTTCTCCTTCTTATCGAAACGCACATTGTCCAGCAGGAGTACATCGCCATCCTTCAGAGCCTTGCGGGCAGCCGTGGCAGCCTCGCCAATCGTCTCCGGCACAAAGGCCACCGGCTTGCCAAGGTGCTGGCTCAGGCATTCGGCTGCGGCCTTCAGGGAGAATTCTGCCTGATAACCGGTTCCCTCGGGGCGTCCCAGATGGGAGCAGAGAACAAGGCGGGCGCCATTGTCCAGCAGGTACTTGATGGTGGGCAGAGCAGCCACGATGCGGGCATCGTTCGTAATTGCACCATCTTTCATGGGCACGTTGAAATCAACGCGCATCAGCACTTCCTTACCGGCGACATCCAAATCGCGTACAGTGAGCTTAGCCATAATGTCTAATTCTAATGTTGTTGTGTTTAGGAGAATTGTTTGGTGTGTTTGCCACACCCATCCGGGAGTATTTTAGCGAAAATGCCGTGCATTTCAAGGCTAAATGCAGGCCATTACGCAATTTTTCAATCGTTTGTTATAGCCTGCATATTGGGAGACTCTGGCAAATGGTAAATTTTCCCTGCGTTTCTGCATTTTTGCGGTTGCGGCATCCCATTCCTTTCCGCGCGGGGGATGGCGGCGGACACGGGCGGGAGCCTCAGGCTTCGGTCTGAGGTGCGGGCAGGGTGATGGTAAAAGCGGTGCGGAGTCCCGGGATGCTTGCGGCGGTGATGGTGCCATGGTGAGCTTCTACTGCGTGGCGCACGATGGCGAGACCAAGCCCGGTGCCTTTAATTTTTCCGCTTGTATCTGCCCGGTAAAAGCGGTTGAAGATGAAGGGGAGGGCTTCCCGGGGGATGCCTACGCCATTGTCCTCCACGGTAAGGCGGAGCTGGCCGTTATCCTCTGCGGATTCGGCACTCAGCAGGATGTGCAGCCCCGGGTCGGGGTTATTTTTCAGCGCGTTTTCCAGTAGATTGAAGAGGATTTGCGACCAGTAAAAGCGGTCCCCACGCATGGGGAAGGGCGTGGTGGAGAGTTGGATGGTGAGGGTGGCCTCTTGGTTGCGGAGGAGGCTGTCCAGATGTAGGCGTACTTCCTCCACAAGTTGGCAGAGGTCAAAGTTCTCTTCCCTGAGATAGGCGGTGGAGGCATCCACTTTGGAGAGGGTGAGCATGTCTGCCACGAGCCGAGTCATGCGGTCGGCATGCTTTTTCATGATTTGGAGGGCACGTTCCCGCTGGTCGGGGGAGGCTGCCGTTTCCGGATCTTCCAACAGTGTTTCCAAGTAGCCTTGGATGAGGGTAAGGGGGGTGCGGAGTTCGTGGGATGCGTTTGCGACAAAGTCCCTGCGGATGATTTGGGTTTTGTGCTCTTCTGTCACATCCAGAAAGACGATGCCGATGTGGCGGTCTTTGTTGCCTAAGGGGGTGGCGGTGGCCATGTAGACACTTTCTCCGTTGGAGTAGTGGGGAACACGGAGCGTTTCCGTCATTTGCTCCTCGGTGGCGGCAGCTCGTGTAATGAAACGGCGGAGCGGGGATTCCGGGAGCATGCGGATGAGGTTCATCTGGTAGCTGCTATCCACATGGAGCAGTTGGCCGGCATGGGTGTTGGCCATGACGATGCGCCCGGAGGGACGAAGCAGTAAAAAGGGGACTCCCAGAGCTTCTAAAAAGAGGGATTTGTCTTTCTGTAAATGGTGTTCCAATTCGTGCAGCATGCTTTGGGTGTGCTGCAGCTCTGTGGAGGTGTTGCGGATGCGGAGTCTGGTGCTGCGCATCTGGGTTCTCAGGAAGATGAAGGGCAGCGTAAAGCTGATAATCATCAGACCAATGACAATGTCCCAAGAGACCATGGCGGTGGTGCAGGGCTAGAGGATGTAACGCATTTTTTCCTCCGTATCTTTATAACGGAGTACAGTGTTAAGGTGTTCGTTTTCCAGCAGGGTAACGAAGTGACCTTCTTTAACGAGGGTGCGTAAGCCGGGATCCCGGAAAAGAGCGAGGAGCCTCGTGGGCTGGGGAATGCCGCGTGTGGTGAGGTGGGTGTTGTAAAATTGGGTGAAGGTGGGCTCATCCAGTGTACATCCGAAGGCGACTAAACAGGCCAGATTGGTCTGGGCCGGGTTTTCCATGGGGTCGATGGAGGCGAGCCAGCCGGTGTATGGGGATTTTCGTAGGGTTTCCTTCACCTTCGTGAACCAAGGCATAGCAGGTTGCGGGGTGCCTTTTTGCTGGGATTCTGCCAGTTCGTGGTAATAGCGGATGCGGCAAACATCTCCATAGTAGCATATGCCCACCGTGGCCGTCCAGAGCATGAGGGCACTCATGAGTACTGTGGTGAGCAGTCCCCACGCCCCCACCCTCTTGCGGAAGGAGAATAGCTGGGAAAACCATACCATGCCATGGAAAAATACGACAAAAATGAGGATGGCTGCCCCCCATGCCAATGCTTGCACCATCCATGGAGCAGGGGTGTCCGTGATGAATGCCAGATAGGTAAAACCATTTTTTTGCAGAAATATCCACGCCGCCACGGCACTGATGACGGTGGCAGCCAGCAGAATCATTTTAATAATCCCCTTAAAGATGGCAAAAATGATGATGGCGGCAATGAGGACGCCCAGTACTGTCAGAAGAATATCGGAAGTATCCATACGTTTGAGATAAATGGGGAAGGGGGGGAGTTAACGCCTTCGGCGGAGGTATTGTAGTATTTGCTGTGCGCCTTGGTGATTTGGCTCCAGCCGGAGTGCTTTTTCTGCTGCTTTTTGGGCAGCGGGGTGGTAGCCGGTTTCCAGCAGAATGAGCGCGAGGCGGTACTGTGCCTCTGCGTTTTCCGGGTGCGCGGCAGTGCAGGCGAGCATCTGCCGGAGGGCTTCCAGCAGACGATTTTGCCGGGCTAAGAATACAGCGTAATCCATACGCGCTACGGGGGTAGCCGGGTCCCGTTCAATAGCTCGTTTGTATTGTAGCTCAGCCTCGGCAGAATCCCCCTTGGCAGAGGCCAGCATAGCCAGCTGCATGGCTCCGCCGGGCTGGTCTCCCTGGAGGCGGGCGGTGGCTTCCATCTCTCCAAGCACAGGGTGGCCGGTCGGTAAGTTCGGGAAAAGGCTCCACCCGGCGGCTTGGCGTACCACACGCGTATCATCACCCAGTGCTTTTTGGGCATGCTCCCCACCGAGCAATTGCACTGCTGCAGCCCGCACGAGTGCATCCGCATCCTGTGTGGCAGCAATGGCCCGCAATTGCACCTCCGGCGTAATGGGCATACGAGCCAGCAGCCCTAATATGGTGGCTCGCCATGCGGGGATTTCCTCTTTGTCGTAAACCTCCAGCAGTTGCGGCACATTTCCCTTACCATTCATGGCGGCATGCACGGCGCGGAAGCGGGGACGGTATTTTTCCATTTTGGCACCATAGCGCTTAGCCAAGTATGCAATCGCCCAATCGTGATCCTTATCCTTGTGGCAATTTTGGCAAGTGTTGGGCAAGCCTATTTCCTTGCTCAGTAGAGGATCCGGCCAATGCAGGGAATGGTCCCGGCGGGGGTCGCGCCCCATGTAAGTATCCTCCGGCATGTGGCAATCCACACAGCGGTTGGGCGTATTAGGCCCGCAAAGACGGCTTCGCTTTACCTGCGGTGCCAGTACCCCGTTGACTACTTTGTTCGTAGCATGGCACTGCAGGCAGAGCTGGTCATTCTCCATGCTTTCCGTAAGCCCGCCCGTATGCGGGTTATGGCAATCGTAACAAGTTACTCCGGTGCGCCCCATGCGACTGAGCCGGAAACTCGTCTCGCAGTAATCCTCCTCCAGTTGTTGCCCATTCGGGTGAAAAATCCCCGGCAGCAGCGGTAGCTCCAAGCGGAAATGGTCATCAAAACGCTGCCCTATGGAAAAATTATCTGTCAGCTCCTCACGGCGGGCATGGCAGGATGCACAGTTGTCATCCTGCAGCCCGGCGGTCGGCTTGCGGTGCTCTGGTGCCACTAGGCAGCCATCCTTCGCCGGGGTATCCTCTGCTCTGTGGCATTGGATACACGTAACACCGGGCTCCTTCCATGTAGCCTGAAAACGATCTGCCTCCACTTGATAATTCTTGTGGAAACCACTCATATGGCACCATGCACACTGGGCATCCCAATTCATCCCGCGTCCTTGCCAATGCCCCCAATCCCCCTTGCAGCGCTCTGCTGTCCCGTTGGCCTGCTGCCTAGCATCATCCCGGAACACATCGAACCACTCACCCTTCCGGGAATCCCATGCCGCACTGGGCACCTGCATGCCCCCATCCTTCCACGGAATCGTGTACTGCACTAATGGGCGCCGCCCAATCGCCGCCTGTACCGGGAAAGTCTCGCCGGTATTCGCTTCCCGTATAATGAACGCTCCCGCCTTATCCCTCAGCATTTGCAGTCTATGCCCGTGAGCCTCCACCTCTTGCCCCTGAAAGGCGGATGCATCGAGCTTTTCAGACACGGGTCTCCATGCCCAGGCGTGGTCGCTACCCGCCCATTCCCGGTACTCCTTGGCATGGCAACGCCCGCACCGCAGGGAAATAGGCGTGGCCTTGGCATCCCAATGCTGCTCGTACCCGGAAGGCAATTCCTCCCCCGCCCCAAGCAGGGGCAGAGCAAGCAGAATACTGCTAAGATGACTACATTTCACCCCCCCATCCTACCATAGATACGCCCCCTCCCGCAAACGGAAAGTTCCGAAGGCGGTGTCATAAAACTAAAAAAAATCACTTTCATTCAATTTTACTCTTGCCATTCCGGAAAATCTCTGCTACACTGCCGCCACACGCACGGGTAGCTCAGTGGTAGAGCGGCTGTCTTACACACAGTTGGTCAGGAGTTCGAATCTCTTCCCGTGTACTCACCGAGCCTGCTTTCCGACACAACTTGGAAAGCAGGCTTTTTTAGTTTATCGCCCTATATTTAACGGCTTACTGAGTCCTGATATTACAACATAAAAGAACCAAGGACGATTCAAACAGCCGTTTTTTAAGCTCCGGGATGTTCCCGGGACTGCAAAGGACTAGGGGTACAGGATACCCCTCACCTCCATTATCAGGCATAATCTGCATAGATTCAGCGTCTTATGAAAATTATGGCAGTTTTCTCTTCTTGTAATTCATATATATTGATTGTAAACGCTTAGCGACAATAATTTAACCAGAGCGTATACTACCCTGCCATTTTTCAGCCCAAAATCGTCCTGCTCTGTGCTAAATCAACCTCAAATTCCGGGAGGACTGTAGGGGCTCAGATTGACCTGAAATCGCTTCTTAAATCATCCTGTAAGTGATTGAAAATAAATGAAGAAAAAGTAAAAAAAGTGCTGGACATTTATCGTGAGTTTGCTATACTCTACAACGAGATAAAGCCTTAATAGCCAAACAATTAAACCATGCAAACAAGACTCCGGATAACCCGCTACCAGAAGACCCGCTACTGGGCGATTTGGAACGAGGGGGAGCTACTGAGCGTGACTGTTTACAGAAAAGGCGCACAGGCGGTTCTCAACTACATCAACAATATCATTAACACCCCTACAACACACAACAAGACTATGGCTAAGACCAAATCCAACGATACCTCAGCAAACGACACTAGCATCCTCAAGGCCGTCAATGGCGAGGGCAAGACAATCCGCATTAAGTTCGACCCGCTGGGCGTAAGCGTCTGCTACAACTTAAAGGGTAAATGGATAGCTCATGAAATCTACAACCAGCCGCTGCCTGAGCTGGTGGCCGAGGGCGTATTCACCATTGAGGACGAGGATTCACAGAATACCTACAATAAGTATTTCGGCAAAAAGGACAAGCGTTCCAAAGCAAAGCGCAAGTCCAAAAAACAGAATAAGAAAGTTAAGCAGGTTGAGCCGGAGGAACAACAATCCGAAGCGATTGAGGAAACTCCCCAGTCGGAAGAGATGGTGGCAGCAGAAATCAATGAAGAAGTAGAAGCCGCCCTCTGGCAGGAGATTGAGGAAGCCCGCGAACAGGAGCGTTTCATGGAAGTTCAGGACACAGACGAGGCTCTGGACGTACTGAACGGTGAGAGCACATTGAACGAGCCCGTGACGGACGTGGAGCCGCCCACCGAAGCCCCGGCACAGGAATCGGACGCTCAGCCCGCTGAGGCGAAAACAACGGATATAGTAGAAATCAAGCTCGCCACATACAACGTGAAAAAGGCCGGACAAGCCCCGATGGCCATAAACGCCGATAACAAGAACATCCAACTGGAACCCGGCGACCAGCTCCTGAGAATCTACAAAGGCATACTGATTGAGGTGAACGTACAAGCCGATGGATACGAATGGCAAGGCACCGTGTACCCGACCCTGACCCACATCAGCTGGAAAGCCGCTGGCTACCAGATAGGCGGTAACACATTCTTCGGGCTACCCAGCAAGCCTCGCAAAAAGGCTTAACCAAAACGAGAACCCCAGCGAAGATGCCGGGGCTTCTCCTTGCTGCGGGATATTTGCCCGCTAATGAGTTTCAAAGAGAATCCGCTCAATCTCATCGGGTGGCAGATTGAGCATATTGAGCAACCTGTTCATGTGGGTATGCGAGACCCCTATTTGCTTTGCGAATTGACTTGTTGAGCCATATTGCCCGCTGGTGAGATATTCTTCAAGAATCAACGCATTTGCCATCTTGATTGCCCTGTTTGTCGGCACTCCCATCTGTTTACGTTGAGCCACGATGTCGTCCAACTTTGTCCGCATCCTCACGATGCGAACATTCTCGTCATTACGCTCAAATAAAATGGGGATGGAAAAATCACAATGCGCATTATACGCCACAGTCCCCGGTAATTCATTGTCGGCAGGATCCGGCAACAATATTTCCGATGGTGGGTCAATCTGCTTCTTGGCTTTCCCCTCTGGATTGAGCTTTATCGAAAAGTGAGCTTTTGATTTCTTCATTGTGTTATTCGAGTCCTTTCTTGAGCGTTACATCGAGCTGCTCTCCGTTGTCATTCACTACTATGCTTTCGAACATAGCCTGAAATACCCGCCCGAGCTCTTCCGGGGTTGAGTCTGCCAAGGCCGTGTTGATGCTATACAGGGCATCTGCGAGAATCCCGGCATCATGCTCCGGCATTTCTCGTACGAGTGAAGCGAGTAGCTGAGGATTGTCCCGGAAGTTGACGATATACTGTTTGAGCAAATCCTCAATCTGATTTGCTCCGAAATGCGGACTCGGACATCCGTTCAGATAGGTGCGTTTATTGGCCACGCAACTGTAGTATCGGCGCAGCAGTCCGTTTTTCACGGTGTATGTTCCTACATACTCGCGGCCACACTTCCCGCATTTGAGAATCCCCTTCAGGGCATAATGAACTTTCTTCTCCTGTCTGCTTTTACCGTTGCGGAGCTGGCGTGCTTCTTCATTGCGTTGATTGACTTGTTCAAAGGCGTTCTGGTCAATAATTGCCTCGTGAATCCCCGGTATCAGGCCATTCTCTGTTTTAATGTATCCGGCGTATACGAAATGCGAGACGATGCGCTTCACCGTCTGGCTATTCCACGGCACATCCTCCCCTGTTTTCGCATTCTTGATGTAGGGGCGTTTTTCGTCATTTAGTTTGCGAGCTATGCGAACTGGCCCGATGTCCTGCATATACATCTCAAAGATGTAGCGCACCGTAGCTGCGGCTTTGGGCTCAATCACCAGTTTCTTATCCTGCCAGACATAGCCAAAGGGCGCTTTACCACCGACCCATCTGCCCTGTGATTTAGCTGCATTGATTTTATCTTTGAGACGTGCCCGGATAATGGCAGCTTCGTAGTCTGCAACCACGGCCATCATGTTCATGGAAAGCTTACCCTCGGGCGTATGTGTTTCGATTGACTGGGTTGCGCTTATGAATGCCACGTTGTGCTCATTAAACTCCTTCATGAGCGTGGTAAAATCGCCCAGATCTCGGCTAAGACGGTCCAGCTTGTATACCACCACGCAATCAATGGCTCCGGCTCTCACCTGCTGGCGAAGCATGTTGAGCTGGGCTCGGTCTACTGTTGTTCCACTTACGGCAGCATCCACAAATGAGCCTACGAATACCCATCCGTCATTCTCGTGACGCTTGATGCACTCCAGACACATATCTAGCTGAGCATCAAGCGAGTTATATTCTTGGTCAAGCCCCTTTGCAATCGATTTGCGGGTGTAGATAGCGCAACGTATTGTTTTAGTTGTTTCAGTCATGTCTTGGTGTTGTTGGTAGATTAAAGAAATAGTTTCCACTCTTGCGGTAGCCGCAAATCTTCCATGCGATGGAAGTCAGGTTGTCGTATTTCACGCCCTCATAGGCAAACATGTTCTTACCGATTACTGTCACCTCGTGGACTTTACCTTTAAAGTTCCGCCGGATTACCGTGCCTACCGGAAGATTGCATGCGGGACTATTAGCGGTGTTCTCCTCGGGGAATGAAGTGTCAATAATTTCCATCGGCTTTACATTGAACTTCTTGGGTCGAAGTCGGATAAGAGTCTCGTCGGCAATGTCTCTGGCTCTTCTCATGGCTCGTTCTGATATACCTCCGTTGATGATGGTATTGATACGCCAAGTAAGGCGTTTAATCAGGAATTGCCGATTCCGAGTAGCGTATGGCATATTGCCAAAGAGGAGAATCCACTCTCTTCTGAGTTCTTTCACGGATTTCTCCTGTAATGCAGCGATTCGCGCTTCTGCTTCCTCCGGCGTGAACGTCAAGCTGGGTTTTGTTGTTTCGTTTTTCTTCATATTAGTGACTGTTAAAAATTGTTACCTTGCTTATCCTGAGCCCGGAGGCATAGCGAACGAGTGAATACAAACCTCGGATTGTCTAGCATGCGTTTGATAATCGGAGCAATGCGTCTGGCCAGCTTGTCGTATGTCTGTGACCGCTTGTCGGGTTTTATCGGGATGCGTTTTCTGCGTACTCTAACCATTGTTACCTATTAAGGGTTAAGTGTTAAGTTTACCCTATAATGTAGCACAATTAAGAAAACGAGTCCAGAATATTTTTAATTTAACTGCATAAAAATTAACGCTTTACAGCTCTCACGGCACTTGGCCGAACAAACACGATATTCGGGTTTGCCAACATGCGCCTGAGGATGGGGGCAAGCGCTTTCGCCAAGACCTCATATTGTTTGGAGCGTCCGACTGGCGCCATGTCAATTTTCTTCTTCATCTTTGAAAAATGAGGAGAGAGCCGGGGATGATGCGTACTCACCCCCGGCTCGGGTTTATACCGCAATTAACCGATGGAGGTCACGAACTTCACAAAGTCCGCATCGTGACGTCCGATGTTCCGCAGTACAGGCACAAAGACGCTGTTGCGGTTAATCTTCTCACGCTTGGTGGTCAGCATCCACTTGCCGTTGAACAAGCCATCACGCAGACCAAACTTGGCTGCGGTAAGAATGTTCTTGCCAGCTTTGCCATAAGCCACACCACGCAGACTCCAGACCGCAAGGGCGTAGTCCTCACCATTGTAGGAGAGAGGGAAAGCCCCCTCTACACCAGCCGGAGCCTTTACGATGATGTTGGCATGCAGCACCGGAACGTAGGTAGGGCGAGTATCGCCTATCCAGTTAATCGTGCCACCAGCAGCATGCACCTCGTCCAGAGTATCAAACACCTTGGGGCGAGCATCTTCATCGAATCCAAGATTCTCGATAAACTGCTTGCGGGCAGAAAGGACGGTGATTTCGACCGGGGTGGAGCCGTTGCTCAGCACGGTTTCCTGATTCAGTACAATCTGACCGGGCGTGAACAGCTCTGCCAGATTCCCTACGCCCTGCACGAGGTTGAGGCGGGGGATGGTGATGTCTGACGCATCAATATCGCCGACCACGGAGCCCATGAGCGGAGCAGCCGGAGAAATGGCGGTAGTGGTTGCGGTCGGAGCGGTTGCCGGAGTTGCCTCGGCACTTATCTCGTATGCTTTGATTTTTCCCATTTTTATTGGTTTTATGTTGTTTTAGTTCTTTGTCGTTGAATCAGATGCGCTTGAGGAACTTGCTCGAAGCGCCCTGGGTGATGATGCCATCCTCCACGAGTTTCGCGATGAGGGCATCCTTGGCTTTCTGTTTCTGCCCACGGGGAGCAGAAACGGAAATCTGGTCACAAAGAGCCTCAATCTTCACATTGCCGCAACAGGCAAGGAACGATTCAAAGCTCACGTTGTCCTTAACTGCCCCATAGGCAGCCAGGGCATCGGAAATGGTCTTACGCGCGGCTCGGTTCACCAACTTGTAGCCGGGGATATTCACACCGTTCGTTGCCATGTCGATGGCA
The DNA here is from genome assembly GCA_017521405.1 of Akkermansia sp. GTDB lineage: Bacteria > Verrucomicrobiota > Verrucomicrobiia > Verrucomicrobiales > Akkermansiaceae > Akkermansia. Next base: position 3,037 of record JAFXCP010000010.1, on the reverse strand, counting down.
TGGAAGCTGACCGATTCAATCCATTCTTTCAGAACCTTGGCGCAGTCGAGGCAATGGGCCATCTGTTCGGGCGAGACGATGCGCGAGGGGTGGAGTTCCTCAGGGATACTCAGCTCAGCGTAGCGACTGGCCAGCGGTAGCGCAAGGCTGCGGAGCTTGGCACAGGTGGCTTGTTTGGAGCAGTAGCAACAATGGATGCCGGGATGCTCCTCGCGGTTGCGAGCGTTGGCACGGCGAATGATGGTGTGGATTCTCAGTCGCATGCGCTCGGTGTCTTTGCGGGTGTAGGTGTGCTTGCTGATGAACTGGCGGCGAGGCTGAACGAAGTGAACGGTCAGTTCTTCCAACTCGGGGAACATCTCAAATACACCAAGTGCGTAAGCGCAGCCCTGGGCATTGGAGTCAGCATGGTCAACTGCACCTCGACCGAACTTCCAGTCCATCAGCAGACCGCTTTTTCCGGCAATGGCCACAAAGTCGGCCGTGCCAAAGGTTAGTCCATCTGCAATGGTGAGTTTAAGCTCGCGGTACAGAGTCGGATTGGAGAGCCTTGCCAGCTCGCCATCGCGATAGTCGCGGCAAAGTCCGCACAGGAATGCCTGTTCTTCGTTGAGCTTGGAATAATCGTCCTTTTCCAGAGCCTCGTGCATGAGCGTACCTTCTTCGGCTGCGGGATTTGTGCCGGAGCGGCCACGGAATGCCGGGCATATTTCTTTGTAGCCCAGGCTGGAGGGGGAATGCTTAGCGTGTTTCGTTTTCATCTTGATTTCTTGTTAGGGGTGAAAATGGAGGAAGTCAGGTCGCCATCGTTGAGCAGGTCGATGTTGGCAAGTTTGGTGGCGCAGATATCGGCGGTGTACTCTTCAACGGTATCAGCGGCAAAAAGGATTTTCTGTACCGAAGCAGCACCACCTGCGCGGTGGACCCTGCCGAGTGCCTGACGCAGATCCTGCGCGGAGAAGCTGGGCGAAATGAGCGACAGCCTGGGGCGTATTCCTTTCGGGTCGTGTAAGGAAACGCCCACACCTCCTGCTTGCATGTTGGCTATGACCACAGGGCATTCATTGGCTTGGAAACGGTCAATGACCCGCTGACGTTCAGTCGGGCTCTGGCCACCGCGCAGAATGGAATCATGAGCGTTAAGTGCAGCCGCCAGATGTTCAATGGTTGCATCAAAGTTCACGAGCAAGACCACGCTCATGCCCTCCTCCACGGCATCCTTTGCCATAGCCACCATAGCATCAGCCTTGAGCAGCTCAATCTCCTGTCGGGCGCGAAGTTGAATGGTAAGGGCGGTTACGCTGCGGGCGTTCAGATTGTGAGCCAACGAATGGAGTGTGTCCCGGTCATCATGACGCTGAGCTTCTTTCATCTGACGCTTGAGGTTGTCATAGACTCGCTGGATGGATTTGGCTTTCCCTGTTTCAATGGGAGTAGCCTCAATCATGGTGGCCGGGAAGCTGGGGATATTGGCAATGGTCATCCGACTCCCCTTGTGAGGGAAAATCGATTCGTGAATGCGCTTGAGTGCATCCGGCTCCCCATTGAATTGCAAGCCAAAGAATCCATCCACTACGCCATGCCTACGCGCCCAGGTATAGAAGTCGCAAAGAGCATGGAGCCCCAGAGCAAAGCCCAGAGCTTTCATCTCAAGAGGGTTGCTGGCGGCTGTAGCTGAGCACAGCAGGATGCGGAAATGATGTCGTCGGGCTGCAATCAGCAAGCCGGAATTGAGTGACTTGAGCCCTTTGCATTTCTGGCACTCATCGAATACAATTAGCGCATCGGCCGGAAGAAGCCACTCAAAATAAGTACCGTGCTTCCGACAGACCGCTTGCTTACCTCTGGTAAGTTGCTCGTAGTTGGTGACAAGTAGGGGTTTTACTCCGAACTTCTCCAACACCATGCGCCAGCTTGGTACGGTAGCTTTCGTTGTTACAACAACTACCGGACAGCTCATTCTAGCACAAAGCGCTGAGCCACAGTATGTTTTGCCTGTACCGGGCTCACTCATATCAATGGCGACCCGGTACAGGCGAAGTGATGTCTCCAGCCTATCGGTGTGAGTTATCTGGAATGGAAGTAATGATGTCATGGTCGGTGTTCAACCAACCAAGAGCTGCGAGAATCAAAAATCCAAAATGTTTTTCAGGATTTTTTCGATTTCACTCATCTTTTTCTCCAACTCATAAAGCGTAAGACCCAGCTCACGGCAGACGGCTGTCTTTGATACAGCTTTCTTTTCCTGCAACATAAAAGCCTTGCAGATAAGACCGAGTTCTGGAGGAGCTGTTTCCAGCAGCGCTGCAACAGCCGAGCGCAGGTGTAATGCCGCTTCGTAGCGAGCCCCTGAGACTTCCTGAATCGCCGCAGCATTGTACCAGCCCACGAGTTTAAGAGCTTCCTGCATCAGCTGTTCGCGATGCCCTTCTTTTCGGCGGTGCGACTTGAGGCTGAACATAAAGTGAGTGAAAAGGAGCTTTTTCAGCTCTTCCTCATCCATGCCAATCAGGTCGCGGTCGATAATATAGTGAGTGCCTTCCATCAACATGTCGTTGTAGAAGTCATCGCTATTCCATTTATCTTTGATGTTCTCGTCATCAAGGAATACCTTAGTAGCAGCACGAGCTGACTGTTCCAATGCGTGGCGGTGAATGCCATAAATGGCATCAATATCAATGTGTTGTATGTGTGTTTTCATGGTGGAGATTGAGGGGCAGCTCAAGCTCCATCATGGGCGAAGTCAAAAATGAGGACGGCAGTCAGCTGAGACGGGTAGGCACAAAAATAGCCGCCAAGGACGCAGATGAACTGCAATCCTCAGCGGCCTGCCCTTTTAGGTGCTCAGCTTGGCTGCCGAATTGTGTTAGTCTTCGTTAGACAAAAGATGCTGTAAGTGGCGCATGTGCGCCAAAGAAATCGAGTTACGTCTGGCTGATACGTATGTAGTTATCGGTTTCCATTACAACGGACCATGGAACTCCGTTTCGATATTCAATCTGAACCTGCCCGGTAACAAAAGGTAGGTGACTCAGCA
>JAFXCP010000009.1 GCA_017521405.1 Akkermansia sp. | reverse complement strand
CTGTATGTTCAGCGTGGGCGCGGAGGGCACGATTGTGCTGAATGATGCGCTGCTGTGTGTAACTCTGCCGGAGCTGGGTACGGGGAACGAGGGTGTGCTTTATCTGGATTGCACGCAGTTGTTCCACTGCACGGTGGAGGGAGATTTGAAGCTCTCTCTGGATACGGCAGCGGTGCGAGCTGCCGGGTACAGCGGTGTGCAGCTGGATTTCGGCAGCGATGCGAATTATGAAACGCTGACGCTGAACATGAATGGTGCCACCTATACCGGAAATGTGGGCACCATGGCCACGTTCGATGTGGTGCCGGAGCCCGCTACGGCCACGCTGAGTCTGCTGGCTCTGGCGGCACTCGCTTCCCGCCGCCGGAGGGCTTGAGTATCCGCTTGTAAGGCTGAGTTGTTATCCCCCGTTCTGCGGTGTGCAGGGCGGGGGAGCTTTTTGGGGGCAGACGCAAAAAAACGTGGCTTGTTTTGCATATTAGTCTTGCATTTGAGCCTGAGTTATGGCATATATCTGCAAGTTTACACCAATCATGCCTAAAGACACGTCTATTAAGAAGATTCTCGTCATTGGCTCCGGCCCTATTGTTATTGGTCAGGGATGTGAGTTTGACTATTCCGGTACTCAGGCTTGTAAGGCTCTCAGAGAGGAAGGTTACGAGGTGGTACTCGTGAATTCCAATCCGGCCACGATTATGACTGACCCGGAGACGGCTCCGAATACTTATATTGAGCCGATTACGCCGGAATATGTGGAAAAAATCATTGTGCGCGAGAAGCCGGATGCCATGCTGCCGAATTTGGGCGGGCAGACGGCTTTGAACTGCGCTATGGAATTACACCGCCGCGGTGTGCTGGAGCGCAATGGCGTGCGGATGATTGGCGTGTCCGCCGATGCGATTGATAAAGGCGAGGACCGCCAGCGCTTTAAGGATGCCATGCTGAAAATCGGGCTGGATGTTCCGGCCAGTGGTGTGGCACATAATATGGCCGAGGCTTGGGATATTGCCAACAATGTGGTGGGCAGCTACCCGATGGTGATTCGCCCGGCATTCACGCTGGGTGGTACCGGCGGCGGTATTGCGTACAATAAAGCCGAGTTCGAGGAGATTGTGGCGCGCGGTTTGGATTTGTCCCCGGTGAAGGAGGTGCTGATTGAGGAATCCCTGCTGGGCTGGAAGGAGCTGGAGATGGAGGTGGTGCGCGATTGCAATGATAATTGCATGGTGGTTTGCTCCATCGAGAATATGGACCCCATGGGTGTGCATACGGGCGATTCGATTACGGTGGCCCCGGTGCAGACGATGACGGACCGCGAGTACCAGATTATGCGGGATGCCTCCTTCGCCATTATCCGCGAGATTGGTGTGCGTACGGGTGGCAGTAACATTCAGTTTGCCCAGTGCCCGCGCACGGGGCGCCTGATTGTGATTGAGATGAATCCGCGCGTGAGCCGTTCTTCCGCGCTGGCTTCCAAGGCAACAGGTTTCCCCATTGCCAAGATGGCGGCTAAGCTGGCTGTGGGCTATACGCTGGATGAGCTGAAGAATGATATTACGAAGGAGACGCCGGCTTTCTTCGAGCCCACCATCGATTATGTGGTGACGAAGGTGCCGCGTTTCACCTTCGAGAAGTTCAAGAAGGCGGATGAGCGCCTGACGACATCCATGAAGAGTGTGGGCGAGGTGATGAGCATCGGCCGCACGTTCAAGGATTCCTTGCAGAAGGCACTCCGCTCTTTGGAGACGGGCCGCTGGGGCTTCGGCTTCGATGCGAAGGACCCGCAGAATCCCACCCGCGAGGAGATTTCCGCTAAGCTGGCGGTGCCGAATGCAGAGCGTATCTTCTGGCTCCAGACGGCTTTTGTGAATGGCTTTACGCTGGAGGAAATCCACGACCTGACGGAAATTGACCCCTGGTTCCTGAACCAGCTGAAACAGCTGGCAGAGGCCGGAATGCAGCTGGATACCATGGACCTTCGCAAGGCGAAGCAATGGGGCTTCTCCGATCGCCAGATTGCCCGTGCCCGCGGCTGCTCCGAGGATGAGGTGCGTGCTGAGCGCAAGGCAAAGGGTATTGTGCCCACATACCGCTTGGTGGATACCTGCGCCGGGGAGTTCGCCGCCATTACTCCTTATTACTACTCCACCTATGGGGAGGAGAATGAGGCCCGCCCGAATGATAAGAAAAAGATTATGATTCTGGGTGGCGGCCCGAACCGCATTGGTCAGGGTATTGAGTTCGACTACTGCTGCGTGCATGCTTCCTTCGCGCTGAAGGAGCTGGGCTACGAGACGATTATGGTCAACTCCAACCCGGAGACGGTTTCCACGGACTTCGATACCTCCGATAAGCTCTATTTCGAGCCGCTCACGCTGGAGGATGTGCTGAACATTTGCGACCAAGAGCAGCCGGATGGCGTAATTGTGCAGTTCGGCGGCCAGACACCGCTGAATTTGGCTGCCGCTTTGCAGGAGCGAGGGGTGCCCATTATCGGTACCAGCCCGCGCAGTATTGAGCTGGCCGAGGACCGTAAGTATTTCTCCGCATTGCTGGACGAAATCGGCCTGAAGCAGGCCGAGGCCGGTACGGCTACGAATGAGGAGGAAGCTGTGGAGGTGGCCAAACGCATTGGCTTCCCGGTGCTGGTTCGCCCGTCCTTTGTGCTGGGTGGTCGCGCCATGATGATTGTGTACGATGAGCAGGAGCTGCGTACCTACATGCGCGAGGCGGTGGATGCCTCCCCGGAGCGCCCGGTGCTGGTGGATCGTTTCCTGGAGAATGCAATGGAGATAGATGTGGACGTGATTGCCGATGGCGAGACCAGTGTGGTGGGTGCCATTATGCAGCACGTGGAGCCCGCCGGTATTCATTCCGGTGATTCTGCCTGCATGATTCCCCCGAATCGTGTTTCCGTGGGGATGCACAAGGAGATGATGCGTGCCGCGAAGGAGCTCGCCGCTCGCTTGAATGTGAAGGGGCTGATGAATTGCCAGTTTGCGGTGAAGGACGAGCAGCTCTACGTGATTGAGGTGAATCCTCGTGCTTCTCGTACGGTGCCCTTTGTTTCCAAGTCCATCGGTGTGCCCCTGGCTAAGTTGGCCGCCAAGGTGATGAGTGGTATGAAGTTGAAGGATTTGGGCTTTACCAAGGAGGTGGTTCCCCCTTATTACACGGTGAAAGAGGCTGTGTTCCCCTGGAATCGCTTCCCCGGCATCGATGTGGTGCTGGGACCGGAGATGCACTCCACCGGCGAGGTGATGGGCATTGATACGGATCCGGAGGTGGCATACCTGAAGAGCCAGATTTCTGCTTTCAATCCTCTGCCTAAGGAAGGTTTGGTGTTCATCTCGGTGAATGACCGGGATAAGGGGTCTGTGCTGGATATTGCTCGCATGATTACAGAAGCCGGATTCAGCTTATGCGGTACAAAGGGGACAATGATTCATTTGCTGCAAAATGGTATTGAATGTGAGCGCGCCTACAAGGTGTTGGAAGGCCACCGCCCGAATATCGTGGACCGCATTAAGAATGGCGATATTGTATTCGTAATCAATACGCCCGGCTCCCACGATGCCCGCGCGGATGAGGTCTCGATTCGTGCTGCCGCCGTGAATAACAATATCTCCTACGCCACGGACCTCTCCAGTGCCCGCGCTTGTGCTGCCGCTATGCTGCATGCCAAGAATAAGGAGACAACGGTTTGCACTTTGCAGGAGTACCATGCCTCCGCCGCTGCAGTGCAGGATTGATTCTTCTTCCCGCTCTCTGCCTTTTCATCAACAACCCGCCGGAATCCCCGGCGGGTTTTTTTGTGGGGCGTTTTTATGTATTTTGAGCGTGTGGTTAGTTTTGCCGGGTGGGGCGTAGGAGATTGGTATCGAAACCGCGGCTGCGCGCTTCGACAAGGAGTTGCTGGATATGCTCCGGCGGAGCGATTCTTTGGCGGGTGAGTAACCAGAGGAATTCTCCGTCCGCCCCGGAGATGAGTGCTGATTGGTACTGCTCATCGGTGTAAAGGATGTGATACGGCGTGCGGAACCAGCCATAGGGCGGTACAAAGGAGACTTGCATGCGTCCCCACCCATCGGGAAATCCCATGGCGGTGGCTTGGTGGGGTTTGCCTTCCGAATCCAGCCCGCGGTTAGTAATGGAAACGCGACCATGTTCTCCCTCTGCGTACTCTGCGGAGACAAAGTCCAGCCCCTTCTCAAAATCGGTATCGTAGCGGGCTTGTTCGTACCATTTTCCCAGGAAGCGGCTCAGGTCGGTGCCGCTTTGAGGTGTGGTGTCAACATCTTGCGGGTGGCTTTTCCACAAGCGTCCCAACATGTGCCGGAGTATTCGCATCATCATATACCCCATGGGATGCTACCATACCCGGGTTCTGTTCGGTAACAGATTATGGGAGAAACTCTGCCGCAGCCTGAAGTTTTTTGACTGAGGCTCGCCCCTTGGCTGCCAGTGCCGGGGCGAAAATGGAAAGGCGGAACTCTGCCAGCATAAATCCATATTCCAACCAAGCCGGGTGGCGGAGATGCCGGGCATAATTTTCGTAAAAACCGGGGTGGAGGGCAGCTTGCAGGGAGTCTATGCGTTCCAGCTCACGGGCAGCGGGCTGCTGGGCAATGCGCCGCAGGCGCTCTTGCAGACCTCGCAGGAAGCGGGTGTAATCTGCCAATTTGGCGGGTTCCGGTGTGCTGAGGAACCAGGGGCGGGTAAGCCATTCCCATTCGTGACTAATGTCCTCCGCCATGCGTGCTGCAAAGCGGTCGCTGCGGGCAGTAAGGCAGAATTCCCGCACGCTTTGCTCTGTGCTTACGAGCTGTTCCCATAAGCGGGCAAGGGAACCGGCGATGGTATCGTAGAGTTTCTCGCGTATGCGGAGGCAGGCGGCATCGAATTCCTCTGCCTTGCGGGGGAGCTCTGTACCCATGGCGGCATCCATCGCGGCGTATACGGTATCGTGGATGTTGTGGGTGGGCTGGCTTCCGAGAGTGCTGAGAGCCAGACGCACAGCCATATCTTTGAGGGGAAGGCGTTTGCGGATGCTGTTGATGAAGTCTCCGTGGCGCAGGAGAACGAGGCGGCGCACGGCATGGCGATGTTCCAGTGCAGCTTCCGCTTCCGTGGGGAATACGTGGATTTTAACGCGGTCTCCGTCTTCTTTTAGCGCAGGGTAGCCTATGCCCGTGCCGATATCGATTGTGGCGGGGAGTTCGCCGCAGTCCCAGCGGGTCATGGGGGTGGTGGAGAAGCTGCGGGAGGCTTGCTTGCGGAAGCGTTGGCGGCAGTATTGTGCTAAGCGTTCCCGAAGCAGGGGTATATCCGAGCCAAGAGCAAGTTCCGTACCTTTATCATCGCAAACGATGGTTTTGGTTACCCATTCCGCCGGGAGGCGGGTGAGGTCGAATTGTGAGGCATTGCAGAATTTGCCGCTGCGTTTCATCACAAACTCGGCCAGTGCTTGGGGCAGGGGGCGATCCGGCTCTCGGTCGTACCATTCCTCAAAAAAATCATCTGCCGCCTCCGCGAGCGGCATGAGGAACATCCGCAGGTCTTTTGGCAGGGTGCGGAGCAGGAGTTCGACTCGGTCCGCCAAGTGGGCGGGGACGCCCCATTGGGGAAGCCAGTCCGGGAAATCCGCCAGTTGGTCGATGTGCAGCCCTAGGCTTACGCCATCATCCGCTTCTCCCGGGGCATGGTGGTAATATACATTATATTCTTGCGCGGAGTGGGTTAGGGTGTCCGGGTAGAGGTCTGCCGGGGCATCGTCCTCCCCGGGGTATACGCAGTCCTCGTACGGGACGAAGAGGAGGCGGCGGTTCTTTTGCTCCGCTTTTTCGCGCCATTGGCGCAGTGCTTTGGCGGAGCATATATCCGCCGGGATGCGGGAATCGAAAAAACGGAACACTCCTTCCGCGCACCAGATGAGGTCCCGACGGCGCAGTTTATCCTCCACGGTGCGTACTTTTTCGCGCATTCGCTCCAAGTGTTGCAGGAAGGGCGGATGCTCCTGCAGCTGGGCGGGAAGTATGCCATCCCGAATCATGATTTCCCGGGCGGCGGCGGCGTTGTAACGGGCGTAGCTGATGCGCCGGGAATCGATAATGGTGAGCCCCCCGCAGGTAACGCGTTCCCGGGCATGAACTACCCCGGTGGCTTTATCCCAAGTGGGGTCGTAGGCGTGGTGGGCACAAAGCTGAGGGGCTACCTGCTCCACCCATGCGGGGTCCAGTACGGCCACTCGGCGCATCCAAAGGCGTGAGGTTTCCACCAGTTCCGAGCCCATAATCCATTCCGCCCGCTTGCGGCGTTTGAAGAGGCCGCTGCCGGGGAAGATGGCAAAGTCCCGCCCGCCTGCACCACGGTATATCTTTTCCTCCGGGCGCCAGAAGCCGATTTGCAAGGGGGCTCCGGCCAGCAGGGAACGATGAATGCGCTCGGAGGTGGCTTGCCGTGAGGCGTCCTCGGGCAGGGCAGGGATGCGCCAGCGCAGGGTATCCTGCAAGGCGGCGCCCAAATCCTGCACAAGGTTGTGCCATTCCACCATGCGAAGGAAGTGTACATAGTTTTTGCTGCACCACTTGCGGAGCTGGTTGCGGCGCAGGGTGTGGTTCTCCCGGAAATCGGAGGTGGCGCGCCACAGGTTCAGCATAGCGAGGAAATCGCTGTCCTCGTGTTTCCACCGGGCGTGGGCTTGGTCTGCTTGGGCGGCGGCATCGTTCGGGCGCTCGCGCGGATCCATGATGCTGAGCCCGGCTACGATGACCAACACCTCCGCCAGGGCTTGCTCGTGCTTAGCTTCCAGCAGCATGCGCCCCAAGCGCGGATCCAGTGGCAGGCGGGAGAGTATGCGCCCGGTATCGGTAAGTTGTTTGTGGCGGTCCAAGGCGCTGATTTCCCGCAGTGTTTTGTATCCTTCGTTGATAAGGCGCGGGCTGGGCGGGTCCGGCAGGGGAAATTCCCCCAGCGGGGGTAATTTGAGGTCCGCCATGCGGAGGATGACTCCTGCGAGTGCGCTGCGGCGGATTTCCGGGTCGGTAAAGGGCTCGCGTTCGTTAAAATCCTCCTCTGAGTACAGGCGGATGCATACGCCTTCCGTAACACGGCCGCAGCGGCCGGCACGCTGGAGGGCACTGGCTTGAGAGATGGGCTCTATTTGCAAACGCTGGATTTGGCGCCCCGGCAGGTAGCGGGAGATGCGTGCTAAGCCACTGTCTATCACATAGATAATGCCGGGTATGGTGAGGGATGTTTCCGCCACGTTTGTGGCTAGGACGATGCGGCGGTGCTTGCCGGAAGGGTGGAAAATGCGCTGCTGCTCTCCCAGCCCCAAGCGTGCATAGAGGGGGAGAATATCCGTGCGGGGCAGATCCATGGCCAGCAGCGCATCCGCGCAATCCCGAATTTCACGCTCACCGGGGAGGAATACAAGCACATCCCCGCGCTCATCGTATTCGGAAAGCCATTGCACAGCTCGGCATACATGCTCCGGCAATTCTTCCTCGCTGTGGCGCGGGGGCATGTAGTGCATGTCCACGTGGTAGGTGCGCCCTTCGACGTTGATGACGGGTGCTCCTCCGAAAAATTCCGAAAAAGCGGCGGCGTCCATCGTGGCGGAGGAGATGATGAGTTTGAACTCCGGCCGCCGCTCCAGCAGCATTTTCATGTACCCCAGCAGGAAATCGATATTCAGGCTGCGCTCGTGCGCTTCGTCCAAAATGAGGGTGTGGTATTGCCGTAGGTCGCGGTCGTGCTGGGTCTCTGCCAGCAGGATGCCATCCGTCATTAGTTTGAGTCGGGTGTCTTGGCCGGTGCGGTCATCGAATCGGACTTGGTAGCCCACAAATCCGCCGATTTCTCCGCCGATTTCCTCGGCAATGCGCCGGGCAACGGCTACTGCCGCGAGCCTGCGCGGCTGGGTACACCCCACGCGCCCCGGGCGTTTGCCTGCCACTTCCAGCGCCATTTTGGGAAGCTGGGTGGTTTTACCACTGCCGGTTTCCCCCACAACGACGATGACTTGGTGGCTCCGCAGAGCATCGCAAATCTCTTGCCGCCTGCGGGAGATTGGTAAATCCGGGTAGGTAAAGCGGGGGAGCATGGGGTAGAAATCTCAGAACGGCAGCATGGTGCCGCCTTGCATGCGGGATTCCTCCGCACGGAATACCATGCGGTGGCCGATGATGCTATCCTCCAATGTGGGGCAACCGGGAGAGGTGCGTTCTCCGCGCAGAAGTGCCACGAAATCCAGTACAATGCTGCGGTCTCCGCCGCCGTGAGCATCTCCCTGTTGGAAGTCCGACATATCGAGTGTGCGCTCGGTGTATCCGCCGGGGGCGGAGGGCTCCATTTGGCGCACATGGAAGCATTCTTCCTCAAAATCGCCGTAGATTTCCCCACGGGTGCCGGTAATGTGGATGATGCGGCGCGGGGTGCTGGCTCCGCCATTCATGGAGAAGGTGCCGGTGGAACCATCCCGGAAGTGGATGAGAACGGATTGGTGGTCCACGATGCTGATATCGCACCGGTATACACAGCGGCTAAAAGGGTTATCCTCCTGACGGAGGATTTTTTCCTTTTCTGCATCCGTGGCGGGGTTGCTATGGGTATCGTGCCACACGTTGTTGGCCCAGCGCAGGGGATATTCTATGTACAGACGCCGGGCAGAGAAGGGGCATTCGCGCTCCAGCGGGCAGTTGTTCAGGCAGTGGGTGCCGGCGCCTTCCGGTGCATTCGATTCCTTAAATTGGAACACTCCGCCCACGCTGGAGATGCTTACCGGAGCTATTCCGCCCATGAGCCATGACATAATGTCCAAATCGTGGCTGCATTTGGTGAGCAGCATGCCGGAACCGCATATCTCCTCCCGGGCGTACTTCCCGCGTACAAAGGAAACGGATTCGTGCAGGTAGCCCACTTGGTTCGCCATGTGGATATTTATCACATCCCCCACGGCTCCGGTGGCGAGCACGCGGCGAATGGCCCGGTAAAAGGGGGTGTAGCGCAGTACATGGCACACCATGAGCTTGCGACCGGTTTCCCGCACACAGTCGATGAGTAACTGCCCCTCCGTATCGTTCAGCGCGTAGGGCTTTTCCAGCAGCATGTCGTATCCGTGCCGGAGAAGGGGCAGGGATGTTTCCACGTGCAGGCGGTCCATGGTGCAGTTGATGATGGCATCCGCCAGCCGGGGCTTTTCCAGCAGCTCTTCCACGGTGGAGAAGCAGTGCTCATCCGGCAGGTCGAACATGAGCTGTGCTTGCCGAACGCGCTCGGGGTTCACATCCACTACGCCCACGATTTCCAGATGCTCCGGATTCGTGAGGGCTACGCTGGAGTATATGGAGGCTCGATCCCCCATGCCGACGATGATGGCGCGAATGGGGGGCGGGGCTTCCTGGGATTGGGTGGTGGTGTTCATGTGTCTTTATTTGCCCCAGCGGCGAGTGATGCCGGTATAGGAGTCGATGCGACGGTCGCGGAAGAAAGGCCAGATACGGCGGTGTGCCTCCAGGGCTTCCAAATCCACATCGGCATAGAGGATGCTGCGCTCGCGCACCGGAGCCTTGGCGATGATTTGCCCGCAGTAGTCTGCCACAAAGGACTGCCCCCAGAAAGTGGTTTCCCCCTCCTGGCCACAGCGGTTTATGGCGCACACATAGCAGCCGTTTGCCACGGCATGCCCGCGCTGTACGGTTTCCCAAGCGCAGTGCTGGGCATTGTACAGAGCTTCCTCCCCGGGAATCCAGCCGATGGCTGTGGGGTAGAATAAAATCTCTGCTCCTTCCATGGCTGTGAGGCGGGCTGCTTCCGGGTACCACTGGTCCCAGCATATCAGCACACCAATTTTGCCGTATCGGGTTTCGAAGCATTTATACCCCAAATCTCCGGGGGTAAAGTAGAACTTTTCCTCAAAACCGGGGTCCTGCGGAATGTGCATCTTGCGGTATACCCCCAAAAAGCTTCCATCGGCATCAATAACCCATGCGGTGTTGTGGTATAGCCCGGTGGCTCGCTTCTCGAATCCGGCGGCCACGATAACGATACCCAGCTCCCGGGCAAGCGCGCAGAGTTCATCCGTCCACGCCCCGGGTATGGGCTCTGCCGTATCGAAAAGCTCGCAATCCTGAGTACGGCAGAAGTAGAGCGTGGTACACATCTCCTGCGTGCATACAATCTGCGCTCCTCCGGCTGCTGCGGCTCGGATGGCCTCCATTTGGCGGCGCTTATTTTCCGCAGGCTCGGCTGCGGCTTCCTGCTGTATCAGGGCTACCTTCGGCATGCCGCGCATTATATCACCTCCGGCTCGCCCTTTCAAGGCGAATCAGGCGAAACTTGTATGGTATGCAGTTGCTAGGTTTTTGATGTATAGCTTGTCTCAATCCCATCCTTTCAGGAGGTTCCCCAAAATTGCCGACATGCAGTGGTGGTGATGCGGGGTAAATTGGTGTATCTTGAGTGGAGTAGATTCGTATCACGATGCCCCATTTCCAGTTGTAATTCTTGAAGATTACGAAAGCGCATGAGGTGGTAGGTGGCAAAGGTGTGCCTTAGAACATCTGCTTGCCAATAGAGGAATCCGGCATCCCGGCGTAAGCTCTTCCATCTGTTGACCCAGTTTTTGGGGATGTTAAGAGTTGCATTTCGGAGTTTATCTGTTAACCGCAGGGGAACGATTCTTCCTCCTCCTGTTTTACTCACCGTGGGCCTTATTTGTACGAGTTTTTCTTCCCATCTAATATCTCCGGGTTGTATGCGTTGCACTTCTGTTGGTCTAAGTCCGCAGTAGAGCATAAGGTGTAGGGAGAGCCGCATCGCAGCGTGTTTAGGGCGCTTTGCCGTTTCTTCCAACTGTTTAACTTCTTCTGTGCTGAGTGGTATAATTTCTCTTTCCTGTATTCGGGGAGAAAGGATGTATTTTACCGGATTATGGCTGCACCAGCCATTCATCATTCCGTAATTAAAAATACTGTGCAAAATGGCTCTACCTTTACGATAACTGTGTGGGCTTGAACCAAAAGCCGATTGAAGAATTTGCTTGCAAACGCATACGTTCATGTGCCGGAGTTGTAAGGAGGCTACGTTTTCTACTTTGAGCATTCTCCGCACAAAATGCCGTAAATCCCGCCGTGTTGACCATCGCCGTTCTCTGCGGGCTGATACGCTTTCCCATGCGGCGGTTTCAAAACTAACGCTCTTTTCTTTCTCTCGTACAGCTTGAACCCCTTTGTGTATCACCTGCCGAATGAGACTCATCAACTCTTTTCTTTCGAGCCCTTCTGCCATGCTGCCCAGTTCTTCCGTACATTCCAAAATTAATCGGACTGCTTCCGTGGAGCCTATGGAGATTTCCTTGAGTAGTATTTCTTGTATTTTTTGATTCATCCTTATATATAAGCATACATAATGCATAGTCAAGAAAAATATATTTTATTTTGTGTTTTAGCAACAATTACTCATTTATAGGGCAGATGAATCCAATTGCTCGAAAATTTGCTGTTTGTTTCTCTTTGCCGAGAATGGTCCTGACAAGAATAAAACCATAAACTTCTTGTTTATATCCTTTTAGTGTGTTATGTCTCATTCAGCATTATGTATGCTGTACTGTACGCACAGTAACTGGTCGACCGAGTAAAAACTTAGTCGGTATGCCGGAGTCAATCAAATTGTCTGTGCGATAAATCATGAACAATGAACAGAGTGAGGGGGTGTTTTTCGTAGAGACATCAGTCTCGGAGCTGATTAGCCTAGTAGTGCCATGCTACAACGAGCAAACCACAATACCTTTTTTCATAGAGGAAATTTTGAAGCTCAAAAAGCTTGCAGGATGTGAAACTCTTGAGGTGGTATTTGTGAATGATGGAAGTACAGATGATACCTTATCTGTTATTCGAAAATGCAGGGCAGACCATGCTTTCGTTCGTTATGTGTCCCTTTCTCGCAATTTCGGTAAGGAAGGTGCCATTTTAGCAGGTTTGCGCGCAGCTCGCGGAAAATGGGTGGCTGTAATGGATGCCGATCTTCAAGACCCCCCGATGCTTCTGCCTGAAATGCTGAAGGCGGTGCGGGATGAGGATTACGATTGTGTTGGTACTCGCCGTGTAAATCGAGCCGGTGAACCGGTGCTTCGTTCTCTGTTTGCAAGAGCCTTTTATCGGTTAATAAATTCTTTATCGGAGGTTAAATTGGTAGATGGGGCTCGGGATTACAAATTACTTTCGAGAAAGGCTGTGGATGCTCTGATTTCCTTGCCGGAAAATAATCGCTTTTCTAAAGGCTTATATGAGTGGGTTGGCTTTCGTACAAAATGGATAGAATTTGAAAATGTGGAGAGGGTTTCGGGGGAGACAAAGTGGTCCTTTTGGAAGCTGTTTAAATACGCAGTAGAGGGAATAGCTTCCTTCTCATCCGCTCCGTTGTTGGTTTCTGTCTTTTTAGGTATGTTACTTTCTTTTGCCTCATTTATAGCTATTTTATTTTTGTGTATAAGGCAGATGCTATATCATGCATCTGTTAATGGCTGGACCTCAATGGTGTGCATCATCATTTTTTTGAGCGGAGTGCAATTGTTTTTCATAGGGATATTGGGCTTGTATCTTTCAAAGGTATATGCCGAGGTGAAAAAACGTCCTGCGTACATTGTTGCTGAAGAATCGTAAAGATGAACAAGAACAAAATTAATCTGCTGCTTGTTTTGCTGCTTTCCTGTTTTGCGGGAATTATTAGTATTAGCTCCCACAGCATATGGGTGGATGAAGCGATACGTATTCAGTATGCCAATATAAGTGTTGAAAATGGGTATTGGCAGCATCAATGGGGCCTCCACCAGATGGGATTAGCTCATCTTCAGTATATATGGAGCTTATTGTGGGGGCGGAGTGAGGTAGCGTATCGTATGCTTAATGTTCCGTTTTTAGTTATTTCTGTATGTTACATGCTAAACATTTTGAGGAAACTCAATTTGTCCTGTTGGTGGGCTTTATTATTGTGTATTCATCCTGTGGTTGTGTATTACATGAATGATGCAGGGCCTTATATCATCCTTCTTGCAAGCAGTTTTGCTCTTATCTATCATTGTTTTTTTGGTGCGAAAGAGCCTTGGGAGCGGGATGCTTTTTATGCATTGCTGTGGCTTTTGTTTGGTTTCTGTGTGCATTTTATTTTTGGTTTTGCAGGGGTGGTGTATTTGTATGCTTATTTTTTGAATACTCGAGGGAGGAAATTGTTGGATTGGCGACGCTGGGAGACGCTATTAAGCGTAGGCGTTTTGGGCCCGATTTTAATCTATGTAGCGTATAGGTATGCAATAGATATGTCGGATGGGGCAGACCGAGGATGGGATAAACCGGGAGTGATGAATTTGGGAGCCATTGGATATGCGTTTCTGGGATTAAGTGGTCTTGGCTTGCCCCGAAACGACCTACGAATGGGGAATTATCATCTTATTTCGGGAGAGATGATTATGTTGGTGGTTTCAGCTCTCGCTGCGTATACTGTCATCTTCTTACAAAATTTGCGGGTATGGAAAAAGATAGTAAAATCACATTTTATTTTGGCTTCATGTTTATTGGGTATTGTTTTTTTTGCAGGTGCATATTGTAAGAATTTTCATTTCTGGGAGCGTCATTACATTTTTTTGTTTCCGGCATTTATTATTTGCCTCATTTGGTTAATACAGGCCGCTTGGAAGAATTCGCACAAGGGGTGGAATAGATGCGCGGTGGTGCTTCTTATGGGCATATTGCTATTTTCCTCCGGCCGCCTCAGATGGAAGTCTTGTTACCAGAAGGATGATTTTAAGAGAGCTTACGCATGTGCATCTTCCTTGGGGGTATTTAGGGATGAAATTCCGATTCTTGCTCAGGGATACGGATTTTTATATAACTATTATGCCGATGTGGGCATAGGGAAAGCATGGCCTTACGGAGGAATTGGCTATGGTGAGCCGCATCCTGATATCAAAGGGATGATAATGACCGATTTGCTGACAGAAAAAAAATTCCTCGAACTTATTGAAAATGTAATTCTGGATAACAGCAGAATATGTCTGCTTCTTTCTTCGAAGGCAGTGTCCGGGAATCTTTTTTACGAAAATGCAGAGGAGAAATTAATATCAAAGGGATATTGTGTCGATTTTTCAGAGGCATTTAACGTGTTTAAAGTCGTAATTATTAGTAGAAACTCAGGAATAGAACGTGGTCCTGATATATTGTGTGTTGAAAAATCCGGAAAATGATTGGGGGTGAATTTGCTCGTTTTGTTGTTGTAGGCGTGGGGGCTACCTTGGTGCATCTTGCTGCATATTTATTTTTATTAGGCGTTGCGGGAGCTGCAGTGGAGCTTTCTTTTGTGCCGGAATTGTGCTATGCTGTCGGGTATGGAAT
>JAFXCP010000008.1 GCA_017521405.1 Akkermansia sp. | reverse complement strand
TATCCCGATAATCATAAGCAAGAAAACATAAAATACAGTATTAAAAACCATGAAGGGAGATATGACAGTCTAACAAGGACACATGAAAACATAAACGCTATCCCTTTGTCAACGCCTCATTCCGGCTTATATATTTAATACAGTTTATACAAATTGGCTCTTTCGTCTCAAGCTATATCCAAGGTAAGTAAACGGAAGGGTTATTTTCTCACCGGTGAACCATATATCGATTTTAAAAGAATCTACCTTACGTGAATACAAAACGTTTTTCTCCCCAGCAGTAAGCACCATCTAGCGGGGAGTTTGCGGCAAGAAAGGAGGGGCTATCAAGTACCCTGCTCTCTTTTCGGGGCAATTAGGTTTTATTGCAGTTTGAGTCCCTCAAAAAAGGCTTAGGGTTTGTAAGCAGCATTGCGTTTTTGATTTCCAAACACGCAGGGGGAAAGTTATTCAGGAGATTTCAATCCAAGGGAGACGCTCAGCCATGGCGGCACAGTGCAGACAGGCGGGATGCGAAATATCGTCCAGCGTTTGCTGCATAGCTCGGCGGGCTATTTCCGGTGTATTGCATTCCGGGCTAATGTGCGCGAGGATAATGTGCTGCAAGCCCGGATGCACCATGGAACGAACAAAATCACAGGCTTGTTGATTGGATAAATGGCCCCAGTTCCCGGAGATGCGATTGATAAGTTCGTACGGGCGCCCGGAGTTTTGCAGCATCTCGGGGTCATAATTGGATTCCAAATACAAAGCTTGCACTCCGCTGAGCAACTCCGGCATTCCCCGCACGATGCGCCCGGTATCCGTAACGTATCCCAAACGCACCCCGCCACACTCGAACACATAGCCAAAGGG
The DNA here is from genome assembly GCA_017521405.1 of Akkermansia sp. GTDB lineage: Bacteria > Verrucomicrobiota > Verrucomicrobiia > Verrucomicrobiales > Akkermansiaceae > Akkermansia. The sequence goes on along the minus strand of JAFXCP010000008.1, from coordinate 14,242 downwards.
GTCTGCCGCATCATGGCTCACGCAGAAGGGGGTCACCTTAATGGCACCCACCTGCACGGGACTTCCGGGTTCCAGATAGGTATAAAGGGCATGGGGCGCGGCTCCCCGCAAATCTCGAGCCAAATAGCGACTGCAATATATGTTGAGCGCATCCTTGCGGGCAAGCACCCCTAGGCCACACACATGGTCCTGATGCTCGTGCGTATAAAAAACACCGGAAATTTGGGCGACTGTCAGCCCGCATTCCTTAAGTCCCTTGCGGATGCGAAGTGCGCTAATGCCTGTATCCACCAGTAGATGGGTGCCACCGCCGGAGATGACGGTGGCATTCCCACGACTGCTGCTAGCCAAGACGGAAATTTGCAGCATGTTGAGATGGTTACAAATTCGGGCGCACGTCCTGAGGCGTAAGCGTTTCCAGGGATTTACCCTTAAACTGTCCCGTTTGAGCCTCTAGGAAGGAGGTAATGTTTTCCACAGTTCGGTCCGTGGGAGTTTCCGAAGTTTGAGTTTGAATCATAATACGTACCGCCTTATGGAGTGAATCCACAGAACCGGTGTGGAAGTACGGAGCTGTAAGGGCCACATTACGCAAGGCAGGTACGCGGAACATATCCGTATGCTCCTTCTTACCTGTATAATCGGCAAGACCATGGGCACCTTCCTTGTAATCCTCTGCCACAGCAAGGGAACGGAAATCCGCATGGGTGTTGATGTACTCAAAGCTGATACCGCCAAGAGCAGGACCGGAGTGGCAGGTTGCACAGCCCAGTTTCACAAACTCCTCCATACCTTCTTTCTGTTCGTCCGTCAACGCTTTATCATCCCCACGCAGGTAGCGGTCAAAAGCGGAGTCCGGCGTGACAAGGGTTTTCTCGTATGCAGCAATGGCACCGGTAATGGTTTCTCCCGTAATGCCTTTATCGCCGTACACATAGGCAAAAAGTGCCACCAACACGGGGTCCTGCTGCAATTTGGCAGCAATCTTCTCCCAATCGGAGGGGTGGGAATAGCCCATTTCCACGGGATTCAGGGGAGGGCCGCCTGCCTGTTCCTGAAGGTCCGCAGCACGACCGTCCCAGAATTGGCGAATATGCCCTGCGGCGTTATAAGTGGTGGGCGCATTGACGCCCCCCAGCTGGGGCTTACCATCCGGACCGGGCACACCTTCCGACTTGGCCAAATTATCCGTGCCGCCCTTGGTGAGGTCGTGACAGGAGGCACAGGAGACTTCATTCGAGGTAGAAAGGCGCCCATCATTATACAACAGCCAGCCTAAATAAATGCGAGCGGATTCCCACTCATTGGAGGGTTCGGATTGCGGAGCAATGGCAGCAAAACGGCGGGCTGCCGCCCCCTCCACACTATATCTGTTGCGCAGCACGGCCACATCTCGCGGCGTGAGGCGAGAACCTATGTGAACAGCCGTATATGCCGCCGGCGGCATGTGGCGTGTGGTAAGCACACGGTCCATTTTGAGGTAATCCACCACGCCGGAACGCAGGGAACCATCGCTTTCCATGGTGAAGGTACGCCGGGCGTTTTCCACATGGTCACGCAGCAGTCCAAAGGAGAGTAGGTTCAGGAATCTGTTGTAATCAGCCTCCGGGCCGTGGCAATCGGCACATTTTTGTTGGAGTATAATTTTAGCATGTGCATCAGCAGTGGCAGCATCCACCTTGGGGAATGAATCGGCCGCTTTCATAGCATCCACAGCCATCTGAGAGATTTTACTACCGACCACAGCTACAACCCCTGTGGCAGCCAATACAAGAACGTATTTCCAGATTTGTTTCTTCATATAAAAACAGGGCAAGAAGGAAAAAGGACGAAGCTAACGACGTGGATTTTACCAAGGCACACTTTGAGAAGCAAGCACAAAAAACCGGTCCCATTGAGGAACCGGTTTTTTAACCAATAGAAATAAGGAAAAGGGGTACGGAGCCTTAGGAAAGGGACGGCTTCTTGGCACGACGCACAGAGCCGAAGCGCTTCTGGAACTTGTCGATGCGACCTTCCGTATCAACAAACTGGTTCTTACCCGTGAAGAAGGGGTGGGAATCGGAGGTGATACCGCAGGATACGACGTAGTGTTCCACACCATCGATTACCTCAGTCTTGGGGGAGGTCACAGTGGAGCGGGTGATGAAGCGGCGGCCCGTGGTGATGTCCACGAACACAACGTTGTTGTACTTGGGATGAATGTCTGCCTTCATAATCTGATTCGGCTGCGTTACCATCGCAGCGCGCAGGGATTGTACGCTTCTTTGTCGTATTGTCAAGCCGTTTTTGAGCTTTATCTGTCACAAGAGAAAGAAAAACGGCCTCCCGCATTCATGGGAGGCCGTTTTAAAGGCGTAGGCGGAGCATCAAGCGCCGCCGGCATTGGCCATATTAGCCATTTCTTTGGGAAGGAAGTTCTTGAAGCGCCCCTTATCAATAGCTTTCATATAAGCCTCTTCCGGGGAAACAAGCCCTTGCTGGAGCTTCTGCCAGATAGCATCGTCCATGAACTGCATACCAAGCCCCTTACCACCGGTAATGACATCGGCCAGTTTCTGGGTGGCACCCTCGCGGATAATGGCGGAAACGGCGGGTGTGGCAAAGAGGATTTCATTCACAGCCACACGTCCCGGCTTATCGCAGCGTTTCATCAACAGCTGCGCCACGACACCACGTAAGGAGCCGGCCAGCATGGTGCGAGCCTGGGATTGCTGCTCTGCCGGGAACACGTCAATAATACGGTCCACCGTCTTACGGGCATTATTCGTATGGAGCGTACCAAATACCAGCAACCCGGTTTCTGCTGCCGTAAGAGCAAGGGAAATGGTTTCCAAATCACGCATCTCACCCACAAGAACGATGTCCGCATCCTCGCGGAGAGAAGCACGCAGCCCATCGGCAAAGGTGGGGCAGTTAGAGGGGACTTCTCGCTGAGTGATGATGCTATTCTTGGAAGGATGCACGAATTCGATAGGCTCTTCCACCGTGATGATGTGGCGGGAGAAGTTCGTGTTGATGTAATCAATCAAAGCAGCCAACGTGGTGGACTTACCGGAACCGGTAGGTCCGGTCACCAGTACAAGCCCGGAGCGCATTTCACCAAAGCGTTTAATCTGCTCCGGCACGTTGAGTTGCTCCAGAGTGAGAATTTTTGTGGGGATGAGACGGAATACACAGCAATATCCGCGCTGTTGCTTCATGTAGTTGCAACGGAAGCGGGAGGTTTCATCCATTTCATAAGCAAAGTCCGCATCGCCGCCCTCTGTAAAATCCTGCCAGAGTTTCGGCGGGCAAATGGGCTCCATAAGGTCAATCATATCCTGATGCGTCAACTCATGCTCGCTCACGGCGGTCACTTCGCCATGCACGCGAATTTTCGGAGGTTGCCCCTCGGAGAGGTGGAGGTCCGAACCGCCCTGCTCTACCAGAATGCGGAAATACTCATCAATCTTGTTACTCATATCTGTGTGTAAGCGGGAAAAAATTCGTTAAACTAGGGGAAAAGAAATCAAGCCTGCGGGTGTTCTTTAAGGAACTTCTCCATCATCACCTTATCCGTGGCGCGAGAGGTGCATTCCTCGGCACTAATCGTACCATCGAGGTACAATTGTTGCAGAGAGTCATCCATCAGGCGCATACCCTGAGCCTTACCGGTTTGAATGAGACCGGGAATCATGAAGGTCTTACCCTCGCGGATGCAGTTAGCCACAGCCGCCGTGTTCACCAGCATTTCCAAAGCCATTACACGCCCGGAGCCGTCCTTCTTGGGCACCAACTGCTGGGAGAACACACCACGCAGGGATTCTGAAACCATGATACGGATATGCTCCTGCTCCTCCACCGGGAAGGCATCTAAGATACGGTCAATCGTGCGAGAAGCCGACCCCGTGTGCAGAGTTCCCAGCACAAGGTGGCCTGTTTCTGCGGCGGAAAGAGCCAAGGAAATTGTTTCCAGATTGCGCATTTCGCCTACCATAATCACATCGGGGTCCTCACGGAGTGCTGCGCGCAATGCTCTTGCGAAAGATTCTGTGTGCTTGTGTACCTCGCGCTGGTTTACATGGCAGGATTTGCAGGGGAATACCGTTTCGATGGGGTCCTCCATGGTAATGATGTGGTCTTTACGGTCCCCATTGATAAAGTCGATAATGGCGGAAAGCGTGGTGGATTTACCGGAACCCACGGAACCTGTTACCAAAATCAACCCGTTGGTAAAACGAGTAAGAGGCACCACATATTCCTCCGGAAGGTTAATGTCCTTCATCGTCGGAATCTTTGTGTTGATAATGCGGTAGCAAATATCATACCCCAAACGCTGGGATACCACGGAGGAACGATAACGTCCGTGAGTATTCTGGTACGCAAAGTCCACATCACCCACGTCTTTCAGGCGCGCCCATTCCTTCTCTGTCAGGAAGCTATCCACCAGAGCGTGCGTATCCTCCTTGGTAAGGACGGGAGCCCCCTCCCATATAGGCTGCAAGTGACCATTGCGGCGCCACGAGGGAGGATTTGCCGTAGGCAGATGGATATCCGAACACTTGCAATCCACCCCTTGCTTCAGGAAGTTATCCACATGCAGTGCCAGCAGCACCAATAACATACCGGATTCCTGAGCATAAATATACGCATGGTACTTACCGCATGGTCCATCCGCCACAAAATCAATGGCGCCTTTCTCTGCTAAGGCAGCACGTTGTTCCGCAGTGGTGCAACTTTCGACCAGCTTCCGGGTATCCTCTGCCGTAAGGGCCGGAGCCTCCGGAGCAACTGGTTCATAGGCGGCATTTTTCATCCAGTACGGCTGAAGCCCGGCCCCCAAATACATGGTGGGGCTGCATATGGTGCTCCCCAACTTCAGGTACTCTCCAACATTATCAAAAATATAGGCTGAATCGCTCATGACAAGTTCTTGTTCAGTTTAGCATCTTCCTTCCGGGGATGCGAGCGAAAAAACAATTACGAAGCATATTTCCGATACAATTTCATCTTCCATAAGCTCACAGAAACTCTTTTTTGATGTACAGGCGGGATTTTCGCTTGCAAGAATCCGTCCTCGGGGCTATAAATGGGAGAAGCCATGCTCAATTTGCCGAACATATTGACTCTTTCCCGCATACTGCTTGTTATCGTGTTTACGATTGTTCTTGCAGTGGGTGGAGAAGTCTCCCCTTTCATCAACGAAGTAAGCGGGGGGTGGTTCTCCCCGATTTCCACAACCGCATGTATAGCCCTCTGGGCCTTTGTGGTGGGAGCCATTACGGATTTTCTGGATGGTTACATTGCCCGCAAGTACAATCTTGTGACTAATTTCGGCAAACTGATGGATCCGCTGGCAGATAAGATTCTGGTGAGTGCAGCCTTCATTTACCTGACATATGCCGGCATCTGCCCCTTCTGGATAACCACCATCATCATCTTCCGCGAATTCCTTGTAACAGGCTTGCGACAGCTAGCCGTGGAACAAGGGCAAGTCATTGCTGCAGATCGCTACGGCAAATGGAAAACCGTTTTCCAGTTAGTCTATTGCATTGCCTGCATGGTGCAACTGGCTTACGGAGGGAACTTGCCCGAGCCCCTGCGTAGTCTGAGCATTGGGCTGGGAGGGGAGATTCTCCGCACCGCCAGCCTTTGGCTTAGCCTGCTGCTCACCGTGGGCAGTGGCCTTAACTATTGCATCCAGAGCCGCCACCTTATCCACTAAGCCACAATTCCCGCCACATATGAATATGCGACTTCCTCTCTTCTTAGGAGCCCTCATTCTTTGCCTGGGCAGCTGCCAGCAGCAAAACCGCTATCCGGTGCATTTTCTGACTGAATCCAGTTCCTCGGAAGCCGGGGCATCCTTCAACATCCTCTACTCCGGGCATTACTACAACCGCATGCCCATAATGAGCCTAAAGCATTTTGACAAATTCAAATCCTTTTTGGCGGACGATGGCTCCTACGGCGTTGTACTCTATACCCAAAAAGTATACAGGAACCGTCTATTCACCGCAACGCAGGAAAATATAGGGAAAAGACTTCTTCCCGTGGTAAATGGTCTGGCTTTTGAACCGACGATGATTGACCGTGGCATTCAGGATGGCACCCTCATCATCTGGGGCGGCTTAAATGGTTTCGACCTCAAACAGCTTTCTCGCCACATTGAACCCGTTGAGCAGGAAATCGAAGAAAAACGCTATCTGGATGAAAACCCGCGCCCCCTGCCCAAACTGCCCAAGGAAGCAAAGGGGACAAAGGATATGAATGATCGGACCATTCCCGAGATTTTCTCCTACGAATCGTGAGCTTACGCGCAGCCATCTCCTCCGTCCTGCTCTTTGGATTCGCCACAGTCATGGCGTATGAGGATTTGGTATACCAACTTCCCACGCGCAACGATGCCCTTTTTCACGGAAAACCCAGTGCCTTCTACACGCATGTGAACCGCATTTTCGAGGGCGTAAGCAGTAAGCCATGGGAAGCGGGTTCCTACGGATTTGTGCGTAACCCTTTTCGCCTGAGCAATGGCAGCCTGAGGTTCAGCAGGCTTCATGAAGGGATAGACATTTCCCCCATCCAACGCGATGAACAGGGAGAACCGCAGGATGCCGTACATCCTGTGGCAAGCGGCATCGTAGTGCATGTAAACAATTCCCCGGGTGCCAGCAACTATGGTCGCTACATTGTAGTAGCACACGAAGTACCGGAGGGAACGATTTTCTCACTCTATGCACATTTGGCGGAAACCGCTTGCCGCACGGGGCAGCATGTAACCCTGGAATCCCAACTGGGGCGCATTGGTTACAGTGGCAAAGGAATCAACAAAGAACGGGCACACCTGCATTTGGAAATATGCCTGATGATTAACCTCTCCTATCATCGCATAGCCCCCCCCTCCAACAAACATGGGCTGTACAATGGATTCAACCTTGTGGGAATAGACCCGGCCGAATTACTAAAAGCCAGCCGGAACGGACAACCTATATCCCTGCGGGAACATTGGGAAACGCTTAAAGAACATTATCGTGTACGGGTACCCTGCCACGGCACGATGGATATACTGCGCCGCTACCCATTCCTGTACAAAGGGGATTGGAGCAAGCGTCCTGTTTCCTTGGAAATGGCTTTCACCGCCGAGGGGGTTCCGATTGCAGTATACCCAAGTACAGAGCCTACAAATGAACCCATGGTTGTATCCTGCAAACCGGAGCCAACCCTTCAACAGAACTGCACGGCCAACCGCCTGAAGAATGACAGCAGAAATGCCACGCTCACAGCATCCGGAAAGCGTTACATACAGACCTACCTGAGCCACCCCGGCCAATAATGCCCATGAAAACCTCCCTACTCTCCCTGTTTCTTCTGTCTGCAAGTACCCTGCAGGCAGATTTAGCCACTGCCAAACAGCACTTGCAGGAAGGCAGCCCGGCGGCAGCCCTGCAAGCACTCAAGGAAGAACACGGGGAGGAAGCAAACTTCTGGCGGGGGCGAGCACTCATCGCTTTGGAGCGTTTAGCCGCAGCCGCAGAAGAACTGCGCCAAGTACCGGCTACACACCCTCTCTACACTGCTGCAGCAAAGGCTCTTCTCTATTGCGTCTGGCAATGCCCGGAGGTGGACTTCGCCGCCACTGTTACCCCCATGGCAACTAGTGAAAACACGGAAATAGCCAACTTAGCCACAGCAGCTCTGGCGGAGTATTGGTTGCAAAAGCCGCGCAGCCAGGATAATGCAGCCATGGAACGCCTCCGCAAACTTGCAGACCAGCACCCGAATTTAAGAAACATCCTTCAAATTCTGGAGGTGGATAACCTCCGGCAGCGTGGACAATTTGAGGAGGCCATAGCTCTTTGCCGAGCATTAGAAGCCGGCAATGAATTAACCATATTCCAGAAACATTATATTCGTCTCTCCCTTTCCGAAGTGTTTTACGCGAAGGAAAAAGCCACCGCGAATACCCCGGAATCAGCCGCCGGCACCCCTATCCCGGAACCTTCGGACGACGATGAGGATGGTCCCACCTTATCCGCACAAATCAGCGATTACAACGAAGGCAAAGGAGAAGAAACCCTGCTGCACTTCATATCCACGCACCCGGAATCGCCCCTGCTGGAGGAAGCCTTCCGTAGGCTCTGGGAACACAAAGCATTTGAGACGAGTGATTACGCCAAGCGCAAGCTGGAAGAGTGGATGTCTAACCCACAAAAAGCCCGGCGAGCCGCCATAGCCCTTCTTTTACGCCAGCGCTTGCTGAGCAACAATCTGGAAACATGGAGCACCCCGGATGTAAGCAGCGCCAACACTGCCATCGCCACCTGCCCGCAGGAACAAACTACTCGAACCATCTTACTGGAGCAAGTACGCCTCTACATCCAGCAGGAACAAAATAAAGAAGCTGCACTCTACCTGAACATGATTCAGGGAGAAGACGCCCGCACTCGTTACTACCACACCAGACTCCTTCCGGACAAAACAAAAGAAACAGCTCAAGCCTATCTGGACTGCGCCAAGGAAGCACCGGAAGATATCCGAAATGCGGCTTTGGTAAACGCCCTGCTCTGCGCCCTTCACTCCGGAGATAAAGAATTGGAGGAGCATATCCTTTCTTTACCGGATATTCCCCTCCCCACGCAGTATCAACTTCTCTCTGCCCGAGTAGCTCACCGGCTTGCCTCAGATCCGGCATCGGCAGCCCAAGATTTGGCAACTCTGCGTTCCATGGAGGCGCCCACCACCGCTCAAAAATTGGATACGGAATTAGATTATGCCTGCTACCTGCTCCATGAGAACATAGATGCTGCCATAGACTTTCTGGCTTCCGAATCCACGCAAAGTAGTGTAAAAAACGCCACCGAAGCACAACTTCTGCGCTATATCGCCATACAGGAAAAAGCATTCCAGCAAAACGCAGAAGGAGACGAAATACAAAAAGCAGCTGCCGCAGAGCCCATTCTGAGAAAAGCCCTTACCGGGGCTTCATCCCACCGAGTACAAGCCATCCTCACCCTGCGACTGGCCCACCTGCTCTCCCTACAAGGTAAACACAGTAACGCGCTGAAAACACTTCACACGCTCGTTCGCAACAGCCCGGATAACAGCCCCTACATAGCCAGAGCCACATATATGGCCGCCCAAGAATCCGAGCTTGTGGGTACATTACGCAGCCTCAAAAGAGCAGAATACCTCTACGGACGCTGCATGGATATAGCACCGGAGCTGCACACCAAGGCCTGCATCCACCGGGCAGCCATCCTCGTACGTCTGGGGCAATTTGACAAGGCAGACGAACTTCTGCAGCACATGCTCCGCCAGCAAGCCCCCCTACTCCGCCCGGAGGACAAGGTTCTCATCTACGCCGTACAAGCGAACGGACAAGCCCTTTCCGGCAACGCCGAAGGTCGCAATAAAGCAGTGGAAATAAGTGCCGCCATGGTGAACATTCCTAACCTGCCGCGCCGCTGGCGCTTCCGGGCACTTCTACACCACGCCCTATTCTGCTCCCGAGCAGGCATGCACGAACAATCACTGGAAGCCTACCGCAAAGTACTTGAGATGAATCCCGCCATGGGCGCCAAACCGGAACAGTCAGAATGGTTAGTATTTTATTCTGCCGGCACGGGCGAAGTGGTACAGCTCCTGCATTTGGAACGATTTGAGGAAGCTGCCATAGCGGCAGAAAAAGTGGCAGGCTGGAATCCGGCCACGGCTAATCCCAAGAGAGTACGCCAGTTTACCAACTGGGCAAAGTTTATCCGCCAAACACGCTTTATTCCCTATTAATCAAAGAGGGAAAGGAATTACCAGCGCAGCTTGGCACGCAGACGGGCTGCATAGTCAAAACCCGGCAGCGCCAGCAGACGAATGGGATTCGGAGCCTTGCGAATAGTCAGCGTCTCATTCAGGAAGATAGGATAAGTATTTCTCCCATCCAGAGAGAAAATGAGCGATTCTTCCGCGCGACCGCGGCGCTCGCATGGACGCAAAGTAATTTCCACGGAATCCGGCAACACCACGGGACGGCTGGTGAGGCTATGCGGACAGATGGGGGTAAGGCACATCACATCCGCCGTGGGCCACATAAGAGGTCCCCCTGCGGAAAGAGAATAAGCTGTGGAACCGGTGGGCGTTGCCACCAAAATACCATCCGCATGGTAACGATTGAGCAGCTTACCATCCAGCTCCACATCCACATCTATCATCTTACCCGTTTGGGCACGAGAGAGAGCAAGCTCATTCAATGCGTAAAACCGGCGGGAAGCCTCCCGGCCGGTCTCATTGAACTTACACACCTGCAACATGGCACGGGTTTCCACCAGATAAGTTCCACTTGCCAAATGCTGTACAAGCGGCAAAATCTCCTCCTTACCGCATGCGCTCAGGAAACCTAAATGCCCCGTGTTAACCCCCCCCAAAATAGTACCATAGCTGCTGGCATTCAGTGCAGCCGAAAGCATGGTACCATCCCCGCCCAAACAAAGGAGCAACTCCGGGTGGCTCAATTCCGGGTCATTCAACGAAAGCTTCCCCATTTCATAAGCATTCAACCCCGCAGCAGCGCAAGCCTCCAGCAAACGCTCCATCACCTGCACACTTGTTGCAGTGCGATGCGGCACAAACACACCTATGGATTTGGGAACCTGCATGAAAAAAGATGAAATTAGCGTTGCTCCCGCACAATCTCCGTACCAATGCCCTCCGGCGTAAAAATCTCCAGCAAGAGAGTATGCGGCAAGCGGCCATCAATAAAGTGAACCTTACGCACGCCTGCATTCAGCGCATCCACGGCACTCTTTACCTTGGGAATCATCCCGCCGGAGATAACGCCCTGCTCAATAAGCTCAAACGCTTCCTTCCGATTTATACTCTTAATAATGGACGTAGGATCCAGCGGGTCACTCATCAACCCGGGTACATCCGAAATGTAAACCAGCTTCACGGGTTTAAGCTCTCGGGCAAGGGCGGCCGCGGCCAAATCCGCATTCACATTGAGAGCTTGGCGAGTACCCAGCTCTCGAGCAAGCGGAGAAATCACCGGCGTAAGCTGCAAGGAAAGAGCCTCTTCCACGCGAGAAAGCTGGCAGCCAATCACGCGACCCACCATCCCAATATCCAACGGAGTGCCGGAAGCATCCTTCTCCATCAGCTTTTCCCCCACAAATACATTTGTACCGGGAATACCCACCGCCTTGCCTCCATGGTCACGCATCATCTCCACCAGCCCCGGGTTAATGGTGCCGGAAAGCGTGCGCTCCACAATATCTATCGCCTCCGGGGTAGTTACCCGCAGCCCATTGACAAAGCGAGCTTCCAACCCGGCCTCCGCCATGGCCTTGGAAATAGCCTTTCCCCCGCCATGCACCACCACCGGGTTAAGACCCATCGTCTCCATCACCACAATATCCCGCATAAGGGATTTTACCAACTCCGGGGCATCCATGGCAGAACCGCCAAACTTGATGAGAATGGTCTTATCCCGGTACGACTGAAGATACGGCAGAGCCTCAATCAGAATATCTGCCTTCAGAATCTCCTGATCCGGAGTTACAACCTTGCGTGTAGTAATCATGGCTTAGATATAGCGTTTAATTTTGAAAATGATAAGGGGAAGAGCCCCGGCCAACACCATCAGCACCAAAGAAATCCATACCCCATACTCACTATCCAAAAACGGAATAAAGCGGAAATTCATGCCAAAAACACTGGCAATAAGCGTGGGCGGCAGGAAAACAACACTCGTAATGGTAAAAACCTTGAAAATGTCATTCTGCTCGATGTTTATAAGCCCCAGCACGGCATCCAACATGAAATTGATCTTGTTCGACAGGAACGAGGCGTATTCAGAAAGAGAACTCACGTCGCGAGAAACGGGGCGCAACGGCATATACAGGCTATCCTGCCCGCCAATGCACGAATCCTCGTTCCCGGCATAGGTAATGAGGCGCAGCAAGTTAACCAAAGCATCGCGCTGGCGGGTAATGAGGTCACCCACGCGACCAAGCTCCTCCAACGCATCGCGCAAATCTTCCGTATCCGGATCCTCCACCTTTTCCTTCCGCCGTGTGTGGTGCGTACGAAACACCTTTTTGGAAAGAGCATCCAACTCCGTACCGAATCGTTCCAACACGTCCGCCTGACGGTCCACCAGCGTTTCCAACAGTCCCACAAAGACCAAATCCCGATTCGTTTGCGACATTCGGAGCAACTGGTGGGAAAATACGCGGAAAGAGTATGAGTCCGTGTGGCGAATCGTAATCAACACACGCCCCTTGAGAATGAAGGTAATCTCCGCGATGATAGGATCATCCGTCTCCACACGGCTAAGCACCGTCGTCGTCATAAAGCGCCCCCCATCCTCACAATATAATCGGGAGGTAGCCTCAATTTCGCGCATCTCGTCCTTAGTGGGCATTTCGATAGCGCAGAGAGATTCCGCATAACGAAGCTCCTCAGCATCCGGGGTAAGGAGATCTATCCAGAACACGCCTCCACGGCGGGTTCCCTGTTCTTCCAACCCCACCGTACGGGCAATACCATTTTCTGTCTGAGTGTATATGCGAATCATCTCTCTTCCTTTTTTTGAGGGGTGGTGATTTGATTTCAAGCTTGCACACGCCAGCAGCGCCGCAGCAAAAGCATGCTCCTTTTTTTACAGAAAATCAAGCTAATTATGCCTAAACATACCACAAGCAGGACAATTATTACACAGCACTCAGGCATTGAATCACATATTTACCTTTTTTTCCTCTTACCAATCCCCGCTCTGAGAACAAATAACACCAGCAGTACACCGGCACCAATAGCGGACAATCGCACAATATCGACTTCATCCACCGGAGTTGCCCGTATCCGCACTTCGGGACAATTATAGCTCCATGCTTTGACGTAAGCATTATCCGTCCCATAAGAGCCCCCTCCCACTTGACCACCAAGAAAAAGCAGGCTACGAAACCCAAACAGGCGCATTCGACACACACGGCACCCCCACCATCACAGACCCCCAAACAGGCAGAGAAGCCGCCCCCAACCCGGACGGCTCCATCACCACCACCATATCCCCCCAAAACATCAAACCTCACCCCGCATTACCGCCCACAGAGCCCCCCGCAGAAAACACCACCTTCACCCCAAGACAAGAACCCATCGTCCTCCTCCGCAAAAAGAACGGCACACACCTCTGCATCTCAGGGCGCACACACCTCCGCATCGCCCAACAAACAAACACACCCTTCATCACAAAGCCACCAACTACCCCCCTGCCGCCACCTACACCACCGCACGCACCCTTGCCCAAAACCTCACACCCGCACAATTCCGCCGCTACATCCACGGCAAACTATCCCCAAACACCCTAAAAAAAGCACTCAAAACCCCAGCCTCCTTCGACTCGGGCAACCCCGATATTACCTTCTCCGTAGTCGGCGAGCATGCAGCCAACTGGGCTGAGCAGCGAGCGGCGAAACCCTTCAACGATACGCTGGAGTACCCCGGCGAGGCACTGGTGAGCTTTGCGCTGGAGCGCAAGCGAGACTTGACTCTGGACGGAACGCATGTCACACAGAACGAAGCATGGAAACATCTGGAAGCGCTGGAAGGCAAGCCTCTAAGAAATGCCAGAAGTCAATTTGTGGCGGTAGTGAATAAACCGCAGAGAAAGGAGCTGGCGAACATAGGTAAGGCGCGAAAGTCTGAGGCTAACGGCTTTTCTATGGATAATCATTATGCTGCTGTCTGCCGCATTGATAAGCTGTATGAATATGCTATACCATGCGGAGTATACCCTGATTTGAAACACTCTGACAACAAAGTGCGCATTCTCCGCTTTGCCTGCCCCTTAATGATTGGGGAAGAAAAAGCGATAGCATGGATGACGGCTAAACAGACAACCAACGTAGAAAAAAGCGAAAGGCTCTATAATCTGGAGCTTGTGGATATAGAAAAGCTCGCAGGTAATTTAGAGAACATCGAAAGCAAAAACCTTTCAACCCTTTCTCCCGCTGCGAGCAAGGATATCTTAACGCAGATAGAGAACGCATTCAAGACTTATTTTGAAGATGTGCCGTCTGAAACCTTCGCACCAAATGCAAATGCCACGGCGAGCTTTGCGCTGGAGCCCTACACACCCGCAGAGCTGGCAGAAAGCTTCCTGCGGCGCATGGCGGCGTACATGCGAAACCAAGCGCGCAGATACCGCCTCCTCTACCCCCGCATGCCCAAGGACTCACAGGCAGCCCTTTTTTCAAAAAGCGTACCGAAG
>JAFXCP010000007.1 GCA_017521405.1 Akkermansia sp. | reverse complement strand
TTCAAATCTGCTGGTAAAAATAGGTAAAATAGAGCATTCTTGAGGGTATAGAGTTAGGATGTCTAAGAAGTAGATATTTTCTGTGACCCACAGAGAACAAATACTTAACCAATTGCTTACATCTGTTACAGAAATGACCTACTGAGCGCTATTTCAGAGTGCTTGTAAAGTTACAAAAATGCATTTTTATGACACTAGGTATTCTTAGCCTGACATTCAATGACTTAATTTCATTGAATCGAGCCAAATCGGAAATAAACACCAGCAAATCTGAAACAGACCCGCGGCAAACTCACATAAAAAGAAAGGACTTGTTCCGTATATGCTCAGACAGGGTAAAATTAAAGGTGCTTCGTAATATTCGTAGTATCATTCTGTTACGAAGTGTTGCACTCTTCTCTAAGGATATAAATCTTGTAAACCTCTAACGCTCAGCGTCTCAGAGGATTCTTCAGTAAAAACAACGGGTCAAGCCTAAATAATTTTCTGCTCTTTCTTGATGGTTTTCTCCGGTTTCGTTTTCTTCCTTGCTGGGCTCATTCCACCATTATTGCAGAAGAGCGAAAAAAAAGCCCCAAAAAGCCCCATCTTAAACCCTTTGCTCTGTTTTATAAAATACTTATAGATATGGTTTTATGTTTTCTCATTTTTTTGCCCGTATCCTTGGAGACGTACCCTTCTCAAAGGGTATTCGCCGAGCCTGCTTTCCGACACAATTTGGAAAGCAGGCTTTTTTAGTTTATCCGGGTCAAGCCCAATTTTTGGGTCAAGCCCTGTTTTTCTACCTTTTACTAATAGATTTCTCCGCCTGCGTTTCTTGCGTCCGTTGGTCATTCCTCAATTATTGCAGAAGAGCCATATATGCCTATTTGTTCCAGCAGCCTGGGGAAAAAGGGAGAATTCAGAAAATCGCCCAGAATCTACGGGACTTATCAGTAGCTCCTATTATCATTCAGGTTAGGAACAAAATGTCGTCCGAAGAAGGTTTCAATGCGGCATGGGAACGATTGATTGGCAAACTGTTCCTGCGTGTGCAGAATGTGTATGTTTATCATGACTCGCTACAAAACCTTCCTCTCGGAAAGACTCCCAGCATAAGGAGCCAGAGAAGGAATGTGTCCATTTCTCTTTCTTCTGATTTGAAGTATCCGGAATGGTGTGTTATGCGTATTCCATACAAGAAACTACGTGCAGAAAAACTAAGGAAAAAATACTGGCTGTTCTATTGCGGAATCCGAGGTAAGGTTTGTTTCTGGCGTATTCCCGTTGAGAAATTGCTGAATCTGGCTCCGGCTCAGGTGCAAGAGGAAGAAAATAAAAGATTTGTTGTGTACTTGGATTACAAAACCAGCAGACTATATCACTTGAGGTCACATCAGGCATGCGCGACCTGCATTAAATCTCGCGCAAAAAATTTGATTCGTTAATTGTAACACCATAATTTCTAACACAATAAATTGACACGACACAAACTCCACGTTATATATAATTTTCCTCATCGAACATAAACCAATCATCTAGAAAGGACTTTGTGGGAAGAACAACTCGTTTTCAACAAGAAGAGAGGCGTATAAGTTAGCGTATATGGGGCACGTGCAGAATAAGAATCAAGTCCAATTTTACATGTATTGAACCGGAAATGGCGTTTCTACTTCTCTATCGAGCTACCGAAAACAGGCTTCCAGGCTACAAATAAAACAAATAAAGGTATTTTTTATGCCGGTTTGTATATCTGCCGTTGACAAATCTTCTTTTTCTGGTAAAATAATCGTGCTATGAAAACGGTGGTGCGTATATGCTCGTTTGAGATTACCAATATAAAAAATGTCAGGCATGGGAAAATAGACATGCCAAATCGGCTCCCGGGCTATATGCCAGAAAAAGGAGAGCTGCTGGGCATTTATGGCCAGAATGGTTCAGGCAAGACATCCGTAGTCAATGCTTTCATTTTGCTGCAACGACTTATTTGCGGTTTACCATTGGAGTCAGACACAGCTTCTTTGATTACTTGTGGGGAAAAGGAAGCTTCGGTTGCCATTCTATTCAGCATAGAACGCGACAATTTCAACATCTTTGCACAATATGCGGTCACTATTGGCAATGACGCCGATGGAGCTAGAGTCAAGAAAGAGAGCTTTACCATCAAGGCAAATGCCCCCAAAGCTCGAACCAACACCGTTGCAGAGTTTACGGAACCGGAATTACCGACAGTTGCAGAGTTTGTACCTAATGCATCTTTCAGTAAAGTCTTAGGCAACAGCTCCAGACAAGATTTGGTCATCAATAAGGTATTGGCATATCAGGAGCGTACCTCATATATTTTCAACCAAAGGCTGTATCCCTTGTTGATGACGCTGGGGACGGAAGGTAGCGAGGCTCTTCGTGCGGTACGTTGCTATGCGGAACGGAATCTTTTCGTCATCGGACACAGTAAATCTGGCTTGGTTAACGTCAACTTGCAGCCCATACCTATTTCCCACACAGATTCAAACTGCGATTGTTCCGCTGTGGGAACCTGCCTGATTAATCTGAACGCACCGTCAACGTTGCCGCTTCCCATATATCAGGAGTTCAAACAATCCCTTGCGCACATGAATCAAGTGATGTGCAAGATTATTCCCGGCTTCGAATTGCAGGTTCGGGAACTGGGGCTTGAACTGAGTGCGATTAATGAAGAACTGATGCGCATGGAGCTTTTAGCTTCCCGTCAAGGTGTGGAGATACCGTTGAAGTTCGAGTCTGATGGCATTAAAAAGATTATCTCGATTTTGCTGTATTGGATTATCGTCTCCAACACTCCGGGTTCCTGCCTGATTGTGGATGAGCTTGATGCCAGTATTTTTGAATATCTTCTGGGTGAGCTTCTTTCTGTATGGGAGGAAAATGCCCAAGGACAGCTTATCTTCACTGCACACAACTTGCATCCTCTGGAAATGCTCGATAAGCGCAGCGTGGTGTTTACCACGGTAGATCCGAATCAGCGATTTATCCGCATGAAGAATATCAAGGCAAGCAATAACTTACGAGATGTATATCTGCGCTCTATCTTTATTGGGGGGCAGGAGCTGGAACTGTATGAAGAAACCAACAAAACGGAAATTGCTCGCGCTATTCGTAAGACCATCCCGAGAGATTAAGAGCCATGGCAGCAAGAAAGGTTTTATTGTTCATAGTGGAAGGGCAGTCGGATGCCGCTGCACTGGAGGGAGTACTTGCCAAGTTGCTTAGCAATGAGAAAATCCGGTTCCATGTGGTCGGTGCTGACGTAACAACGCTGGAGAGACGAGGAACAACCAGCGTAAAGACAATGCTCAATGATTTGGTTAGAAAATTTGTGACCTCCTATCGACTGCAACCTAAGGACTTGTTGCAAGTTGTTCATCTAATGGATACGGATGGTGCGTTTGTCCCGGAATCTGCAATTATGGAAGATGATACAGCAAGCGGATTTCAATACACGACAACAACTATTACAGCTCCGACAAAGGACAGTGTTAGAAAGCGTAATGCAACCAAGAGTAGAAATATGCTCCTCCTAGCCACCATGGGAACTACATACAAGAGCATCCCCTACGAGGCATACTATTGCTCTCGCAACTTGGAACACGTTTTGTTTGATATTGAGAAAGATTGCACAACAAGAGAAAAACTGAAACTCGCCGACCAATTCGATGAGAAGTATAGGGACACCCCGACAGATTTCCTCAACTTCATTTCAACTGTTCCTCCGGCCGTTCCAGCCAACGAATACGTTGACTCATGGAACTACATTACCAAACAGGGAGAGCTACATTCCTTGAAAAGAGGTTGCAATCTGCACATCCTATTGTACAAGATATTGAGAAAACACAACTAAAAGAACAAAAATAAGGACATACTCCAACAATAACAACGCTATTTTAGTATGAATTCAGCTCAAAGACAAAGGATTTTAGATGCAATAGTGGAGTACCAAAAGGCTGATTTTGATACGCCTTTCCAGAAGAAGTACAAAGACACTGATGCAAATACGGTTGACACTGTTCTAGTGGGAGAGTATACCATTGCTGAGCTTTTTGCTGAGTCACGTAAGGCAATTGATTTGTTAAACGAGTTTTTGGAAACCGGAAATTGGAAAGTTCTCCCATCCGACAATGTTCCATTGTCATCATATGGTAGCTTTTCGTTAAGCTCTAATATTGATAATATTAGAAATTATTTTGCTAGTGCCTCATATGAACAAGCGGCTCAATATGTAAAAGCTCTTGTTTATTTCGAAATGCACTGTGGCATCTGGATGCAAAACAAGCGAGGGCGGACAAGCACTAATAAATCTTTGGTTGACCTCGAGGAAAAACTGAAACTTTCATTGCTTCATGCTAAAGAGAGAGAAAATAAGGTGGACGAGTTGATTGAAGTGTTGGGTAACAAAAAAACAGAGATTGAAAAACTTATTAGCACAAAACGACAAGAACTAGAGACATTAAGGATAAATCAATCCGAATCCAACACAATCTTAAATAATATTCGGAACATAGAAAGTAATACGGTAAAGCTTGAGAAATCAATAACAGAATCAGACAACAAGACTAAAAAGATTATAGATAGTCTTGAAAACTCCCAGAGTATTGTAAGCGATCAAATTTCGGCTAGCAACAACAATATTGCAGCGAGCAAAAAGTCTTTGGTTGATTTTACCGAAGAAGCAAAATCGAAGATAACACAAATCGCATCAGATTTCGCACAGGTATCATCACATGCTGAAGAAGTGAGAAAGATGATGCATTTTATTAACGATGGAACATTGACTCATAGCTTCAATAAACGAAAAAGAGCAATTTGGTGGTCTGCGTTGTTTTGGCGACTCTTTTGTTTTATTGGTATCGTAGCTTTAGGATGGTGGATATGGTATGTATTCACCCATTTGCACACAAATCTTGCAGAGGGTACGCAACTTTCCGATACCGGCATCATCATTTTTGCAAATTTAATTGTCAATGTAGCCAAAACCTCGCCTGCAGTTGTACTGTTATGGTTTATCTTAGCACAGTACAAAAAAGAAAGACATTTACTAGAAGAATATGCCTTTAGAGAAGCAGTAGCAGCCACTCTAACCTCTTATTTAGATCAACTTGATGGAGAAAAGGACAGAAATAAATGCACATTATTGATGGATACTGTGGAAAAGCTGTATACTCAACCCATAATAACAAATGGGAAAGATTGCACCGATTTCTTCAAATCTAAAGAATTTAAAATGTTTTCAAAAGCCTGTATTGACATAGCGAAAGCATATAGTAATCCTCAAAACAATAAGCTGTAATGAGTAAAAAAAACAAAACTCTCCTTTTTACGAAGGAGGGATTACAAATACAACGCAGTTTTATCATGGGGACACCCCGACAGATTTTCTCAACTACATTTCAGATGTTCCTCCGGCCGTGCTAGTCAGCGAATACATTGACTCATGGGACTACATCTCCAAACAGGAAGTGCTGCGTCCCTTGGAAAGAGGTTGCAATCAGCACATCCTATCGCGCAAGATATTGAGTCGTCGCAGCAAAAAAAGCACACTCCTCTCAACAGCATTAGTCATCTCTTAAGGGATGAAGATAACTTGAATTAAGTATATCTAAACAAGCGCCTGATATATTATGAAAGAAAAAATAAAATTGCTTTACATTATCGGAAATGGGTTTGACTTGCAACACGGTTTGCCAACTCGTTATGCAGATTTTCACGAGTTCTTGCTAGAAACAAATCCTGCACTATTAGAGAGAATGTCTTTATACTATAACGTTAACGAAAATTCGGATTTTTGGTCTGATTTTGAAGAGTCTCTTCAATACTTGGATCCATACCACCTTATGGAATTGTATACTCCACCGCGTTATATGGCAGTTGACTTTTCGTGCAGTGAATATCATCAATTTCAGCAATCATGTAAGGAAGAACTGCAATGCATGTATAACGACCTTACTGAGTCATTTTCGAAGTGGATTTCTCAGATTGAAATTAACAAGGAAAAAGTAAAGCAAAAAGTTGATATTCCGTTATCATCGCATGTGATGTTTTTGACATTCAATTACACCAAAACATTGGAACTAATATATAATATACCTGAAACACAAATTTTACATATACACGGCATTAGCGGAGAGAATTCCGACCTAGTATATGGCCATTCAGTTAATCGGGATAAAATCATGGAATTACTAACCCCTCCTGATGCACAGTATAGTTTTCTCTCTGATTCACTCCCAGATGAAATGACAGATTACGAATCATCAGAATACGCCTATGATTCTGGACTTGAGCAAATTGCATTGAGTGTTTCAGAATTAAAGAAAGACACTAGGACTATTATTAGTGAAAATCAGGATTTTTTCAATTCTTTATCTGATTTAAGGGAAATAAGAATCTATGGACATTCTCTTTCTTCTGTGGATGTCCCGTATTTTGAAGAAATCTTCAGTCATTTAAATAGGGAAGAAATACAAATCCGTTTATATTCTAAAGATGTACAATCAGCGTTGAGACAAAAACAACGCTTAATAAATATGAAAATCCCGGGGAAACGAATATTTTATGATGATTTGCAATCCCGGCAAAGAAGTACCAAGCTAAATATGGAACTTGAGGGATGGGATAGTGAGAGTACAATTTAAAATGAAGCGAATTTGTAATCCTGACAGAGAGTGAAGTAGGTCGTGAATGTACTCGCCATGATGTCAAAATCTGGCATACATCATCTTCGTCGCTTTTTACTTCATTCTATTACACTTGGGATGCTCTATGAAAGATGCCATAATGAAATTCCAGCATACAAGGTTTACACCTAAGCAACCTCTATCCTCGGAGACGTACCCTTCTCAAAGGGTATTCGCCGAGCCTGCTTTCCGACACGATTTGGAAAGCAGGCTTTTTTAGTTTATTGCCCTATATTTAGGGGCAAGCCAAGAAATTGTGGCATTTGATTTCCGAATCCGCTGTCTTGCAGAAATTGTGGAGTGTTTCAAGAACGAGCCATACAAAAGGAAGTTATGCCCGGCTGTTTCAAGGTGGTAAACTCCCGATTCGCAGCCATGGTTCAGCGCATGTTTAACGAATTGTCTCTTGTGAAATTGATTCTCAGGAGATTAACGATTTGCCTCAGCCCTCTCCCTCTCCCCGGGTTAAGCAACTCAGCGGTTCTCTGCAATGTCACGTCACATTCACATCTCGCGTGGCTTCGCTATAACAAGCCGTCCATAACAAACTGTTTACTTTCTTTTGCGTCGTGTGACAAGGGCGGACAGCGCAAGCGAAATCAGGGTACTTGTAGCGGGTTCCGGAATGTTGAAGTAGACACAAGCCTCGTTGCCCGGCTCGAAATAACCGACCGTCTGACCTGCATCCGTAAGAGCCGTTACGGTCAGCTCCGAATCGACAAACTTCACATCCTCTCCGAAATGTATACGCACCAAGCCCTTTAACGGCGTGTTAAGTTCGGTAAGATTAATGACAAGATGAGTACCATTAAGAGAGAGCGAGCCCATTAGAGCCGAGGAAGTTATATCCGACACAGCTATACCGCTATCCAGCTGCAACGGCATATCAGCAGTTCCTCGCAAACTGAGGGTTATAGGCGACTCCGTCGTCATGTCGGTTATTGTCGTATTGTCACTTCCCAGTACAAGTGTAGTACCTTGCATGGTGACAGTTGCTCCCTCCGTCGAGGAAATCGAGGCGGTAGAATCCAGATAAAGCGCGCCAAGCTCCACACTTGTATTCTTCTGCAGCGACAGAATAGAGGAAGATATGACTGCCTGCTCATTGCCGACTGCTTTCAAGCGCAGTTCTGATTCAGAGAGGATGGTGGATTCGATGTTCGACAGAGCAAAAGCCTCATCGGTGCCCTTTAGCGATGCCACCTCGATGCTACCGCGCTGCCAGGAAAGGACGGCATCTTTCTGCAGCTTCACATCGCCTTTGTGACCGTAATAATCTTTAATGGCTGCGGTAGATTCCACCTGCTCGCCACCTTCAATATATTCGTATTCGGACTGCACCCCCTCGTGCATAATGTATTTGCCCCCTTCTTGCACCGTTACCGTTCCGATTAGGCGGGCGTGGCTCTCCAGTTCAAAAACAGCACCGTCCTGCACGGTGACATTCATGGTAGCATCCGCATAGTGCCAGTCATTCTCTCGGGTGGAAAAGTTCACGACATCCTTTGATGTACTGGAGCTTCCGAATCCGTGTACAGTCAGCGTACCGGCGAGCTTAACTGTGCCGTTCTGCACGGTGAGCCCACTCTTTTCATGGAGTAGTTGGGTTTGTATGCCGTTCAGTTCCCAGGTGCCGCCACCGGCATAGGTTATACCCAATGAAGACTTCCCTTTGTCATCAGTGAAAGAGCCTACGAATTTTTGCGAGCCTCCCTCCTTAAAAGTAAGGGAAGCATGCTTTGCAGAGCTATTGGCAATCACAGCTTCCTCCGTAAGTGCATGAATGGTAAAGCCCGCTTGCTTTTCCCCGCCGGTCAGGTACCAATCCATCGACAGACCATTCATATCCAGTGTGCCGCCACCATTGCCGAACGTGAGATCCCGGAAAATCTGCCCTGTGTCGGCAATTTTCACCGTAGAGCCGGTATTCACCAGCACATTGTAGGCAGCATAACCATCTTGCTGGTTCAACAAAGTCTCGCCCTTGCCACCCAGATTCAGGAATATCTCATTGTTACCCGTGCCGCAGATATTGAGCGTACCCTCACCCACCTTGCGCCACTCGCGCATGTAGTTCGTATCGGAATTGCGTAGGCTTATATCCACCCGCACCCCGGCATCTACCATATAACCGGCCGAGTTTAATTGATTGCTGCCGGCCGGGTTGACCTTGTAAACTACATCCTTGTGTCCATTAGCCGCAAAGTGCATGTACCCCAGCCCCAAATCTGTATCCATGGTCACGTTGACATCGTAGGTAGCCTTATCGGCGGCTGCCAGGAGCACCAGATTCTGAGTCTGATACAACTTCGCGTAGGTGATTCCCTCCTCGATAACAGCTTTATCATCATCATCGAACGTAACACTGGGTGTTGCGTTCAGATATTCACTACCGTAACCATACCAATCGTCCTTATTCTTCAATGACGACAAATCCTTCCAGGTATGCTGCCCGGTTGCGACTGCCCTGAACGTCACACTCTCCCAATTAATTTTATCGTAGACCAAATTGCCCCCGTTATGTCTCAGGTATCCCACTGCCGGATTCACTGTCACCTCCTGACCACTGATGGTATCAGTCGTGCCGCCATCCTCGGATGTCTCTGCTCCTTCTATCCTGAGCGCTCCTTCCACAGTAGCCATATTGACGTAGACATTATCGGCATTCATCTGAGCCTGCGTCCACCCCGCTGCAGAACCACCACGTTTATAGGTGGCACCATTGGTTCCGATATGTTCCATTAGGAAGCAAAAACTCTTGCTCTTAGCATCCCACACAAAATAGGGGCTGCCGGAATCCGCCCCTTGAGAGCCAAAGGGTAAAGGAGTTAAATCGCTTGCACCTCCACTGGTAGTTTTTTCGGCCGTTGTCACATACACCCGAGTAAAGTCATCGCTAACCTCAACCACATCGCGGATATAGCCTATACCACCCACTGTGAACATACCACCGTAGTTCACCTCAGTTTCTTTACCATCCTTATCCCAAGTCAACTGAGTACCACCGCCCACACGATATACCAATGCAGCTTCTGGCTTCAACTCCTTGCCGATATCTCCGGTATACAGCATGGCGGGCTCCACATCGGTAATCAACTTGCTCAATCTGGAAATTTTATAGTCCTGCTCCGTAGCAGAACTAGAGCCACCGAAAATCTGATGGATAAATTTGGTTCCCTCCTCAATCCCCATGTACTTGATACTGCGATTGGTGCCAATCCCCCAATCATTCGTGGTAAACGTAGGATATGGTACAGACATCTGGTGAGCGGCAGTCACCACATAGTTGTATGAAATTGCCGTGCTGCTGCCTATATCCGACACGGAATCAAAGCTCAACATACCATGCTGCATGGTGTAGGGGGTATCGCTCTTACCACTGGTAGATGTATATTCTATTTGCACTCCCTCATCTCTCAGCCGTATGTAATCCAGTAATGCATTAGTTGTACCTACTGCATAACGCCCGGAATTCGATGCAAAATCCACATAAGTGTTGCGCGAAACATCCGAGTGCATAACTGCCGCATGAAGCGTAGTATTCAGCGTGAGTATAACCCCGACGGGCAGTAGAACACAATGCAGGAATCGAAGAGGAAAACGAAGTTTCATAGCAAGCCTAGGAGATTTATCTATTATCCGTGTTCTCATCAATTAGTCAAGAAAAAAGGCGGGGCTGTACCACCCCGCCTTATAAGTTGTCGTATGGAAGAGGTTAGAAATCAAAACCAATGCCGGCGCGTACCCCAATGCCGTATTGCTTATCAAACTCCGCAGGGGTGGCATGGCAGCCCGTGGCCTGTACGGCTCCGTACACATAGAGCTTTTGAGTCAAATCGTATTTCAGACCACCTTCAATGGAGTAAGAAACACCGGTGTCATCATCGGATTCGGTATCAGCCTCCAGCTCCATATTGGTAAAGCCAAGTTGCGCCCCGGCAAACCAAGAAAGATTCTCCGTAATGGGGGAGGTGTAACGCAGCCCTATCATGAGGCTCCAGGCTTCGCCATCGATATCATCGTTGGTATATTCATTTGTGCCGTTCGTGTAAATGTACGGGTAACCGGTATCTCCGGTGGCCCATGCACCACGAAGCGTAATGGCCCACTTATCGTTCAAATCGTACACAGCGGTAAGATCCACCCCGGCCATATCCAGATGCCCGGCTCCCTCGCCAAGGTCGCAGGTGGCATAGGTGTAAGTCGGTCCTACTTCGAGAGCAAGGGGGCAACTGCATGCCGGAGCCGGGCAGACATTTACGGGAGCTGTGGGTTCACCCGCAAAAGCGGGAACGGCCAAGGCCAGTGCATAAATGATAGATTTTTTCATCGTTGAATTATTGTTGGATAGGTTAGATAACACTCCGGGAAGAAGAGAACTCCCTTGTGCTGTGTCTAACATAACATTTTAGGGCACTGGCGTCAATGCCTTTCGGAATGATATGAAAAGAAATATCGGACGATGCCCGTGTATTAAAGGGCATCGTCGGGGGAGGTAGTGGTGTTTTTGTGGGGGTAGAGTTTTTTTTGCTGGTGCGCGGAGTATTCTGTGGTAGCATGGGCGCATAGGGGTATGAGATGTTTTCTTTTTACAGTAGTCGTTAGCTGGGGCGGGATGCTGCTTTCCTGCAGCCCGGAGGCACCGATGCCGATGGTGGATGAGAATGCGGTGCCGGTGGCGCTGCAACGAGGGGAGGAGACAAAGGTGATGCTGCCGGCACCTCCGCAGTATGGATTGCGCTGGGTGTTGCAGGAGGTCTCCCCGGCAGAGGGTGTGGTGGATGTGCAGTTCGGCTTTTCCCCGGTGGCAGATTGCGGGCCTGTGTGTGGTGGGCCTCCCCCGCCCAGTTCGATTACCTTTTCCGGGAGGGGGAAGGGGGTGGTCTTGGTGCGTTTGGCGGCAGTAGGCGGGGATGGTGTGCAGAATGAACATACGCCTACTACATCCTTTGTGATTACTGTTCGGTGAGAAAACATTCTTCTGTTTGGAATTATTCTATCAATGCCGCATCTTGGACTTGAAATCCTGCCGGTGTTGTGTATATTGAAGATTCTTTACAACAAATAACCCCATTTAGTGATGAGCGACAAAGTATTATTCTTCGACACCACGCTTCGCGATGGTGAGCAGTGCCCGGGAGCTTCGATGAATCTCCGGCAGAAGCTGGAGGTAGCGCGTCAGCTCGAGAAACTAGGTGTGGATATTATTGAGGCCGGTTTTCCCTGCATATCGGATGGAGATTTTGAGGCCGTGTCGCAAATTGCGCGCACGGTAAAGAATTGCCGGATTGCAGGCTTGGCGCGCTGCGTGGAAAATGATATTCGCCAGTGTGCAGCCGCTGTGGCTCCCGCGGGGGACCGCGCACGCATTCATACCTTCTTGGCCACTAGCCCGCTGCACCGCGAATTTAAGCTCAAGAAGAGCAAGGAGGAGATTATCAGCATGGCCGTGGCCGGGGTAAAACTGGCCAAGAGCTTGGTGGCGGACGTGGAATTCTCTGCAGAGGATGCCAGCCGCACGGAGCATGATTATTTGGCTCAAGTGGTGGAGGCTGTGATTGAGGCCGGAGCCACTACGGTGAATCTGCCGGATACGGTGGGCTTCACCACGCCTCAGGAGTATATCGATATGATTCAATATGTGTGCAAGCACGTGAAGAATATCGATAAGGCTGTTATTTCCGTGCATTGCCACAATGATATTGGCTTGGCTGTGGCGAATTCGCTGGCAGCCGTCACTGCCGGTGCTCGCCAGGTGGAGGGCACGATTAACGGCATTGGCGAGCGTGCCGGTAACGCCGCCATCGAGGAGGTGGCCATGGCACTTTCTACCCGCCCGGAGGCATTCGGTTTTGCCGCCGGTGAACAGCCCCATCATTTGAACACGCGGGAGATTGTAAAGACCAGCCGTGTGGTTTCTCGCATGAGCGGGCTTTCCGTTCAGCGTTCTAAGGCAATTGTGGGTGAGAACGCTTTTGCCCATAGCTCCGGTATTCACCAGCATGGTATTCTGGCCAAGCGCGAGACTTACGAGGTGATAGACCCTGCCATAGTGGGCTGGGGCGAGACGGAATTGCCGCTGACGAAGCATTCCGGGCGTGCTGCGGTGAAGGCTCGCTTGGAGAAGATGGGGCACACTCTTTCCGATGCGGAGGTGTCTCAGGTGTTTGAGCGCTTCAAGAAAGTGGGCGATAGCAAGAAGTTTGTGTACGATGATGATTTGGCTTCTTTGGTCAATGATTCATTGGATACGCACAATGGTGCCTGGAAGATGGTGGATATTCAGTTTGTGGCCGGATCTGCCGCACGTCCCACTGCCACGGTGCAGCTGGAGAAGGAGGGCAGGACCTACACGGACTGCGCCATTGGTAATGGTCCGGTGAATGCCTGTTTCAAAGCTATCGACCGCATTACGAAGAGCAAAGGCGCGCTGGTGGATTACAATGTGCGTTCCACTTCCGTGGGGCAGGATGCTTTGGGTGAGGTGACGGTGAAGGTGCAGTTCGGCGATTGCGATTGCAAGCCTGTGTCCGGCAAGGGCGCTGCTACGGACGTCATCGAAGCCTCCGCCCGTGCCTATCTGAATGCCGTGAATCGTAATTTGACGCTGGAATCTCTCGCTACCAACGCCTGATTCGTAGTAATTTATGGAGCAACCTGTACGCATTATCGTGGGACTGGGGAACCCGGGTCGCGACTATGCAGAAACCCGCCACAATGTGGGTTTCATGGTGCTGGAACGTCTTGCCCGCCGCTATGGAGCCACCTGGAAGATGGAGAAGTTTCATAGGGCCGAAGTAGCGGCGGGCCCCGGCGTGCTTTTGGTCAAACCGCAAACATTCATGAATGCCTCCGGGGAGAGTGCCGGCTCCCTGATGCGTTATTTCAAGTTTGCCCCGGAGCAGGTGCTGGTGGTATACGATGATATTTCCTTTCCGGTGGGCACAATGCGCTTGCGTGCCGGCGGTTCTGCCGGTGGGCATAATGGGATGAAATCCATTATTGCTCATTTGGGGACGGAGCGTTTTCCCCGCTTGCGCATCGGCATCGGTGTGCCCGGGCAGAAAAACATGGTGGGCCATGTGCTGGGAAAGTTTGCGCCGGAGGAGCAGCCCATGCTGGAGGATGCTTTAAGCAAGGCGGAAGCAGCGGCAGCCATGGTGCTTAGCCAGGGCTTCCAAGCGGCGGCCAATCAGTTCAATATTCGCAAAGAAAAGAAGAAAAAATCCCCCGTGGCTGCGGAGTGTGCCGAAACGACTGCGCCTGCCGCCATAGAGCAGGGGGAGCTTTCCCCATCATCCTCATGTCCCGAAAAATAAAGATTCTGTTGATTGTGATTGTGGCCGCATTGGTGGCCACACTGGCGTATTATGTCCCTGTCTGGGTATCTGCTCCGCAGCCGGAGGTGGTGCCCCCCGTGGCTCCCGTGC
The DNA here is from genome assembly GCA_017521405.1 of Akkermansia sp. Taxonomy (GTDB): domain Bacteria; phylum Verrucomicrobiota; class Verrucomicrobiia; order Verrucomicrobiales; family Akkermansiaceae; genus Akkermansia. Next base: position 24,236 of record JAFXCP010000007.1, on the reverse strand, counting down.
CGGAGAAGGAGCAGGTAACTCCTGCTCCGCAGCCCGCTGCTTCGGCGGAGCTTGTCCCCACCCCCCGACCTCCCACTCCGGAGGTGGAAGCTCTACTGCAACAGGCTCAAGCCGGGGATGCCGTGGCACAGTTTAATGTGGCACGCTGCTATGCTTTGGGGGAGGGTGTGGATGCCAGCCGTGAGGAGTTTTTCCGCTGGTGCCGCATGGCTGCGGAACAGGGGGTGCCGCAGGCTCAGTACACGCTTGGCTGCTGTTATCGCGATGGTGTGGGCGTGACCCAAGATGCAGCTTTGGCGGAAGAGTGGCTGGGGAAGGCTAAGGCCCAAGGCTATCCTGCCGCAGAGTAAGCAGACAGGGCAAGGGGGTGTTTTATCCCTTTGCAGAGCCCAGAATAAGCTCCAAAGCGCGGGCTGTTACCCTCTGCCGGAATTGCTTGCGGGAGAGCCCGGGCAGCTGCATGGTTTCCGTATGGAGCGGGCGCGCAGCACCACGGCGTACAAGGGCCAGGCATACGGTGCCCACGGATGGTTCTCCCTCCGGGGCTGTGGGACCGGCATTGCCGGAGACGGCAATGGCCAGATCTGCTCCGGCTTGGCGCATAGCGGATTCTGCCATGGCGGCTACCACCTGCTCGCTTACGGGGCTGTGAGCCTCGATGATTTCTGTGGGCACATGCAGCATGCGTTCTTTCGCTTCGTTGCAATAGCTCACCCAGCCATAGCGGAATACGGCGGAAGCTCCCGGCACCTCCGTAAGTGCCGCAGAAATCATCCCTCCGGTGCAGCTTTCTGCCGTGGCCACGGAAAGCCCTGCGGATTTGAGCGTTTCTACCGTGGCATAGGCCATCAATTCAATTTCGGTGTTCATGTTCAGGAATCGGAATCTTCGGGTACAAGCAGGGAAACCGTGGCAAAGGCGGCCATGCCTTCCCGGCGACCAATGGCTCCCAGTTTTTCATTGGTTGTGGCTTTGATGCCCACACGCTTGGCCGGAACTCCCAGTACTGTGGCCAGCGTTTCCTTCATTTGCGCTACAAAGGGCATAATTTTGGGTGCTTCGGCAATGAGTGCACAGTCGGCATTCACCACGCGCCCGCCTTGTATTCGGAGCCGCTCCACGGCTTTTTCCACGATACGTAGGGAGCATATATTAGCACAGGCGGGGTCCCCCGGGGGGAACCAGTAGCCGATGTCCGGCTCGCCGATAGCTCCCAAAATGGCATCTGCTAAAGCATGGCAGAGTACATCGGCATCGCTGTGGCCGGCCAGCCCCTTGGTGGGATGCACCTGCACACCGCCCAACCAGAGCGGGCGTTCCTCCTCCGCAAAGCGGTGAATATCGTAACCTAAACCTACAAGTGTAATCATCATCTTTTTCGGGGGTTAATGAGCTTCTAACCAGTTGGCGGCAGTATTAGCCTCCACCTCCAGCGGCACATCGTTGGGTAGGGGGAGAGCGGAGCGCATGGCTTCCGTAATCCGGGGGATGAGTTCCTGTTCCTCCTCGTGCAAATCCACCAGCAATTCATCGTGAATCTGCATGATAAGGCGGCTGCGGCGCCCTTGCAGCAATGCGGCCACCCGCACCATGGCTATTTTAATCATATCGGCAGCACTGCCTTGGATGGGGGTATTGATGGCTGTGCGCTCCGCTGCCGTACGGAGGTTAAAGTTGGCACTGGTCAAATCGGGCAAACGGCGGCGGCGGCCGCAAAGGGTTTCGGCGTAACCGCGCTCGCGGGCTTCTGTTACCAGACGTTCCATATAATCCTTTACTCCGGGGAATTGGGTAAAGTAGTTATCGATGAGTCCGGCGGCTTCCCCACGAGTGCAGTCTAAGCGTTGGGAGAGCCCGAAGGCGGAAATGCCGTAAATAATACCGAAGTTGACCGTTTTAGCGGCACGGCGCATTTGGGGGGTAACCTCGCTGTGGGGAAGTCCGAAAATGCGAGCGGCCGTTTCGGTATGGATATCGCGCCCGGAGCGGAACGCCTCAATCATACCATAATCGCCGGAGAGGGCGGCCATAAGCCGCAACTCCACCTGGGAATAGTCTGCGGATAGGATGCGGTAATGGGCATCCCTTGCTACGAAGGCACGACGGATAAGGCGCCCGGCCTCGGAGCGGATGGGAATGTTTTGTAGGTTGGGATTTTGGGAGGCCAGTCGCCCGGTGGCCGTCACCATTTGGAGGAGTGAGGAGTGGATACGCCCATCCGCCGGGGAAATATAGCGGGGCAGGGCATCCAAATAGGTGCTTTTGAGTTTGTTTAGCTCTCGGTACTCCAGAATATCTGCCACCAAGGGGGAAATCGGTACCAGCTTGCGGAGTGTTTCCTCATCCGTCACATACTGCCCGGTGCGTGTTTTGCGGGGCTTATCCAGCAGCTTTAGCTCATCGAAAAGCAGCTCTCCCAACTGGCGGGGGGAATTGAGGTTGATGGGGCGTCCCACTTGAGAATCAATGCGTGCGCGGAGGGTGTCGATCTGAGTACCCAGCTCCGCAGAGCTTTGCTGCAATTGTTCCGGCTCCACACGCATACCTTCGAACTCGATATCCGCCAGCACGGGAATAAGCGGATATTCCACCGTCTGCATCAGCTTTTCCATGCCTGCTTCTGCCAGATGCGGGTGCAGCACATCGTACAATTGCAGTGTTATATCGGCATCTTCCGCCGCATATTCCGCCATGGTTTCCAAGGGTATGGCAGCGGTATCCAGCTCCTTCCCCTTGCCCGGGGCAATTTCCTCTAATCGGATGGTGCGGTAGGAGAGCAGAGCTTCTGCCATATCATCCATGCCATGCCGCAGCTCCGGGTGCAGCGCACAGTGTGCCAGCATGGCATCTGCATAAGGTCCCTGTACCGCCAGACCGGCGGCTCGCAGAACTTGGAGGTCGAACTTCATGTTCAGGCCGATTTTCTCCGCCGGAGCGCTAAATGCGGCTCGGAAGGGCTCTATGCAGGCGGGGGAATCCACAGGAACGTAGTAGGCCTCGTGTGCTTCCAAACAGAAAGAGATGCCCAGCAGGCGATTTGTAAGTGGGTCCAGCCCTGTGGTTTCCGTATCGAAAGCCCAGCGGGAAGCCGTTTCCAGACGCGCCGCGAGCTCGCAGCGTTCCTCCTCCGTGCGAATCAAATGGTAATGGTGCGGGGTGGTGGCTGCCGTGGCCAATGTCGGCGTGGAGAAGAGGTCCTCCTGCATGGGCTCCTCTTTAGGAGTGGCGGCGGTGGCGAAGAGTTCCCCTAAATCTTCCGGAGAATCCTGTGCTGCTGCGCGACCGCAGAGCTTGCGGGAAAGCTCGCGGAACTCCAGCTTGGCCAGCAGGGAGGCCAGGGCGGCTTGGTCGAAATCCCGGCGTAGGCAGTCCTCCGGGGTAATATCCAGCGGTACATCCCGGCGTATGGTGACCAGCTCGTAGGAAAGTCGGGCGCTCGTGGCATTGCTTTCAATTTTTTCCCGCATTTTACCTTTAATTTCGGCGGAGCGAGCCAGCAGCTCCTCAATGGAGCCGAATTGTGCAATGAGTTTACGCGCTGTGACGGCTCCGATGCCGGGTACGCCGGGCACATTATCGGAACTATCGCCCATGAGCGCCAGAATATCGATAATCTGCCGGGGATGGGAAATTCCCCATTCCTCCAAGAAGGCAGTATCGCTCACCTGCTCGAAATCGCTTCCTTTTTTGCCGGGGCGCAGAAAGGAACAGGTGGGGGAAAGCAACTGCCCCAAATCCTTGTCCTTGGAAACCATGTATGCTTGCATATTGCCAAGCTCATCGCTCATGCGGGTAAGAGTGCCAATCAAATCATCCGCCTCGTAACCGGGAATACGCAACGTGCGGATACGCATGGCTGCCAGAATATCGATTATCCACGGGATGGAATCGCGCAGTTCTTGGGGCATGGCTTGGCGGTTTGCCTTGTATTCCGGGTATTGCTCGTGGCGGAAAGTGGGGCCGGAAGGATCCAAGCAGGCTACGATGTGGGTAGGGTTGTACTTTTCCAGCAAATGGACTACCGTATTGATGAAGCCGAACATGGCCGAGGTGTTCAACCCGGAAGAATTCCGCATCGGAGAATTGATGAATGCGTAGAAAGCGCGGTAAATAAGCGCCATGCCGTCCAGAATGCAGAAAGTACCCATGCTAGGTGCAGTGTATCATGGATGCTCGCTTGCGGCAAGTGTGAAAATGATGTGCGTGTTCACAATGCCCGGCACGCATTGCCCCTTTTGGCGGGCAGGGGTAAACACCCAGTGGCGGCGTACCCAGTAGCGAGCGGTAGTGTTAAATTCGCGGTGGGGGCTGGGAGCCGTTATTTCCACGGTGGTGGGGGCGCCGGAGGCAGATACATGAATGCGAAGCCCCACGCTGCCTTCGATGCGGCGGCGTTTGAGCGCAGGGGGATATGGTGGTGCCGGGGTATGCAGATAAGCCGGAGCTTGGAGGGCAGGGGGCGGATTCCCCGCCTTTCTTGCCACGAAGCGCTTGTTCTGCGGTGCATCAGAAATCTCAGCGTGAGGCGGAGAGTCCCCTTCAATCTCCGGGTAGAAATCCTCCGTGGGAGCATCCGTGTCCAAAGATACTTGCGGCGCTTCCGGGGGAAGCAGGAGGGTAATCTCTGCTGCCGGGAGTGTAAGCGGCAGCCGGAGGGATGGTGCTGCTGCGTGGGGAATAGCTTGTATTGCACCTTGGGGGGATTTTTCTCTCTTTACGGGAGGCTGTGCTTTTTCTGTATACGGAACGCCGTGAAAATGGCAGTGGTCGCCCTCGCGAAAAAGCTTCGGGGAAGGGCAAAGAATCGCCAACACACCGCAGCCAAGCAGCAGGAGCAGAAGCCCGCCCGCCAGACGCTCCGCCATGCGCTGTCTCTGTTGTGCCAACTGCGCCGTAGAGTAGCGGCTGTATTTGTGGAAACGGCTCATGGTGTATCCACCCAGAGATAGTGCCCCTCCGTAACATCGAAGATTCCCGGCACCTGTGGTGCGTGAATTCGCGCATGGTGCAGCAGGTAAATGCGGTTTTCCTTCCACCCGGGAAGCCATATGGCACATTCCCGAATTCGCTGCTCAATCGCTTCCAGATGCGGAGCCGTGGGGTGTGTTCGGTATTGCTCCAGCAGTTGATCCATGATTGCATCTTTTAAGCCGAAGGGAGATTGATTCCTTGGGGCGCAACTGCTGAAGTACAGAGCCGGCTCCGGTGTTTCCGTAGCTGCCGTGGCCCAGTACAGCAACTCGTGGGTGCCTTCCTCTTGGCGCCGTTGGGAGTTTTGCCAGGAAAGAGTTGTTGGTATAATCTCCGCTCCGCAGGTGGCTGCGCTCTGCGCGAGAAGATTCACCAGCGTTTGGATTTTTTCTATGGGCGGATGCAGCAGTTCCACCCGCAGGCGGGTACCATCTGTTTTTCGTAAAATACCATCCTGCCCTGCTTGTGTGTATCCGGCTCGGGCAAAGCAGGCACGCGCTTTTTCCGGGGAAAAATCCGGCAGTTCACCCTCCTGCGGGCAGAGCGCGCCGTAGCCGGTGTGGAAGTTGTGTAAACGCTCTCCTTCCCCTTGTGTAATGGCGGCTATGGCTCGATTCATATCCATGGCATGCAGAAGTCCCTGCCGCAGGGCGGGGTCGGGCAGCGTGGCGGCATTCAGCGCAATACCGTAGGGCGGCATGGGATATTCTACTTTATGGCATGCTGCGCGGATGCCTTCGCGCGGGGTTTTGTGATAGCGATTCCATGCAGCGACGTTGCGGGTTTGCAGCACATCCAGCTGCCCCCGAAGAAAAAGCTCCCATACCTGAGCCTCGTCTTGGAGGAAATGGTGTTCGATGGTGGCGGCGTTAAAGCGGAATTTGTAGCCGGGGAGACTGCTGCCCCACCACCGGGGAATGCGTTTGAGGCGGATGTACTGCCCCCTCCGGGCCTCGTCCACCGTGTATGCCCCGGTGGTGGGGGGCACACGCCACGCATATTGCTTGCGATAGGTGGAAGCGGCAAACTCGGTATAAAACCCGGGCTCCGCGGCATACAGCAATGCTGCTACTTGGCGCACCGGCTTCGGTAAGGGCTTTCGCAGGCGCACGGAAAGAACATCCTCCCCATGAATGCGTAATTCTGCAACATGTTCCGCCAGAGCATCGTACTCCGCACAGCGGAGTTCTGCTTGCAGTAGTGCGCCAAGCAGATAGTCTGCGGCGCGCACAGGACGCCCATTACTATACCGCGCCAGAGGGTGGATACGGTACCAAATCTCCATCTCTGTGTGGCACCAGGCGGCGGCCACTGCTCCCAGCGGCGCATCCTTGAGCGGATGATGTGCTACCAGTGGCAGAGTAACCGCGCGGAAGAGATTGTGGTGGAAAAATTGCGGTGTGGGACTGCCGAATGCGAGAAGGTTGGAAGGGTAGGGACCGGCATTGCTCAGGCGGAGGCGGCCGCCCTTGCGGGCTGCCGAATCTCCTGCTTCCTCCGTATTTGCGCTATGTTGCCATGGCAAATCCTTCGGGGGTGGTGGGGCTTGAAGGCAGAGTTTCAGCCCCGGTATCCGGGCGGCTCTTGCGGCCATATCCGCCGGATAGGGCATGGCCTGCGTGGTTTCCTCTTTTGCTGAGGCTTGCAGTGCAGATTCCTCGCCGCGCCAATTCCACCATAGAATCCCTAAAATGAATAGAGCGTATACTGTGGCAGCAAGGAGTATGCGGCGAGAAATCATGACTGTTGGCGTTTAGAATTGAAGAGTGCAACCTGCATGCACGGAGGTACCGGCATTGAGCATGCTGATGTTTTGCTGCATGCCCCAGAGGGTATCCGTCACAAACTTTTGGTTCGTAAGGTTTTCAATGCGTAGGTGGAGCAGCAAATGCTCGTTTAGCTCATACTGTGCCCACCAGCGTAGCGTGTAGTAGGAATCCTGCTGCCCGGACCAGTCCGTACGCTTGAGCGCGGCTGCCAGCCCTAAGCCCGTGGTGAATCCCTCCCATGGTGTGGTGGATAGCTCGGCAGACCAAGTTTGCCGAGCCGTGTAGCTAATCTGCTGCCCCTGCCTGTTTTTGGGGCTGGTGAGTGTGCAGGCCACACGGTAGCTTGTGTTCCATGCCTCCTCCAGCTGGCCGTGTATCAATAACTCAATGCCTTGGCTCGTTTGGTGGGAGCTTGAATTTTTCCAATCGGTTATGCCTGTGTTGTTATCTGTTTGCGGGGTAATGGCATCCTGCGTGCGTACCCAGAAAAGATTGAATCCCAGCAGCTGCCCCTCCAGCCATTCATGCTCCAGCCCGGCATCGGCACTCCAGCTGGTTTCACACTCCAGCGCAGGATTTCCCCGGTATTGCAGCCCATAAGGCGAGAGGTAACTGCCCTTCATCCGCTGAAACTCTGCCGGGGCGCGGTATCCCTGCGCCACAGAGCCGTACATTCGCGTGCGGAATTCGTTAAAGGCATAGCTGGTAGCGGCCCGCAGAGTATACTGTGTTTCGTACACATTACTCAGATCGCAGCGGGCGGCTAAGGTGTTTTCCCACCCCTCTGTGGGAGTAATGCTGTGTTCCGCATAGAGGCTATACACGTGTTCCAGAGCGCGGCCGCTGCTGTATGTTTGCCCATTATTTTCCGCCATGGACTCGCTGCGGCTCCAAGTGAAACCCGCCGTGCTTTGCTGGTGGCGGCACCAGCGGTAATGGTTGCGCCAGTCCACCTGCACATTTCGTGTTTGGTGGTAGGTGCCTTTTCCGAATTGGTAATCCGCGCCGAAGTAACCGGCCATAAGAGAACTGGAAAATGCATGGCTGAGCAGACTCTCCCAGTGGGCAGACACCAAATTAGTACGCATGTGGTAAGGTACGGTAATGGCTTTCTCCGTGAAATCGTGCCAATCCTGCTGCATGGCCAGACTCTGGTAATCGGCATCTTCCCGGCGGTAGGAAACCCAGAGATTGTTTTCCTTATTCAGCTCGTAATCCAAGCGCAGAGCCATGGATTCGTTGATGTAGCGCCCCACCTTGTCCGGCATGGAAAGCCCCGGGGCTGTGTGGATATCGTTCTCCGTGCTTTCGTATGTGGCGGAAAGGAAGAATGCCAGCGGCCCCTGCTGCCCTTGGGTGGTGAGGTTGCCCGTGTAACTGTTAAAACTGCCGTACTCGTTGAAAAGAGAGGCGCTTGGTTCTCCCTCTCCTCGGGGTGTTTCCATCCATACCACACCGGCATTGGCGCCACTGCCGTAGATTGCGCCTTGGGCGCCGCGTAGCACTTCCGCCGTCCCCAGAGCATACAGATTGGTACGGGCAAGAATATTGCCGGTAAGCAGGCAATCCCCGGAGCTTTCGTACAAGCGCATGCCATCTATAACCGGCAGAATATCCTGCCCACTGCTTTTTCCGCGCATAGCGAGGTTGAGCGTGTTGCCCCGCTGCCCGGCTCCCCCCCCGGGCAGGACATAAACCCCGGGAACGGTGGTGAGTGCTTCCGATACGGAGCTAATGCCCTCCTCCCGTAGTTTCGGAATGTCCAGAATGCTGACGGATGCTCCCGTTTGGTTGTAGGGTACGGCAGCACCTCCATGGGCAGAAACCGTTATGGGCGGAAGCTCTGCTTCCGGTGGTGCGAGAGGTGTGCTGACCGATTGTGCTAGCACACAGGAACTTGCCAACATATGGGCAAGTACGGCGTATACGGCACCGCTGTGGAATGCCTTGGTGTGGTGATTCATTTTGGTATAGGTGGCCATGGCGGGGGCAGTGCATCGCTGCGCCCCTATTCCGGCGAGTCTCCATGGCTGGCATTCCGACTGAGCGCCTCGCAGCGCAACACGGTTGCGGCACAGTGGCGGATTCTCACCGCCTTCCCCATCTATTTCCTGCGGCTTCCCGCCGCCTCCCGGAGCCTCTCCGTACGGCATTTCCCGTACGGTACACTCTTATCCAAGCACACAGCCGCCACCTTGGCAAGCGTAAAATGCTCGGAAAATCTTCGGAAAACAGATTTTTTTATTACGGGAATTCCATCTTACGGATGTCCTGACTGAGGCGCATCGCGCAAAAATCGGGCCCGCACATGGAGCAGAAATGTGCTTTTTTTGCGCTGCTGTGGGGCAGGGTAATATCGTGATATGCCCGGGCCTTGTGCGGATCCAGAGAAAGATTGAATTGGTCCTCCCAGCGGAACTCAAAACGGGCTTTGGCCAGAGCATTATCCCGCAGCTGTGCCCCGGGATGTCCCTTCGCCAAATCGGCAGCGTGTGCGGCCAGTTTATAGGTGACCACTCCCTCCCGCACATCCTCCTTGTCCGGCAGCCCCAAGTGTTCCTTCCGGGTCACATAGCAGAGCATGGCACATCCCCTCTGGGCAATAAGAGCCCCACCGAGGGCTCCGGTAATGTGGTCGTACCCCGGTGCAATATCGCTGGTCAGCGGCCCGAGGGTGTAGAAAGGCGCCTCGTGGCACCATTCGAGCTGTTTTTGCATATTTTCCGGCACCAGATGCAGCGGAACATGCCCCGGACCTTCATTCATCACCTGCACGCCATGTGCCCATGCAGTGCGGGTAAGCTCCCCTTGGATTTCCAACTCCGCCAGTTGGGCAAAATCGTTGGCATCCGCAATGCTGCCGGGGCGTAATCCATCCCCAATGGAGACAGCTACATCGTACAGGGACAAAATGCGGCAAATCTCCTCCCAGTGGGTGTAGAGAAAATTTTCTTCTTGGTGGAGCATCATCCAGCGGGCAATGATGCTTCCTCCTCGGGATACAATACCCGTGGCGCGGCGTGCCGTGTGGGGGACAAAGCGTTGCAGCAGTGCGGCATGGATAGTCACATAGTCCACCCCTTGGCATGCCTGCTCAATGAGTGTATCGCGGAAAATGGGCCACGAGAGATGCTCCACCCTGCCACTGCACTTTTCCAGAGCTTGGTACATGGGCACAGTGCCAATGGGAACAGGGCTGTTGCGGAGAATCCATTCCCGAGTACGGTGGATATCATTGCCCGTGGAGAGGTCCATCACGGTATCGGCCCCCCAGTGTATTGCCCAGCGCAACTTTTCCACCTCCTCCTCAATACCGGAAGAAATGGCGGAATTACCAATGTTTGCATTGATTTTGCAGAGAAAGTTGCGCCCGATAATCATGGGCTCTGCCTCCGGATGGTTAATGTTTGCCGGAATAAGAGCCCGCCCCGCTGCAATCTCATCCCGCACGAACTCCGGCGTGAAGAAAGCCGGCATTCTGCTGCCGCTCCGTTGCTCCGCCGGATGCTGGTAATGCAGCTCTGCTCGCCGGGTCAGGGATGCGGGAGAAAAATCGGGGTCGGCCTCCAGTGTGCTGGGGCGGGGCATACCGGTGCCTAATTCCTCCAGCCGGTGTTGGATGGCCTCCGGGCGGCTCTTCTCGTGGGGAAATTGGTCATAGAGTGCTTTGAATGCTGCCTCTCTGCCCATATTCTCCCGGATGGCCACATACTCCATTTCCGGGGTAATGATGCCTTGCCTTGCATATGTTCGTTGCGTAGGTGGGCAAGCGGCATCTTTCCCCCGCAAATATCCTTGCCGGGTGCGTTCTGTATCATTGCGTGCGGCAATCCACTCTGCGCGCAGGGCTGGCAGTCCTTGCTCCACACTCCCTCGAAAATTCTCATCTCCCCATGCCCCGGAGCAATCATAAACACGCACAGCCTCATTTTTTTCGCTACTCCCATCAGGGAAAAGCGAATCTTCTTGCTCCACCTCGCGCATGGATACCCGAATGTACGGATGCAGTTTGCCGGGTATATAAATGCGGCGGGAACCGGGATATCTCAAGTCTGCTGTGTTCATGGCTTTATTGTAATCCCATCATGTGAGGGGGAAAAGCATAAAGATTGCCATAAAGCAGTGAGGAGAATGACGCAAAGAGCCGTTTTCTTGCTTGCAACGCGGGCTGATTGCGGTAGAATAGCCGCATTACCCGCACATGCCCTGCGGGTCGCACCATTTTAATACCATGAGCGCACTCGAATTCATCCGCAAAAATTCCATGTTGGTTCTTATCGTCGTGGCCGGCGTGGGCCTGGGTCTCATCATGATGGACTATGGCGATTCCAGCAAGTTTTCCCGCGATTTCTACATCCAGGTGAATGGAAAAAACTACACCTACCCGGAGGCTGCCGCCTTGGGAGAAAATGGGCAAGCATACCTCCAGTCCCTCAATTCTTCTGCGGGCAGCAAAGTTCAGGCCATGTTTGATAAGGATGGCGATGAGGAACTGAGCCAAACGGAAGCCTCCGCCATGCAGGCATGGCTTTCCCAGCACCCGGAATTCCAGCAAATGCTTGACCATGTGTCTGATGTCTACCAGAGCTGGAGCTATGGCTTTGCCGAGGATGGCGGCTTGAATGTGGCCGTAAATCGTGCCATCCTCCATGCCGAAGCGGAAAATCTCGGAATCTCTCCCTCTAAGGAGCAGGTGGATGCATACCTTCAGGCCATGCCCGCATTCAAAAAGGCGGATGGTAGCTTCGACCAGGAACTGTACCACCGCCTTACCGGTTTCCGCAACGGTATGGCCAATAATCCTCAGGAACAAGCCTTCCGCGCCGTGATTGCCGATATGATGGTATGGGAATCCCTTGCCGCCATGCTCACGGATGGTCTCCAATTCCAAACCTCCGCCACCTCCGAGTTGATTGATGTATTTAGCCAGCAACTTCGCGGTAAATCTGTCTGGCTCCCGGTAGCCGCCGCTCAGGCTCCTGCGGACCCCACGGAGGAGGAACTTAAAGCATTCTGGGAAGAAAATAAAGAACAGTACAAGAGCGAGGAACGCCGCATCATCTCCGTTTACTTGCTTACGCCTGCTGCGGATTCCTCCCTCGATGCCCTGATGGTTACCGCTGATACCCTGATGCAAGACCTTTCCCTTGCTAATGGTAAGGGATTTGCCAAAATGCTGGAAGCTGCCGCGACCAACCCGGAGAACGAACCCTTTACCTATCTTACCCCCGAGGGAAAATCCCATGTAACCCTCCCGCTCTCCACGCTGTCTCAAGCAGCAGACCTCCTCAAAACGGAAGTGGAACACAATGGCTCCACTACCACCTTGGGCGATATCGCCTACAAGGAAGTCGCCACTGCGCCCTCTGTGGCAGATTATGAAGCTGCTGTCAAAGCCGGTACGGATGAGCAACTTCCCTCCATTCGCCAGATTCGTGGCTATTTCCCCACTCGCGATGGCAAGCTGGCTTTCCTCCGTGTAGAAGCGATTGAAACGCCCACAGTGCTGGAATTCGAGGCTGCTCGCGAGAGAGCCCTGGTCGACCTGAAGAAACAACGTGCCGAAAACGCCCTCCAGCTCGCAGCGGAAAAACTCTTTGCCGAAATGTCCGAAACCGTGGAAAAAGAAAATCTGGATGCAGCCTTGGCTAAGGCCGCTGCTGCCGGTGCCTCCGTGGAGGACTTCGGTCCCGTTGGCATGGGGTTGGCCGCTGCCAACCTCCCCGAAGGCGTGGAAACGCAAGCACTCATGAGCGTTCCCACGGGGAAACTGGCCCCCCTGGTGGTGATTCCCGGTAAGGGTGCCCGAGTGGCTGCAGTAACGGAGCGTACTGTGGAAATGAGCCCGGAATACAGCAGCATCAAAGCATTCAGCCTTATCCCCTCCCAGAATGCTCGCCTGCGTGGACAAGTGCTGCTGGATTGGCTGCACAATGCATACACCCGCTACGATGTGAAACTGGCCGAGGGTATCAAACTCAATAACTGATTTCCTACATATGCCACTGCCTCCCCAGACTCGTTACATTGTGGGTAACGAAGCGTGTGAGCGCTTTAGCTTCTATGGCATGCGCAGCATCCTCGTGGCTTACATGACGGGGATGCTGATGATGAGCAAGAATGATGCCACAGAGGTGGTGCATTTATTCATTGCTGCCACATATCTTATGCCCCTTCTCGGGGCTTGGCTTGCCGACCGCTTCTGGGGACGCTATCGCACGATTTTTTACATTTCCTTACTGTACTGCGTAGGTAATTTCGTGCTTGCCTCGGCGGATTTTGCCGGGGACGTGGAAACCCGCCGCTGGGTACTATTTGCGGGCTTGTTCATCATTGCTGTGGGGGCAGGGGGCATCAAACCCTGCGTTTCTGCCTTTGTGGGTGACCAAGTGAAGGATGAAGCCAAAAATTCCCCGGTGATGACGCGCCTCTACGCTGCTTTCTACTGGTCAATCAATCTGGGCTCATTCTTCTCCTTCTTAGTTATTCCTTGGGTGCGCCAGAATTGGGGGTATAGCTGGGCTTTTGGTATACCCGGTATTTTCATGGCATTGGCTACCTTCATTTTCTGGTTGGGACGCCATAAGTATAACCATGTCCCCCCGGCACAGCCGGAATTCCTACCCATCCTCTTTACCCGTTTAACCATGGGCTCAGCTCGCGCTGTGGAACGTTTTGGCGGAGCCGCTGTTGCCTCTACCACCCGCACAGCATTGGGTATAGCCGCCTTCATCGTCATAGCCCCTATTGTTCTCTTACTGGGATACTGGGTACATAGTGGTGCCTTCCGTCTGGCCCGCTTGAGTGGAATACAGGAAACATGGGCTTCCCTTTGTGCTCTTGTAGGCTTGTTGCTCTACATTGCCGCACTTTTGCTGGCAGCATTGCGTTTGGCTGCCTCCGTGGGTATGAAAGGTTTTTTAGGGGTGGGGGGAAGTCTCATCTTTAACTCTAAGGCGGATACAGAAAGTCGCTACTCTTTGGTCGATATAGCCGGAACACGTAACTTGGCACGTGTAATAGTGGTTTTCCTCATGATTATTCCTTTCTGGAGCCTCTACGACCAGACGGCTTCCAGCTGGGTACTCCAGGGAAAGCAGATGAACAGTATTGACCTTAGCTTCTGGGGAACGCAATTTGTCTTTGGTGCAGAGGAAATACAAAGTCTCAATCCCCTTCTGATTATGATTTTTGTGCCCTTGGTTACTCTCTGCGTATATCCCTACCTGGGAAAATGGGGTGCACCCCTTAAGCGCATGGGTACAGGTATCCTCCTTGCAGGATTGGCGTACGGCACCATTGCTTGGTTGCAGCACCGCTTGGAGAGCGGTGAGCAGCTTAGCATTCTCTGGCAGGGGCTTCCCTATTTCCTCCTCACTGTTTCTGAAATTCTTGTTAGTACAACAGGATTGGAGTATGCGTATACTGCTGCCGGAAAAAATCTTAAAAGTATCGTAGCTAGTTTTTGGCTCCTTACCAGCACATTAGGAAATCTTCTGGTCGTATTTCTTACCTCGCTCGTGGAAGACCCTGCTTCCACTTATGCATTCCTTTTGTATGGCTCCATGTCTCTTTGTGTGGGGTGTGTGTTTCTTTTTGTCACAAGCCGTCCTTCCCTTCGGGCAGAAACCGTACCGGAGGATTAAGAGATATCTTTTTTACTTACCATCGGCGCGCAGTGCCATTCGCACCCCTGGAAAAAGACCATCCGCGATATCGGTCTTATGGGTACTCCAATCCGAAGGCGTATCGCCTTGCCTCGCCATTAGGTAAACTCCGGGAACAGAGAAGCTAATAAAATTACTTTTACCGATACTCTGGTGCCCGCTCCGTCCACCATGATGAATGGCCAAGCCACAACCATTAACTGAGGCTGGAAAAATCCTCGCTTTTCGCAAGGAAAAGCGAGGATAATAAGCTGCCCTGGGTGTATAACCAAGCTTGTTATTTTCTGCGACGGCGGGCACTCATGGCTGCCAATGCCAGCAGGCTCAAGGCACTTGTTGCAGGCTCCGGGATGGTGCTTTGTGTTACCATCACCCTGCCATCCTCATCGTACTCAAGAACCAGAGATTCCTCCAAATTGGAGAAATAATGATTTGCTTTTATACCGGCATCTGCTGTGAGTTCTCCGGGCGCAAATGTTAAGCTGGTATCGCTCGTTTCGAGAGAGAAGTTATCCACTCCGCTGAACAGTACCAAACTCTCTCCGTATTCCAGCGCATTGGCTATTTCGTACATATCGCCGGTTAACGTGATGGCTGTTTCCCCTCCGACCAAGGTCAGACTACTACCCATGGCAAGTGCCCCATCCAAGCGAACCATGGTACCTGCGTCAAGCTTTAAGTTGGCATTTAGCGTGGCACCGGTGGCAAAATGGGCAGAACTTGTTACATTGACAGTTGATTCATAGGTGGGTAAGAAACCAACCTCCACATCAGAAGTAAGAATAGTTACTGTCTGCTGCGTGCCGATGGTAAGCTCCTGCAAATCAAAGCTTGCCAGACTGTTGTGGATAGATATGCTGCCGCTGCTTGCCTTGATGCCCTTGAGAACATTGTTATCATGGGTTACAAGCAGTGTGCCCGTTCCTGCATTTTCCACGGTGCTATTAACCAGCTTATTGCCAATAGTGGTATTCTCTCCCGTGGCTTGAATGTGACCATTACTCAGCTCGTAAGAGTCACTGCTTACGCTATAATCCCCTGCGGCGGTCGTCTTTAGTGTGGCACTTTCACCATCCCCGGAGATGGAAACCTGAGCATTGCCAAGCAAGAGTTTGGCATCTTGTGCAATCTTCAAAGTGGCATCACTGCCCATTTGAATGGTAGAAATCGTATTGCCATCCTGCCCGGTATAGGAAAGAACAGTCTCACCATTTTGAAGAACCAGCTTATTCAGCATAAGCTGGGAAGTCGCATCCAGTGTACCTGTGCCGGATTTAATGACATTACCTTTGGCATTGGTATCATCTGCGTGCATACGCCCGGCCAGATTGAGCGTTGCTCCGTCGGCTATGTCATATGTAAGCGTACGAGTGTTTCCGCCACGCAGACGCATATTAGCAGCAATCGTGTTTTCTCCGCTTTCTACACGGATGGTAGCATCCTGATTAAAGTCCATTGCGGCAGCGTACGTTGTGCCATTGTACATTTGCCCGCTTCCTTTCAAAACTGCCCCATTTTTCAAGCTAATAGACCAGCCTTGGATTGTTTGGCGAGTTTTCCCGAAGTCCACTATGCCGCCATCCACCACAATTTTCTTATTTGGGGTGCCATAGTCAATGGTATCGTATGCATTGTTCCCGGAGAATACAAGCTCTGCACCCTTGCCCACATGGATATCTCCCTTCAACTTGCAGGAACCGGTCATATCAGCCGAGGCTCCTGCCAGCAACTTCAAGGTTGAAGTAATTTCCATGCCGTTGTTGACAAGCGTGGTATCCTTGGACACTTCCAAAGTACCGTTTTTCATAGCTCCCCGAAGTGTATAATTCCCACCATCCTTTACGTCCAACACGATTTTACCACCGGAGATGTTTGTTTCTCCGATATAGGTGTTTTCTGCGGCGAAAGTGAGGGTGCCGCCTCCGGCTTTGGTGAGACCTCCGTTTCCGCTAACAGTGCCGAGTATGGTACCATCCTTACCGCTGTTAACATGGACCGTGGTGCTTGTTGCCAGTTCTACATCATTGTTCAATTCTGTGCCGTTGCCATTGAATACCAGCTGGCTGCTTGCAGAGTTGAGCTTAATGGTAGATTCATCGTTGAGCTGGGAGGTATTCACCTGCAAACGCCCCGTTGCAACGATAACATCTCCGGAAATCCCGCTAAGGTTAAATCCTACACCATTATCATTGGAAAGCGTTAATTCCACATTACCTTCACCGCTTACATTATCGAAAGCCTCGGATGTCAAATTTGCTGAGGTTTCTTTCCCCGTCAGAACAAGTGTGGCTCCGGAGCTAACAACGATGGGCGTATTCATGCTGAGAAGTTGCGATTCCGAATAGGAAAGAGTGGAATTGCTCGGTACGACGATTTTGCTAAGTTCAAAACTGCCAAAAGTAAGGGTCGCAGCCCCTTCGTAGATAGACATACTTACGTCCTTGTAACAGTTCAGATGCACACCATTAACCATCACACGATCCTTAAGATTTTCCCAGTCCAGCTCTGCATTGGTGATGTCGAAAATTGCATAGCTTGTATCTGTTTGGGAGATGCTGCTTCCCAAATTGATGCTTCCTCCGGTTATGGAGTAAGCTCCATTTAGAGCCATGGCATCGTGTTCGTTAAAGGAAATGGCCGAAAGATCCAGCAAACCACCGGTCATCGTCATCCCGGAAATGGTGCTGAATATGTTTCTCGCTGCTGCACCTACAACTAAGGAACCTCCATTCAACTCGATAGCTCCACTGCCCAGTGCGCCATTGGCTGTCGCTGTCAGTACGCCGGCATCGATGGTGGTTCCCCCATTGTATGTGTTGAATGAATCCAATTGAGCAACAGCAGAGGCATGTGCTAAATGCAGGGCACTTGCACCCATGAGTGATGCACCGGCGTCCACTTGTAAAGCACCCCCGGTTATTGTGATTTCCTCTGCTTCCAGCCCTGCACCAGACTGCACATGCAGCTTACCTCCGGCTACCTCGATATGACCGTTACCCTGAGACATTGCACCGGAATCATAGAGCAGAGACCCGGAGTTAATTCTGTAGTTTTGCAGCACAGTTGCGGAATCGGCCCCTATATGCAGTGCTCCGCCACCGGTCTGGGTCAGCAACTTCCCGTTTTGGGTAAGAGTGGAGTTTAAATATGCATTTGCCCCATTCCGAACTTGCAGCTCTGCATTACCATTTTGTGTTAGTGTGCCGTTTAAGGAGCCATTACCCAACTGCATTCTGCCCCCATTAACTACAAAATTGGAGGTCTGGTCCACATCATTACCCTGAATATAGGTACCGGCGGATTCCAGAATGATGTTTTCCACATTCATGGCCTTACTCTCTGTGTAGCCAAGGATACCATTTGAAATGTGAAGAGTATTCAGCCCATTTACTTTCAAATTGTATGCCTCTTCGTACATGCCCCATGGAGTTGCGCTTCCCCATGCTACTTCGAATGTACCGGTTCCGGAGACTTCCCCCTCAAGCAGCCCGGACATCTTGTAAACAAGCGTTCCGTTGTTGACAACTGTGTTGCCGGTGACAGTAATGCAATCGTTCACCACTACCGTGCCGGTGTTCACCACGGAAAGACTTTGAGCCGTAGCACCCACCATATAGCCCTCAGCACCACGAGCAATGGTATAATCCTCTGTATTATTGAAGATAACTTCCTTCACATACACGCGGGGAACCGTCATGGAAACAGTTTTGCATTCAGCTCCGTCCTCAAAAACAACAACCGATGCATTATTGGTGCTATTATTATCGGGCCCAAAACTGTTCCGATCCCACACATTATCCGCATCTGTACCCTTCCAGAGAATAGCAGAGCCTCCGTTCGTCAGCGTCATCTGCAAATATCCGGAATCATTCGTACTAAAAGCTGCTGAATAGTACCCCAACCCCGTTGAGGTGAGCGATTCTGCCAGCCCTTGCCAATTGCCCGTTGCCAAGGTATAAACTTGCCCGGTTTTGAAGGCTGTGTAGTTTGTAAAATTAATGGAGGCAGCACCATTTAAATTGATGCCCTGCAGAGAAAGAGCTGCATTTCCGGCCTTATTTGCTGCGGCAATGGCTGCAGCATCGAAACCCAGGGAGCCCCCATTAAGCGTAAGACTTCCGTTCAGCACTGCACTGGAATAATCTCCCTCCACACCCATTATGGCAGAAAGCATCTGTCCGCTATTTAACACCAAACTCCCGCCGGTATTGAGATTCGCACCCAAGCCTACCTCCAAGTTGCCGCGAATAGGTGCTTGGGAGATATTGAGCGTGCCTTGTTTTACTGTCAGGTTATTAGTGGCAATAGAACCGGTAAGATTTTGTACACCATTGCCAATCTTCACAAAGTTAAGCCCGGCATTGGTTGTATCTTTGTCACAGCCAAGAGCACCGGCGTATGTATATTCCTCCCCATCTGCCACGTTAACAATGAGTGTAGCATTTCGGGTCGCCGTGGGACGCGCTGTTCCGCTTAAGGCGGCCGCATCCATGGATTCCCCTGCATACACATAGCTGTGTTCGTTGCCCTTTAACCCTTTTATGCTGGCATTATGAGTATTAACTGCCAGCGTTGCTATAGAATTGGAATTGGCTCCGGAGAGCGATATGACGGCGTTTTTGGCCGCTGTATCGCTGGCAAGTTCAATAAAGGCTCCATGGGTACGCTCAGCATTGTTTCTATTGCGCTCCAAGGAAATTGTACCGGTAAAGCCCCCATCTCCCTTCAGGACAACTCTGGAGGTATTGTAGTGCGTTGTGTTAGATTTCCAATTCAATTCGCCTTCGCCGGAAAGGCTGTCAATGTTCCAAATCGTCTTCCAGGTGCGCTCATTAAGGGTTACCTTTGCACCATTGCTGATGTGCAGCTCGGAAATAGAACGTTCCAACTCTCCACTAGCATTGGAATAGATTTCCAAATCACTTTCTGCCTTCAGAGTCCCAAGAATTGCGGTCGATTGAGTGTTAAACTGAATCCTGTCCGCATCAACGGAAAGCACAGCATTGCCGCCCCCGTAATTGGCACCGTTCAAAGTATAGCTCACCCCCGAACCACCATGCAGATTGAGCTGTGAACCACCTCCCAGATTGATATCTCCGGCAAGAGTTACGTTGTTATTTCCTGTATGTTTCAGCTCTGCCACTCCACTGTTGAATGCCATATTCAGGTCAAACTGCATAGTATGTGTACCTACATCCACATGCGTTCCGTTTGCCAGATGTACAGTCATTCCTCGTGCCCCGGCCCCCATGCTTACGCTGCCATTATCCACATACAGATGGTCGATAACTACGTTTTCATTCGTCAGCGAGAAGTTCCCCGCGCCGGTCTTTCGTACAGTACCTAAATCCATATAAGCATCGCTGCTCACATCTGTACTATCCGCCGTAAATGTCAGAACACCATAGCCTTTGGAATCGATAAGTCTGCCTCCGGTACCGGAGAGAGAACCGGCAATGGCGAGATTATAGCCTGCTAAATCAATGGTGCCGCCATTTTCCACCGTTACTGCACCCGTGGTCGTCAAATTGCGCCCCAGAACAAAAGTGATATCTCCATGGCTATTGGCTGTAGCATTACCCCTCACTGCAATGGCTCCATTCAATGTAGCATTGCCTTTCAGCACAACAGAACCACCACTCAAACCTTGTCCGTCTACCACGATGTCTCGGTTTGCCTCAAGTGCGGTGGAAACGGTTAAACTGCCTCCGGCGGCGGCACTGAATCTATATGCTGCCCCCTCTGCTAGCGTAATGTCTCCATTGTAAATGGCAGAACCTTGTGCACCGAGTGCCAAATCCGCATAATCGGTCAAGTTAATCGAAGCCCCGCTTATATCATTGACGAGTAGAATACCATTGGAACCATCTACAAGATTATGATTTTGCAGTACATCCGTGGAGGATGCTCCTAATGCATTACCATAGTTCAAATCCAGTTTTGCCGCACCGAGACCGCCGGTCACGGATTTCAGAATGAGTCCTTTACCGGAGAACGAAATCCCCCCTGTAAAATCATTTTCTCCATTATTCAGCACCACTGTACCAGAAGCCGTCTCGGAGATGCCCAGCACCAGATTATTGTTGCCGCTGAGCTTGAAATCCACATATAGCTCGCCGCCGCCGCCGCCAAGCTGCCACTTCCCACCCACGGCATCGAGTGCAGTATCGAAACGACCATAGTGAACAGATGTACCATCCTCTGCACCAATGTACAACCCCGTGTACCCACTGAGATCGAGAGCCGATTCCGTATCGCCGGAGAGAGCCAGAGTACCCACGGAATCTCCATGCACACGAGCCAGCAAATCAGCAGCCGTGCCTTCATGAGACGCAAGAACAGCATCCACCCCGGTCATTTTCCAGGTATTGCTGTCGGTATTACCCAGCGAATGGAGATTTTCAGCCACCAAATAACCGGATGCCAGCTCTTTCTCTCCGCTAAGCCCACTGTTATCCCCGGAGAGAATAAGCTTCTTATCTGCTGCACCCAGTTCAACCGTCAGTGAACCTGTGCCGGAGATTTTGCCATCATAAGAATTCGCGGTTTTTGTCCCCTCACTAAACTCAATGCGCATTGCACTTCCGTTATTCAGCTGTACATTCCCCTTCAATCCGTAGAAATCCTGAATATCTGCAGTGCTTTGCAGAGATGTGCCGCCTTCGATGTACTCCTCTGCATGCTGAACTCCCTCATGCATCACAAATGTACCACCGCTTTGAACCTCAACATCTCCACTTAACCGAGCATGGCTCCCCAGTTCAAACGTGCCGCCATCCTCAACGTTAACATTCATGGTGGCATCGGCATAGTGCCAATCATTCTCTGCAACCAATCGATCCTGATTACGTCCCGTAGCGGAACCTTCCCCATGGATTGTATTGACGCCCGACAAAATTACCGTCCCGTTTGTGACATTCAACCCACTATTTTCATGTTGGCTTAAATCAGTGTGGATGCCGTTGAGGTGCCATGTGCCTCCTCCTTTGTAATCAATAATCAGAGCTCCATTAGTTGAATCTCGGAAGGAACCCAGATACGTTGTCTCCCCCCCCTGCTTATAGGTGAGAGTCACGTCCGAAGTAGAGCTATTGGTAAGCATGGCTTCCTCCGTCAGAGCGTTAATGGTGAAGGCATTATTGAGATTCTCCCCACCAGTAGTATACCAATCCATGCTATTACCATTCATGTCGAGTGTGCCACCACCTGAGCCAAAGGTAACATCTCGCGCCACCTGCATGGTAGAATCAATCACAAGGGAAGCTCCCATGTTAAGAAGCACATTATAAGCGGCATGCCCATTCTGTTGCTTTAGGTAGGTCGTTCCCGTCCCGCCCAAGTTAAGGAGCGCATTAGTATTCCCCGTGCCATCGATATACAAATCCCCCGCTCCTGTCTTGCGCCATTCACGCATGTAATTGTCAGGATTTGTAAGCTTCAGGTGTACCTCGGCACCCTCGTGAATTACATAGCCTGCATGGTTAAACTGAAAATCGTTCCCCGTTGCAGCCTGAATGGTGTATGAAGCATTTTTGAATTCTGCGTAACCTGCACCCAAATCTACCGTCGCATCCAGTACAATCGTATTATCCTGCCCGGAGGACGAGAATACGAGATTTTCTGTAAAGAACAAATCAGCACGACTTTGCAGCAAATAGCCGTCTGAATTACTGTTTGCATCGTAATTGTTGGAATCGTATGCATACCAATTGGCGGTATTCTTCACCTCGCTCAAATCTCGCCAAGTATGCTCTCCTGCCCGAATCCCCTTGTAAGAGGTAAGCTCTTGCCTGGAAGCATTCGTCACTTTGCCGCTGTACAGCGTGGTGGAATTCCCCAAATTGTCTGTAAGCGTCTCCCCCTCTGCATCAATCGCTCCTAAATGTACTACCGAGCAATCCGCTCCCATAGAAACAGAGCGATCAAACCGAGTTAACTGCGTATTCGTCCATTGCTTGTTGCCTCGACCGTAATCTGCGGAATATGGATTGCCGGATTGCTCCACAGCCAAAAACTCATATCGTCCCTTCTCTTGGTTATAGAAGAACATCGGACTGCCGGAATCACCTGCACGCAGTGCGGAAGGTAGGGGGTTTGCCTCACTTGCACCTATACCATCACCAAATCCGGGGTCTCGTCCTACCGTGTAATCTCCGGTTTGGGTATTTCCTCCGTAATTCTTTATCTCAACAATATCACCGATATTGTAGACGTAGGCACCACAATAGGAATTATAGGTCTTATTGTGTTCGGTATACACACCCTGCGAACCGGAACCAACATGGTACATAAGCTGTCCCGTCAGGGTAGTCATATTGCTCAGAGAAATCACCGGCGTCGATACCGCATCAGTTGCCAATTTACTCTGGCGTTGTACCATGTAATCCAAACTCTCGGGGAAAAGTCGGAAAATCTCCGAACCTCGAATATCTACTGCAGAATACGAAATCGCATGTTCGGTCCCGATATCATTCCCACTGTAAGAGCCATTCAGAGAGCCATTATGCTTTACCGTGGCTAAAAAATTGTTGCCAATCAGAGCCGCATAACCGGCATCCGGAGCTCCTCGGAAATCTATCATGCCCTGCTCATTGGAGATGATGTACGTAGGCGTTCCGTCTTTATATTCAATCGCTATGCCGCCATCCTTCTCTCGAAGATGTTCCAACAATGCATTGACGCGCGTTCCGACTACGTAGCGTCCTCTGTTTTGCCCAAAATCTGTATAAGTAGTCAGATAAGCATCCTCATGCATACATCCGGCATACACCGTTGTAGACGCTGAAATGAAAAACAATGCTGCAATGACCGCACGACGAAGAACGATAGGAAGAGATAATTTCATGGCAAAAGGAATCCAAGCTATTACCCTTAAATGATACTCTTTTTCTCCTCGCGTGTACAGAAAAAAAGAGCCCTTATTCAATTTTTCTAGCCTGAATGTATGGAAAGGGCGTTGAACTCTAAGTGTGAAAAATGCATCAAATTATTGCAATTTGTGTAAATAGAACGTCTTGTAGGGTTGAGATGATTTTTTTATGTAAAATCAAAAAATTGGCTTGACGTTTCGTGGCAGTTCGTGTATAGTCTGCCCCGCACCCCATCACGGGGTTGCCCGAGAAGGTAAGGCGCAAGTCGCCCTGCCGGCCGGGCAAGGCAATTTTCCAGTCGTAAGACTTTCCGAGGCATCGCGGAGCCGCCGCAAGGTACGCTCCACCGGCTACAACCTGCCGGGTGGGATGCCGGAGAGGATAAAGAGAGGGAAGGAAAAGGTCGTGACGCGTGCCGTGGTCACACTGCGAAGAGGGATTCCTGCGGGAATCCGGAGCGGGGGACACACGGTACTGCCGGAAGCAAAAAAGGCTTTCGGTGGTCCAGCAATTTCTTAATTTATATTATGGAGAGTTTGATTCTGGCTCAGAACGAACGCTGGCGGCGTGGATAAGACATGCAAGTCGCACGGAGTGCCTTCGGGCACTGAGTGGCGCACGGGTGAGTAACACGTGAGCAACCTGCCCCTGAGACAGGGATAGCCCCGGGAAACTGGGATTAATACCTGATAGTCTCGCAAGAGTAAAGCAGCAATGCGCTCGGGGAGGGGCTCGCGGCCTATTAGTTAGTTGGCGGGGTAACGGCCCACCAAGGCGATGACGGGTAGCCGGTCTGAGAGGATGTCCGGCCACACTGGAACTGAGACACGGTCCAGACACCTACGGGTGGCAGCAGTCGAGAATCATTCACAATGGGCGAAAGCCTGATGGTGCGACGCCGCGTGGGGGAGGAAGGTCTTCGGATTGTAAACCCCTGTCATGTGGGAGCAAGGCGCAAG
>JAFXCP010000034.1 GCA_017521405.1 Akkermansia sp. | reverse complement strand
TCCTTGCATATGAAATTGCCGCTTTGTTCCACCCGAATGCGAGCGGAGCCCATGTAAGCCAGCCCTACATCCAACCCACACTGTAATTGCGGACAGTTCTCTGTGAGATGACCTCGCCAGCCTATACCAATGTATGGCTGTATATGGTTCCACTCCGCATGGGCGGATAGCTTTCCCGCATCGTGATTCGGTTGGAGGCTGTACACATCCCCTCCAAGGGTAAACTCTCCCCCGCCATACGCTTGCTGCTGATACCGAGCCCCTGTGGAAATCTTAGCCGGAGAAAGGAGGAGTCCGGCGGTCAGATAAAAGGAGCTTCCTTCCCCGCCGGGACAATAATCGAGCAAAAGGCCCACATTGTTCCCTTCTATTTCCAGAAATGCCGGGGCTCCCTGCCAATGCTTATCCTCCTGATAATTCCATACCGCACCCCGCAAACGCAGTTCCCATTCCGGGGAGAAACGAATGCCAAGCTGCAGCCCTGCACCCAGAGTGCCGGCCTCCGCGGCTACCATATAATCACCGGCCTCCGAATGCTTCTGCTGCCCCATTACCGGGAGTATCCCGATAATCATAAGCAAGAAAACATAAAATACAGTATTAAAAACCATGAAGGGAGATATGACAGTCTAACAAGGACACATGAAAACATAAACGCTATCCCTTTGTCAACGCCTCATTCCGACTTATATGTTTAATACAGTTTAAATTTTCTACCGTACATATATCACCTGCCTCGATTAACACTTCTGCTCAGTAGGATAATATACGTGCGTTCAGCCAGAACAAGAAGAACTGTCTATTCTCCTTGACTCCAACACGCAAATCCATTTCCGAATGCACAGGCTTTGTTTTTTATCAATTTTCGTCGGACGCATTAAGCTTCTCACGTTTCACATAGATATAGCCTACTACTTCCGCCACAACCCGCTAACTCTGGCGGAGGCTGAGGCGCGCGGCCTACTGCCGAAAACGCGTGCGGGGGAGCAAACAGCCGCCAGCCGCATCGGATTGACTGTAGCCGCAAATGCCGGCGACAACACATTCACCCTCCCGGTAAACGGCAAATGCACCGCAGAAGACGCCTACATGGCTTGCCTAATTGCCACCACCGAAGAAGGGCAGCAGCTCGCACCGGAAACACGTGCAGGCAATATAGCAGGAACAGAGTTTGCACCTGATGGCAGAAAACTTACTGATAAGGTAACAGAGTTCTGGAATAAGGAATATGGGGAAGTGGCTAAAAATCCGATATTAGGGGATGTGGTGCTGGATACGCGCTCTGTTAAAGCTTTTATTGCTCACGGTGTCGGCCGTTTGAAATCCGCTGCTTTTACGGTTGTTCATGATGTGATTGAGAAAGGCGTGCTGGTAGAGATTGCTCCTGACTGGAAAAGGGCGTGGTGAGGATAGCTATGTTATTGCAGCTCCTGTGCAAATTGGCAATGCCTCTTATGTGTGTGAAGTGGTTGTAATGAAAGGTGATACTCGCACAGGCTTTTACCTTCACGAAGTTCAAATAAAAGAGAAGCTCCTAGACGTGTTCAAGACCGGGGTGGTTACCGGCACGTCAGAAGCTTCTAACAGTATACTACTTGATGTCTGGCAGAGAGTCAAACAAATAGAAGAAAATTGTTCCAAGGTATTGGACGAGAATGGCGAGCCGAAGGTGTTTTATCATCACACAAATGCAGAATTTACGGAGTTCTTGCATTCTAAAAGAGGAAAGACTGATGCCGGTTGGCTTGGCGCAGGATTCTATTTCTATGGCATAGAGGACGAGGGCAAAGGGTATGGCAAAAATGTTATGGAGTGTTTCCTGAATGTGCGTGAGCCGTATTACGCAGCGGATGATGATATGTTCCGCTTGTCTGAAGCTGACAGTATCGAAGAGTCTGAGGCGTTTACGGAAAGTCTGATTGAAGATGGTTATGACGGGGTGTATTATGATGGAGATTTGCGCCAAGAGATGATGGTGTTTGAGCCTGATCAAATCAAATCTGCCACGGATAACCGGGGTACGTTTGATGGGAGCAACCCCGATATTACCTTCTCCGTGGTGGGCGAGCATGCAGCCAACTGGGCTGAGCAGCGAGCGGCTACGCCGTTCAATGAGACGCTGGAATACCCCGACGAGGCACTGGTGAGCTTTAGCATTCAGTCCATCATGACTGATTGGAGCGCAACGCTGGATAACTTTGTGCAGAATCCACCGGCTGCCGGTAGTGTGGAATATCGTTCGGATATGTATGTATGCCCAACTCCTGCGGTGATGCAGATGGTGGGTGCAAGAGCGTATGATATTGTGCTTTCTCCGGATGTGTTGGTGAAGTGTCTGGATGAGAATATTGTATGCGGAGACGGAAAGACGCTTAAGCAATTGTATCCAAAAGAGAAGCGCAGGCACGCTATAACTCTGGGAACGATGGGGCAATTGCCTGCTTCTTTGGCTGACCCTGTATGTATCATGGTATCCGATACTCAGGGGTGTGTTGAGGTGGTGACGGAGCTGAAGGAGGGGGCTGATAATATCCTTGTGGCCGTACAACTGGACGCTGTTGCGTATGGAACACGCACACAGAGAGTAAATCGTATTGTAAGCCTGTACGGCAAGAATGGCTTGACTGAACTGTTGAACCGCAGACGCTTGTATTGGAACGCAGCAAAAGCCCGCGTATAGACTGGGGGAGGGAGGCTCCAATTGCCAACGTCGCCATATCCAAAGCGGGCTTCTGAACACAAGGTACTAAAACCTGCTGATTTAGTCAAGTACAAAATGGAGAAAAACTTGAGCTTTGCGCTGGAGCCGTACACACCCGCAGAGCTGGCAGAAGGCTTCCTGCGGAGGCAGAACAACGGGAACCGCCTCCTGCGGCGCATGGCGGCGTACATGCGAAACCAAGCGCGCAGATACCGCCTCCTCTACCCCCGCATGCCCAAGGACACACAGGCAGCCCTGCAAGCCATTGCGGACGCACAAGCCCTCATTCTCTATTCGTTAAGGCTTTACATTCCGTACAAATTCTTCAAAAGGAGGGAGTCCGTGTGGCAGGGCCATTTCCTCCAGAGTTTGAACCATGGCAAACAAATCCCACCCGCTATCTTTCTTTTCTTTAGCTTGCCCCGCCAGCCATGAAGCAAACATATACACAGATAAACGCAATACTGAAGAAACGTCGATATTTAACTCTTCCGCCCAGTGTTCCAATTCTAAGTGCAGTATTTTGCCGGCACGGAATGAAAACATTTTAGTTCCGGGCTCGTTTCCATTCGCCGGCATTGCTGTTTTTCTTTCCGGCAAGCTTTCCGAGCTTGAATGCGGCAAACTGCGAAAATAATCAAATACACGTTCAGGTTCACGGGGAAAGAGGGATAAGGCATGCAACACAGCCTTACGTAGCTGCTGCGCCTGCGCCTCTGCAAGTGCGGAAGAACCCCACCGCAAATCGGAAAAATAACGTTCATATCGCTCCTCGCCGCGAATAATGGTCAGGCGCCATCCCTGAAACGAGCTTTCTTTATACGCTAAACGAGTTAAGTATGCAGTATCAGCCATGGCGACATACTAACGAGAATATATTTGTATTACAAGAAAAGTTAGCCGTGCAGACACTAACAATTCTCCGAGTTTGAAAAGAAAACCTGCAATCCTCCCAAATAAAGAGGATTGCAGGTGTTGAAGTACAAGGTACCGCTATGTTTAACGTGTGTGGAAAGTACGGGAAATCACCTCACGCTGCTGCTCGGGAGTGAGCTTGATGAAATTCACCGCATAGCCGGATACACGAATCGTAAGCTGGGGATACTTTTCCGGATGCTCCATAGCATCCATAAGCGTTTCGCGTTCCAGCACATTCACGTTAATGTGGTGTCCCGTAGCTTCGAAGTAGGCATCCAACAAGGATACCAGTTTGGTCTCGCGCTCGGACTCATCCTTACCCAGTGCGCCGGGCACAATGGAGAAGGTGTAAGAGATACCATCCAAGGAATCATCGTAGGAGAGTTTAGCCACGGAAAGCATGGACGCTACTGCACCATTCTTGTCACGTCCGTGCATGGGGTTGGCACCCGGAGCAAAGGGTTCGCCGGCACGGCGGCCATCGGGGGTGTTACCTGTTTTCTTACCATACACCACGTTAGAGGTAATGGTAAGCACGGATTGTGTGGGCAGAGAATCGCGATAGGTGTGCAGCTTGCGAATCTTGTTCATGAAGTTGGTTACCAGATTGCAGGCAATCTCGTCCACCCGAGGATCATTGTTACCATAGCAAGGGAACTCACCTTCCGTCTCAAAGTCTACAATGTAACCCTCTTCGTTGCGAATGGCCTTCACCTTGGCGTACTTAATGGCAGAAAGGGAGTCCGCAGCCACGGAGAGGCCGGCAATGCCGGTAGCCATGGTGCGCAGAATTTCCGGGTCGTGCAGAGCCATTTCAATACGCTCGTAGCAATACTTATCGTGCATGTAGTGGATGATATTGAGCGCATCGATGTAGGTTTTAGCGAGCCAATCCTGCATCTTATCAAAAAGCTCCATCACCTTATCGTACTCCAAGTACTCGCCCTCGTAGCGGGGAGCGGGGGGCGTTACCTGCTTACCCTTCACCTCGTCCATACCGCCGTTGAGGGCGTAGAGAAGGCACTTAGCCAAGTTAGCACGGGCACCGAAGAACTGCATCTGCTTACCAATGCGCATGGCGGACACACAGCAGGCAATGCCGTAATCATCGCCCCAATGCGGCCGCATCAAATCATCGTTCTCATACTGCACGGAGGATGTCTCGATGGATACCTTGGCGCAGAATTTTTTGAAACCCTCCGGCAAAGCGGTAGACCACAACACCGTTAAGTTCGGCTCCGGGGCAGGCCCAAGGTTGTACAGAGTCTGCAACATACGGAAGGAGCTACGCGTTACCAGCGTGCGACCGTCCTCGCCCATACCGCCGATGGATTCAGTGACCCAGGTGGGGTCGCCGGAGAAGAGGCTGTTGTACTCGGGCGTACGGATGAAGCGAACCATACGGAGTTTCATCACGAAATGGTCCATCAACTCCTGGATTTCCTCCTCGGTAATGGCACCATTCTGCAAATCGCGGGTAAAGTAGATATCAAAGAAGGTGGAAACACGCCCCAAGGACATAGCCGCACCATTCTGTTCTTTCACGGCGGCCAGGTAGCCCAGATAGGTCCACTGGACGGCCTCACGGGAATTAGCGGCGGGGCGAGTAAGGTCGCACCCATAGGATTCACCCATCTGGGCCAATTCCTCCAATGCGCGAATTTGCTCACTCATCTCCTCACGCAGGCGGATGTTAGCATCCGTCATCACCACATTTTCACGGGCTTTCAAATCCGCACGGCGAGCGGCAATCAGTTTATTAGTACCATACAAAGCCACACGGCGATAATCGCCAATAATACGACCGCGACCATAAGCATCCGGGAGGCCGGTCACAATACCGGCGGAACGAGCGGCACGAATACCGGACGTGTAAGCATCAAACACACCATCGTTGTGGGTCTTGCGTACCACGCGGAAGAAATCGTGGGTTTCCTCGCACATCTTAAAGCCGTAGGAACTCAGCGCATGTTGAGCCATACGCAGACCACCGAAGGGCATCATCGCGCGCTTGAGGGGCGCATCCGTCTGCAAACCGACAATGCTCTCCAAATCCTTATCAATATAGCCCGGACCGTGGGAAATAATCGTAGAAACAACCTTCTCATCCGCAGCCAGAACGCCACCGGCATCAATTTCATCCTTGAGAAGCACTTTCACTTTATCCCACAGCCGGGTAGTACGGGCGGAAGGTCCGGCCAGGAAATCGCCTTCCCCGGTATACGGAGTGTAGTTTTTCTGAATGAAATCACGCACATCGATGGACTCCGTCCAGGAACCCGGCACAAACCCCTGCCACTCCTCCGGAGTACAGGCCGCTGCCTTACTTGTTGCTGTATCAGACATATGTTAATTCGTGTGAGATTAAAAATTGAGGGAGGAATACTCCACCGTATGGGGATAGTACCAGATTTTTCACGCCACGTCAAGCCGCTTTCAAGAATGTTTCAAAAATTAACCTTTTACTCCGGAAAAGAAGGACAGTGGTGCGAGGGTGACATAAAGGGAGCTTGCCTATAAAGAAGAATTGCGTTTTCATAATGCAAGTGAAGGCGCAGCGCACACATACGGCAGGAGCCGTGCTGGTATGCATGGTATTCTCCATGCTGCTACATGGAGGTGCCCTGCTCTGGCTCTGCAACATACTCTCTCACAAGCCCCATTCCGCAAGGCAGAATAAAGCAAGCGCAGGCACAGCACTCCAAGCGGCGAAATTGCGCCATGTGCAGGTAATACGTCCTATTCCCGCCCCTCAACGGTCGGACGCTCCGCCCCCAAAACAGGAACAGGCTCCTCGGCAAGCTCCCTTTGCCAAAACAAGTGCAGACACTCCCCAAGCCCTCCCGGATAAAAGCGATTATGTAGGGGCTAGAAATACGCGAGCCTCCGGCGATCCGCACGCCTATCGCAACGAGGACGATAAGGAACAACCTACTCAGGAGGGCGAAGAAAAAGAGGAACTCGTCACATTCGACCAAGAACGCCAAGATGGACCTCTGGAACACGAGGGAGTAAAAGGGTCCCATTCTTCCCCGGATTCCCCGGACACGACGCAAACGCTCACCAGTGCTCAAGAGGGGTCTCCGCCTGAGGGGATAGCAACAGGCACCCCGCACACGCCGGATACGGAAGGCGATGCTGCGCAGGATTTGCAAGCGGAAGGAAGCCTCACCCTAAATACCGCAGTTTTGCACCAATCGGGGCACCTGCTCCCGCTAAACACCAATCCACATGCAGCAGATAAGGAAAGCCAAGCGACGCGACTCGGAGAGGACTTCCCCGAGCCGAAAACACAAGCTCCCACCCAAGGGCAAAAGGCCGGCCAACGTGCGGTGCTCTATGATCCAAGCCTTGCACAAGGTGCAGAAGCACAGGGATTCCGAACCACGGAGCGCCGCACCCGAAGCAGTGGCAAATTTGTACTGGGTCGCGGTGCAGCCCTGAATGTGAGTGCCACACCCAGAGGGCAGTACGAAGCTCTCATCTACCGCAGTATTGCCCGGCATTGGTATGTTGCATGTGATCAGCATCGGGGCGATATTATTCCCGGAAAGATTAACATTAGCCTTCGCATTAACCGCAAAGGGCGGCTGGTAAACATGCAGTTGCAGCACCGAAGAGGTGCCAGCATCAGCCAGCAATCGTTCACATTCAACGCCATTCGCCAAGCAGAGCTTCCTCCCATGCCCCCGGCTGTTCAGCAAGAGATAGTGGGAGAACTTATGGAACTCATCTTTGAATTCAACTTCGACTAACCCCCACACCGCCATGATAAACACCATCGACCAATTCTTCCAGGCCTGCCACCCCTTCGGCTATCCGCTTTTGGCATGCTCCGTCATCATGCTTGCCGCCATTTTGTACCACCTGCTATTCGGAGCCAAATGGAACGACATCACCCGGCTGGAAAAATCCGCAGCAGGAGGAGATACCGCGCTGCGGCAATACTGCCGCAGCCCCCAAGATGAATTATCCGGCACGGCAGCCTTCATCCTGCAACACAGGGAGGATTCCCACTTAGAACAACAAGTGGAAGCCCGCCTCGGGTGCTACGTGGATTCATGCCGCGCCGGGCTCTCCACCATCAGCATTATCACGAACATTGCCCCCATGCTGGGTATTCTGGGTACGGCTTGGGGGCTGGTGGATATTTTTGGAGTATTCGGCACTCCGAGTGCGGAGAGCGGAATTTCCATCGGTATTTCAAAGGCTCTTTACACGACTATTTTCGGGCTGGCCATTGCGGTTCCCGGCACCATTGCCCTCGTATGTTTCGAGCGCAGGTTAGAGCGTAATGCCAGCCGCATCAATCTTTTCTTCACGCAATTACTGGCTCGCAGTAAGCAGAGCTAATCCCCCCATCGCCATGAGGATTTACACACGGAAATACACCTCCCAGGGCATTCCCATCGTGCCCATGCTGGATATTCTGACAATTCTGCTCATCTTCTTCATTGTTCACACAGAATTTAAACGCCAAGTCAATGTTCTGACATTGGAAATTCCCCAAACCCGGCATCTGGCCGGAGAACAAGGGGATAATCAAATCCTGCTGCTGGAACTGGGTGCGGATGATTCTCTGGCCTTCAACGGACAAAGGATTTCGCCTCAAGAGCTTGTGGCCGCAGTGCAACAGGCTGTACAACAACGTCCGGGAGCCACCATTCAGGTAGCAGCGGCAGGGGGCGCCTCCATGGCTCGGTTTGTGGAAGTTATGGATACGCTGACAGCAGCCGGACTCAAGGTGGAAGAAGTGCCTGTAAGGATTGATTACCGGCCATAAAAGGAGGCTCAGCTGCGCGACTCCACAAAGTTTACCTCCACTTTCTTCCGTTTCCATGCTCGGATAAAATCCTTTTGGAGCTGCTTGGCAGAGCGGTGCGGCTTAATCAACTCCCGGGCGGCCTCTGCCGGGGATTCACCCTCCAGAAGAGCATGCATGTACGCCTTCATTGCATTCACTCCTTTCTTGCCATCCAAATGGACGAAGAAGGCCACGGCCATTGTGGCCAGCATATAAGTATCCTGCCGCTGCTCCATGTACCCATACATCTCCTCTTGCGACATGGAGAAGAAATCCTCCAAAGAGAAGGGAAAAGTAAGGGCCCCATTATCAGCTTGCTTGCGCGCATGGTGCAGGATGAGAGAAAAACAGCGGTTAAAATCCAAATCCTCTCCCACGTAGGGCACATAGCCCACATATTCCGCCCAGCCCTCATAAGCCCATATCGGTAGACCGTTGCGAGCAAAACATTGGTGAGTCAGCTCATGCACCAGTGTGTGGGTATCAATATCGTTGCGCAGTACCTTGCCATGCCTATCCAAGCCCAGAGATTCGTGCGGCACAAAAACCTCATCCGCCACAATCTCTTTTTCCTCCAATGGACCGCTATTGAAGGGGCGGGTGATTTGAAAACGAAAGACTCCGGAAGAGCGTTCCGGCCCGCCTAGCGCCCTGTACTGTTCTTTTGTGGGTGCTAAACGTACGATAAACTTCTTCTCCGAGCGGTCCTCCGAAGTACGGGGTACCGGCAGCACCTCCGCAATAGCGCGGTTTGCCGCAAAAGCACATTCGAACAAGCGGCCGATGGTATTCTGGGCGTTTTCATCCAGCTTCACGGGAGAAAGAAAGACGTAGTTATTCGTCATGTAGAGATTCTCCTTTACCCCCGGCTGTGGGGGAACCGTCTGCAAAGCTGTCTCCTTCGGAACCGGCACACGAGTAGGCCAATCCCCCGGGGTGGCAACCCTCACGTTACGCACCCCCATATCCCGCAATTCCTTGCGTTTAAGGATGGCTGCCTTATGCGGATTTCTCGCCTTGGTAGCCGGGCTTCCCCGCCGGGAAGCCCGGGAATCCTCCGCCCCATACGCTTCCGCTGCCAGCGGCAAAAGCAAAGCCAGTAACAAGCCTGCAAATCGGCAGCGCACCATCGGTATTTTCCTTCTCAGCGGGTTAAACCATCACGCTTAGCCTGATTCCAGTAGGCATACTCGGAACGGTTAAAATCCACATACTCGGGCGAGAGGTCCGTGGTGTAAATCACATATTCATCCTCTCCCATATTCAGGTTAATCAGAACTTCGAATTCTCGCGCCTGCACCAGCGCGCGCAAATCATCACTGGGGGTATCCGTCTGCTCTCCGCTGCGGCAAGCAGGCAAGCCGGCAATATCGATGTCGATTTTCTCCTCTCGCACGCGCGAGCCGGAATACCCTACGGCATGAATAATACGCCCCCAGTTGGGATCGCCTCCATTCCAAGAACTCTTCACCAAATTGGATTTAGCCACACCCTCTGCCACCTTGCGCGCTTCCGTAGGAGTGGGAGCCCCCACCACTCGTACCGTCACAAACTTGGTTACACGCTCACCGTCCTGCACAATGCGCTTAGCCTGCTCCAAAAGCACATAGTTGAGAGCCGCTACAAAATCCTCCCAACCGGGAGTCCCGGGAGCTAGCTCCACACCGGAAGCCCCATTAGCCATTACGAGGCAAGTATCGTTGGTACTCATATCCCCATCAATGGTAATGCGGTTAAAAGAATGTTCCACCCCATGGTGTACAATAGCATCCAAATGCTCGCGAGCAATTCCGGCATCGGTGCAGACGAGACAAATCATCGTAGCCATGCAGGGAGAAATCATACCGGCACCCTTGCAGCAAGAACCGATACGCACCGGCTTGCCCTGAATACACACTTCCACAGAAACTTCCTTTTCCCGAGTATCGCTGGTAATAATGGCAGAAGCTACATCGTGCCCTTTAGCGGCAGAAAGGTCGGCGCAAAGCTCCGGCAAACGCGGTTCGATACGCATCATAGGCATTGGCAAGCCAATCACCCCGGTGGAACACACTGCCACCTCACTTGCCTTAAGCCCCAGCCGGCGAGCCACAATGCTGCATTCTTTACGAGCAACAGCCACACCTCCGGCACCTGTGCAAGCATTAGCATTACCACTATTAGCAATAATAGCGCGCACATTCCCCCGGCGTAAATGGCTCTGGCTCACGCGAACACAGGCCGCACGCACACGGTTTGTGGTAAAAGTACCGGCAGATGTGGTGGGGTATTCGGAATAAACTAAGGCCAAATCCAAACGGGTGGCTTCCGGTTTCTTAATGCCGCAACTAATGGCATTTGCTACAAAACCTTTCGCTGCGGTAACACCGCCATCTATCACTTTCATCGTATTTTCGGACATGTTTTATAGGGGTAAAATCAACGGTTACGGGCACCGCAATGGGGGCAGCAGGCATCCTCCCCACGGCGGAGGAAACGGAACCCGCAGATGCGGCAAGATAAGTGGGTACGATTGCGGTGAATCTCGCGGCACAATGCCGCCAAACGCACCGGTATGAAGGCCAATAATAACAGGAACACACCAAAGACCACCACAAAAGCAAAGAATTGAGATGGCGGCAAATCCTCCATCATGGCTGCACCTCCTCTCCCTGAATGGACTTCGGCTCCTCCTCCGGGGGCATGGACAATAATTCGTCCGCATCCAACACCACCGAAGCCGGAGCCCCAAACATAGCCTGTGCAGGAGCTGCCTGTAACTCCACCGAACGAAGGATAGGTATGGCCACAGCCTCCGCATCCTCCTGTGCATCAGGGTTGATAGCCTGTGGCAGCTGCAAAGGTAACGGACTGCGGCGGCGAATGAGAAATTCCGTAAAATCATCCTTACGGTCGTACACCTTTCCCTGACCGGAAGGACGCAACACCTCCGGCAAACGAACAGGAGCGAACCAGAAACATATACCGATAAACACCAATGCCATGCAGAAAAACAAGGGCAGACATCCCGGCATAGGACGGCTGTGCATGGTGTGGTACAGCAGACTCTGTTCTTTATTCTTCATCAGTTAAGGGCGGGCACTGCGGAATAACTGCATACAAAACCACAGCAAAGAACCATATCCGTAAGCTGCTGGACGGCACCGGCGGAAACAGCCTCATCCACCACGAGCACCACCGACACCTTAGAAGGATTCTTAGCCTGTTTTTTCCACTCATCCAATTGCAGCCGGAAAGCAGAGATACCCCCGGGGAGAAGCTCAGAGCCTACATAGATGCGGGGCTCATCCCCCGGAGCTACTGATACAATGTGAACTAGGCTGCGGTCGTACCCATCCATCACGAAATGGGATTCCGCCGGCCGCACAGTCACCCCATAGCGCGGCACAAGATGATTGGTCAGCAGCACACACAGGCACAGCACGAGAAATAAATTCACCCCGGCAATAAGGAGGATGGGAGCCCCGCCATCTCTGAGTGTGGAACGAACCCGGCGCATAATAAGGAAAAATATCTAAAATGATTAGGCCTGAGCCGCCTCCGCAGGGGAAGCACTATCCGCACAATCGCAGCTGCAACATTTACGATGCGGCACGGATTCCGCCTTCTGCTCCTCCGCAGCATCGCGAGCATCGCAAATAATATGCACACATTCCAGCCCGGCACGCTCCACACTGTTAATCAGCTTGCGGGCGCGGGATGCCAGGAACATGTAAAACAGGTATGCAGGAATGGCCAAAGCTATACCAAAAGCAGAGAGCATCAACGCTTGCTGAAGCGTGGCTGCAACAGCTGGGGGTGCTGCGGCGCCATCCGTAATACCGGGCTGCTCGTAAAAGCTTACCAGCTCCAACATGGTGCCCAGCACGCCAAGCAGAGGCATCACCGTTGCACATACCTGCAATGTACGCACATTGCGCTCAATGCGGTACACCTCCACCTCAGATGCTTCCAAGGCAATCTCCCGAAGCTCGCCGCGTTGCAGGCGAGGGCGGCTCAGCACCGCCTCCACAACACGAGCCATGGGGCCGGGCAGCTGGCGAGCCTCGTGCAAGCACTCATCGTATTGCCCGGAGCGCAAGAGAGCGGAAAGCCCGCGCAGGAAATCGCCGGAGTTGATGCTGATGCGGTGGAAATAAAACAGGCGCTCCGCCACCACGGCCAAGGCCAGAACGGCAAAGAACATGACGAACCAAAACATCGGTCCCATAGCGGCAATAAAATCAAGCATAAGCGTACAGAATTGGGAGGAGTGAATCTACCTATTACAAAAGGCAAGAACTAGCGCGTAATGCTTTCCGCACCAAAATAAGGCACCAACGCAGCAGGAATCCGAATGCTTCCATCCGGCTGCTGGCACTGCTCCAGCAGGGCCACATAGAGGCGAGGCAGCGCAGTGCCGGAACCATTGAGCGTGTAAGGCACTCGAATCTTACCCTCGGCATCCTTATAGCGCAGCTTCATGCGGCGAGCCTGATAATCCGTAAAGCAGGAGCAGCTGGACACCTCCAGATATTTCCCCTGCCCCGGAGCCCAGACCTCAATATCATACGTCTTAGCAGAGGAGAAGCCCACATCTCCCGTGCAAAGCTCAATCACACGGTAATGCAGCCCAAGCTTCTGTAAAATACTCTCGGCATGGCCGGTGAGCTTTTCCAACTCGGCAAACCCATCTTCCGGGCGGCAAATCTCCACCAATTCGACCTTATCAAACTGGTGAACACGAATCATCCCCTTATTCTCTCGCCCTGCGGAGCCGGCCTCCCGGCGGAAGCAAGGCGTGTGTGCCGTCATCTTGATGGGTAAATCAGCCTCGCGGAGGATTTGGTCGCGGCAAAGATTCGTCACAGGCACCTCTGCCGTGGGCACAAGGAACATGCTGTTCTCCTCCAAGCCATACATATCCTCCTCAAACTTAGGAAGCTGCCCCGTGCCGTACATACACTCACGCTTCACAATAAAAGGCACCCCCACCTCCTCATATCCGTTCTCACGCGTTTGCGTATCCAGCAGGAAATTAATAAGCGCACGCTCCAAGCGGGCTCCGGCTCCGCGATATACGATAAAACCGGAACCGGAAATACGTGCAGAATCCTCAAAATTCAGCAATCCGAGAGCCGTACCCAATTCCACATGATCCTTGGGAGCCACGATTTCCGGCTTGCGCCCCCACTGGCGCAGCTCCGGGTTAGCCGTTTCATCGGAGCCGATGGGAGCAGCATCGTGCGGCATATTGGGAATAGAAAGCAGCAGAGCCTCCTGCTCCTCGGCCGCCGCCGTTGCAGCAGCATCCAGCTCCTTAATTCGCTCACCCACCTCGCCCATACGTTTTTTCAGCACATCAGCCTCCTCACGGCGGCCTTCCTTCATCATCTGGCCAATGAGCTTAGAAGAGCTGTTACGCTCCTGAGAAAGAGCCTGCTTCTCCGTCTCCGCACTGCGGCGCTTCACATCACACTCCAGCACCTTATCCACAAGCATCCAGTGATCTCCGCCACGCAAGCGGACGCGCTCCTTCACATATTCAGGATTTTCCCTGATAACACGGATATCTAGCATAACGCGATTATTGTACTCTAATGGTCGAAGGATTCAAGCTCAAAGTTTGCAAGCAAGGCACGAATTTCCCTTCCTACGGCATCGGGGCTTGACCTCCCCCCTAAACTGCCGCTATACTGGCGGGAACCATGAGCAACTATGCCCTTATTCTTGCGGGTGGCAGCGGCACCCGTTTTTGGCCTCTTTCCCGCAATGCCAAGCCCAAGCAATTACTCAATCTCTTCGGCAGCGGCACCATGCTGCGCCAAGCCATTGACCGTGTGAAGGGGCTGGTGCCGGCAGAAAACATCTTCATCCTCACCAACCACCTGCAGGAAGCCGAGGTGCGCCGCCAAGCCGCCGAACTGCCCGCCGAAAACATTGTGGCAGAACCCGCACGAAGGGATACGGCACCGGCCGTGGCTCTGGGCGTGGGGCTCATCGCACGCCGTAATCCGCAGGCCAACATGATTATCATCCCCAGCGATTCGCTCATTCTGGAAGATTCCGCTTTCCGCAGTCTTGCCGCAGAAGCACTCTCCCTTGCAGCCCGCGAAAAAGCCCTCATCACCATCGGCATCAAACCCACATGGGCCTGCCCAAGCTACGGCTATATCGAGCGCGCAGAAAAGTTAAACAATAACGCACTTACCCACAACTGCTACGAAGTCGTACGTTTCCGGGAAAAACCGGATGCCGCCACCGCCGCCGAATATCTGGCCGGCGGCAACTTCTCGTGGAATGCCGGCATATTCATCTGGAATGTGGACTATGTACGCCACCAGCTCAGCGCCCACAGCCCGGAACTGGCTGCATTCATTACCCAACTCATCCAAACGCCGGAGCTTCCCTCCTTCATTCGGCAGCAATTCCCGGCACTCACCCCCATCTCCATCGATTTTGCCCTGCTGGAAAAAGCGGACCGTGTGCTTAACTTCGAAGCCGGTTTCGATTGGGACGATGTTGGCTCCTGGATTTCCGTGGGGAAATACCTACCCCAACAGGCAAATGGCAATGCCAGTAATAGCCCGCTCAGCCAGGAGCAGGCTAAAAACAACATCGTGTTTACCGATTCCGGCAAACGTGTAGCCCTCGTAGGAGTGCAGGACCTCATCGTTGTAGATACAGGGGACGCCCTTCTCGTAGCACATCGCGCTGAGGCCGATAAGATCAAAAACATCGTCTCCGCCCTGCCGGAGGATTTAGTCTGATGCACCCTGCCCTTGGTATAGACTACGGAGCAGCCCGTATCGGCATCGCCGCCACGGATGCCTGTGGCATATTAGCACACCCGGTGGAAAGCATCCACCTGCAACGCACCAACCCCTTCACCCGTATTGCAGAAATCGTCCGCGAGCGAGGCATCCGCACACTCGTCCTCGGTCTCCCCCTGCGCATGGATGGCACAGAGGGTACCGCCTGCGCCAAGGTACGCCATTTCGGAGAAAAACTCCACTCCTTTCTTCCGGAGCTTCCCCTCATCTACGTGGACGAATACCTCACCACCTCCACAGCACAGGAAAAACTCCACCAAGCCGGGAAAAAAGCCAAAAACTTTCGCCCCATTATCGACCAGGCAGCAGCCGTGGAAATTCTCAATAACTGGCTGGAAAGCACATCCCCGGACTTTACCTTACTCGAATAAGGTAATAAAGGGGGCTCTTTTACTAAAACTTTACTTAAAAAAGGCAAAGTTGCTTGCAAACAGTTGGGCAAAGTGCTACAATCCCCAGCGGAGCCACATGTACAGGTTCTTCAGTTTTTCAACCAAATAACAACAACCATGTCACTCGAAACATTCTTCAATCCGAAGAGCATTGCAGTCGTCGGTGTATCCGCCGACCCCACGAAGCTGGGCGCCGTTGTATTCAACAACATCATCTCCGCAGACTACAAAGGCAAGCTTTACGGCATCAACCCCAAAATGGCCGGTCAGGAACTCTGCGGCAAGCCCTGCTATGCCAGCGTGGACGCCCTGCCGGAGCCCATGGACTTGGTCGTTATCCTCGTTCCCGCCCGTTTCACAGAGGCCGTGATTGACGCCTGCATCGTGAACGGCACCAAGAACATCTCCATCATCACCGCCGGTTTTGCCGAAGTGGGCGAGAAGGAGCTGGAACAGCGTATCGCCCAAAAATGCTTGGACAACGGCATCAACCTGCTGGGGCCGAACTGTCTGGGGCACATTTCCACCTTTGATAACGTGAACGCCTCCTTCGCAGACGGCTTCCCCGCACGCGGCAACGTGGCCTTCGTCTCCCAATCCGGAGCCTACTGCTCCGCCATTATGGACTGGGCCGCCGGCAAAGGCATCGGATTCTCCCACTTCATCTCCATCGGTAACAAAGCCGTCATGGGTGAGGACAAGCTTCTGGCAGCCCTCAAGGACGACCCCAACACCAACGCCTTCGTCTTCTACCTTGAATCCCTGAAGAATGGTAAGGAATTCCTCAAAGTCATTAAGGAAGTATCCGACACCAAACCCTGCGTCATCATGGAACCCGGCAAGAGCGCCAAAGCACAGGCAGCTTCTCTTTCCCACACCGGCTCCCTTGCCCCGAACTACCGCGTGCTGGAAATGGCACTTCAAGGTGCCGGTGCTATCCAAGCCTATAATGACCGCGAGCTCTTCGGTCTGCTGGAAGTACTGCAATATTGCAACCACAACCAGTTCGACGGACAGGTTGCCGTGCTGACGAATGCCGGCGGCGTGGGCGTACTTACCTCCGACCTCTGCGAAGAAGCCGGGCTCGACCTCGCTCGCCCGAGCGAAAAGACCATTGAGGCACTTCGTGCCGTGCTTACCCCGGAAGCCTCCCTCGGCAACCCCATCGACGTGGTGGGCGATGCCAAGGCCGACCGCTACGAAGCAGCCCTCCGCGTACTCTGCGAGAGCGGCGAGTACAAGAACATCCTTGTTCTCCTCACCCCGCAGCGCGTCACGGATTGCCCCGGCACCGCAGAAGCAGTCATTAAGCTGGCTCCCCAGTACCCGAATGTGAACATCTACTGCTCCTTCGTGGGCGGTGCTCGTGTGGACGAAGGTCGCAAGCTGCTCTCCGCCGCTAAGATTCTCAACTACGAGTACCCGGCAGACATCGTGCGCCTTCTCGGTCTTCTGAAGGCTCAAATGGCTTTCCGCGGCAAGAAACTGGCCACCTGCGAGGTAGGTGAAGTACCTGCCAACATTAAGGCAGCCATCACGGAAGCAAAGGAAGCCGGTCTTGCCTCCCTGCCGCAGGCCACAGTCAACATGCTCATGGACCACTACGGCATCGATTACCCGAAGTGCGGTAACTTTACCGACAAGGCTGAGGCTCTTGCTTTCTGCAAGACCATCTTCCCGAATGCCGTGGTACTCAAACTCTCCGCCCCCGATGCTCTGCACAAGACGGAAATGAAGGGTATTTACCTCAACATTAACGATGAAGCCAGCTTCGAGGAAGCATGGAGCGGTCTCTGGGGCTCCATCGAGAAGTTCCAGCTCAAGGGTGCATCCGTCCTCATTCA
Organism: Akkermansia sp.; assembly: GCA_017521405.1. GTDB lineage: Bacteria > Verrucomicrobiota > Verrucomicrobiia > Verrucomicrobiales > Akkermansiaceae > Akkermansia. Next base: position 10,621 of record JAFXCP010000034.1, on the reverse strand, counting down.
GGAGATGATTACCAAGGCCACCGAAACCATCATCGGTGTGAACAGCGATAAGAACTTCGGTCGCGTCATGGTATTCGGCACCGGTGGCGTGTACACGGAAGTTATGCGCGACACGACCATGCGCATCCTTCCCACGGAGGATTTCGACACCATGATTAAGGAAACCAAGGTGGGCACCATCCTCAACGGCGTACGCGGCGAGGCTCCCAAGGCCGTCGGTCCGCTGGCGGACACCCTCCGCAAGGTGCAGCAGCTCGTACTCGAGATTCCGGAGATTACCGCCATCGATGGTAACCCCGTCCTCGTCACGGCAGACCGCGCCGTAGTGGTGGACTTCAAGATGATTCTCAAGTAATCACCTACCACAGAAAAAACTTCCCTCGCTTCCATCCCGGAAGCGGGGGCTTTTTTTTGCAAAAGAAAGCAGTACGCTACCTAAAGCAAAAAAGAGGATTCCCTCCATAGGGAATCCTCTTGGAAAAAGATTCAGGATTCTGTACCCTGCACTGACCTTTACTTAACGAGGTAGTACTGGTAGTGAACACGCTCGTCGATAGCGAGGGCCTCACGCACCGTACGGATAACAGAGGGCTCAGCGTCGAACTCGAAGCGCATGTACTGACCGGCCTTCAGGTGGTCAGACTCATAGGCAAACTCACGGCGTCCCATGTTAGTGGTGCCGGTAACCTTGGCGCCTGCAGCCTCGAGCTTCTCCGTCATCGCGGCGGTCAGCTCCTCGAGCGTGGCAGTGCCCTTCATGTTCAGGACGATCAGTGCTTCGTACTTTCTCATAACGTTATTTGATGTAAGATATCTTGCTTTCGCAAAAAGCGGTGCCCGATGATGCACTTTTTCCGCAAAGAAATCAAGTCTAAAGTGTGTTCAAGACTAAATTTTCCACATTTGCACCGCAAAGGCAACTCAGATGAGCTTAAGGCGCACAAGATCCTGCGTATCGATAAGCCCCACGGGTTTATTCTCTGCATCCAGCACCACCAAATCATCAATACGGCGCTCGCGGAGCGTCTTCACCGCCACCACAGCCAGCTTATCCGCCTCCACATAAACGGGATTCTTCGTCATGAGCGCGGCCACGGGATTGCTGCCACAGCCGGGATCCGCCTGGTAAGCGCGAGCAAAGTCACCATGGGTAAACACACCGGCAAGAGTGCCATCCTCATGAGTCAGCACACAAGCACCGGCGCGAGCGGCAGACATGGCAATGATGCAATCCATCACCGTAGCGGAAGCGGGCTGCGTGGCAAACTCCTTACGCATAATATCGCCAATGCGAGTAAGGAGCGCGCGCCCGAGAGAACCGCCCGGGTGGCTGCGGGCAAAGTCCTCCTTGGTAAAGTTCTGAGCTTCCAGCAGAGCCATGGCCAGGGCATCCCCCATCACAAGCATTGCCGTGGAAGAGGAAGTGGGCGCCAAATTCAGCGGGTCGGCCTCTCGCTCCACGCCGGTATCCAGCACCACATCAGAAAGCTGGGCAAGTGTAGAACCGAGTTTACCCGTCATGCCGATAATGGGCATATCAAAACGCTTCAGGAAAGGCAGCAGAGTGAGCAATTCGCTCGTCTCGCCGGAGAAAGACATAGCGATGCAAGCATCGCCATCCTGCACAATCCCCAAATCTCCATGCAAAGCATTCATGGAATCCAGCACCACGGAAGGAGCCCCCGTAGAAGTGAGCGTGGCGGCAATCTTATTACCCACAAGGCCGCTCTTACCAACACCCACCACAATAATCTTGTGGCCGGTGGTAATGGCCTTGTACATGGCATCCACAGCGGCGTTAAAAGAATCCCCGAGGCGCTCGCCAATAGCCTTCAGGGCATCAATCTCGTCCGTAAAAACCTGCTTACCGCGAATAGTGTGGTCTGTAATCATGGGAGAAATAGAGTTTTTCTGTACCTGCCATTCTAACACAGCCATGCAGGCTCTGCAACGAAAAAAGGGCACAGATATATCTTTTCCGGGAAAAAGAGCTTAATCTGAGCTGCCATCCTCTGCAATGAGGCAACAGCTGGCCACAATTTCATACAAAAAGTCAAAACTTTCAGCCTCTACCTTTCCTTCCTCTACGAGGAAATTCAGACGATTCAGCGCGTTCCCCATCGCGAAAGCCAGCTTGGCCATCTTTTTATTCTCCATGGGGGAAGAGCCCTCCTCCTCCGGGTACGGGCAAGGATCTGCCACCATCCCGCCTTGGATACCGTACAGCTTCTTCAGCTTTGTAATGGCAGCTTTGCAGGAACGCTCGTTCTTAATTTTTTTCACCATATCCACGGCTTTTTTCTGACGAGCCATTTGGCGCTTGAGCCATGCAGCATTTGCCTTTGCCGGGGGAACATCCGCAGCATCCTTCTTGGCAGACTTCGGGGCGGCATCAACAGTGCTTACCACGCCCGCCGCAAAATGCGCCAGATCGGTCATCTCATCCGTATTCTTCGCGTACCGTACCTTCCCGCCATGGGGATTCATGAAACAACAACGCCCCATCTTAAAAAAAGGATCCGGGAAGTCTGCCCCCAATTCTGCTTGAATCAGCTTATCCCACTGGATACTGGGGTAAGATGCTTTTTTGGCCCATGCAGCATCCTTCTTATCCGCAACAACGAGGATAACGGCCACACCATCCACCGCCGCAAAGCGTTGCAGATGCGTCTTCAACTCTCCCGACTTAGGGGAAGAAGCCACATTCGGAGCAGCACACAACAGGTAAGCCACACTTTTGTAATCCACCTTGGAGGATTTCGGCAGCAAGGATTTGAGCTGCTCCACCAAGTAGGGAGCCTTCAACAATCCGTCCTCCCCAATCACACCGTAGGACAGGGGTTGGGGCGTCAGCGGCATTATATGCAGGAAATGAGTCACCACATTGACCCCGATGCTTAAATCCTCTGCCGTATTCGTCAGGCTAAGAATTTCCTTCCGGGTATCGTATGAGGCAGTAGCCCCCCGGGGGAAGGAAACTCCGCACATTTTCAGCATTTCAACGGCATCCGTCCCGGGAGAATCATCTCCCTCAAAGAAGGAAACCGGCACTTTCCATTGCTTTGTAGCGAGAGCGGTCGGAGATGCCGCCGGTGCCACCGCCGCCATCTTCAGCTCTTCTCTATGGAAGCGGTGCAGGCATTCCCGAATTTTCTTGTGAAACTGCCTCGTAGTGGAAACCTTTATTCTTATATCGGAAGCGGTGTCAGAATAATGCTGAATCTTCAATTCCGGATCCTCAGACAAATCAACGCCTTCTCTTTTGAAGGCTTTTTTCAGGCTCTCCGCTAAAGCCGTTTCATCATGGCGAAAAGCGCGGGAATCCGGCGCCTCGTCCATGGAGAAAAGACGGTCCAAGCGATAATAAGCATCTCTGCGTGCGGTAGGATCGGCATAGGGAGATTGCCCCATGGCACATGGAAGCATGGCCACACCCAGTACAAAACATACAAATTGAGAGAGTATCTTCATCTCCGGTGCTCTCGACAAAGGTTTAAATCCCCGATAGGAGTCCGTATTTACGCTTTATTATTTTCCGCAGCTGGGGAAACAGGCTCTGTTTTACCGAGGTAATCCGGCAGTTGCACCCCCACGCTGGAAGCCAACTCATGCAGCGGCAGCGTACCCGTAACCAGATTTTGGACAAAGCCGCCCACACTGCCGCTGCGGGAATCACCGCCGCCCATCACCACCACCTTATCGAAGGAGAGGTTGCGGATGGCACTGGCCTGCGTTTCCACAATCTGCGGCAACTGCTCTGTTACAAGCAAGCCGGAAGCAGCGCGGGCATCCCCGGCAGCCTCCACAATCTGGCGGAAACCGGAAGCCTTTGCCTCCAACGCAGCTTGAATAGCACTAGCCTGCCCGCGACCCACCAGCTCCAAACCTTCACCCTCCGCCTTTTTCTTAAGAAGGAGCGCATCGGCCTCACCCTTGGCGAGCTTCGTGGCAGCCATACCCTCGGCCTCTTTCTCAATCACCAGCGCATCGGCCTTACCCTGTTGTTCTTTTACCAGAACAGCCGCCACAGCCTCCGCAGCAATCTCCTGTTTGCGCTTTTCAATCTCCGCGCGTACAATTTCATCCGCAGTGCGGGTTGCACGCTCCAATTCCGCGCGTTTCATCTCCGCCTCGCGGTTAGCCACATAGCCGGCCGCCTCCGCCTGGGCAGCCTGCTCCTTCTCCGCCACAAGGGCAATACGAGCTGCCTCCGCCTGGCGCACCTTAAGCCGGGCATTGGAATCCGCCACCTTCATTTGGGCTTCATTATTACCCTCCACAGCGGCGGCATTAGCCATAGCCACCTGCACCGTCTGGTCGCGCAGTGCCTCCGCCTTACCGATTTCGCCACGGCGCGTCTCCTCCGCCACCTTAATCATGGCATCGTTAATAGCGCGAGCGGCCGCCTCCTGCCCCAAAGCGGCAATATAGCCGGAAGCATCCCGAATATCCGTGATATTGGCATTGATGAGATACAACCCCACCTTGTGCAACTCCACATCCACACCGCCGGTAATCCCCTTGATGAGCTTCTCACGGTCGGCATTGATTTCCTCAATCGTGAGGGAGGCAATCACCACGCGCATCTGCCCCATAATGATTTCGGAGGCAAGATCCCGGATATCCTGACGGGAACGCCCCAGCAAACGGCTGGCGGCATTCTGCATAATCTCCGGCTGAGTGCTGATACCCACAATGAAAGACGAAGGCACATCCACACGGATATTCTGGCTGGAAAGAGCGCCCTTCAAAGGTACATCAATGTTAATGGGGTTAAGGTCCATGAATGCATAATTCTGCACAATGGGCACAATGAACGTGGCACCGCCATGGATGCACTTGGCACTCTTTCCGGCACCCACATTACCATAGACAATCAAAATCTTATCCGAAGGGCACATCTTGTAACGACTAAAAAGCCATACAATCGTACCCAAGATAAAAACGGCCAGAATCGTCAGAGCGATAATGCTGCCCACCGGGCTATCTGCTGTTGCAAGAATAATATTCATAAGATGTATTGTGTTAAAACGAGCAAAACTATTCGACATCCGGGCGCACCGTCACCACTCCCGGCATAGCGGATACCACCACCACACGACTCTGCACCGGCAGCGGGGAATCCCCCATTTGCACGGCAGCAATCGTGAGCAACTGGTTCGGATGCGCCAGCTGCACCTGCCCCCCCGGCTGCCCGGCGGGCGGAATAGTCACATAAACGGAACCGCGCAAACCCACCAAACTCTCCGGGCTAATTGTCCCATCGGAACGCAGACCATAAATCGCGCGCATAAGAGCCGCCACCAGCAGGAACATCACCAGCCCCACCACAAAAGCAATACCGGCAGCAGCCATCGTCGCCATTCCGGCGGCAAGGCTCATATACCCGCCCCAGCCAAAACCGAGAAAGAAACCCACCACAGCGCGCATGGAAAACACCCCGGTATCCGCACCATCCGGTACGTCTGCATCCCCATCCGCCCCCCCAAAAAGGGAGAGAGCAAAAGTACCGAAAGCCAGCAGAGTAGATACCCATGCAATGCTGCAAAAAATACCTCGCGGAGTTGTAAAGCCGGGCATCAGCCCACTATCTGCCAAGTACGGTATAAGAGAAAAATCCATACACTTCGGAGAATAACTTACCTTGGGGGCTAAGGTCAAGAAAAACCAATGTAATAAAGCGTCTTTTTACATCTGCCGCACCTTGGCCAAAGCCCTTTGCATGGCCGCCAAGGTGGCATCCACATCCGCCTCCGTATGCGCAGTGGAAAGGAATCCCGTCTCGTACGGAGAAGGCGCCACATATACCCCCTGCTCCAACATGGAGAGGAAATAGCGGCGGAACATCTCAAAATCCCCCCGCATGGCAGTGCGGAGGTCGTACACATCCTCCGTGGAGAAAAAGAGGCAGAACATGGACCCGCTGCGCTTAAAGGTAAGCGGAAGAGCCAAATCCCGCAGTATTCGCCGCACACCCTCCTCCAGACGCGCACCCAGCATCTCCAAGCGAGTGTAACTATCATGTGCCTCCAGATAACGCAACTGGGCCAACCCTGCCGCCATCGCCACAGGATTACCACTCAAAGTACCGGCCTGGTATACAGGTCCCAGCGGAGAAACACAATCCATCACCTCCCGGCGACCTCCAAAGGCCCCCACCGGAAGCCCGCCGCCGATAATTTTACCCAGCGTCGTCAAATCCGGGGTAATCCCCACCTTGCCCTGCACCCCGGCAGGAGAAATACGGAACCCCGTCATCACCTCATCAAAAATCAGCAAAGCCCCGTGGCGCGCCGTAATCTCCCGCAAAAACTCCAAGAACCCGGGGCGCGGAAGATAAAACCCGGCATTACCGGGATAAGGCTCCACAATAACACAGGCAATCTGCCCGGGATAGCGCGCAAAAGCAGCCGCCACAGCAGCGGTATCGTTATAGGGAAGAGCAATAGTCAGCGCGGCAAACTCCTCCGGCACCCCTGCACTATCCGGCTCGCCGTGGGTCAACGCACCACTGCCGGCACTCACCAGCAAACTATCCACATGCCCATGGTAACACCCCTCAAACTTAATCACATATTTGCGCCCGGTGTAACCGCGTGCCAATCGCACGGCACTCATGGTAGCCTCCGTACCGCTATTAGTCATACGCACCTTCTCCACGGAGGGGAACCAGCGGCACACAGTCTCCGCCATCTCCACCTCCACCCGAGTGGGAATACCATACCCCAGCCCCTGCGGAATCGCCGCTTGCACCGCCTCCAGCACGCACTCCGGCGCATGCCCCAAAATGGCAGGCCCCCACGTACCCACGTAGTCGATGTACTGCTTGCCATCCTCATCCGTCAAATGACACCCCTTAGCCCGCGACACAAAAAACGGAGCCCGCTCCAAACGCCGAAACGCCCGCACAGGGGAATTCACACCACCCGGAATCACGCAACATGCACGCTCAAACAATTTCTCAGACTCGACCATGCGCGCAGTATACCCATATTCGGTCGGGGACTCAAGGCTATTCTGTGCCCCCATCCCCCCCGCCCCGAGGGTGTTTTGAAGAAGGATGACAAACATTTGCATGCAGCCATAATGCCCATAACAAGCGGATTCCCGCCCCGCCGCATAGTCCGGCAAGCCATACTAACGTATAATCCTCTTGCCATTGCGAGGCACATATGGTAGCATCGCGCCGTTCATGATAACAGACTCGCAGGCCTTATACGAATGGAAACAGCGTGCCGCCCGCCAAAAACCGGGTCGCACTGTGCTGGATTTGGAGGCCGACAGCCTGCATCGTCACCGCGAAAAACTCTGCCTCATCCAATATGCGGATGCAGAAGGAGTCATGGTGATAGACCCCCTCGCCATCGAGGACATGAGCCTCTTTACCCTCTGGCTCCAAGAAGCCGAGGTATGGATGCACGGAGCGGATTACGACATGAGCCTGCTGCAACGCGCCTATGGCATCCTGCCCCGCATGATTTTGGATACCCAAATAGCCGCACGTCTGCTGGGATTCCGTCAGTTCGGGCTCGCCGCACTGGTAGAGCATTACTACGGAGTTGTCCTCAGCAAGAAAAACCAGAAAGCGGACTGGGGGCGCCGCCCCATCCCCGCAGAATTGCAGGACTACGCCCGAGGGGATGTGAAATACATGCTGGAAATGGCGGATAAACTCGTGGCAGAACTCCGCGAACTCGGCCGCTACGAATGGTTTTTAGAAAGCTGCGCCTGCAACCTCCGCCATGGCAAAGAACGCCACCTCAGCGGCAGCCAAGACCCCTGGCGCATCAAAGGCTGCGGCAAATTTACCCGCCGCGGGCTTGCCGCCCTCAAAACCCTCTGGTACTGGCGCGACCGTGAAGCAGAATGCATCGACCGCCCGGCCTTCATGGTCTGTTCGAACGATGACCTCCTGCGCTGGAGCCTTGCCCTGCAGGAATTCCGCAGTGCCCACCCTAACCGCAGCATGCACAACCAGCGAGCCTTGCGCTTCCGCAAAGCCGTGGAACGCTTCCACCTGTTGGACGAGGAGGAATACCCCACCCTGCCCACGCATACACGCTACGAGCATGATGCCTCCTTCGAAACCCGCTTGGAATACTGGCAAACAAAGCGTAACAGCATAGCGGACGCTCTTGCTCTGGAGAACACCATCGTGGCCACCAGAGCCCAGTTAGAACACATTGCCACCAACGAGGAAAAAGGACTGGCGGATATGATGTCCTGGCAGCGGGAGCTCCTCACCCGCTAAGCTCCCCCACACACTCGGTAAAAATTAAGAGCGGCTTAATCGCCGCTCTTAAGAACATTAATGAACGCCTCCTGCGGGATATTCACCTTCCCGATGGACTTCATACGTTTCTTACCCTCCTTCTGCTTCTCCAGCAGCTTGCGCTTACGCGTCACGTCACCTCCATAACATTTGGCCGTCACATTCTTACGCATGGGAGAAATGCTCTCGCGAGCAATAATCTTACCCCCAATGCAAGCCTGAATCGCCACAGTGAAAAGCTGTCTTGGGATGACATCCTTGAGCTTAATCGCCAGCTCACGCCCCTGGCTCTCCGCGCGGTCGCGGTGTACAATCATGGAGAACGCATCCACCGGCTCCCCGGCAATCATCATATCCATCTTTACCAGCTTGGCAGGTTGGTAGCCATCGTACTCGTAATCCATGGAGCCATAGCCGCGCGTTGTACTCTTGAGCTTATCATTAAAATCCACCAGAATTTCCGCCATGGGAATACGGCAAGTAAGCATCACACGCGTATCATCAATCGTCTCCGTATGGATAACCTCACCGCGCTTCTCCATCACAATACGCATAATATCGCCAATATACTCGGAAGGAATCATAATGTACACCTTCACGATAGGCTCGCGAATCACATCAATCTCCTGCGGCTCCGGCAGCACACTGGGATTATCCACCGTAAGCTCCTCACCGTCCGTCTTACGCACCTCATAAATCACGGAAGGATAAGTGGAAATCACGTCCATATTAAACTCTCGGCGCAAGCGCTCCTGAATAATCTCCATATGCAGAAGCCCCAGGAAACCGCAGCGGAAGCCAAACCCAAGAGCCACGGAACTCTCCCCCATATACGTGAAAGCCGCATCATTGATTTGCAACTTCGCCATCGCCGCCTTCAAACTCTCATAATCGGCGGAATCCACCGGGTAAATACCGGAAAACACCATGGGGCGAATCTCCTTAAACCCGGGCAAAGGCTCCGCACAAGGATCCGCCAAATTCGTGTACGTATCGCCAATCTTCACATCCGCCGCACTCTTCATATTGGCAATAATATAACCCACATCCCCCGTATGCAACTCATCCACCGCCTGCATCTTCGGCGTAAAGATACCCACCTCCTTCACCTCATAAGTCTCATCCGTAGCAAAGAGCTTCACCTTCATCCCGCGGGAAACACAGCCACTCACCAAACGCACATAGGAAACCACGCCGCGGTAAGCATCGTACACGGAATCGAACACCAACGCACGCAAATGATGGTCATCCTCCATCACCTTAGGCGCAGGCACACGCGTCACAATAGCCTCCAGAACCTCCTCGATACCGATACCGGCCTTTGCCGAGCAAAGAATCGCCTCCTCCCGGGGAATGCACACAATCTCCTCCAACTGGCGGTACACCTTCGGTAAATTCGTACTGGGAAGATCAATCTTATTCACCACCGGCACAATCTCCAACTGCTGCTCCACCGCCAAATGCATATTAGCCAGCGTTTGCGCCTCCACCCCCTGAGCGGCATCCACAATCAGCACCGCCCCATCGCAGGCAGCCAAAGAGCGGGACACCTCGTACGAAAAATCCACGTGTCCCGGCGTATCCAGCAAATTCAGCTCATAAACATTACCATCTTTAGCCTTATAATGCATCGTCACCGGGTGGGATTTAATCGTAATCCCCTTCTCCCGCTCCAAATCCATGGCATCCAGCAGCTGGTCCTGCTTATCCCGCTCGCCAATCGTATTCGTGAACTCCAGCAAACGATCCGACAGCGTCGTCTTGCCGTGGTCAATGTGGGCAATAATGGAAAAATTGCGTTTGAATTTGATGTCCGTTGCCATGCGCGCGAAAGGATACGCCACTCTTCCCCACAAGTCAAGATAAATCAGCAGTGCCACGCCGCCTCAGCGCCAAAAAGCCTCCACGCTCCGCACCCCGCCCATATCCACATACCGCGTCCGCAGCAAGGAAACATCCCGGTGCCCCACCTCATACTGCAGCGCCGTATAACTGCGAAAATGCCCCAAATGGTAACTCGCAAAGGTATGCCGCAGCACATCCTGCCGCCAGGGGCGGGCAGGACTGCCCCACCCCGCCGCATGGTGCAACGCCGCCCAATGCCGCCCCCAGCATGCAGGGCAAATACGCCCCCTACCCCGCGCCGCCGCACCCTCCAAAATACGCCGCAACGGCGGGTGAATCGTCACCCGCCGCGCTCCCCCCGTCTTACTGTGCCGCGCCTGGAGCGCAATATACCCATGCACCAAATCCACCGCATCCCAAGTAAGCCGCGCCACCTCGTACGGCCGAATCCCCGCATACAGCATCATCCCCACCGCAGGCAAACAAACCCCACCCTCATACACC
>JAFXCP010000006.1 GCA_017521405.1 Akkermansia sp. | reverse complement strand
GTGTGTGGCGGCGGGGGCGGCGGCGCTGGAGCAGCAGGAGCGGACGGTGTGTTTTGAGCGGGCGGTGGAGGAGGCGCTGGAGGCGCGCAAGGATAGGCGGGCGCGTACGCTTTCGGATTTTCGCTATGTGTGCAGGCGGCTGATGCGGCGGAATGAGGGGCTGGCGCAGCGGCGGGTGCGGGGGATGAGTGCGCGGGATTGCGAGGGGTATTTGAGGGGGGCTTTTTCGACTCCGGTGCAGTTGCGTAAGGCGCGGGCGGTGCTGAGTGCGGTGTTTTCCACGGCGTGGCGGCGGGGGTGGTGTGCGGAGAATCCGGTGGCGCGGGTGGAGGTGCCGCGGGTGGTGGAGGGGCGGGTGGAGATTTTAAGCCCGGGGGAGATGGAGCAGTTGCTGGAGGCGGCGGGGGTGTACGAGGGCGGGGTTTGCCTACCTGCGGTGGGGATGATGTTGTATGCGGGGATTCGGCCGCACGAGGTGGCGCGGCTTACTTGGGATGCGGTGGATTTGGTGCATGGGTATATTGCGCTCCAGGCGCGGCACAGTAAGACGGGTGGAGCGCGGCGGGTGACGATTCATCCTCCGCTGCGGCGTATTTTAGAGAGGGCTGCGGCGGGGGGCGGCGGGCGTATTTGCCCTGCGAGCTGGGGGCGGCATTGGGCGGCGCTGCACCGTGCGGCGGGCTGGGGCAGCCCTGCCCGCCCCTGGCGGCAGGATGTGCTGCGGCATACTTTTGCGAGTTACCATTTGGGGCATTTCCGCAGTTATACGGCGCTGCAGTATGAGGTGGGGCACCGGGATGCTTCCCTGCTGCGGACACGGTATGTGGATTTGCAGGGGGTGCGAGGTGCCGGGGCGTTTTGGTTGTGAGGTGCGGGGACGGATTTTCTGCTTGCCAGCGCGGGGCGATATCTGCTACCCTTGGACGCGCTTCCATGGCAGAAAAGTTCGACATCAACAGCCTGAATCCCGCCCAAAAGATGGCCGTGCAGACACTCAACGGACCGGTACTTATTCTGGCCGGGGCCGGTACGGGCAAGACCCGCACGGTGACTTGCCGTATTGCACACATGATTGAGCGGGGGGTGAATCCGCGTGGTATTCTGGCTCTTACGTTCACCAACAAGGCAGCTAATGAGATGGCCGACCGTGTGGCCGGGCTGGTGGACCGTAAAGCAGCGCGGGCGATGACGGTGTGTACGTTTCATTCTCTCTGTGTGCGAATTTTGCGGCAGGATATCGGGCGGCTCGGGTATAAGGAAAATTTTTCCATTTATACGGGGAGTGACCAGAGCGGGCTGCTTAAACGCCTGATTATGGAGTATGGGGCGCGACGCGAGAAACTGGAGCCGGCACAGGTGCTGGGGGAAATGTCGCGAGTGAGGAATGCAGGGCTGGGGCCGGAGCAGATTGAGGATACGCTTATTGCAGCAGTGGCGAGGGCTTACCAAAGGGAGTTGAAAGCGCAAAATGCAGTGGATTTTGATGATTTACTGATTTTAACGGAGCGGCTGTTGCGTTGCTACCCTACGGTGCATGAGAAATGGAATAAGCGTTTTTCCCACATAACAGTGGATGAATTTCAGGATACGAATTCGCTCCAAATGAGTTTGCTTCGCCAGCTTGTAGGGCCGGAGCATAATGTGTGCGTGGTGGGGGATGATGACCAATCTATCTATGGGTGGCGCGGGGCTCAGATTTCGAACATCCTGGATTTCGAGAGTTTTTTCCCGAATCCCAAGGTGATTAAGCTGGAGGAGAATTACCGCTGTACCCGCCAGGTGTTGGATTGTGCCAATACGCTCATTCGCCACAACAGCGGCCGCCGGGATAAGACTCTGCGCACCAATAAGGTGGGGGTTTACCCGGTGCGGCTCATGGCTATGCCGGGGTCTCAGGAGGAGGCCGAATTCATGGCGGATGAGATTGAACAGCTGCATGCCATGGGCAAGCAGCAATGGGATGATTTTGCCGTGCTTTTCCGCGCCAATGCCCAAAGCCGCCCGCTGGAAATGGCCCTGCGCGAGCGCCACATTCCGTACCGCATGGTGGGCACCAAGAGCTTTTTCGACCGCCGGGAGGTGAAGGATTTGCTCAGTTACCTGATGATGATGGATAATCCGGATGCGGATTTGCACTTGCTAAGGGTACTCAATACGCCACCCCGAGGTATTAGCACAACAACGGCCAATTTCGCTATTGACTGGAGCCGGGAGCATAAAAAGAGCCTGTGGGCCACGCTGCTGGATATTTCTTTTCTTGCCGAATGCTCCACTCGCTCCCAAAACAGTATAGGCACTTTTACGGACTTGGTAACGCGCTATGGTACGGAGTTTGCCGCCAGTGAACGTCCTTTTGTGGATATTCTTCAGGATTTCCTGCAGGAGACGGGCTACGAGGATTACATTGCCCGCCTTTGCAAAACAGAGGAGGAACGCCAACGGCGCTTGGCGGCAATTGATGATATTAAGGTGGCCTTGCGGCAATTCTGGCTCCCGGGGCATAAGCTGACGGATTTCCTGGCTTCCCTTAGTCTGGATGATGAGCGGGAGGATGAGGATATTGAAAAAAAGAGTGGTGTGTGCCTTATTACTATGCATGCAGCCAAGGGGCTGGAGTTTCCCCATGTGTATATTGTGGGGGTGGAGGAGGGACTGCTGCCGCATACACGCTCCGTGGATGAGGGAAGTCTGGATGAGGAGCGCCGCCTCTTCTATGTGGGGATTACCCGCGCTAGGGAACGGCTTACGATGACCTACTGCGCCAAGCGCAACCGCTACGGGCAGGAGGAGCGCTGCGCGCCTTCCTGTTTTATACGGGAGATTCCCGCCACAATGTACGAGTTTGTCGATTACGACCGGCTGATGAAGGCTCCGGCATCGGAGGAGGATTGCATGGATTTCTTTGCTTCCATCCACAATATGCTGGATGAGGATTGATTTCTCGGCGCGTCCCCGCCTCTTTGTCTTGACTCCCCTGCCCGGTTTTGCTACATTTTTTAGCGATATACAGGGCAAATGAATAAGCAACTCTACATTTACGATTGCCTTAAAGCGAAATTACGCACCTCCGACGGCAACTTTATGACGATAGGCGCCGGGGAAAAGAATACTTTTCGCGTGCGCATGCGCGCGCAGAGCGGCGGGTCTTTCGCCCAGCGGGATGGAGCCTGCCGATTTTTCCCGCATGGCAAGGTGGCCGGGTATTCTCTGAATGGCATTAGCATGAATGGGGATGTGGTTATTCGCCCGGAGACGATGTATCTCTTCGTACTGGAGGGCGGTTGCTTTATCTGCTGGTATGGGAATGAGGCCTCGCGCCCGGATTTTAGCCAGTACGACCCTTCCGTATGGTACTTGTATAACGCAGAGGCTTGCGAGTGGTACGGCCCCTACGCGCTAAGGAGCCTGCCCGTGGTGGCCAGGGAATTACCGCAAGGTATTCTGGCCACGTTCCAAGGGCTGGAGCATTGCGCTTTTTACCTGCATGATGTTCTGGATGTGGCGGATTATGCCATGCACACCACGGAGGAGCCGGAGGAAGCACCCCTGCCTGCACACCGACCGGAATCCCTGCGCTGTCCTTCCTGCTGGGAGTTTTTCAAACCCGGAGAGGAGCTGGCCATTGCCGTGCATCCGGATTTGATGGGGGATGATATTCTGGGCGAGGATGATATGCTCCGCTTCCTCCCGGAGGAGACAAATGCACAGGGGATGCCGGTGGATGCGTGTGGCTCTTCGTGCAGTGAGTATGCCTGCCCCCATTGCCACCAAAAGCTCCCGCCCTTCTTCTCCCAGACCCACCAGCACATTATTTCATTGGTGGGGGTGCCGGCAGCGGGTAAAACGTATTATCTGGCTTCTCTGGTGCGGGAGCTGGAATTGCAGTTTCCCAGGGATTTCGGCTTACCTTTCCGGGACGCAGACCCCGTGAGCAATGAACCGCTCAATGATATGTGCGAGCGCCTCTTCTCCGCCCAGACTCCGCAGGAGGCTTATATTGGCAAAACACGAATGCAGGGGCGGCTCTACCACAAGGTGTGGAGAAATGGTGTGTTTGCCAATATGCCCCGCCCTTTTATCTATAACCTGAATAAGGATGGGGAGACGCATTCCATTGTGCTGTACGATAATGCCGGGGAGGATTTTCAGCCCGGGCGGGATACGGCACTGACCCCGGGCAGCCACCATCTGGCTGTGGCCTCTGCCATTCTTTTCCTGTTCGACCCGACGGCGAACCCCGGATTCCGGCGCTTACTCCAGGACAGCAGTAATGACCCGCAGCTGCGGAATTCTCTGTACCGCCCGGGACGGCAGGCAATGCTGCTGGCAGAATCGGAAATGCGCCTCCGCACCCGCCTGAATCTGCCTCCTTCCGAAAAGCTGAATATTCCCATGGCCATCATCATCGGGAAATGCGATACATGGAAGCACCTGCTGGGACCGGAGCCTCTTCTGCCAGCCACGCGCAATGGTATGTTTATGCCGGAGCATATTAACCTCAATTCCGAACGCTTGCGGCAGTTTATTTTCAACATTGCACCGCATATCTGCACAAATGCGGAGGCTATATCCGCCAATGTGCGCTATTTTGCCGCCAGTGCGCTGGGGGAATCGCCCGTGGAATTCCGGGATGAAATCAGCGGCACCACGCTCATCGGTCCTGCCAGTGGGCAGGTGCGCCCCTTCCGGGTAACGGAGCCCATGCTGTGGGCTCTGCACGAGGTGGAGCCTGCTCTTATCCCGGCCGCCCAGAATTAGTACACGCCCTGCGCCCGTATGTCTTACCAGCTCATCCATACCAGTGCCCCGACTTTGCTGGATTCAGCGTTGTCCGGCTATGGAACGGTTGCCTGCACGCAGGAGATGCCCCGGATTCTCCGGCGCCGAGTAACGGCTCTGAGCAATTTCCGGGAGCCGGACTTTCCGGTAGTGAGTGGCGCACAGTATTCATACCGCATACTGGAATCCGGCGGGGAGCAGTACCATGTGCTTACCTGTGCACAAATGGCCGGAGCCGATTATACCGGCCGAGCCTGCCACATTGCTCACCACCTGCTCCTAACCCGCGCCGAGGTATTGGAACTTTTGGGAAATGAGCTGGGCCCCACCCCGGCAGGTATTATGCTGGCGCTGCAAAACAAGGGTTTCTGGCGCAAGTGCTGGAGCGGGCCGCCGGCTTACCTTTCCGGCGAGCCGGAGCTTTCTCTGCAAGATTTGCCGGATGCTACTGCTCAGCCCACTTGGAAAAAGATTACCGGGCATAAATCCAACGCAAAAGCGTTCTTTACACCGCCTTATGAGCGCGATTGTCTCGTTATCGTTCCCAAGGGGATTGCCTCCACCAGCATTCTGCACCTTTTCCACGAGAGTGATTGGCTTACTCCGACCCACGGCTGGGGGGTTACCTTTACCACTTGCGGTGATGAAACGGATACTTTTGCCGAGACATGCCGCATTACCGTGGGAGAGGCATGCCCCTGGGTACAAAGAGCCGCAAGACAAAAACGCCCGGCTTTGCATATCGGCCCGGAAATGCAGCTCTCCGTCAGCGCTGCTTCCCCGGGGTTGCCGCCGGCAAGTTCTGCCATGGAGCCCCCGATCCCCAAGGCAGAAACGCCTCCTGTGCAAAAAATCCTGCAAGACCATGGCTTGCATTATTCCTACATAGAGGAGACGGATGAGGAAATTTACGGATATGAATCTGCCCCAGGGCAGCATCCCCTGAGGCTTATGCTGGGGGGAGGATTCGCCGTTCTTTTGGTGCTGGGAATTGCAGCCGGAGTGCATGAAATCATCGATTATGCCCTCCCCCCGGCACAGATGACTGAAGAAATAGCGCAGGAAAATCAAACCGCTGTGCTGCAAAGTGCCCTGAATGCGCTGGAAAATCTCGCCGCATCGCAGGAGGAGTGGCATGCCAGCAGGGTGCAGCTACAAAAGCTTGCGCTGGAGATAGGCTCCGTATCACCCCAAAAGCCCGGTGACAAAACGGCTGCGCTTAAGGAATTGCTGAGCATTCTCACGATTTCCGGCGAACTGACAGCCTCAGAACACACGCAATATCTGCGCAGGCTCTGTGCATACGGCCGCATGTTGGAAATTTCGGAAGGACGACTGGTGAGGTTTTATTTGCTGCAAGTTTCGCATGGGAAGGACCGGCAGGAGCTACTCCCTGCTCTCACGCAGGAAGAGAAGGAACTATGGGCCAAACTGATGGAGCAGGAGCCCGTGGTACTTTCGGAATTACACAAACCGCCCTTTAGCCACTACACCGCAAAGCTCCTCCCCCCCACCCCGGAGACCACCCTGCTTGCCTCCACCGAGGCCGAAAAAACGGCGGAAACCGAGCAGAATGCCGCACCTTTGCCCCCGCGCATTGCCCTCCTGCCCCAGCCTGTTTTGGCGGGAGATGTCCTGCCGGAAAAATTACAACAGCTCCTGCACCAAGCTCCCTGCCAAGTGAACTATGGGGAGTGGGTGCGGGCGGATTTTGCCCCGAACGGTACGATTTTGCCGCCGCAAAGAACAACCTTGCAAGCGCCGGGCTGTGTGCTGCATATTTTACCGGGAGAGAAAAAGGGTACTTACATTTTGCGTTTGTCCACCGCCGCCAATGGAGAGGATATGGGGGATGTATTGCTGACGGAACGCGGAGGGCGTCTCATTTCCGCCACATGCCGTTCTGCTCCCGTTATTATTGGTTTCCCCGTTCCGGAAACAGAGCAATATCTTAGCCCTGTTCTTCTGGTGCCGCGTTTTGGCTTCCCCATTACTGCGGATAAGCCCGCCGATTTACCCAAGGTGGATAGCAGCATTTTTGCGATTAAGAGTACTCAGCTTAGCATCCGGCAAAAGGGGAAACGCTGCCAGCTTCTCTTGGAAGTTCCGAAGGTATACCCGTGGACCGAGCTGGAACAACACCGAAAGATTGGCAAGCTGCAGGTACAGCTACCGGGCTTAGGCGGGCATAACAGTTTGGCGGAAGCCCCGGTCGATAAGGAAACAAATCCCCGCATTGCTTGGAATAGTAAACTGCTCACGGAAACAGAGACGGAAACAACCTTCGAATGTTCTCTGCAATCTAAATTACCCCCGGGAGAACAGTTGATGCGCGTTTTCCAAACCGTGGCGAATACCAGCTGCTGCGGGGAGGTGCCGGAGGGTAATGCCACTTACAGTCTCGCTAATCTGTACCGCATTTGCATGGAGTTGGATAATACAGAGCTTTCCCGCAAGGAACGCCAGAAGTTGCAAAGCGAGTACTGCGAACTCTTTAATAACAAGGTATTCTGCAACATTCTGCAACAGATATTCCGCAAGGAGCCGGCTCTCACCCTGAGTTACGAGATGGCTATATCCGACAAATGGCAGGCACGCAAGGCCAGACGCCAATTGGGTGAGATACTACAAATCCCGGAGACGCGCCGCCTGATTCGCCAAAGAATATGTGAGGTGCTTTCCCGCAGTCTTTCCAAGGCATATGCTCATGAAACGGAGCGCTACCGCACCCGCAACAAGCGCACCTTGATTCTGATGCTGAAGCGGCTCCATGTGGGGGAACACGGAGATCTTGTGTGGCTCTTCCAGTTGCAGACAAAGCAGAAAGGCTCATGAGACGGCAGAGAAAGACTCCGCAGCAAGCAAAACTCCAGCGTTTGGCCAGAGCCGGGAAACGCGAGGAGGCACGTGCCTATTTAGAGGAGCTTCTGCAGACTAACCCTCTGGATAAGTGGGCCAGAGAGGAGTTATACCACTTGCTGCACGGGGAGCTTTTTTCTTTTGAAAAGGAGGAGTTAGAGCAACACCACCACAAAGCCATACGCTCGCGGAAACGCCTTGTGCAACTACTGGAGGAATACCACAGGGAGCCGGAACTCATCCTCTCCCTACCCCCTCGGGAGCTGAAAAAAAAGCATAAGGAGCTGAAGTCTCTTCAGCAACAGCTTACCCACTCCGCAGATGCCGCAGAGTGGCGCCAGATGGAGCAATACCGCAATGCACTCCAACGCCGATTGGGGCAGAAGGGGCTGGTATCCCGCATGCGGCGTCCGGCAATTTTGGTGCTTCTACTGCTCGGCGGGCTGTACAGTGCAGGATTTTTCCTGCAAAAGAAAGCCGCACATGCCGCCGATGTACTGGCAGCCACGCGAATAGAAGGCCTGTGGGGGCAGGCGGAAAACAGGTTGCACGCTTACGATACCGGGTTGAATCGACTCTTCTGTTCCCGCACGCACGAGGAAGCCCAAAAACTACGAAACCGGCTGCAGAGCATTCAGGAAAAATGCACACAACTCGATCTCTTACTGCGACAGGCGGAGCGGCGCGAATATGCGGATGGGGTTTCCATCGGCACCAAGGCTCAAATTGAGCGGTTGCGGCAAATGGTGGGAGAGTATCGCCCGGAGCTGAATGTGCGCTGGCAAAAAATTTGTACTATTGAGCAGGAAAACATGCTCCGGCAGAAGGAGGAAGCACTGGCGCAGTTGCAAAAGCCTTTCTCCCCCATCGTTTTTCAGGGAAAGCCGGAGGAGGACATCTCCGAGCTGCAAGCCAGGGCCGGGGAAGTTTCCCGCTTGCTTGAGCTTTATGCCGATGCGAGGGATGCCTACGGAATTGCCGAAAAACACCTTATTCCCCTCCGTAAGGAAGAGCAGCAGGTAGCTCGTAGTCTCCGAAGTGCGGAGAATATGCTGAAGGGAATGAGACTTTTTCCCTCTGCCCACACGTATGCACAGTACAGGGAGATGCTGCTGGGAGTTCAGGCAGAGCATTATCCCCCGGCTGCGGAGTGGTTGAAAATACGAGATATTTTGCCGGATGCGGATGAAGTGCAGAATGGTATAAGAGTCTACCGCCGGGATTTAACACCGAAGCAGTTGGAAGATGCCACGGCGTGTCTGCTGGGGGAAAAAGGTACCTTCCCGAGTGCGTTTCCGGCAACACGGCAGCAGCTTCAACTGCTGGATGAATTATTCTCTAACCCGGCACTCCGCCGGCCGATTTTTGAGCTTACGAATGCGGAGGGAGAAGTGTGTTATGCCGACGAATCGCCGGTGGTGCGGAATAAGCGCGTGGTCTTTCTGCGTTCCGGGCTGGACCCGGCTAAATCCATGAGCCACCAGCGCAAAGTGGAATGGCAGGATCCACACCACGTCTGGAGCCGAAAAATCGATACAACACCGCTTCATAAGATTGCTATTCTGGACAATAAGCCCCGTTTCCTCATGTCGGCCAGTATTCCGGCCGTGCTTACCAACGTGCTTAATTTAGAAAGCGAGGATTGTCCGGCTCTTGCTAAGGCATATGTGTACAGCACACTGGTACGAGTACTGGAGCTGCACAGTTGGAAAGCGATTTCCGGCATGCACTATGCTCCCACCCTCAAAAAACACATTAAGTCCTTCCGCCGCTTACAGCAAGAGAGGAAGAATGTGCCACTCCATGGGACTTGCTGGATTTCTCCCGCGCAGGAAACCAAGGAGGCAGAAGAAGCGTATTCCCGCTGGTTCCGGCAGCACGCCGGTGCAGATTATGCCAAGGAAATGGCTCACAATTTTCAGCAGGTGCTTAACATTACCCCCCGCTATTGTGGCTACGTGGATGAAAAGGGACAGCCTATTCTGTACCAAACTATGGAGGAGGGTACAATTCTTTGGTATGTGGGACAGGATATGCTCACCGCCATACCTTATGGGGAGCCAATGGAAAAGGTTCTCCTGTTTTCTCCCATCTTCAGCACGCAGTAATTCTTATGTGCATTGCCATTCTCTCCGACATTCATGACCACACCACACACCTGCTACTGGCACTTCACGCTGCACGAGAAGCCGGCTGTGAGCATTTACTTTGTTTGGGGGATTTGGCTATGCTTTCTACGTTCCGTATGCTCTGCGAGGAATGGACACAGGCTCTGGATGTGGTTTTTGGTAATAATGAGTATGACCGCCATGCCTTTTACCGTGTAGCAGAGCAGTATCCCCATGTTTGTTTGCATGGGGATACGGCAGAGCTTCGTCTCGGGCAAAGGCTATTCTTCATGTGCCACCTGCCGTGGACTGCACAAAAGGCCGCACAAAGGGGAATTTATGATGCTGTTTTCTATGGGCACACGCACTGTGCTGCCGTAGAGAAGATAGGCAAGGTTCCGCTCATTAACCCCGGAGAAATATACGGGCGACAGGAAAAACCGGGCTTTGCCGTGTTAGATGCTCAAAGCCTCCGTCTTCGTCACATAACACTATAGGCTGCCATGGACTACCTTATATACCATTTTGCGGATTTGCCATTCTCTCAGGAAGAAGCATTATCCATGCTGCCGGAAGAGGAGAAGGCGGAGAGGCTGCGCCGTGGGAAAACGGCTCTCTTCTCCCGCGCGATACTCCGAATGGAGTTAGCGCGCCGCAGCCATTGCGCCCCACAGGAAGTTCTCATTCGGACGGGAGAACACGATAAGCCTTTCTCTCCCGGGATTCATTTTAACATCAGCCACTCCCGGGACTGCCTGTGCCTTGCTTTCCATCATGCGGAAATAGGGGTGGATGTTGAATACATCCGCACGCGCAATTTCCAACAACTCGCACCCCGATTTATGGCGGAGGAACAATGGCTTGCATTCCGGGCTCGCGGGTGCCCGGAACACGAGTTTTATGATTGCTGGTGCGCCTCGGAGGCTCTGGTTAAACACGCAGGTGAGAGCATGTGGAATGCTAAGCAATATCCTTTCATTTACAAGGATGGGCGAATTATTCCCCAGTTCGATACAGCTCTGCAAATCCGTTTATTCTCTCCCATGCCCGGCTATTGCGGGGCTCTGGTCTATTAACCATTCATTCTCTCTATGCACTATACGACTTTAGCTCTCATTATTCTTTTGGGCAGTTTGGCGCTCTGCTTGCTACCGGTTTTCTTCGGCATGCTGAGAAAAAAAATCGCGACCCCACAGGTGCCTATGTTTCCCGAGAAGGGCTTCCCTGCTCTGTGGGAGCAGCTGCTGGCTCTTTTCTTTTTCCTGATTTATACGGGTGCTACGGCACTTCCCTTGCTCTCTGATTCCGCAGGATACACAAGCAGGGAGCCCCTTTCCACGCTTGAGCTTGTTTCCTCCCTTGCCTCGCAAATTCTGATTTATCTTCCGCTCATTATTCTCTGCATAGTGCGTTTACCATGGCGCCCGGAGACACACATAGGTCTCAAGCGCTTAGTGGCATGGCTTTTCCTTGCTCTTGCTGCCATTATAATACCTTCCCAGATTCTGGAAAGTATGGGATTCCTGCAATACGTGGCAGAGCAAACGGGGAGTCCCCTGTATCAGGATGTTATTTACCACATTGCACAAGGCTCCACGGGGACAAGGATTCTCCTTATCATCATGGCGGTTATTGTGGCGCCCCTTGCGGAGGAGTGTTGTTTCCGAGGGATTCTTTACAATATCCTGAAACACTGGGGCGGTGCTATTCCGGCCATGTTGGCATCCGCACTGCTTTTCAGCGCGGTGCATGTGGCACTTCCGCAGGCGGTTCCTCTGTTCCTGTTCGGTATGGTGCAGTGCATGGCGTACGAGAGAGCCAAAACCCTGTGGCTACCCATCGCCATCCATGCCGTGTTTAATGCTCTTTCCGTTCTTTGCGTTCTTATCCTCTTTACCTGATGACCATGCCCCATACACCGCTTTCTGCCTTGGGGGAGAATGCTGTTCTCCGTCGCTTACTGCCCCTGCTCCCCTCCAACGATAGGCTCCTGCATGGTGCCGGGGATGATTGTGCCGTGGTGCAAAGGGATGCCCGGTGGGATTCTCTGCTGAAAACGGATGTAGTGGTGGAAGGGGTCCATTTCCTCCCGGGGACGGAGCCGGAGCGCATCGGCCGCAAAGCACTCGCCCGCGCTGTCTCCGATATTGCCGCTATGGGCGGTTTGCCGGAGCATGCCCTCATTACCCTGCTTTGCCACCCATCGAGGCCTGTGAGCCTTCTGGAGGGTGTTTACAGGGGAATGGCGGCGCTCGCCTCCGGCTACCATATTTCCATTGCCGGGGGGGAGACATCCTCCCTGCCATACGATGGCCTTGTTATCAACGTGGCGCTGACCGGGAGGGTAGAGCATGGCAAAGCCGTTTTGAGGTCCGGGGGTAGCCCCGGAGATTTACTCTACGTTTCCGGACGGCTGGGGGGCTCTTTCCCCAGCGGCAGACATTTGGATTTTGAACCGCGTGTATCCCTCGCCAGAGCGCTCATGGAGGCCGATATGCGCCCTTCTGCAATGATGGACCTTTCTGATGGGTTAGCAACCGATTTGCCGCGTCTGGCGCAAGCCTCGCAGTGTGGTTTTGCTCTCTCTACGGAGGCTTTGCCTTGCCATGCCGGCTGCACGCCTCAACAGGCTCTTTGTGATGGGGAGGATTACGAGCTGCTTATGGCTTTCCCTCCCGCTTTGGCTGAGCGACTTCCCTCTCTTTCCCTTCCGATGCCGCTTTTCTGCATCGGCTCCCTTGTCGCGGAAGGTGCTTCCGAGCTTGGTTCCGGGTGGCAGCATTTCTGCTTCTAATCGGCTCTCTTACGCATGTTAAGATAAGGCGGACTATACCTTCCGGGCTCCTGTTTCATTTTGTTCATAAATTAGTTTAGCTACTTAACAATCAATGTTTTATATAAAGCTCCAAAAATGTTCCACAAGACTTTTCCCATTCCGGCGAAAAGAAAATATAAATATCAACAAAACTTAACTATCCACCCATGCTCAGAATAATTTTTTTCGTAGTGTGGAACGCTCATGGAACAGGGCATAGCGCGTGCGGGCAATAAAGCGCGAAACAAAAAAATCTTTTTCTGAACAGGAACTCGTGGCATAGTTCCCCCGCACCTGTCAGCCCGCCCCCACAAAACAGGGAGGCAGAACAGGAAAAGAAAAAGATAGCACAAGGAAGAAAAAGGAGATGAGCCGTAAGGAAGAGAACAGAGACCTGTGGGACCGGATTCTGATGGATCTGGAAGCCCGCGGGCATGCGGGGGGATACGGTGTTGAGTTCATCTCCGAGCTGAGCCTGATTGAAGATACAGGCAGCAAGTTTATCATAGAGTACCCGCGCGGCCAGATGATTGCATGGCTGGAGATGAATTATCGCGAGTACATGGAGATGTCCATCGCAAGTGTGATGGGAACACCGAGAGAGTTACAATTTGTGGAAGCCGGGGAGCAATCCGCCGCCATCGCGGCTGCGCTCAACGAGCAAAAACCCACTACTACAGAGCAGAAAAAGGAAGAGGTGCAGCCGCAGGCTGAGCCTTCCGCCCCTGCAACCAATAAGGAGGCATCCACAGCAACCCCGCCCCGCACCAAAAAAAAGATTAAGGAAGGCACCAAGCTGAACGAGGCTTACACGTTCGAGAATATGGTGGTGGGACCCAATAACGATTTTGCTTATACCACAGCCCAAGCCCTGATTCACTCGGAGCAGCGGATGTTCAACCCGCTTTTCATCCACGGTGCATCCGGGCTGGGGAAAACGCATTTAATGCACGCCATCGGGCATGCCATCCGTGCCCGGCGGCCGGAGGTGGTGGTACAGTACGTTACTTGCGAGGAGTTCACCAATTCCTACATCGAGGCAGTGCGTAAGAAGGGGGATGCTCTGAACAATTTCCGCCGCAAATTCCGCAAAGCCGATGTGCTGATGATTGACGATGTGCAGTTCATGGCTCGCACAGAGAAGACGCAGGAGGAATTTTTCCACACGTTCAACGCCTTATTTGATAGCGGGAAACAGATTATTCTCTCGGCAGATTGCCCAGCGTCCCACATCACGAACATGGATTCCCGCCTGGTGACTCGTTTCCAACAGGGGATGGCAGTGGAACTTACCGCTCCCAGCTATGAGACCAGAGTGGAAATCCTCCGCCAAAAGATGCAGCACTGGGAAAAACAGGTTCTTTCCGAGGAAATTGTGCATTTCCTTGCCCGGAGTATCACAAGCTCCGTACGTTCCTTGGAAGGCGGGCTGGTACGCGCCAGTGCTTATGCCGTACTGCATAACAGCAGCCCCAGTATAGCGTTCCTGCGCGAAAATCTCGGGGACTTAATGACAACGCCCCGCACCAGCTACCTGTTCAACACCGTTTCCATTGAGGACATCCAACAGCGAGTGGCGGAGGAGTTCCACCTCTGTACGTCCGATATCAATGGCCCACGCCGCACTGCCGCTATTGCCCATCCTCGGCAAGTGGCTATGTACCTTGCCCGCAAGCATACATGCAGCTCCTTGCAGGATATAGGAGCCGCTTTCGGCGGACGAGACCACGGAACCGTTTTGCATGCCACTCGCACCATTGAAAACAAAATGCAAAAGGACCCTGCACTACGTGGCTTGCTCGAACGGTTTTCTGCCGCTCTTGCCTAATTTTCCCTCAAAAGAACAAGATACAGGCCCTGTCCTCTTAGACAGGGCTTTATTTTTTCCTTGACTATTAGTAGGATTTAAAAGAGAATACCAGCATCACCTATGATGCGGATATCAACAAAAGGGCGCTATGCGCTTCGGATTATGCTGGATTTAGCGCAAAGCTCCCAGAAAGGGACGCCTGTGGCTCTGCGGGAAGTTGCGGAGCGCCAGAATATTACCATCAAATACATGGAAAGTATCATATCCCGCTTATTAAAGGATAAATTAGTGAGCAGTGTTCGCGGTAAAGCCGGGGGCTATGCCCTTACCCGCAAGCCGGAGGAATACAACGTTTACGAGATTCTTACGGCAGCGGAGGGGGATATGCTGCCGGTGCCTTGCCTCAACGCAGCTAAATCCCCCTGCCCCATGAAGCAAACATGCAGCACCGTAAACATCTGGCAAGGGCTGGGGAATGTGATTCAACAATATTTGGAGAGCGTTACTTTGGATACCCTCATGCAGCAAAAAGATGGACAGGATTGCTGCAACATCTTTTAATCTGCCCGCGCATTCTCCTATTTGCCATGAAAAGATACTTCCGGGTAGGATTGTTGGGAGGGCTGCTGCTTGGGCAGGTTGCCTGCTTGCAGCAGCAAAACATGGCAAGCAAAGAGGGAGATAAAGGGAAGCCAGCTCTTGAAATCCCTGCACCGCTCTATCTCGGAGAGGTACACCAAGTGTATGCTTCCCGTCAATTTGCCCTGTTACGCATTATTGGTCCCATTCCGGTGGAAGGTACCGTACTCATAACCCACCCCGCGGACGGCAGCACGGAGCGTATTGCCAATCTTCTTGTTTCTTCCTCCCAGCACGTGAGCAACAACATCATCGCGGCGGATATACGAGCCGGACATGTGATGCAGGGGGATCGCGTTTTCCTCTATCGCAGCATATCGGAAGCAAGTAATGAAAACGATAAACAGCAGGAGGATGAAACACCGATGGAGGAGGAGCAGACGACGGAAGAGCCTGCGGATACGCCCTTTGCCCCCGGCATAACCGGGGAGGAACCTGCTCCTTACCACCCCATTTCCCCTTATACCGAAGCAGCGGACACAGAACCACACTCGGATTCCGCCCCCGCCGAGGCTACAACGCCCCCGCCGGAGCCACCTTCCGTCCCGGCGGACAGCATTTCCCCCAAGCTCGATGATATCCCGGACACACTCGATGACTGGGGCAACATGTAAGCTACTATCCCCCCCCCTATTATTCTGCCATGAGACTCCAATACTATGTGGATGAAGAAGGCGAAAGCACCATTGGCCTTTGGGTTCCCAAACGTAATTGCTTTATTGATGTAACCGCTCAGGATGAGCAACTCTGGATGGCTATGCTTCCCGGAGGCAAAAAGCTCCGCAAGGAAATAGAAACTTGGATTTCCCAAGGTGCTGCCGATGGTGTACCGGTGGATGGAAAGGGGCTTGCCGTCTCCAGTGCGTTGCATGTGCAGCCTTGCACTATTGCTTGCTTGGGCAAAAGCTATGCCGCCCATGCTCAGGAATTTAGCGGAGATGCGCCCACGGAACCATCCCTCTTTCTCAAGGCCACCTCGGCCATCAGTTCAGATCTTGCCTATGTGTTGAATCCACCCGGTGCCACCAAGCTGGATTACGAGGTGGAGCTTGCCGTCATCATAGGCGATACGCTTCACAATGCCACCCCGGAAGAGGTGCGCCGCGCTATTGTGGGTTATACACTTATGTGTGACTATTCCGAGCGTTCTTTCCAGCTGGAACACGGCGGGCAATGGACCAAGGGAAAGAGTTACGACACCTTTGCCCCCTTCGGGCCCATTCTGGTAACCAAGGATGAAATTCCCAACCCGGATGCTTTGGAACTCTGCTTGAAAGTCAACGGAGAAATTCGCCAAAAAGCCTCCACAGCGGAGCTGATGATGCCCGTGGCAGAGCTTGTGGCCTATGTTTCCCGATTCATGACGCTTAACGCCGGAGATGTGGTGTCCACCGGCACCCCGGGAGGAGTCGGCATGGGGATGAATCCGCCCGTTTACCTCAAACCGGGCGATACAGTGGAGTTTTCCTGTCCGGAGATTGGCAGCATTACCCAGCTTGTGGAGGAGGAATAAAAGAAAAGTATTGCCATCTGCCCTCCCCGGGCGTAGAATCCCCTCCGTACACACTCCGACCAAACACACATTACTCTCTTATCCGTGAATCCCAGACTCTACCAGATAGCTCGCAGCGTCCTCTTTAAAATGGATGCGGAAACAGCGCACACCGTCACCCTTTCCGGTCTCCGCATGGCGGAGAAGCTGGGCATTTTGCCCCTCGTGGCAGGCTCCCGCATCAGCGACCCCGTCACAGTGATGGGCCTTCAATTCCCCAACCGAGTGGGGTTGGCGGCCGGCATGGATAAGGAGGCGAACACCTATGCAGCATTTGGGCAACTGGGATTCGGCTTTGTCGAAGTAGGCACCCTCACGCCCCGCCCGCAACCGGGAAACCCCAAGCCTCGCCTCTTCCGCTGTATTCCCCAGCAAGCTATTATTAACCACATGGGCATCAACAATCCCGGTGTGGATGAGGGTGTGGAGAACATTCGCCGCACCAGCGGGTTCCAAGGTGTTTTGGGGGTCAATATCAGCAAGAACAAAGTGACCCCCAACTCCGAGGCGCATCAGGATTATTTGGCATGCCTCCGAGCTGTGTGGGATGTGGCGGATTATGTGGCCATTAACTTCTCCTGCCCCAATGTACCCAATTTGCAGGATTTGGCCAAGGCGGATTCTGCGGCAGATTTGCTTTCCTTGCTCAAGAGCGAACAGGCCAACCTTTCCAACGATACGGGACGATATGTACCACTCGTTATGAAAGTTTCCCCGGATATGAGCGAGCAGCAGATTACCGAGCTTGCCCAGGTGTTCCAAGACTGCCAGCTGGATGGTCTTATCTGCACCAATACCACAACCACCCGCGAGGGCGTGGAGGGGCATCCTGCGGCCAAAGAAAGCGGTGGCATGTCCGGCAAACCACTTTACAACCGAGCTAATGAAACTTTGGAAGCCTTTGCCCAAGCACTCAACGGCAGCATACCCATTATCGGCGTAGGCGGCATTACCACGCCGGAGGATGCCGTAGCTAAAATTAAGGCCGGTGCCTCTCTTGTGCAGCTATACAGCGGATTCATTTATCATGGTCCGCCGCTGGTGAAGGGTGCTGCGGCCGCTATAAGAGATTATTTCAGCGCTTAATTTCCCCGCCTATCAGGATTACGGAAATCCAAGGCAGCATATATCGGAACCATCGCGGGTAGATTTCTTCTGTCAATGATTTTCATTTCGAAGGCGTACGAAGATGCTACATCATCCACCACCCGGATACCGATGTTGTGCGAGGCTGGAACGCTCACAAGCACGAAGCAAAATGGTTTTACTGCACTAAGGGGAGCTTTACCCTCAAACTCGTTAAGCCGGATGATTGGGATAATCCCTCCCCGGATATGTGGATTTCCTGATGCGGATCCATCCATGACCCAGAGCCGGATTGACACGCGCACACCCGCGCGTGTACAATGCGGCGCATGAAACGATTCCTGCTTAGCATCCTTGCTTCCCTGCTCTGTTTAGCCCATGTACAGGCACAGGTAAAGGTGGCTAGTCTGCACCCGCTCCTGAGCGAAATGGCTCGTCGAATCGGCGGGGCGCAAGTGGAGGTGGTCAACCTCTTTCCGGAAAACGGAGAACTGCACGCCTTCCAACCCACGGCGGGAGATATTGCCCGTGCGGCGGGTGCCAGAATTATTCTGGCCTGCGGTAAGAATTTAGAGCCATACATGAAGGATTTACAGCAGAGCATCTCCGAAGGGACAACCATTCTTTCTTTAGGCAATGCCATTCCCGATGTGTATCTGCCCGGCAGCAGGCGAGCAGATCCTCATTGGTGGAGTACTCCGAACAATATGAAAAGAGCATCTCGCGCAATGCTGCGAGCACTGTCCCCACTGGCACCGCAGGCAAAGGACGCCATGGCAAAACAACAGCGCGAATATGCCAAGGAAATGGATACCTTGACTCGCGAAGCTCGCTTGGCCTTTAGCCGCATTCCGCAGGATAAGCGAATTCTTACCACATCGCATGCAGCCACGGCTCACTTCTGCAAGGAATTCGGATTCACGGCCATTGCAATTCATGGCATAGCCCACGAGAGTGAGGGAGATACGGCCAGCATGGCTCACCTGCTCAAAGAGTTGAGGGAGCAGCACGTAACCTGCCTTTTTTACGACATTAACGAATCCCCACGAGCCATGCAAACTCTTGCAGACCAAATCGGTGCCGGGATACGTCCTATTATTTTGGATGGAATTGCTCCCGGCCATGATTCTTATGCTTCCATGTTCCGTGAAAATGTGAAACACATTGCCGCCGGGCTCTCGGCTCAAAATTAACAAAAGGCATGGCTCCGCTCAAAACTATTGTACTGACGCTGCTGGGGGTTCTTGCCGCCGGGCTTCCCCTTCTCCGACTCACGGAGGAAAGCACGCAGCATTTTCCCCGGGAAATAAGCAGTGCAGAGGAAATGCTCCCCGCCGGCACCTACTACACCAGCATCCATTACACCGGCACTTTACAGGAGCTTAAAATCCACCACCAAGGCAAACTCATAGCCACCCTCCCGCCGGATGCCGAAAGCCCGTGGGAAACAGAAATCTCCCTGCCGAATACCCCTTCCCTTGAACTGGAAATCCTCGCACGATGGAGCAAGCCGGATTGTGAGCAAACACAGGCGGTAGGCGTCGTACTGGAACCGGAGGGGCGCGAGGCTCAGGAAAAAACACTTTGGAACACCCCGCATAGCCCGGAGCTGCACAACATCTGCACTTTTTCATGGTAACGGCATCCCATATCCACCAAAATCACATATGCTGGGGCGGTGCACACACCCATAGCAGGGAGCATCATCTCAGTATAAAACAGCTCTCCGCCGCTTATGGAACCCATATCGTATTGGAAGACATTTCTTACAGCATCTCCTGCGGGCATACGCTAGCGCTCATCGGCCCCAATGGAGCCGGGAAATCCACCTTGCTCAATCTTCTGGCGGGGTTGCTCCGCCCCCGCAGCGGGTGCATTTTGTGGAATGGAAACGATTTATCCCAATTCCGCAGTGAAACGGCTTATCTCCCCCAACGCTCAGAAGTGGACTGGGCTTTCCCCATTACCGTGCGAGAGCTGGTAGAAATGGGGCGATACCCTAATCTGGGCATGTGGAGAGCTTTCCGTAAACACGACAGGGAAATTGTGGACAAAGCCTTGGAAACGCTAGGCTTAACAGAGCTGCAAAAACGCCAAATCGGGGCTCTTTCCGGAGGGCAACAGCAACGCTGCTTCCTGGCCAGAGCTTTGGCTCAGGAAGCGCACATTCTTTTGCTGGATGAACCTTTTACCGGCTTGGATGTTCCCGGGGTGGAAGCGCTTAGCCTCATATTGAAGGATTTGGCCTCGGAAGGGCGTTTGGTCATTGCCTCCCACCACGATTTAGCTACGGCACCGCAGATTTTTGATGAAGCATTGCTGCTCAAACGGCAGCTCCTTGCCGCAGGACCCACTGCAACAATTCTCTCTCCGGAAAATCTTATAAAAGCCTTTGGCTATACATCCTCGGCACAAAAATGAATACCTTTCTGCAATTTCTTCAGGAGCCTTTAGCTCAGCGTAGCCTTTGGGCATGTGCCGTCATAGGTTTCTCCAATGGCTTCGTAAGTGCGCTTATACTACTCCGCCGCTCCTCCCTGCAAATAGGCACTCTTTCCTGCGCCCTTCTTCCCGGTATTGCCTTGGCTATTCTCTTGTTCGGTCTTTTCCAATTCAGCATACTTGTGGGAGCCATTATTGCCGGACTCATGGTGGGGCTGGGGTCTCTGTTCGTATCCCGTACCTCCCGAGTTGAACATGACACGGCTCTCTCCGTACTCCATACCACAGCCTTTGCCTGCGGCTATATCGTCCTCATCCGCTTAGGTCTCCAGCAAAAAGTGGATGACTGGCTTTTCGGCAACATTATGAGCATGAGCAACGCCGACCTATGGATTGCCTACGCCTGCGGAGCTTTGGCTGTGCTGAGCATCACCATTCTGTACCGACCGCTCATGATTTGTCTTTTCGATTCCAGAGCGGCCACAAGCATGGGCATCCCGACGCGTGCCTTTAACTACGGCATCTTTGCCCTTATCATTCTCGTACTTGTCTCCTCCCTGCAAGCTGTGGGAGCCTTTCTCACACTGGGGCTGCTCGTGGCACCGGCCGCCACGATGCATTTGCTGACGAATCGCAGCAGTCTCCTTTTTTGGGGAGGAGGTCTCATTGGCGGTCTGGGCTCTGTGATGGCTTTTTTCCTTTCATATCCACTGGAGTGGCACCTAGGTGCTACCATCATAGTGGTTTTGGGCTCTTTTTTTATGCTGGCCTACCTCTTTTCTCCGCGCTACGGTCTGTTCCGCCGGCGCTAAATTCACCGTACCGGGAGGACAGAGTAGCGCATTGACATTTCCCGCCATTTGCGGCAAACTAGGGGCAGACGTATGATTACTTTTACGAATCTTTCAGGTTCCACAGAAATTGGTTCGAACTGTTATCTCCTTGATTTGGACGGAGTGAGGGTGATTCTGGATTCCGGAATGCACCCCAAAAAAGAAGGTTCTGCCGCCCAACCCGAATTTGGGCTCATTGGAGCCGCAGACCCGGATGCTATCTTTATTACCCACTCCCATTTGGATCATATTGGTACACTTCCCGTACTGCAAGATGAATTCCCAGCAGCCGAGGTAAACATGACCACAGCCACGGCAGAAATTGGCCTGGCAATGCTGCATAATTCCGTTAATGTGATGACGGCCAAACGTACACAGGAAGGAATTGTGGAATATCCTTTTTACACCCATGCAGAATTGGACCATGCTGCACGCTGCTGGATGCCCCGTGCTTACAATGCGCCTTTCCGCATCGGGCGCAATGGAAGTGTTTTGGCCACGTTACACGATGCCGGGCATATTCTGGGGTCCTGTGGTGTTGAGTTGGAATCCGCCGGAGGCACCACAATCCTCTATACGGGAGATGTCCAATTCGACAACCAAACGCTTATCCCCGGAGCCGATTTTCCGGAAAGCGGAATTGATATCCTCATTATGGAAAGCACGCACGGCTGCACCGAACGAGATGCAGACTACACCCGGGAAAAGGAAATGCGGCGCTTTGCCGATACCATTCGAGAAGTTCTGGAAAATAATGGTGCTGTACTCATCCCCGTATTCGCTTTAGGAAAAAGCCAGTGCTTGCTGTGCGAAATCGGGCGATTCAAAGAGCAAGGGCTTATCCCTGATGTCCCTGTCTACTTCGGTGGCCTCAGCTCCAAAATCACCGCTCTGTATGATAAGTTGGCCGATAGCACCCCCAGACTGATGCCCGGGTACAGACTTAAGGAGAGCGTGGAAACCCACGGGCTGCCCAAACAGGGAGCTGCACCTCTCGTGGCATCCCCGGGGAACATTTATGTTGTATCCAGCGGCATGATGAGTGAACACACGGTTTCCCACCAGCTGGCAGAGCAAATTATTACGCACCCCAACGATGCCATTCTCTTCGTGGGCTACAGCGACCCGGACTCCCCTGCGGGGAGAGTAAAAGATACGCCCCACGGAGAAAAGGTGTGCCTGAGGGAAAAGAGCAAGCAAAGCCATCCGGTGAATTGCAGAGTGGAAAGCTTCGATTTCTCCGGCCACGCCTCGCGGCAAGCCTTGATTGATTACGCTAAGCGTTTAGCGCCCCGGAAAGTTCTGCTGGTACATGGAGATCCGGAGGCTCTGGAATCCCTCCAAGGCGCCATCCAAACCGTACTTCCCGAAGCTGAAGTGCTCATCCCCCAACCGGGAATATCCTACAAGCTGAGCTAAATAAAACAGCAGGTGCGAAAACACCTGCTGTTTTATTTTATTTGCCATGGAAATCCACCTCTATGCTAATGGCCAAGAGCTTAAAATCATCCCCGCCGCTACAGCGTAGGCAAAAACTCTCCCCTACTCCGGCATCCGGCATCTGCGGCATGCGAACAGACCCGGTATAGGGTGGCTCTAAATGGTCCGTTTCCGGGGTGTAATACTCCCACCTCCTGTGGTGGGAACTGCGGTATTCAAAGCGCAGGGAGGAATCCAACACCCTTAAGCGGAATCGCCCTAACTG
Organism: Akkermansia sp.; assembly: GCA_017521405.1. GTDB lineage: Bacteria > Verrucomicrobiota > Verrucomicrobiia > Verrucomicrobiales > Akkermansiaceae > Akkermansia. The sequence goes on along the minus strand of JAFXCP010000006.1, from coordinate 92,973 downwards.
GCGAACGGAATGAAAACTATTGATGCTTTCCAAGGGCATCGTATGCAGTTCTGAAAAATAAGGCAAGCCCAGCACCAACTTCCGCCCGGCAAAATGCTCCGGGAGTCTCAGTGTGCCATCTTTTTCTACACGAAATGTGTTCCACCCCGTCGAATCTGTGTACACCAAAACCTCATGTGCAGCGAGGGCATCCAAAGAATCGATGAGACCGGATTCCGGCACCTCCAGACGACGCTGAGAATCCACAAAGAAACCATCGGCACACAGGCGCTCCAATACCAGAGAGGTATCCTTTTCGTATTCCATCACAAACCACATTTCATCCGATTTACCATGCAAACTCTGCACGGCGGTTAAATGATGCACTTTGCGCCCGGGAAAACTCACGCGCTGCCAAGCCGTCACCTGCTGCTCCAGATTGAGAGTCAGCACTGCTACTGTGCCATCATTCATTAGCAGCCAAACATAAGCATCGGCACCGCGTTGCACGCACCATTCCTTCACGCCACTGCTAAACAAATGCTCCGCAAGTAAACTAATATCCGAGGCATTGAAACCATCCGCCTCCAGACGATAAGCAATTTCACGCAACCGGCGCCCGCCTCGCTGTACAAATAAAACGGTATTCTCCACAGTTTGGGCAGGCATAAACAAGCTTCCCACGGAAGATTGGCGCTGGAATGAAGCTGTTGTGGCAGAAAGCACATTACCGTTACTGGAAGTCAAGGCCCACTCACTATCAGCGGTGCCTATAAGAAGCTGTCGTGTGGCACACATCCAACAAATGCGACTCTGGTCATTACTCACCAGAGTAAGGTGCATAGCATCATCATCGTTAGAGCCTGTATAGAAGTTTCTGTAATCATCCATTGCGCTGGCCAGCAATGTGGTAGGCAATCCCGGCATTCCTCCCAGCCAAAGGCGGTTTTGAAACATGGCAGAAAAACGGGGGTACCCATTTTTAGCCCCTATTGCACCAAAACTCCAGGATTTTGTAGCGAAGTTCGTGTTTTTCCCCATGTAGCGGCGCAACACTTTGGCCCGGGCGGTTTTAGCATCCAGCACCGAATCAATCAGGAACTTATACTCACGTTGGCCTCCCAATATCTTCATGTACATGAAGGCTCCCAGAGTTGTGGCATCTGCACTGCGGCACACTAGCACCAAACGGCAGGGGCGTTCCTCTGAACCGGATAAAGCCCAATTTTGGCGTTCTACATACTTTGTTTGAGAAAAGGTCCGAATGCGAGTCCAATTCCAGAGATAAAAATCCGGTTCATCCTCCGGGGTATCGTAACTTCTCCAAAGCTCCCAGTGGGCATCCCATGTACCTGTGGTGTAAAGCTCCCAATCGCCGCAAACCTCATATGGCTGGTTATTCGTTGCTCCAATGCGCATCACCCCGGGCATAAAATAAGCAGGATAATCTTCCGGGTCATCGCTGCCATTATAGCAATCCGGTGTATAACGCCGTATACAGCGGTAAAAATAATAGGTATAGGCAGCCTTTATGTATATTTGCAAATCGGTTCCTGCCTTTATGGTGGCATTGGCTAGAGAGGCGGGAAAGGCAGTGGCTGTTACCGCTTGAACGGTGTTCTCAAACAAGATTCTAGTGGGGATATCCGCATCGGCCAACAGATATTCTTTCCCCTCCATCTCCGGGGTAAAAGAGGAATCTCCTTCATCCAAGCGCAGAGTGGCATATTCTCCGTCTTTCTCTACATCCACATGCAAAAAATCATTTTGGATGATGTGTGTTTCACGGGGATACGATTCATATTCGGACACCACGCAACGCCAATTCGTGTTCCCATATCGATAAAGCACCACAGGCGGATGCGCCGGGCAGCAAACGTAAATCGTATCGTTCACCTGCGTAAAGTGCAGTGCCGCCAACTCTGCGGATGTTACCCACGGCACGGAAAGCACATAGGGGGTTCCATCCGCACCTAGTAATAACACGCCATCCCGGTATACCCGCATCCCTCCCGGGAAGAATTCCAGCAACAAGGCATCGTCCTCTGCATAGCAAAATGGAAAAAGCCGCACAGCTGCGGCATCATTCACAGCCGCCGGATGTATGTACTCAGTCCCGCGTCGGCGTTGAATTCCGCCATATGGCTGTGTGAGGAAATTTTCCATTCGCAAGGCTCCGCGCTGGTATGCCTGCAAATCAAATCTGGCGGAAAGCCATGGGGAAAGCTCTCCCGATGTTAATCCTAATAAATTGGGTACTTCCTGCATAACAGTTAAGGCAATAGCATAAACATGCCAAACAGGCAAGGCTCCCAGCAGGGCAACACTTATTGCCCATATCAGAAAAATGGAGACCGCCCTGCTTTCTCGCAGGGCGGTCTCCGAAAAATAAGTTAAATGGTGCAGCTTACAGAGCAGCACGAATAATAGCAGCGAAGGAATCAGCCTTCAGAGCAGCGCCACCCACAAGCGCGCCGTCGATATCAGGCTGGCTCATCAATTCCGCAGCATTATCGGGCTTCACAGAGCCACCATATTGCAGGCGTACCTTCTCCGCAGCTTCCTTACCCACTGTATCGGCAAGTACGCCACGAATAAATGCATGGGCGGACTGAGCATCCGCAGCGGAAGCCGTCTTACCGGTACCGATAGCCCACACGGGTTCGTATGCAATTACGATGCCGGCCACTTCTTCAGGAGTAAGACCTTCCAAGCCTTCCACCACCTGGCTCTTAAGCACAGTCTCCAGCTGGCCACCCTCACGCTGCTCCAGCGTTTCGCCAATGCAGTAGATGGGGATAATGCCGGCAGCCAAAGCCTTCTTAATCTTCTTGTTGATGTATGCATTCGTCTCGCCATGGTACTGGCGGCGCTCGCTGTGGCCCAGCACCACATAGGTGCAGCCCAACTCGTTGAGCATGGCGGTGGAAATCTCACCCGTGAAGGCACCATTGTCGCGGTCGCTCACGTCCTGAGCACCCACACCAATGCAGGTGCAGCCATTCAGCGTTTCCATAACAGCGGGAATGGTGATAAAGGGAGGCACAATCACCTTATCAACAGACTTGCAATCGCAAAGTTTCTCTTCCTTCAGGGCTGCGAGGAATTCCTTGGCTTCCTTCGGGCCCTTGTTCATCTTCCAGTTAGCGGCAATGATAGGAGTACGGGACATAGTATTCAATGTGTCTTGTTATGACAGCACGAGCCTAGCGCGAATGCCGCCATAAGTCAAGTATAAAGCGTGCCTTCAAAAAAAAGTACATTTAGTATGCTTTCTGCTTGAAAAAGGCTCGCGGAAAGGATAAATTAAAGGGTAATGACGGATAGTTCTCCAAACAAGGATAACAAGCGCAACGTACCCGGAGTATTCCAATGGGAAATGGTGCGCAAGGCCCTCCGGGCAGCAGAAGAGGGCGTGTATTATTGGGACTTTGCCAGTGGTGGGTTTTACTGTTCCGAACAATGTGTGCGGATGATGGGATTACCCATGGATGAGTGGGCACCCAATATATTCACGGACCCGGAAAACACCATCCATCCGGAGGATTGTTCCTTCTTCATATCCACGGTCAAGCGATATGTAGGGCGCCCCACATCTGCCCCTTTGCGCGTAGAAGTTCGCCTGCTCAACCAGCGTTCCAGAGGGTGGCGTTGGATTCGAGTCAACGGACTGTTGGAATATGATGAACACCATAAACCCGTGCGGCTTGTAGGCGTTTGGGTGGACATTACCCGCCGCAAGATGGCGGATTTGCATGCAATGGAGGATCGAGACCTGTTCCGTACACTCATCAACTACCTACCGGATAACATCTATTTCAAGAACAGGGAAAGCCGCTTCGTCATCGCTAACGAAGCCACGGCACGCAAAATGAAAGTACGCACTCCCTCTGATATCATCGGCAGCACGGATGCCAATTTCTTCTCTCAGGAAATGTGCGAAATCGCCCGCCGGGAAGAAGAGGAAATTATGCGTACCGGGCGGCCGATTACCAACCGCATTCACCACGAAACGTGGAAGGGGGGTAAAAACACATGGAGCCGCGTTTCTAAATTCCCTTGGTTCGGAGCAGACGGCACAGTGAAAGGCATCGTCGGTATCTCCTCGGATGTGACCAAACTTATCGAAACCCAGCAACGCTATCAAAGATTGGCCAAACACTTGGATGAGCGAAACAAAGCCCTGGAGAAGGAGATTGGTCTCGCAAGGGAAATTCAGCAAGCTCTGCAACCCATTAACATTCCCGACCGCGAGTGGACACACAGGGATGGCAGCATACGCCGTGCCCACTTTCACCATGTGTACATGCCCTCCGCCGGAGTGGCCGGAGACTGTTTTGAGGTATTCCCCATTGGGCAATCCGGAGTTGGCATGCTCATTTGCGATGTGATGGGGCACGGCGTCCGCGCTGCACTCATTGCCTCCATGCTAAGGGGTCTCATGGAACAAGTATCCAATCTTGCCGATACACCGGGACTGTTGCTTTCCTCTCTCAATCGCCAGCTCTACCGCATATTCAGCCACGCAAACATCACCATGTTTGCCTCTGCTTGCTATGTGTATCTGGATTTGGATAAGAGGCGGCTCACGCTTTCCAGTGCCGGGCATCCGGCACCGATTGTCCTTTCTGCCTCCGGTCGCACACTACAACCACCCATTCCACGTTCTCCGGCATTGGGACTTATGGAAAGTGCCATGTTCCGCGAAAGCGAAATCCGTTTGGAAAACGGCATGAAACTCATGCTCTATACCGATGGACTCACCGAGGCACAAAATGAAAACGGAGAAGAGATGGGGGTTAACCACGTTATGGACTTCCTTCGGGAACGCACTCCGCAAAACGTACGCGAAATGCTGGATATTTCTCTAGCCGGGATGCACCAGTTCACAGGCAACACCAATACGGACGATGACATATGCCTGCTGGGTGTGGAATTTACAGAAGAATAGTCCCCCACTGCCGTATTTTTACCCATTCCCGCACAAAAAATGGTTGCAATGGGGCGCATTTCGCGCTAGTCTATGCAGCAGTTAAAGTTTTACACTATTTATGAAGGAAGAACCGCAGAATCCGGGTACCAGCCCCCTCAATCTCTCCGAATTATCCGATTTTCAGTTTGGCCCTTCATGGGCTCGCCCCGGAGCCGCTGCGGGACAACAAGCCATTTCTAAACCACGTTACCAGCAGGAACGGGAACCGCGCGCTTTCTCCCGCGAGGGGGGACGCCCCGCACGCTCCGTGAAACCCCGTTCCGAAGGCAGACGCCCCGACTCTCGCCGAGAACACCCCCAGCGTCCCCCGCGCGAATTGCCCCAGCCTGCAGAAGGCTTCCGGGTGGAACTCCGCCCCGGCAACTCCATTCTGGAGGTATTCTCCTCCGAAATCCAAAAGCAGAAAAGAGCCCTGCCCCTTATGGATTTAGCTCGTGTGGTCATGGCCGACAAATCTCGTTATGATCTCGTATTCATGAAGCTGGAAGGGGGCTCCCCCCTGCATCGCTCCACAAAAGACCAAGCCTGTTGGTTATCGGAAGCAGAGGCTCTGGCCTACCTATGGAAAGCACCTTGGTTCTCGGAGTTGTACAAGACCGAGGAGATAGAAACAGAAGCACCTAAAGGCAATTTTAACGCGGTGGCCGTTTGCGGCATTGGCGGAGAAATCATTGGCCCGGTGAACTGGCATGGATACCAACCCGCCCTCATGAATCTTTACCGCTCCCGGTACTCCTATATGCCCTTGGATGCTTTCCGCAGCCGAATTACCGTGGAAAAGGATGAACAAAAAGTAGCGGATTGGATTAAAGCGGCTTCCACGCGAACTGTGTGGAAACCCACTCGCGAAGGCGCTGAGCAGCTTGTGTTGGATTCCACAACTGCGGTGGATGCGGACTTCCGGGAAAATCATTACGCCTCCGTGTACGAAGTAACGGATAAAGTCTTTATCAATGGAGCCACGCCTCGCCCCCTGCTTTCTCCGGGCTTAGCGGCTCATGTGGCCATTCTTTCCGATAAGACTCGCCGTTTCCCGCAAATGCTCATTCCGAATCTTTGCCATGGCATGGCTCGCCACCATATGCCCATTTACAAATGGCATGGTAACCACTTTACCGGTCCCAGCCGCGTGCGAGCCATTCCGGCAGATACCGTTCTGGCGGATCGCATGATGGCCATCATCAACTGGGCTAAGGAAAATTCCGGCAAGAAGGCGGATGCCATGTTTGCAGCACTTTCCGGTGTACCTGCCGGCACGGATGAGGAGAGCAAAGCCGCAGCTACGGAAGCGCACGCGCCTTATGTGGCAGATATGATTTGGCTGCTGGAACAGGGCTTTCTGGTCGTTACCGGGGACAATGCAGTCTGGTACCCCAAGGGGGATGCTGCACCCGAACCCTCTAAACCGACCCCCGGGAACACAAAATCCGGGAAAAGAAAAGGAAAAGGTAAGCCCGCCCCTGCTCCCCAAAAAGATAATGCCTGATTATTCCACTCCATGATTCTCGATATTACCCAATACGGAAACCCTGTCCTGCGTGCCGTCAGTGCCCCTGTCCAACTCCCTAACGAAGACCTCAAAACATTGGCTGACAATATGTTGGAAACAATGTACGAGGCAGAAGGCATCGGCTTGGCAGCGCCGCAGGTTGGTCTGAATATCCGCATGGTTGTCATCGATATTCCCGAGGACGAAGACGAGGAAGAACCATCTACCATCATCGTTAACGGAGAGGAAAAAAGCCTCCGCAGCATCATGCCTCTGGTGTTTGTCAACCCTGAGTTGGAGGCATACGGAAAAGAGTATCTCTTTACGGAAGGCTGCCTAAGTGTACGCAACATTCGAGCCAATGTCTCCCGCCCGGAATCGGTGCGAGCCAAGTTGACGATGCTGGATGGCTCCGTAATGGAACTGGATTGCGGAGGTCTGCTGGCACGCTGCCTGCAACACGAGTGTGATCATCTTGATGGTTTTCTCTTTGTGGATCGCGTCTCTTCTGCCGCCAAAATCACCCTGTCCAAGAAGCTCAAAAAACTGGCAACATACCGCTGATGCTTAATGGACTAAGAGAACTTCGCAGAGAAGCTCTCTGTCATTCTGTTCTTTATCCTTGCGCTTCCTTATTGGATTCGTTATAATTTCTGCGTAATCGAATATGAGCATCGCAAAGACATCTACCCCCCGAGCCATGGCCGCAGAATTGGTACGCACGGCCGGCGTTCGCATGACTCGCCAGCGGCGTGCGGTACTGGAGGCCGTACTTGGTTCGTGCGACCACCCCACTGCAGCCTCAATTTTTGAGCGGGCTCGGCAAATTCTGCCCGGCATCTCTCTGGCTACGGTGTATAATTGTTTGGAAACATTGGCTGAAACCGGGCTAATTAACCACCTCAATTTTGATAATGGACCCTCTCGTTTCTGTGCCAACTTGGAACCGCATGTACACCTGATTGATGATGCCAGCGGTACTGTTTTGGATATTCATTTGAAAACAGGTCTGCGTCCGGAGGATGTGTTTGATTTACCCCCGGGCACCTGCATTACCAGCATGGATACATGCCTGCGCGGTCGAGTGCCGCAAAAAAGTTTAGTGATTGAAAGAAAATGAGTCTAATCATCAAGGATTTGCATGCCCGCGTCAAGGATGGTGCGGTCATCCTCAATGGTATCAATCTGGAGATTCCCAAAGGTGAGGTTCATGCCATCATGGGGCCGAACGGCTCCGGCAAAAGCACACTTTCCAAAGTACTATGCGGACACCCGGATTATGAAGTTATCTCCGGCTCTGCTGAGTTGGATGGGCAAGACCTCTTCTCCATGAGTGTGGACGAGCGCAGCCGTGCCGGGCTTTTTCTCGCCTTCCAATACCCTGTTGAAGTTCCCGGAGTAACTAATGCCAACTTTATGCGAGCCGCCATGCAAGCTCGCCTCCCGCAAGGAGAGGAAGTGGAGGCCGTGAGCTTTTATAAAACCCTGCGTGGCTATATGAAGCAGCTGGGTATGGACCCCAGGTTTACCGCTCGTGCCGTGAACGAAGGTTTTTCCGGCGGCGAAAAAAAACGCAACGACATTCTCCAAATGATGATGCTGAATCCCAGCTACGCCATTTTGGATGAAACGGATAGCGGATTGGATGTGGATGCCCTACGCATAGTATCGGAAGGAGTAAACGCCATGCGTGCGCCCTTCCGCAGCTTTCTGGTTATTACCCACTACAAGCGCCTGCTGGATTATATTCGCCCGGATGTGGTGCATGTCCTCTACCAAGGGCAAATTGTACGCACAGCAGGCTTTGAGCTGGTGGAGTACATCGAGCAGAACGGCTTTGATTTCCTGAAAAACACGGAGGAATGATGGACGATACACCATTCCAGATGGATACTAGGGGTGCGTTCTCCATGCCGGAGAACCATAAATTCGATGCAGGCTACGGACTTACTGAAGCCACCATCGATTACATATGCGATGCTAAGGGAGAACCGAACTGGTTGCGCCAATTCCGTAAGGACGCCCTGCGAAAATTTAACGAAATGCCTATGCCCCTGCACTGGGCACCGGAGGGTATTCGAAATGTGAATTTCGAGCATTTTCGCTACTACCTTTCCCATGGTGTGACTCCCAGCCGAACCTGGGACGAAGTGCCTGAGGACATGAAACGCACGTTTGAGCGTCTTGGCGTTCCGGAGCAGGAACGAGCCTTTCTTGCAGGCGTTGATGCTCAGTACGACTCCGAGACCGCTTATAACAACATGCGGGAAGAACTCAGCAAGCAAGGCGTCATCTTCGTCAACTCCACGGAAGGGCTCAAAGATTACGAGCATATCTTCCGCCCATGGTTTGGGAAAGTCATCCCCGTGGGTGACAATAAATTTTCCGCGCTGAATCATGCGGCATTCTCCGGCGGTTCCTTTATCTATGTACCGAAAGGGGTGCGCCTCACTCAGCCCCTGCAAGCCTATTTCCGCATTAATTCCGAAAGCATGGGCCAATTTGAGCGCACGCTGATTATTGCAGATGAAGGAGCAGAGTTAATGTACATGGAAGGCTGCACGGCTCCCCAGTATAACTCCGCTACATTACATTCCGGCGTAGTGGAGCTGGTGGCACTTAAAGGTGCTAAAATTCAATACGTCACCGTACAAAACTGGGCCACAAATGTCTACAATTTGGTTATTCAGCGGGGTTTGGCCATGGAAGATGCGGAAATTCGATGGATTGACTGCAACTTAGGCTCCGGCCTCACCATGAAGTACCCTGCCGTTATCCTCCAAGGCCGCCGCGCCCGCGGCGAGGTGGTAAGTATATCTTTGGCTCATTCCGGCCAATTACAGGATACAGGAGCCAGAATGATTCATGCCGCGCCGGAAACAAGTTCTAACATCGTGGCCAAATCCATCTCCATAGGAACGGGGCGTGCCAGCTACCGAGGTGAAGTAAATGTACTTAAAGGCATGAAAGGCTGCCGCAACAATACGGAATGTGATGCTCTGCTCATCAACGCTACAAGCAGAACGGACACGTATCCGGCTATTTCCGTGCATGGTAATGCCAGTGCCGTGCAACATGAGGCTTCCGTATCACAAGTGGATGAGGAAATGCTTTTCTACCTGCAACAACGAGGGCTGACACGAGCGCAAGCTATGAGCTTAGCCGTCAACGGCTTCATTAATGATTTAGTCAAAGAATTCCCCATGGAATACTCCGTAGAACTCCGTCGGCTCATCGATTTGGAGATGGAAGATTCTATTGGTTGATGCACCACCCTGCACCTATTATGGATTTTCCCGACAACAACGATTTGAAACTAGCCTTGGAAAAAGCGGAGGCACAAGCCCGCTTAGCAAACGCCGATACCCCCACACGGCTTTGTGAAGATTGGCGTTATGGCCGGCCGCACAAGTATGCCTCACAATTGGTGGAACTTCTGGGCAATCGCCAGATTACCTCCCGCGGAAGCATCCGTATCCAGGCTCCCGAGGGTGTGGCGGAGGAGATGATGCCGGAGCTAAAGGAGAATGAAATACTCATGCAAACTATCGGCTCCGACAGGATTCTTGCATTGCATTTGGAACGTTTTGAAAGCGGAGTAAGTATCTTCATCGAAGAAAGCATCGATGAGCCCATCATCATCACCTACGAAACAGAAGACCTCTTTACGCCTACCACCTGCATTATGGCAGAACCCGGGGTGAAGGCTCGCATCATCGAGAGGCATATTACCCATGGTGCAGGTACCATGGTCTGCACCCGCTGCATCCAAGCAGCAGAGGGGGCAGAGCTTTCTATCGAATTGGAAGAATGTGGCAGCGGTGCTTCCCGGGTAATGAACATCACCAACATTACGGCTATGGACGCCGTGGTGAAGCACCTTACCCGGCATGAAGGCCACCTCTGGGCCCGAGAGGAAACTCTGGCGGAGATTCCGTACAGCAGTGGACGGGCAGATATCCACCTTTTCTCCGCCAATCGTTTAAAGGGGCATGAAGTACTGGATCAACACACACGCCAAATCCACCACTGCGGGAATTCTGCCAGCAACTTATTGTACAAGAATGTGGTGGATGGCAATGCAACCGCCATTTTTGCCGGAAATATCTATGTAGCCGCCGGAGCCCACCATACCGATGCTTACCAAACGAACCGTAACATGCTGCTGAGCGAGGATGCCACTATCCATTCCCTACCGGGACTGGAAATTCTGGCAGATAAGGTGAAATGCTCTCACGGCAGTGCCTCCTCCCCCATGGATAAGGAGCAGCTCTTCTATCTCCTCTCCCGAGGAATCCCGAAACACGAGGCTCAGCTTTTGGTGGCAGAGGGCTTTTTGGCAGATGCAATCTCCCGATACCGGGAATGATGCTTCCCCATTATTTATACCTATCCTCCGGGAAATTTCGGTATCCTATGGTTAGGGGGGACATGTCATCCAGCAAGCGCCGGTCATAACGGCGCTCGGGAGGGGGTAAATTCCCCAAAGTTTTGCCCTTCCCTGCATCAAAGAAAAATTGCAGATAATAGGTGTTTCGGTATCCGAGGGAATGAGCTTCCCGAATCATCTGGAGAATATCGGCCTCATCCAATAAACCGGGATGCACGGTTGTACGCACCTCGTGCGGTAAAGAATGAATCTGTAGGAGTCGGAGCGTTTCCTTAAATTTATCAAAGAGAACATTGCCCCCGGGTAAGCGCCAACTGCGGGTGGAAGGCATTTTGTGGTCTAATGCCACATAGTTAATGAGTTTTTCCTCCAAAAGCTCCCGAATAACTTTGGGGTTACTGCCATTAGTATCAATCTTCACGAGGTAGCCCATCTCGCGAATTTGACGGCAAAGGGGTACTATATCCGGGTTGAGGGAGGCTTCCCCCCCGGAAAGCACGACGGCATCGAGAAAGCCGGCACGCTCCCGGAGGAAAGCCATCTCATCCAGCCCGCCGCCACGCCCAAGTACAAGCTCGGGATTATAGCAGTACGGGCACCGCAAATTACACCCTGTATACCAGAAGATACACGCCGCCTTTTTGGGGTAATCCAGAAAGGTAAGTGGGGTAATGTCTGCGGGATGACGCATATGCCTTTTACTTCAGGATAGCGTCGCAGCCACAGGGGCAACCGGGCTCTTCGAAGTGGGAACGCTCCTCGAACTCGCCCTGCTTACCGGCATTAAAGGTCTCCACCGGACGGTGGTACCCCATGACGCGGGTGTAGACGGTGCACTTGGTGCGTTCCTCGGCATGTTCTGCCAGGATTTGTTCGTCTGTCTTGTAGACAGGCTTAATGTCTGTGTTGCTCATGTCGGTTGTTTATTTCTATTGGTTGGGGGTGAAATGGGGTTAATAGAGGGGCAGCTCGGGCTGCTCTTCTCTGCGGGCCTTTTCAATGACTTCTTGGTCACAAAGGGGGCAGAAATCGTGGCGTCCCTTCAGGTAACCATGCTTGTCGCACACGGAGAAGAGAGGAGTTACCGTAATGTAAGGCATCTTGAAGTTGGTAAGGACTTTGCGAACAATATCGCGGCAGGCTTCCGGGGAGGAAATTGCCTCATTCATGTACATATGGAATACGGTACCGCCCGTGTAGCAGCATTGCAGCTTATCCTGCATCTGGAGAGCCTTGAAAAGGTCGTGCGTGTAACCGGCAGGCAGCTGGGAGCTGTTGGTGTAATAGCGGTGCCCGGGTGTGCCGGATTGGATGATATCCGGGAAGCGTTTTTGGTCCTCGCGGGCAAAGCGGTGCGTAGTACCCTCTGCCGGAGTGGCTTCCAGATTATACAGATTGCCGGTTTCCTCTTGGTAACCACGGATACGGTCGCGCATAAAGTGCAGTACTTCCTCCGCAAAGGCGATACCCTCCGGGGTAGCGGTAGTCATAGTATCGTTGGAGAAATTACGAAGCATCTCGTTAATACCATTCAAACCAATGGTGGAGAAGTGGTTACGAAGGTGCGGCAGATAACGCTTGGTGTAGGGGTACAGACCTCGGTCATAGAGCATGTTAATGAACACGCGCTTTTTCTCCAGTGTGTTCTTGGCAAGATCCATCAACTCTGCCAATTTGCTGTACAGAAGGTTCTTATTCCCTTTATACAGGTAGCCCAAACGAGCCATATTGATAGTCACCACACCAATGGAACCGGTCATTTCCGCAGAGCCGAATAAGCCGCCGCCGCGCTTGAGAAGTTCGCGCAAATCCAGCTGCAAGCGGCAGCACATGGAGCGCACGGCATCCGGCTTGTATGCTTCCTCGTCGATAATCTTGTTGCCGTTCTCATCGAACTTATACTGGGAGCCAATAAAGTTCTGGAAATAGGAGGAGCCTATCTTGGCAGCATTTTCGAAGAGAAGACCCACGTTCTCATCTTCCCAGTCGAAATCTTCAGTAATGTTTACGGTGGGAATCGGGAAGGTGAAGGGCTGGCCGGTGCTATCACCTTCCGTCAGCACCTCGTAAAATGCCTTCTGGATAATCTTCATCTCCGGCTGGAAGTGCTTATAGGTAAGCTCCGTCAGGCTGTCGGCTCCGCGTTCGCGAGCAATCGCCAGAAGTTTCTCATCGTGTAAGCCTTCGAAAATGTGATTGCCGGCGGACAAGGGAGGCTGCTCGCGGAGGTCGCGGGGCACAGTCCAGTCGATGGTCACATTGGTGAATGGGCTCTGCCCCCAGCGGGAAGGCACATTCAGGTTATACACGAAGCTGCGGAGCGCTTTCTTCACCTCCACATATTCCAGACGGTCCTTGAAGAGGTAGGGAGAAAGGTATGTATCGAAAGAGCTGAATGCCTGTGCCCCTGCCCATTCACTTTGCAGAATGCCAAGGAAGTTAGCCATTTGTCCCAAGGCTTCGCGGAAGTGCTTGGGAGGACGGCTATTGACACGACTACGCACACCATTGAACCCTTCGTTGAGCAGGGCGCGCAGACTCCAACCGGCGCAGTATCCGGTTAAGCAGTCCAAATCGTGAATATGGTAGTCGCCATTGCGGTGGGCTGCACCTTCTTCCGGGGTATACACCTGATCCAGCCAGTAGTTAGCAATCACCTTGCCCGCAGTATTATTAACCAACCCGGCATTGGAATAAGTGGTGTTAGAGTTTGCCTTAATACGCCAGTCTGTATTACCAATATACTCCTCAATCGTCTGCTTACAATCCACCCAAGTATTCCCCTGATAAAGACCGCCAATCTGCTCGCGCTGCAGCTTGTGCAGGAAACGGTATTTAATGAAATTGCGTGCCGTTTCGTAAGCTCCGGCACTCATCAATTCCTTTTCAATAATATCCTGCACCTTCTCCACGGGCAGGTATTCCTCGTGCTTCAGGGCATCTAATACATTAGCATATACCAGGGGGTTATACTCCTCCTGAGAGGCATGGAACGCCTTCTCGATGGCCTGCTGTACCTTGTAGGCCTCAAAGCGTTCGCGCTTTCCATTTCGTTTGATAATCTCGGGCATAGTAAGTAAGACTGCGTTATATTTGGTTGCGGAAGTCTCCGCGCCGGCACATCTGTCGGTGGAATCCTTCCTTCCCCCTAGGTGCTTTTGCTGGACGCCACTTTAGCAGGAAGGCATCCGCTTTGCAAGCAAAAAAATGCAGCAACAAGCATTTTCCATGCACAAAATATAGTTGCATCTTTTTTGCTTACATACTATATCTTGTATTCAATAAATCTTTAGCCTTCTTTAGAATTATTCAATAAAAGCAATTGAAGGACACACACCAGAACGCCGATAAACAGAGAGATTAGCTTTCTTGAGCGGTGTTTCCAAGGAAGGGCAGAATAAGGCAGACCTTGCGATAATCCACCACAAAATATAGTATCTGCGGCGAGGTCCGTTAAAGATAGGCCCAAAGCGATTTGAGGTAGGCATCTCCATCAAAATCGAAGGGCATGGGGGAAGTTTTGAGCTTAGCCGCAGGAATACCGGCCGCAACCATGCGCCGGAAAGCCGCCGGAGAGAGTTTGCGACAATTGGTGGAACAAAAGAGCCAGCCGCCGGGATTCAAACAAGCAGCGGCTTTTTCCACCAAACGGTCATAATCCTTTTCCACGCGCCAAATGCGCCCCTTGGCATCGCGGGAAAAAGTGGGGGGGTCCAGCACAATGGCATCGAAGCCTCGGCCTTGGCGTGCAAAACGTTCCAACCAGTGCAGTGTATCCCCCTTGCAAAAATGATGGGCTGCCGGGTCTATCCCATTCAATTCCATATTTTCCCGGCACCAAGTCAGGCAGGGTTGGGCTAAATCCAAGGTTGTGGTGCAAGCTCCGGCCAGTGCTGCACACACGGAAAATGCGCCCGTGTAAGCAAAGGTATTCAGCAGGGTCATCCCCGGGCGGCAAAGAGCGCGTACTTGGGCACGGTTATCTCGCTGGTCCAAGAAAATCCCCTGCGAATAGCCCGCTGCCATATCCATCATATACAGCACTCCATTCTCCCGGATTTCAAAACGCAAAGGAAGCTGCGATCCGGCAATCTGCACAGGCGCAGTCTTGACATCATTATCCAAGCGTTTTAAGAAAACCGGGCGACCGGATTCCTGCAACTGGCGGAGCAAAGCCTGTGGCAATTCCACGTTACGGAGGGAAACCAGCAGGCGCTCCGCCAGTGCGTCAATAAAAACCCCGGGGTACATGTCCCCATCGGAGACTCGGTAAGCGTTTGTCTCCGGGGGCAGTTTTTGCAATCTGCTCAGTATGCGCTGTTGCAGGGGGCTCACAGTAGCAACGTGGTGGCTTGGTCTGCGGCTTTGCGGATGGTGGCGGCCATCGTTGTCAAGGCGTTGGCCCGAGTCGAAGCCAAATGCTCCCGCAAGCCGCACTCATCCAGACGCTGCATATCTGCCGCGAGAATCTCCTCCGGCGTCAAACCGGAAAGGAGCCGAATGAACAATGCAATCAGCCCCTTGGTGATGAGGGAATCGCTATCTGCATGGATAAGGAGTTTCCCATTATCTAATTCCGTACCTACCCACACGCGGCTTTGGCAGCCTTTAATCAGGTTGCTGTTTTTGCGGTACACCTCCGGCATGGGGGGCAGTTTTCTCCCCAGAGAGATGATATACTCGTATTTTTCCGTCCAATCCTCAAAGACGGACATATCATCGAGCAGGGCCTCTATACGCTCCTCGTAACTCATTACTGTTTTCAGGACTTACTGGTGGCCAGGGTGTAAAGAACAGCTTTCTGGGCGTGCAAGCGGTTTTCTGCCTCGCGGAAAATAATCGGGGCATTAGCCTCCAACACTTCGTCCGTAATTTCGTATCCACGGTAAGCAGGCAGGCAATGCATTACACAATGGTTCTTCTCCGCTAAGCGAAGCAACTCATTGTTCACCTGATAGGGGAAGAAAGCCTTCTCCTTGGTCCCCTTCTCTGCCTCTTGCCCCATGGAAATCCATGTATCCGTATTGATGACGGTACAATCCCGTACAGCCTCGGCAGCATCCGTGGTGCAGATGATGTTCGGGCAAGCAAGAGCCGCGAGGGTATCCGCCTTGGGGAGAGCCTGCTCCGGGCCGGCCAGTGCAAGGGTAAAGCCCAAATGCTTAGCAGCCCACATCCAAGAGCGTCCCATGTTATTATCCACATCGCCCAGGAAAGAAATCTTCATATCCTTCCAGGAGCCCACACCATACTGTTCCTCGATGGTGAGCAAATCGGCCAAGATTTGGCAGGGATGCTCCAAATCCGTAAGGGCGTTAATCGTGGGAATTCCGGAGTATGCGGCAAAGTCCACTACATCCTGCTGGTCGAAGGTGCGAATGACCGCGCCATGAATCATCCGCCCCAACACACGGGCTGTGTCCTTGATTGGTTCTCCGCGCCCCAGTTGGATATCGCGGGTAGAAAGGAACATAGGCCGCCCGCCCAATTCGGAAATACCCACCTCGAAAGAGACGCGGGTACGTGTGGAAGATTTGGAGAAAATGAGAGCCCACGTCTGCCCGGCAAGCGGCAGCGTGCTGTGATTCCCGCGTTCAGCTTTGAGCTGGTGACCAAGGGCCAGGAGTTCGCGAATCTGATCGCCGGTCAATTCTTCGATGGAAAGAAGGTTTTTCATAGTATTTTGGAACGATCTGGGAAAGCACACAAGCTACCACTTTTCTTTTCCCGTGTAAAGATTATATTCCGCCAGCATAGCAAATCTCGCCTTGCCGGGGGCTTCCAAAGCATAGTTAAAAAGGCGGCCTCCCATTTGAGGAGACCGCCTTCGTAAATATATTGCGGTAAGGAATTAGGGCTTCACCACGGAAGCAAGCACCACCGTACCGTTGAACGGAGAAGTTACGTTAGCGGGAAGCTCCACCTGAGCAAGGCGGATGGACTCGTTCATCTTAACCTCCGTAATATCGACCACGATGCAGGCGGGGATGTCCTTCACAGCGCAGCGCACAGGCAGTTCGTGCACAATCTGGTGTACCACACCACCCATCGTTGTACCCACGGGCGTACCCACGAGCTTCACGGGAACCATGATCTTCACCACAGAATCGGCGGTCACGGCCTCGAAGTCGAGGTGCGTGGTAGCGTCCGTCAGGAAGTTACGCTGCACATCCTTGGTCAGAGCCAAGATAATCTCACCGTCCACATCGATGTTCACAAGGAAGCTATCGGAGGATACGGAGTTCAGCAGAGTACGCACATCAGCAGCGGAAAGCTGGATGTTGATGTTTTCCTTAACTGCAGGCCCATAGATAACGCCCGGAAGGATACCCTGAGCTCGAAGAGCATTCAGCTTACCGGTGCCCACAACCGTGCGCTTGGAGGCTTTGATGGAATAGTCCGTCATGGAATTGATTTCTTTCTATTCTTGGAAATGATGGTTTGTTTGGAGTTCTTCCGACGTCGGTGCGCATACGTCACCCGCCGGGATGTCTCGTTCGGGCAGCGAAGCCCAAGACGGCCAGTCAGGATACAATTTATTCAAGAAAAGTCAAGCAAAATATCTTGCAAATTGACATTTTTCGGCACAAAGTGACCTCAGCGGAGCATATTGAGGGCACGTTCGGTACAAGAGATAGCGCGGTACACATCCTCCTTCGTGTTGTACAGAGCAAAGGAGTAGCGAGTGGTGCCGGTAATTCCTAAAGATTGCATGAAGGGCTGACAACAGTGATGACCGGTGCGCACGGCAACTCCCATTTGGTCCAGCAGAGTACCCAAATCATAATGGTGAACACCGGGTACGGTAATGGAAATGAGGGCACCCCGGGGTTCTTTGGGGCCAAGGATACGGATGCCGCCAAGGGATTCCAAGCCATCGTACAGGAGACGAGTCAGCTCGGATTCGTGGGCATCTATCTCCCGCAGTCCGATTTGCTGCACATAGCGCAAGGCCTCTGCCAAGACGATATTGCCGGCAATGTTAGGGGTACCGGCCTCATATTTGAAAGGAAGGGTATTGTAGGTGGTACGGGCGAAGGTAACTTCACTAATCATTTCGCCACCGCCCTGCCACGGGGGAAGCTGCTCCAAGAGGGATTTTCGCCCCCAAAGGGCACCGGTACCCGTGGGGGCATACACCTTGTGACCGGAAAAAGTGTAAAAATCGCAGCCAAGTTCCTGCACATTTACAGGGAGGTGGGCTGTACTCTGGGCTCCATCCACCAAAATCAGCGTATCGGGATTATTCCTTCTGGCGGCAGCAATAATTTGCGGCACAGGATTAACGGCTCCCAAAGCATTGGAGATATAGGGTACAGAGACAATTCTTGAGGAAGCGGAGAGCATCCCCTCGTACGCCGCCATATCGAATTGCAATTCCGGAGTCAGCGGGATAGGGCGCAGCACTGCCCCCGTGCGCTCACAAAGCATTTGCCACGGTACAATGTTGGAATGGTGGGAATCCGTACTTACCAAGATTTCATCCCCTGCCCTCACCATACCGGAAAGAGCCAGCACCTGAGCCACTAAATTGATGCCTGCCGTGCAACCGGAGGTGAAGATAATCTCTCCGGGTGAGCCGGCGTGCAGGAACTCTGCCACCGTAGAGCGAGCCGCCTCATGTTCCTCTGTTGCTAATCGGCTCAGGTAGTGAGCCCCACGGTGAATGTTGGAATTCTGCTGCGTGTAGTAACGCCGCTCTGCCTCCAGCACTTGCACAGGCTTTTGCGTGGTGGCGGCATTATCCAAGTACACAAGGGGATGCTTGCCTACCTTCGTGGCAAGAATGGGAAAATCCTCCGCTGCGGGGCAAGGCATTAGCTTTCTCCTCCCTTAATGTGTTCCACCATACGGTATGCAGCCTCCGGCACGTATTCCTTCCAAGTCGCATCCCCCTCCTGAATCATGCGGATAATATCCCGAGGTGTGCGGAATAGCAACTTCTGGTTAAAATAGGGTACTTCCACAATGTTACCGTTTTCGCGCAGATGCCGGTAGAGATAGTGGTACTTCTCCGGGGCTCGATAAGTTCCCGCCGTAACAAACTCACCCGTGCTCCTGTTAATCCACGGAGTAACGTAAAACTTCGTCTTATTCACAAAAATGTGCCCCATACTGGCCAAAATGCCCCCCGGGGCATCTGCCCATTTTTCCTTAAAGAGTTCGTTCAGCAAGCCGATGGAGAGTGCAATGGCCACGGGTTCCTTAGTAAACTCATTAAGAAGAGTGGTAATACGATCGAAATAAGGCATGTTAGTCACAAGCACAGTCTTACCCAAAGCAGCCAACGCATCCGCTCGGTCCAGGAAATCCAGTAAATCCACCTCATTTCCCTGCCCTCGCAACAGGTTTGAAAGAGAAATCTCACAGATATCCACCACCTTGGATTGAGCTTCCTCCGAAAGCTCCTCGCAGAACTTGTGGCGCACACTATCCATCATCTCCAAATGAATCTTACAGAGAGGCAGGAAACTGCCGCGCATCAGCACAATCGGGCGTTTGTACAACAAATCCGCAGGCTGTGCCACAGTGCCATCCGGACAAAGGATGGTAGCATGGCTCAAGCCACTACGCACTAACTGCAACGCGAGAATGCGGTTGTCAAACATGGCAAAGCCATTCCCGGAAAAACGCATGAAGTCGACCTCGAAAAAGGCCGGGTCCAGATTATCCCCCACGCTGTTAACGAAATCATCCATTCCATCGCGGTCGTAAAAAATGGCATGCAACAAATTCACTCCCAGAATGCCTAAAATACGCATCTGCACATCGTGATCCGGCACCAGCAGGCGCACATGCATCACGAAATCGCTCGGCTCAGCCCCGGGGCGGAGTTGGAAGCGAACGCCCACCCACGCAGACCAAGGACCATTATCTCGATACCCCTTGCATTTAACGGTATTGCAGAAGGAGAAAAAGCAGGTATCCTTGCCGCGCTTATCCCCCAAGCGATTGATGAGCTGCGTATACTCATAATCCATCATCTGCTTCAGGCGCTCCTCGGATACATAGCGGCGCACCGGGCCGTACAAAGTATCACTCACCGTCATATCATAAGCAGAGATTGTCTTTGCCACGGTGCCGGCAGCACCGGAAGAACGGAAGAACCAATTGGCCGTTTCCTGCCCTGCTCCGATTTCCGCAAATGAGCCATAGACTTGGCGATCCATGTTAATACGGAACGCCTTTTCCTGAGTGGCTGCCAGTGATTGAGTGTTATTCATGGTATCGAAAAAAATTACAACTGAAGGGGAACAAGGGGCAAATGCCTAAGCGGGCTCGGTCGGGGAAGCTCCAGATTACTATCCACAGCGGTAGGCGTCACCTCCTCCGGGGTATCATCATCTGCTGCGGAGATTTCCTCCGCCATACCGGAGGATTCCGCCAAAGCAGCTGCATCCTTATAACGAGGATTAAGGGTAAGCTCGGAATCGTAGGGGTCCTCACCAATGAGCGCCGGAGTTCTGGGCAAAATCGGCACCACGGGAAGCACTCGGGAGGAACTCAGCGTACCGGAGTTCATGTCCAGAAAATCCGTGAGGGAGGGGCTGCCATCCCCATGAACGGCACAATGCCCCAAAGACACATCTCCCTTGGGGAAATACTCCCGGTATGTGGTTCGGACATAGCCGGGTTTGCCATCCTTCATTGTTGATTCAAAGCAGAAATTAGTGGCTATTTGACCGGAAGATGTGCAGATTTCCACTTCTTCCGTATCTGCCGGAATCGGGATATTCTTATCCTCCATGCGCCCGGCAGATGCCTGAAGAATAGATGCCAGAATGGGACCACAGGTATCAGAGCCGAAAGCACCCGGATATATGGGGTGGTGGTCGTTCAGGAAGCCCACCCAAATACCACAAGTAAAGGAAGAGGTGTAACCAAACAAAGCCGTATCCGAAAAATCATAATTAGTGCCGCTCTTAACTGCACCGCCAAAGGAATCCGGCAGCAGGGGGCGCACTCGCTGGGCAGAACCTTTTTCCAAGGATTCCCTCATAATAGAATGCAAGCGATATGCAGTACAGGCACCGGTACTCCTCACCTTGCGATGAGAGACTGAGAGGGGATTTTCCCACAGAATCTTCCCATTACTATCCGTAATTTTAGCCACAATATACGGGGCAATGGGACGAGTCCCGGCATTGGGGAACACGGTGTAGGCCATCGTAATCTCCTTAAGAGAGACCGGCTCCGTACCAAGATAAACACGGGGATAATACTGTGGTTTTGCCTCCGTGCTGGAGGGATTACGCGGCGGAGGGGTAATACCCACGGCTTGCAGGGTATTTTGGAAGGCCTTTGCCCCCTTCTGCGGGTGGGAGCCAAGAGCTATGCCTAGGCGGGCAGAGGCTGCGATTTTTGACCATTCTAAACTCTGGCGCGTTGTGACAGAATCCAGATAACGCCCTTTTTCCACTTCCATGCCCCATTCGCCAAGTATACCCTCGGTTCCACCTATGCCGGCCAAGCGGTTATCCATGGCATCATCCAGCAAACGAGAGCATGGAGAATAGCCGTTATCGTAGGCACACATGTACAAGAAAGGCAGCATGGCCGTACCCACGGAGCGACGGCCGGATTCGATGATATCGAAGTTATCCCTGTCAAAACTACGTCCGCCCACGTACACCAGCACAGCCCCGGTATGGTTATCCACTGCGTACACAGCACCATCCACATAACGATGCTGTGCACAGCGAGGATCGGATACATCCGTAAAGCGAACGTGTTTATAATCCTTATGCTGTTCTATTTCCTCCAAACGGCTCACCAGCGCTTTCTCCGCAGACTCCTGCATACGGCGGTCGATGGTGGTGTAGATTTTAATACCACGGCTTTTAATGATTTCCTCTCCACGCTCGGGGTTTTGGAAAATTCCCACTGCAAGCTGCTGCACCATGGCATGCAAATGCGAGGTATTGCGGCGCAAGGGATTAGGATTCAATCCAAGGGGCTGGTCCTTCACCCGGGCTGCTTCTCCGGCTGTCAAGTAGCCGGAACGCTCCATGCGGTCAATAACATCGTTTCTCCACCGCCAGTTCAACTCCGCATTACGTATGGGATTATAGTTCTCCGGGTTTTTAATGAGTGCCGCGATACTGGCAGCCTCCCGCACCGTCAAATCCGCCGGTTCCTTGCCGTAATAGCCCAAGGAAGCTGAGCGAATACCATAATACCCGCGACCGAAATAGATGCGGTTTAAGTAAAACTCCATAATTTGGCGCTTATCGTATTTCTTTTCTATACGAAGAGCCAAAAAGATTTCTACAATTTTACGCTCGTAGCGACTTCCGCCGCGAGCTTGCGTACGCACCTCCAAATCGTAGGCGTTTCGAGCAAGCTGCTGAGTAATCGTCGAAGCACCCTGATTCACCTTACCGCCGGCGGCCATCGCCTCCTTAACGGCACGAACAATCCCCATGGGATCAAACCCCTTATGCTTCCAAAAATTCTTATCCTCCTGTGCCACAAGAGCATCTATCATCGCAGGGGATATTTTATCAATAGTCACATAGCTACGATTTTCATCGTATATACGACCTATCTCCTCATCATTGCGATCATATATAATGCAGGGGTGGTCCAGATTATTAATATCCTCAAGATTAAACTCCTCCGCCCATTTCTGATACTTAGCCGTAACGGATTCAAAAACTACATATCCAAGCCCCGCCAGCACAAGAGCGGAAATTCCCAATACGATGCAGCATTTCAGCAGGAAAGAACGCAGCAACTCCCCCAAACTACGGTGCACTACCGTTTCTTTGCGGGCAGCGCGACTCCGACGACGATCCTCCGCCGCCTTCCGCTTATTCTGGTATTCGTCAAGGTCGTCCATGCCTTCCTGTGCTGAACTTTAACAGAAAATGCCACTGATAGCAAGAGACAAATGCTCTCACAATGTGCCATGGGGCGAATTGCTTTGCCCGCGCCTCCTCTTCAGCAGGAAAAGAAGCAAACAGGCGGATGAGACTAAAACACCTACCAACGTAGATACGGTGAGGGAGAAACATATGCCGCATTCCGGAGCGTACAGCAGAAATGTGGTACACATAGATGTCATGAACAAGGCCGGCAACAAAGGCATCAATGAATTGCGACCGTGCGATTTCATATGCACCGCAATACTCCACAGAGTAAAACATGCCAACGCCTGATTAGCCCAGCCGAAATAGCGCCATATAACGCCAATTTCCAACTGGAAGAGAACAATCACCACGGCAAAGAGAGGCAAGGAAAGAGCTAGGCGCATCCAAGTATTCCTTTGCCCAAGGTGAAGTACATCCGCCAGCATGAGGCGGCAACTGCGCATGGCCGTATCACCACTGGTAATGGCAAGAATAACCACCCCCAGTACAGCGAAGAAAGCCCCCACAGGTCCCAGCAACATCTCACAAGCGTAGTTAATAGCCATGGAGGGGGAAGCCATGGTGAGGGCAGCAAAGGAAATCCCCCCCGGTTCCGCCAGTTGTTGCAGCACATTTTTGCCGGTAGCAGCATCCGGCACCAGAGCATAATCAGTCAACACATCGCGCAGTGTGAGTCCCACAGTTGCCCACACCAGAGCAACAAGCCCCTCCACAATCATCGCGCCATAAAATACGCAACGTGCGTGCCGCATTTCCGGCAGGCAGCGAGTCATCAGCGGACTTTGTGTTGCATGGAAACCGGATATGGCACCGCAGGCAATGGTCACAAAAATCATGGGCCATACGGATAAGCCCGCAGGATGCATCACCTCCGCAGTATTCAGGCGGGGTAACACCTCATGCCCACTAAGGGGCAACATAATGGCAAGCCCCAAAGCCATGAAAAGAAATACGGCACCGAAAAAAGGATAGATACGCCCAATTAATGCGTTGATAGGCAAAGCCGTAGCCATAAAATAGTATGCCAAAATAATCACAGCCCACCAAAAAGAAGACACATCGGTCACAAGCCCGTGCAGCATACCGGCCGGTAACTGCGTGAACACCACGCCCACCATGAGCAGCAGGAAAATACACAAGAGGCGCATTAAATAGCGCGCGGTGGGTCCCAGCGTGTTACCAATCAACTCCGGAAGGCTGGCTCCCTTATTCTCCAGCGACATAAGGGCAGAAAGCAAATCGTGCAAAGCTCCTGCAAAAATACACCCCAACACAATCCACACCAAGGCCACCGGGCCGAATAAACACCCACTGAGAGCCCCCACAACAGGTCCCAGACCGGCAATGTTCAACAGTTGGATGAGAAACACCTTCCACACGGGGAGAGGCACATAATCCACTCCATCTTTTTGTGTACAGCTGGGTGCCGGAGCAGAAGCATCAAAACCATACACCTTTTCTGCCAAGCGACCGTACAAAAAATAGCCCCCTACAAGCAAAAGAACACAGCAGATGAAAACAAGAATACCTATCATGGTTTTTGTGGCTTCGTTAAAGTCTCGAATGCGGCAGGGTAGAAAGCCCGAGCTCGTGCCCTAGCCTCCGTAATGCCCTGAGCTGTTGGTTTCACCCCGGGCACACCATCAAAATTAACAGCTCTGCGGAAAATGCGGGGATCCGTGCCGAAAACCATGTAACGGTGTACCAACAGGGGGGGCTCCTCGCAATTCACCTTGGATTCCAGCACAGTAAATGCAGCCTGAATCCCCATGGCTCGCAAACTCTCCAACATGGGAGGCGTGTGGTATCCCCCCGGATAGCAATAGGTGGAGCATGCGCCGAAAAGCTGCCTTAAACGAGCAAACGAATCCGGCAATTCCTGCTGTACTTGGGCGGCATACTCCGGGGAATCCTGTGCATAGCGCTTCCACTGGCTGGGATAGTAATGCGTGGTGGAATGGCTACCTATTGTGGCACCATGTTCCATCATCTCTCGGATTTGAGCCTGCGTTAGCGAATGCCCCCTTACCTGAATATAGCTGGTATACAAAAAAAGTGTAAATGGATACCCATATGCTTTTAATATGGGATAAGCATCGGTATAAACGCTTTTCCACCCATCATCAATCGTAATCAATACGCAGCGTTCCGGCAAACAACGAGTACCATGCCGCCACTCTAAGAAATCCTGCATGGTAATCACCGTTAACCCGGCATCCTGAATATACTGCATCTGCTGGCAAAACTCCGCCGTCCGCATGCGCATCTCGCTCACGGGCTTAGTATTACTAAAATCGTGATACCCCAAAACAGCCACTCGTGTTTTTTCCCTCGGGACAAGAGGTCGGCTGAAGGAACGGCTCACCCAGTCCGATGCCGGAGTGCGGCGTTCCAGCGTACCCGCAGCCGGGAGCGTACATACCGGGCGGGGAGCTAAATCCTCAGAGCTTACAGACAATTGGGGGGGAGGGAGCACCTGATGCAAGGAAACAACCTCTCCGCCGGGCAGCTCCGCCTGAGCTGCGGTTTCATCCGGTCCGGAAGGAAGTTCCTCGTCCTTCGGGGGCATGGGGAGTAATGCCGCCGCCATATCTCGTACTCTATGCAAAATTCGAGCCGTTTCCTGCGCTTGCCCATTTCCTAAAGCCGCTGCAAAAGAGGGCATATCCGGCACCATGTAACGGGGCAGCATTAAAGGAGCGGAATGCCCATGCACCCGCGCTCCGTAACAACTGAAGGCAACGGAGTATCCATACACGGGTAAATTTTCCAGCATAGTAGTATCCGCATATCCATGGGGAAAAGAAAAATATTCACATTCGCCCAGAGCAGCCGTAATTCGTTGGGCGGATACACCCAGCTCCTTTTCTGCCAATTTCACGGAAGCCTCCGTCCCCTGCTCCGCTGCTTTTTTCCAAACTTCCGCAGCGGGGCATGTGAGAGTACGGCTGCCCACACTTCCCCCGGCCAACTGCATTTCCTTCAGTTCCTTAATACCAAGGCTGTGCCCATCCGCCTCAAAGTTGCCCCCATCTGCAAAAATAAGAAAAGGATACCCATATTTTTTCAAAATGGGAAAGGCTACTGTATAGGCTGCGGAATCAGCCACATCCAAAGTAATCAACACGCTGCGCTGCGGTAGCGTGCCGCGATTCTCCAGCCATGCCACCATATCCGCAGGAGCCACAGGAATGAGCCCCTGCTCCCTCAAATACTGCATTTGAGCCTCAAACGCAGCCGCGCTGACTCCCCTCATCCCTGCCGAAGCAGCAAAGTGGCCATACCCCAGCACCACCACCTCCGATGCATTCGGCACAGGAGCCGCTGCAGTTGCTTGGGGCGGCAAAGCCACATCGCCACTATCCGGCAGAGGCTCCGCCGGCAAAGGTGCAAGGGATAGCAATGCAGCAATGGAAAATAATCGATGCATCCTGAAATTCTTATCGTCCGGGAACCATTTCAAAGGTAAAGCCCTTTAGGTATTCTGTCTCAGGGATATTGAGAAGAATGGGGTGATCCGGGCTCTGTCCATGGGTTTGCACTAAACGCAGCGTGCTGTGTCCATCCACGGCTGCCTCCCCAATTGTGCGCCGGAACACATCCGAATTGATATGGTGTGAGCAGCTGAACGTGGACAATACCCCTCCCACCGGCAGCATTTGCATAGCACGCAGATGAATTTCCTTGTAGCCGCGCAAAGCTCCGGCCAAGCTCTTCTTATTGCGGGTAAAACTGGGGGGATCCAGAATAATCATATCCCATTGGGGGTCTGCGCCATTGCGAACCTTATCGCTCTCCCGTTTCAGGAAATCGAAGGCATTTTCTTCCACTGCCTCCACCTGCACACCATTCAACTCTGCATTGCGGCGCACGGAAGCAATCGCCTCTCCGGAAATATCCACCGCTGTTACGCCGGCAGCTCCGGCCTTAGCGCAGGCCAACGCAAAGCCCCCTTGGTTACAGAAACAATCCAGAACCCGGCGGCCACGAGCAAAGCGAGCCACTTCCTGATAATTCTGGAGCTGGTCCAAATACAAACCTGTTTTCTGCCCTGTGGCCAAATCCACCAGAAATTTCAGTCCGCGGCCCTCTGCCACAAACGGCTCGGGTTGTTCACCATAGGCCACATAGGTCTCCGGCTCAATTCCCTCTGCAAGAAGCATAGGTGAATCATTCCGAACTATAATGCTGCGAGGCCGGAACAAATCCCCCAAAATATCCCGAATAAGCCCCAAACGCTGGTACATCGCCATCGTGAGCGTCTGCACCACAAGTACATCCCGATAGCGGTCCACAATCAACCCGGGCAGGCCATCGCTCTCGCTCCATACAACGCGCAGCAACTCTTCCCCCGGCAAATAGCGTTCTCTCAATGCCAAAGCCTGAGAAATACGACGTGCAAAGAAATCGCGGTCCAAATCCTGCTTGCGGCGAGAAAAGCGCCGTGCCACAATCTGCGAATGCGGATTATACATAGCGGAACCCAAATAGCGATCCCGCTGGTCCTTCAACAGCACCACATCCCCGGGTTTCGGATTACCGAAAACCGTTCGCACTTCTGTTCCATACACCCAATCGTGTCCGTGAAAAATTCTCGCTTTCGGTGCGATAATAAGGCCTGCCATAACGGCATCCACCATACCGCAAACACCCCTTTCTGTCAATGTTAAACCCTGCCCGCACCTTGACATATGTGGGCACTTCCGCCCCGTGCAAAACAAAACATAATTTGACATCATGCTGCGGAATATGATAGCATACCAAAAGCTATTTCCCTTTTGCTATGAAATGCACACCTTACATTCTCTCTCTTACGGCACTCCTTTCCGCGCTTCCTCTCTCTGCGGTAGAATATCCGGGAACGAATCCCGGCAAAGCTCAGGCACACATCAGCACCAGTGCTGATGGCGGGTGCGATTTTACTCTCTCTAACCAGCTCTTCAGTGCCGAGTTCAGACAAAGCCCCACCGGCGGAGTCACCTTCCAAGGCATGAAGGCAAAAGATGGGACTCCTCTTTTGGATGCCGGGGGGGGAGCCGTATTCACCATTAATTTGGCTTATGGGCAGCAGCTTACCTCTTCGGATATGGTACTCACCTCCGCCCCGGAGGTAAAGAATCTGGAAGCAAATAGGGACTCCTTGCGCGTAGCAGACCAATGTGAAGGCAAAGCCATTAGTGCCACCTTTGCCGCCCCCGATGGCTCTTTCTCCGTGGTGTGGAAAGCCATCCTGCGAGATGGCTCTCACTATATCCGGCAAGCTCTTGAAATCTCCACCGCAAAACCCGTATCCTTTGCCACCATCACTCCATTGGATGTTCGCACGGCAGAACCCGAAGGCTTCCCCACGATTTCCGGCAACACAACCCACGGCACGGTAGCCGTAACAAAAAATCTTTTCTTAGGATTGGAAACGCCAATGTCCGTCATGACAGTGGGCAATGCTCCGAACGATTCCGAAGATGCATGGAGCCCGGAGTCTTGGACGCCCGGCATGTTTGGTCATGTCTTTGCCGTGCCGGAGAGCTTCCAAGCTGTTTACGGAGACATCTACAATGCCAGAAAAGGACCGGTGGTGCAACACCTGCGCATGGCGGAAGGCAATGTCATGTTCACAGAAGGGGGCACATGCCATATCCATTTTAAGTACGAAAAAGGCAATCATCGGCTCAACATCGTTGGAGTACAGCTTGTTACCCCCTCCGGTCAGGTCATTAGTGAGGATATCCACCCCGGATATGCCGGCACCAGCACTGCAAACAACACATACAGCATCTCTGTCCCGGAAAAAGGCACTTACCACCTTCGATACTGGGTGGAAACCAAAACAGAAAGCATCACAAGCAGTGGTCGTATAGGCCTTTCCCTTGGGCTTGGATATGCACAGGAGAATGTACAGGCACTGCCGGAAAACCTCGTTCGCGGCACATGGGTGAGAAAAACGGCCCTTCAACCGAATGAGACTTGGGAGGTCAGTTCCGTCATCGGTCTCTTTGCCCCGCAACAAGAAAGACGTTCCTTCCTCTGCTACTTGGAGAGAGAAAAACCTGTTCCCTACCGCATCTTCGCCCATTACAACGATTGGTACGAGGTGGGCATCATTCGGCACGATAATCAGGATCCGCTCAAGCGCACCACGGAAAAAATCTCGCTGGATATCATTCGCCACTGGGAGCAGGAAATGTTCCGCAAACGCGGAGTCTGCATTGATGGATTCATCATCGATGATGGTTGGGACGATTTTAACAGCCTCTGGGACTTCCATGCCGGTTTCCCGCAGGGATTCACCGAACTCAACAAAGTGGCTGTCGGCATGAACGCCGGCATCGGCACTTGGCTTGGGCCAGTAGGTGGCTATGGTTCCTCCAAACGGCAGCGTATCCGGTATTGGAACAAAACTCACCCGAATAACCAAATCAGCAATTTTGAGCTTTCTAACCCGGAATACTTTGAAGCTTTCCTTGACCGCTGCCGCTACATGGTACAGCAGTACGACATGCGATACTTCAAATTTGACGGCATTTCCACGAAGTTTCATGCTAAAGGCCCCGGAGTTCTGGAAGATGCGGAAGGCATTCTTCGCGTGTTGAAAACATTGCGAAAGAGCCGCCCCGACATCTTTATCAACACATCCGTCGGCACGTGGGCCAGTCCCTTCTGGTTCCTGCATGCGGACTCCGTGTGGCGCCAAGAAGATGACTTTGGCATGGCCGGCAACATGGGCGACCCCCGAGACAAATGGATTACCTACCGCGACCGCCTTGTACATGAGGTATTCGTCACAGGTGCCCCGCTCATGCCCATCAACTCCATCATGACCCATGGCACCATGATTACCAAGAACGGACCGCCTCAGGTTATGAGCAAAGCACCGACCAACTGTATCAAAGAAATGCGTGCAGCATTCACCTGTGGCTCCGGGCTTCAGGAAATCTATGTTGATTCTGACCTCATGGATCAACAAGGAGGACTCCTCTGGGATGAATTGGCTAACTGTATCTCTTGGATTCGCCGAAATGCCGATGTACTGGCAGACGTACACTGGGTAGGCGGCAATCCTTGGGACGGCAAGGATGGAGATATTTATGGTTGGGCCTCATGGAATCGGGAAAAATGCACCCTTTCCCTTCGTAACTCCTCGGCTCACACCAAAACCATGCAAACAAGTCTGCGTAAGCTCTTAGATATTCCGCCCTATATCAAGGGTTCCATACGTCTCCGCAGCTCCTTCCAAGACCAGCGCATTCTTTCCGTAATGAACAAAACACTCGATGTCGACCAGGAAATCGCCATTACCCTCCACCCCTTCGAGGTAATAGCCATGGAAGGCGTTTCCTTATAATCAATCCTCGAGCCAGAAACAAAAGCGGGCAATCCACTATACGGATTGCACGCTTTTTATATTGCAGCCCCCACGCCCTCCCCAAAAAAAGAAAAACGCAATAACAGGCATACTCACCTGCTATTGCGCTCTCTGTTTTCGAGGCGGGAGTGGGATTTGAACCCACGAATG
Source organism: Akkermansia sp. (assembly GCA_017521405.1). GTDB lineage: Bacteria > Verrucomicrobiota > Verrucomicrobiia > Verrucomicrobiales > Akkermansiaceae > Akkermansia. The sequence goes on along the minus strand of JAFXCP010000006.1, from coordinate 62,736 downwards.
ACGGTTTTGCAAACCGTTGCCTTAGGCCACTTGGCTATCCCGCCTTGTGCTGTGTGCGGACGGAGTATACACAATAGGCGTATCGGAGTCAAGTAAAAATTGATTATTTTTTGGAAGATTTCTCCGTTCAAGCGCCAACACACACCAATGAAAGGAGGACGGCAGAGAATATAAAACCACTTAAAGCTAGGGGTATCACTTACCCAATAGCATACCCAGCACCTCCAAGCAGCGTGTATTTTCCTTTTCTGTGCCAATGGTAATGCGAATATATTGAGGTAGGCCATAAGCATCCATAGGCCGGGTAATAACACCCTGTTCTAAAGCACGCTGGTAAATTTCCCGGCCACAGCCCACATTTACCAAAATGAAATTGGTATGGCTCGGCACATATTCCATGCCCCACGCAGCAAAGGTTTCTTCGTACAGACGGCGACCTACCTCCACCATATGCACGGAAGCAGCCAGATGCTCCCTATCCTCCAGTGCCGCCAGAGCGCCAACCTGAGCCACCAAATTCACATTAAAGGGGCTACGAGCCTTATGCAAAAGCTCCGCAATAGCGGGCGTTGTAATACCATAGCCCACGCGCACACCGGCCAGCCCATACGCTTTCGAGAAAGTACGCAGAACAATCACATTGCGCCCCTCCCGCACATATTTAATGGTATCAGGCTGTTCTGCGGCAAAGTCAATATAAGCCTCATCAATGGCAACTACCACATGAGAAGGCACATGGTTCATGAAGTCATCCAGCTCCTGCTGCCCCACCATAGAACCCACAGGGTTGGTGGGATTGGTAATGAATACCAGACGAGTCTGCGGGGTGATGGCTGCCAGCATGGCCTCCAAGTCGTGAATCCACCGCGCGCGATTAGGCACTTCCACATAACGGGCATTCAACAAACGAGCCACGATGGAATACATGGCAAAGCTGTATTGAGCAGCTATGACCTCCTTCCCCTCGGAGAGGAAAGCATGCCCCAGCAGCTCTATTAACTCACTGCTGCCGGCCGCCGCCACAGTTTGCTCCATTTCCACTGCATGAAACTCGGCTAATCGTTTACGCAGAGCGTATGATGCCCCATCCGGGTATAAATGCACACCGCCCACAGCACGCTGCATTGCCTCGATGGCTTTGGGAGAAGCACCCAATGAGTTTTCATTTGAAGCCAGCTTTATAATTTGCTCCGGGTTTAACCCCAACTCCCGAGCAGTTTCCGCAATAGGTTTGCCGGGGCGATAAGCGACGAGGGATTGCACAAAGGAATTAGCGTAGAAGGAAATGTCCTGACACATAGCAGATGGGAACATTATATACCTGTCATGCCGGAACTCAAGCCTTGATTCGGGCATGCCACCGGTTTACAATAGAACAACGATGAGGAAATGGTTTACTCGCATTGCTGTACTTCTTGCCTTTTTTACCACAGCATATTTGTGTGTGGCGCTAAGACCGGCATGGCAAGCAGATTCTGTGCAGTTTCCATCCGTGCAAATGATATATTTAGAAAAAAAGCCGGCTCATCCTCTCCGAATTAACTACACTTGGAATCTTGCAAACAGTCCGGCAAGAACAGTGTTTGTGGGAGACGAGGATATCTTCCGCCGATTAAAGGGAAAAGCAGCGTGGACGTTGAACTTTTCCACTGAAGGAGAGAAACTTATTATCGGCAGCGCAGCCCCGATTTTGCATGCGGAAAGCTCCCTCCGGCACACGCACACACAGTATGGTATCTACGATATGGGGCACTCGCACCTGCGCATGCCCAATGGAAAGATACATCGTCAGCAACATATCATGCTTGTATGGAAGATAAGCATGCAGCAATCCTTTCAAAATAAGGAATCGACGTGTTTAGCAGTACAAGAAATAGTACTAGATGCAGAGGATGGAGCGGCCGATTTGGTTACCCCCGTACTACCGAAGAGTGTGACTCTGGATAACCCGGTACGCCATTTGGTCGCAGGTGCTCCCAGCGGGCTTCCGGAGCGTTTCTGCGGGAGCAGGGTGGAGCAAGAATTGCTGCGTTTCTTATTCCGTATGGCTTCCGTCTGTGATGAACAGACCGCCCGTACCTTAGCACCGAAACTTCGTCACCTAGGACACGAACTTTTGGAAAACTTCGCTAATCCGGCTCAGCCTTGGCCGGACTGCTGGGGAACAGCAGCACCCACGGCTCGCCTTGTAGCACACAGAGTAATTCCTCTCCTTCAGGAGTGGCAGGCAAATGGCTGCTACGGCGTGGCAGAACTGGCCGATTTTGTTAATGGTCCCGTCTTTGGTCGCATTTTCGGAGAATCGTTTACCCATAGCTCAAAATAACCTCACCACCGCCCCTGCCCGGCAAAGAATCATCAGCATCGATGCCCTGCGAGGCATGCTGGTGCAAGGAAATCTTGCAAGTGCCGAAACGGAGCATATGAGCTAATTCTGTAACACATTGCAAGCCATTGCAGAAGGATACCTAATTAGTTCCATCGTACTTTTATGCAGCCTACTGCTATACTGGGCATTGTTACGTTTTGTACCCTATCAGCACCAGGAAGCAGGACTCTTCCAGCCCCGCAACAATTTGGCCTATTACATCGACTGCCACCTGCAAGGTCACTGGCAGCATGGGGCTTGGAAAAAGACACGCCCCTCATCAAGCACCTGTTTACAACTACCATGGTACTGTGGAGCGGTGGCTGGTGTTTACTGCTTCTGGCATTATTTCACTTATTATTTGACTGCTGCACCTATTTGCACTGGCTGGCCTACCCGCTGCAAGTCATTGGCTGCAATGCACTACTGGCCTACCTTCTGGCAGAGGTACATGGTCCCCACGGGCACAACCTGTGGTGGGGTATTGCCCACCCGCTTTTTTATGGCGTAAGCCGCTTGTGCGGGGAGGAGCATGCCACCCTACTCTTTGCTCTTTGTTCCTATGGATTATTCTGGGTGGTACTGCACTTTCTGTACAAACATAAGGCTTTTCTGCGCGTGTAGGAAGTCTTGACTCCCACAGTGAACATCGTGTACAATAAAGTCCGGTATGAAAGACCCCATCGTCCGTAAAGTGGAGCAAGTGCCTGTGGCTCGTTTCTACGAGAAATACAGGACCGATTTGGAATTACAACTGCTAAATACTCCGGCAGGGATGAGCAGATATATCATCCAGCCGGCATTGAACCGCCCGGGCTTGGCACTTGCGGGTTATCTCGGCTATTTTGCACACGAGCGCATCCAAGTATTCGGAGCCGCAGAAATGGCCTATCTTTCCACCCTTCAAGGAGAAGAACGCCACACTCGCTTGGAGGGTATTTGCGCCGAAGATACCCCCTGTTTTATCTTTGCACGCGGCTATGATGTGCCGCAAGATGTACTCCAAATTGCGGACAGCCATTCCATTTCCGTATTCCGCTCGGATTTGCTCACCATGGAATTCGTAAATCGGGCCACAGTCATTTTGGAGAACGAATTCGCCGATAGCACCACCGTACATGGTTGCATGGTCGATGTGCGTGGCGTGGGCGTACTGATTACCGGGAAAGGAGGCGTAGGCAAGAGCGAAATTTCCCTCGGTTTAGTAGAACGCGGTGCAGCTTTGGTGGCCGATGATATGGTACGCATCCGCAATTTAGGAGGGGAACTCATTGCCCATGCACCATCCCTCAGCAGCGGCTTTATCGAAATCCGCGGGCTGGGCATCATCAATGTAACCAACTTATTCGGTCTGAAAGCCTACCGAAGGGAAAAGCGCATTGACCTCATCATTAACCTCTTTGCCGGAGAGATGACGGAAATTGAACGCCTTGGCATGGAACACAAAACGACCTCCATTCTCGGCGTGGATGTCGAACGTCTCAACTTGCCGGTAGCACCGGGGCGTGATATGTCCCGACTGGTAGAAGTGGCAGCTTTAGGCAAATACCTGCGCGAAAGCGGCTACGATATGGCCGGGGAATTTAATAAACGCCTGAATCGAGAAATCGCACGCAAAACCATTTACCGAGGCAATGCCGACTAAACACCAAGCTTATGAGTACCCCCCTTCACCAAATTGCCGACCTGCTGGACACCACCCTACGGATAGCAGAAATTAAAGACGCCGCCGTAGCCATGAATGGGCTGCAGGTGGAAAACTCCGGCAGCGTTAACAAAGTTGCACTAGCCGTGGATGGTTCCCAACAAACACTGGAAGCCGCCGTGGCAGCAGGTGCGGATTTGCTGATACTTCACCACGGACTTTTCTGGTGCGGATTGCGCCCCCTCACCGGGTGGTGGAAACGCAAGGTGGAAACCTGCCTACAGGGAAATTTGGCCGTGTATTCCGCCCACCTTCCGCTGGATATGCACCCCACATTGGGGAATAATGCCTGCATAGCCCGAGAACTGGGCTTGCAGGACGTAAAACCGGAGTTAGACTACCACGGCACCCTGATTGGTCTTTCCGGATTCTACCCCGGCACCGTGGGAGAACTCAGCCAGCGATACGCCGCCATCACCGGTGCCGAAGTCACCGGCGTAATGCACGATGAGTCTGCACCGGCCGGGCGCATTGTTCTATGCTCCGGCGGCGGAGGTGAGGAAATTTACCAAGTACAAGCTAAAGGATACAGTACATACCTGACAGGGGAAGAAAACCACTGGGTAAGCAACGCCGCACGAGACATGGGAATCAACATCCTTTTTGCCGGGCACTATGCTACGGAGACATTCGGAGTGAAGGCTATCGGGAAGCTATTGGAAGATTCTTTCGGGCTTCCCTGCATCTTCATCGACCATCCCACCGGCATGTAAGCGAGAAACTCAACGCTATGCTCATCATTGTAGAAGATTCCTTCGGCACCCGCTTGGATCAATTTTTGGCAGCACAGCTTCCGGAGCTTTCCCGAGCCAGAATCCAAGCTCTCATCAAAGAAGGCCAAATCACGATTAACGGAAAATCCACCAAGGCTAAAACCCCGGTGGAACGGATGATGCGTATCGAAATCAACATCCCGGAACCGGAACCTGCAGAAGCACAACCACAGGATATCCCCATCTCCGTGCTTTACGAGGACGAGGACGTTATTGTCATCGATAAAGAAAGCGGCATGGTGGTACACCCGGCCGCAGGCAACCCGGATGGCACCTTGGTAAACGCTGTGTTATGGCACTGCAGAAACGGGCTCTCCGGCATAGGCGGCGTAGAACGCCCCGGTATTGTTCACCGTTTGGATAAGGATACCAGCGGCTGCATCGTCGTGGCCAAAAACGATTCTGCCCACCTCTCCCTTACCTCGCAATTTGCCAACCGGGATACTGGGAAAATCTACCTTGCCGTAGTGCAAGGCTGCCCCAAAGAAAATACCGGCACCATCTTTACCAACATAGGGCGCCACCCGGTTAATCGCCTCAAAATGGCAGTAGTTAATCCGGGGTCCGGCAAACCAGCTATTACGGATTGGCAGGTATTGCACTACGATGCCTCCACGGATTCATCCCTCGTCATGTGTACTCTGCACACCGGGCGCACCCACCAAATACGAGTACATATGCTGCATTTAGGGCATCCGCTGGTGGGAGACCCCATTTATGCTCACCCGCAACGGCAAAAAGCAAAACCCGGGCGGCTCATGCTGCATGCATGGCGCTTGGCATTCAACCACCCATCCACGGGCAAGCGCATCGCCCTGCAATCCCCCATTCCGCCGGAATATACGCCATGGCTTATTGGGGCGGAGCTCCCACTGTGGGAAGAGGCAGCACAAGTATAGCACATCTTCGCCATGTGGCTTTAGCGTCACAAAAATATTCTTGAAAACTCCCATCGTATGTGCTGAAATCCACCTACCAACACACAAGTATGAGCATGCACATTCTGATAGTGGAAGATGATGAGGACATCGCAGGCTTGGTGGCCTTTCGCTTAGAGCGGGAGGGCTGGAACACCTCCATGGTACATCATGGCACGGAGGCCTGGGAACTCATCCGCGCAAAAATCCCGGATTGTGTGATTTTGGATGTGATGCTACCCGGAATGAATGGGCTGGAAATCTTCCGCGCCATGCAGGCTAATCCGCTCACTGCCGGCATCCCCACCCTCTTTCTCACAGCAAAAGCACAGCCGGACGACCGATTAGAAGGCCTAGCGCTCGGAGCAGATGACTACATTACCAAGCCTTTCAGCACCAAGGAGTTGGTACTCCGCGTACGAAACATTTTAAAAAGAGCGAACCAGAGTGCAACCAGAATGCTCATCTCTGCCGGACCTATTAGCTTGGATAAGAATAGCCTGCACGCCACCCTCAATGGAGCCACCTTAGACCTAACCACCTCCGAGTTCAAACTACTGGCCTACTTGCTGGAGCGCCCGGGAAAAGTACAGGACCGTTACAAGCTCCAAAACCTCATTCTGGGCTACGCAGACACAACCCAAACACGCGCCTTAGATACGCACATTAAACGACTGCGCCAGAAATTAGGAGAGTACGCCTCCTGTATTGTCACAGAACGAGGAATCGGTTATTACTATTCCCCGCAGGAATAGCGAACAAGCATTAGCTATTCACTAAACTGAGCCGCGCCACAACACCTTCGCCAAACGAGCGATTCAGAGCTTGGATAATCTGAGGGCGCAGCCTCGTCACCTCGTAACGCACACTCGGGTGGCTCACCACCACACGCGCACTTTTACGAGAAACTGCGACCAAACGAGACACATCTGCCAATCCGGGTCCCACGGCCTGCAACCAGGCCTCGTCCAAAATGGCAGGAGCAAATGCCTCCTCCTGCAATTTTAGCTCGCTGAGCAATTCCCCCAAAATGGAATCCATGGGGCGCATATGCTCCCCGGAGAAAGCCTCCGGGCATCCCCCCAGAAAATCGGCCAAGGCTTGGTTTCGGCACACCTCCGCGAAGCTCTGCACCGGCTCTGCCCGCTCCGAACCATCCGGCATACGGTGCATACGATAATGCGGCTCTACTCGGCGGGAGACCGGAAGAGGCGCGGCAAGAGGCAAAGCCTCTGCTTTCTTTTTGCGTGCCACAATTTTGGTAAGAAAAGCGGTTCGGAGGAACGCACCTCCGAACCGCTCAATCCAGAGGATTAAACTCTTACCGGCAGCGGGGCTTTACTCCCCATCGTCACCGATAGCCTGTACGGGGCACCCTTCAAGAGCCTCTTGGCACAGGGCGATTTCCTCGTCCGTCTCAGGCTGCTTGCTCACATAGGAAACACCCTCATCATCATCGCGAGCGAAGAAATCGGGAGCGGTTTCACGGCACAGGTCACAGTCGATGCAGTTGCAATCCACATAGAACTTACCGGGTACATTTTTTTCAGTTTTATCGTCGATATCGGCCATTTTGTGTATGGGTTGGTTTGAACCGACCTTATTTTTTACTCTTTTTTTGCGGAATGTAAACCTTTTTTGTTGCATCATTGCATTTTTCGGTACAAAATGGAGTCATGCGCGAGCAGGATACTCAAAAGAAAGCCAACGGAGAACTAAAAATGAGCCTTTCTCAAAAAATATGGGGAGGGGTAGGGTGTCTTTCCCTCATGGCAGCTCTGGGTGCAGGGCTCTATGTATACAATGCCTTGCCTGTAGATAATTGGCGGGAGGGCGGCATCGTATTTCCGTGGAAGGGGGAGAACATCTCCATCGATAGTATGCAAGCATGCTGGAAAAGCTCTGTCGGGGACGCTCGTATGGAACTGCGAAGCCATTGCTACCCCGAAATCACCCTGCAACTTGGCGAAGGCACCGGGAAAGGGCACCTTGTGCTGGAGGTTCTTAATAGCCGGGGCAACCAGCAGGGTGATACCGTTTACCTGCCCTACAACGCCGGAACTTTTGAATCCCGGGAAAGCAATAACATTAAAACCGAGGGCAAAAACGCCACAGTACGCATTGAAACCGGCTACACCACGGGGGATGATTACCTCCTTCACCAGCTAAATACAGAGGAACCTCTCTGGAGGGTGGAAATATCCTACCGCAATGAGGGCAGCGCGGAACTGCACCACATGGGCTTTACCTGCATACCGGCAAACGAGCTGTAATCCCCTCCCTTACACACACAATGAGTCCACAACCTGCCGATTCGGCGGCCGCGCTCGCTAAAGCAGAGCCCCGGCGCAGCTTGTTTTTGCGCTTAGGGTGGTTAGTTTGCCTTCTTTCCGGGGCATCCATGGCACTTGCCTTTCCTCCGTACGATTTTGGCAATTGGGTATGGGCGGGGCTGCTGCCGTTTCTAAGCGTTCTCTGGCTGGGGGAGCGAGGCTTTCGGCGCGGATTTTTCCATGGCTGGCTGTACGGCATGGGGTGGTACTGCGTATCCTTCTGGTGGATTCACAATGTGGGGTATGTATTCCGGATTCCCCAGCCCATCTTTTTGGCCATCGCCTTTTTTCCACTCATGTCCGTATACGCGCTACTGGTGGGGCTTTGGGGAGGCATAGCTAATACCCTTTTACGCCCCAGACTGGAAGAAGGTCCCGCCACGGAATCCTTATCCTATCCGCAAAAAAAAGAAGTGTGGGCCGCTTGGGCACACCGGGATTTGCTCTCCACCCTCCGTGCGGCACTGGGGGGCGGTGCCCTGTGGGTCTGCATCGAATGGATGCGTGCCAGCGGCACCCTCGGTTTCAGTTGGAACAGCCTAGGTATGGGTCTCTACAACGGGCTCTCCATGGTGCAGTGGGCGGAATATGTAGGCACGGCCGCGCTTTCCTTCCTTCCTGCCTGCACCGCCATCATCCTCTGGGGTGCTTTCCGCCGCACATGGAAACACTTTCATGGTGTGGGGAAAGGCTGTCCCCCTTGGGATTTCTATGGTATGGCCATTATTCTCTTTGGCCTCTTTTTGGGAGGACTCGCACTTTCCAAGGCATACTCCCCTACGCACATGATGCAAAGGGAAAGTGTGTTACAACTTCCGGTAATGGGTGTACAAATCAACATTGACCAGAGGGAACGCATCGAAGGAGGACCCATGCAACCCGGCTTGTATGGAGAGTACCTCCGCACAACTCGAAACGCCTTCGAGGACATCCAGAAAAACACCATACGCCGTGCAATGAAAAACCCGGAAGTCGGCATCATCCAACAGCTGCCGGTATGGGTCGTATGGCCGGAGAGTGCCATGGGTACCCCCCTGCAAAGAAACATCACCACCGGGCAACTCCTCTCGGACGGCATCTTGGAGAGTTCCCTCTTTTCCCCGAACGGATTACCTCTGGTGCGGGAGCAAATACAGCAACTCGGCGGACAATCTTTCGTCCTTTTCTCCGGCGTGGACGAATACCTCTGGGAACCTTTCCCTGAGGATTCGGCACGAGCCCGCTACCGTGGTATGAGCAACTCCATGGCCTTTATTCCTGCCGGAGCAGAGAGCATTTCCACTGTTTCCAAGCAGCACCTCATGCCCTTTGGTGAGTACATTCCCTATGCGGAAAACTTCCAATGGATTAGCGATATCTACGCAGAAATGACGGGAACTCAGATTGACGAAGGTATACGCCCCGGCACAGGAGATATGCCCATCCCCACGCCGGTTCCCGGCACGAATGAGACAGTGGGTGTCATTCCCGCCATCTGTTACGAAGACACCGTAGGACCTCTCCTTACCAAATTTGTTCGGAAGGGACCGCAAGTCATCATCAACATCTCGAACGATGCATGGTTCCGGAACTCCGCTTGCGGCGTACAGCAGGCTCGCAACGCAGCATTCCGCTGCATCGAACTGCGCCGCCCAATGGTGAGGGCAGCCAATATGGGGCTTACCTGTGCCATTGCCCCCAATGGCGCCCTCATCCATGCGCTGTGTAAAGCGGATGGCAGCCCGCACATGGCCGGGTATAGCTATGCCGTGCTACCGGTGGACAAAGAGGCGGGCTATACTCTTTTTGCCTTATTGGGCAACTGGGCAGTAGGCGTATGCGGAGTGCTGGCACTGGGTACAAGCATCCCCGGCTGGAGGAGGAAGCCATAAGCTGTTTTTGCACGAAGAAGGTGGCGGCAAGTGTCTCTACGGAGACATGAAACACTGCCAACACGATAACACCCGCACAAGCATCTATGGCGCGGAGGATGTGGCTAAGCCCCTACCCTCCGCTGCATTCCCCGAGGATTCTATGCGCCCGGAGGATGCCTACGAACTCATCAAAGCAGAACTCCTGCTCGATGGCAACGCACGTCAAAATCTGGCAACCTTTTGCCAAACCTGGGATGACGAGCAAATTCACAAGCTGATGGATCTCAGCATCAGCAAAAACATGATTGACAAGGACGAATATCCACAATGCGCGGAGCTGGAAATGCGCTGCGTACGCATGATTGCCTCCCTGTGGAATGCCCCGGCACAAGAGCGCATTATCGGCTGCTCCACCATTGGCTCCAGCGAAGCATGCATGCTCGGTGGAATGGCCGCCCTGTGGCGCTGGCGCCGGAAAAGACAAGAAGAGGGCAAACCTTGCGACAAACCCAATTTAGTATGCGGACCGGTACAAATCTGCTGGCACAAATTTTGTCGTTATTGGGGGGTGGAAATCCGGGAAATCCCCATGGAAAAGGGCCAATACTGCATGAGTGAAAAAGAAATCCTCCGCCGTGTGGATGAAAACACCATCTGCGTGGTACCCACCTTTGGTGTTACCTACACAGGGCAGTATGAGTTTCCCGAAGCCGTGGCACAAGTACTGGATAAACTTGCCGCATCAGGAGGTCCGGATGTGGATATACACGTAGATGCAGCCAGCGGTGGATTCCTTGCCCCCTTCTGTGCCCCGGAAATTCCCTTCGATTTTCGTCTTCCTCGCGTCAAATCCATCAGCTCCAGCGGGCACAAATATGGGCTTGCTCCCTTGGGCTGTGGTTGGGTAATCTGGAGGGATGAAAACGAACTGCCCAAGGAACTCACCTTTGCAGTAAACTACCTGGGCGGAAGCATTCCCACCATCGCCATCAACTTCTCCCGCCCGGCAGGGCAAGTAATTGCCCAGTATTACAACTTTGTGCGCCTAGGTAAGGAGGGGTACAAAAATATCCATATGGCAGCCTATAACGTAGCCGCATATCTGGCGAAGGAAATCAGCAAATTGGGAGCCTTTGAATTTATCAGCCAAGGTAATCCGCAGAAAGACATACCGGCCGTATGCTTCTACATGAAAGCAAATAACGCCACACCCTACAATCTATACGAACTGTCCGACAGGCTCAGAATCCGTGGGTGGCAAGTGCCGGCCTTCAGTCTCCCCGCTCATGTGGAGGATACCGTTGTAATGCGCATTATGGTACGGCAAGGTTTCACCATGGACATGGCGAGCCTCCTGATTGAGGACATGAAACGAGGCATCGACTTTCTGTCGCAGCACACAACGGCACAGCACCTCGAAGAATCCGAGGCGATGGCCTTCAAACATACCTGATGCATTGCGGCCTGTCTGTAGCTGGACAGAAAAACCGGCCGTCCCCGAGCTGCACGGGGACGGCATTCAAACGTTCTTACGAGGGCGCAAACCTCTGGGATAACAAGTTTGCGGGGTATCCTCCCGGCACAGCTCAAATGCCTTTGCCGGATTTTCCGGATACGCACGCAGATTAGCCAAAACACGATTCCTCATTTCCACAGCAGCAGCAAGAGCCGGGGCTTCCCCTCCGTACTGCTTATCAGAAAAATACCGTGTGAAATGCACCTGATTCCGGCACAAAGTAACACGCCACCCCTGGAACGAAGTAAACTCATATGTAAAACGTGTGATATTTCGTATACGCTTCATAGTAAACACCATCTTACACCACGGAAAGCATAAGACAATCCATATTAGGTTGTAGCACAATGTTTACAAAATAACTTGTCTTTCTAACAGAGAAATTTTGCTCTAGAATAGCATGCACAATGAATCTGCACTCCGTCACCTTCCGCTGCTCCGCCGCCCAACACGAACGCTTAGAACAAGCACTTCTGCACCACAAAATCACTCGTACCGAATTTATTTTACATGCCTTGGAAAACTTTCTTGATTTTGCAGAGCAAGAGGAAATAAAAAAGCTCGACCTGTTCGAACTCGTCGAACAGGTCGATGCCGGCGCGGAGGGTCCGCGATTTGAAGAGCAAGCCTAAGCAATAAGCTAACGCTTCTTTCCCCCTCGGGATTTGCGCGGCTGCTCCAGCGGAATAAAGGAAAGCTGCCACGCTTGATTATAATCGATGAAGGGATGCTCTATCACGACAGTGTTCTCTCCCTTACGAATCGGCAGCTCCACGGGGTCAAGCATCCACCAAAGCTCCTCCGGATCCAGCGGGGGGCCATCAAACTGCCACGCATTACCTGAACGGCGCTGCCCAGCGTACTTGTATGTGTGAGGATTTTTTATCTCCTTACCATTAAGCCAGATTCGAGCCCCCGTCGGTGTCCAATCCCCCGGGTTTTTCGGTAAGCCCATATACCGACGATTGGAACGCTCCGGGGCATCAAATCCAATCATGAACTTTTGATTCCCGGCCTTAGCCGCCTTAAACTTCGTCACAGCCCAAAGAGTCTGCCCCGGCTTCCCTTTTCGGAACATACCGATACAGCCGGAACCATCACGAGTACGGAAATAAAGGCTACCGCAATAAGCCTTCCGAGTTTTCAGATTTTCCAAATCACCCTTTAACACATCCGCTCGTACAGACTCTGCACGTGTACTTTCCATCGGTTCCACAAGAGTCCATTCCACCGAAGACTCCGGCCAAACAGGAAAAGGCTCCTGTGCAAAAATAGTCTTACGAATCGACGCCGCACGAGCCATAAACAAACGGTATGCCTTGCCGGCCTCCGTATCCGGAGAGGGCATATCAGCGGGGAATTTATCACCATCTGCGCCCCCACCTTTCCAAGAACGTTCCACCATAGCACACATGGCAGGCCACATATTACACAGCTCGGGAATGAGTTCCTTATCGTCCACACGTCCGTCCGGCCAAATTCCCATGATGGTACCCAGGCGTTCCTGGTCTCCCTTAGCTGCCCCACAGGGACGCATGAAAAAGTAGCGACGCACCATCATCGCCGGCTCATACACGTTCGTGTATCCGATGATAGAGTCAAACGTACGCCCCTTAAGGTTAGTCAAGGAAATTTCCGCTACATCTGCACCGTCCAACCAACGTTGACCAATAGCATTTTCATGCTTTGCTAAATCTCGACGGCTGGACCACTGCATAGCAATACGCCCATCAGCCTCCAACTTTTGCACCACAAAATCAACAAACTCTCTCGCATTGGGAATCTTTACCTCATCCCCACCAAAATGAATAATCGGGCACAACTCCTTAGGTATTTCTTTCAGAAACTCATCCCACAATTCGCCCACGATTTTCATCCCCTCCGCAGTATGCATCGGAAATCCGAAAGCACGTTTAAAATAACCACTATGCCCCGGCATATCCAACTCCGGAATAACCAGAATATGGCGCTCCCGGGCATATTCTATCACCTCTCGTATCTCCTTGTAACTGTATGTATCATTTACATCTCGAGTGCGATATTTGGGATCATTCAATTTCGGATGCACCTTGCATTGAACATGCCACGCAGGGTAATCGGTCAAATGCCATTGAAAAAGGTTGACTTTAAGCTGCGCCGCTAAATCCAGTTCTTTTTTCAAACGCTCCACCTTGCGGAAATTGCGACCGCAATCCTGCAAATACCCGCGATATCGGAAAGCAGGCCAGTCCGTTATTTTACAAAAGGGGAGTTTCTTCTTATTAGCCGCCAATTGACGCAGAGTTTGCAATCCGTAGAAAAAACCTGTCTCAGTTTCAGCCCCAATCCGAACACCTTTTTCATTTACAACAAGAGTATACCCTTCCTTCTGAGCGTCCGAGGGCAGTTTTTCCTTAGCAAGAGTTACCACAAGGGGAGCTTTTCCCTTGCCGGAACAATCCCCAATAATACCCTTCCACGCTATTTTAATAGATTTTTTCTTAGCAACGCCTCCCTTCAATTTCCAGCCCTTTTCCGTAGGGATGGAGAGCGTTCCTTTTTCCCACGTTACCTTCTGAGGAAATGGGATTAACGCCGCCGGAGCCTTTTCCTCCCATTCTAACGGATGGGGAGACGTCCACGAAGCAAAGGCCAGTGCCGTCATCGTCCACATCATCATTATGGTAGCTACTAAATTTCTCATTACCATGTAAATATACCTATTTCTGGAAATAAGGCAAGAAAAAAGCTCCGGACGCCATAGGCATCCGGAGGAAAATGGGAAAATGTAAACCTACGTATTTACAATGAGGACAATACCGCCTTGAGTATTGCAAGACCCTCAGCAAGCACCTCTTCCGGCACATTGAGAGCAGGGATAACGCGAAGCGTATCCGGGCCGGCCGGGCAACAAAGCAATCCGGCTTCCCGGCAAAGGTTATTCACATGGGAAGCGGGGGTTTGTCCCTCCGGCACCTCGAAGGAGCCCTTCTTCAGCCCTACACCACGCAACAACCCCAAACCTCGCACGATTTCCACACAGGGAAGATTCCAAGACTCCACCGTAGATTTCACAACATCCCCCATACGGGCAGCTCGTTCCACCAACCCCTGAGTAAGAATTTCATTCACTACGGCATAACCGGCAGCGCAAGCCAGAGGCGTTCCGCCAAAGGTAGAGCCATGCGAACCGGGCCCCATAATGGAAGAAAGCTGTGTACCGGCATCATCAATAGCACGATTACTTACCCAAAAACATCCCATAGGGAAACCTCCGCCTATTCCCTTAGCACAGGATACCAAATCCGGCTCCACCTCCGGGCACACGGCTTTCCAGCCCATACTTGCCCCGCAACGCCCTATGCCGCACTGCACTTCATCAATCATAAGCAGTAAATCCTTTTGGCGGCACAACTCCGCCACAGCCCGTAAAAACTCCGGCGTGGCGGGATTAACACCACCTTCCCCTTGCACCGCCTCCAGCATAATACCACAGGTACAGGGAGATACGGCAGCGCGCAAGCCCTCAATATCATTAAAATCCACGTATTTGAACCCATTAAGGAGCGGGTCGAACTCCACCTGCACCTTAGTTTGCCCCGTGGCAGCCAGCGTTCCCAGCGTACGCCCATGGAAACTCTTATTGAAGGTAATAACCTCGTAACGCGGGAATCCATCCGCCGCCGGGCGGCGATGTCCAAAGCGACGAGCCACCTTAATCATCCCCTCATTCCCCTCGGCTCCGGAATTGCAGAAAAACACACGTCCCGGGATTCCGATTACTTGTTCCACCAACAGGCGCGCCAGTTTTTCCTGCCCGGGAATACCATATAAGTTCGAGCAGTGCATCAACGTGGCCGCCTGCTCTGCCACTGCTTTTACCAATACCGGATGGCAGTGCCCCAGCGAACAGGTGGCTATACCGGCACAAAAATCCACATAGCGGCGCCCCTCTGCATCATACAGATAAGACCCCTCCCCCCGAACCGCCTCAAAAGGAGCGCGGCCGTACGTCGGTAACACATGCTCGTTATTCATCACGGCACGAATTTACAACCGAGGCACCTTTTTGTCAATACCCCACACAGTATTTACCTCACTCCCCGCACGAAAAAAGCCGCCGTTCGGAGTTCTGAACGGCGGCTTTGTAATAAGAAATTCAGACAGCTTACTTCTCCTCGATGGTCACATCGTACTCGCGGCCCATAATGTTGAGCTTCATGTTGCGACCGGAGATGGCTGCGGCCACACCCACGGTACTGAGGGATACAGGAGCGCCGAAATTCTCGGGCTTGGGAGTGGTGGGCGGCTCGGGGCGCTTACCGGCGTAGTAGTCCTCCAACTGCTGTGGGAACATAGCGTAAATGACGCAGTTCTCATCCGTAACCGGCATTCCCTTGGCAGCCAGTTTATCGCGCAAATCCTGCATACCGGGCTTAATCAAATCCGCCGGGCGGCAGGTAATAGGTTCCTTGCCCATCTTCTTGGCACACATGGCCTGCAGCTCAGGATCCACGGGAGCAGGCGTGCGACCGTAGTAACCCAATGCCACATCCGCACACTGCGGGGTAATATTCTTCCAGCGTCCGAACTTCACGTTCATCATCGCCTGAACACCCACAATCTGAGATGTGGGCGTTACCAAAGGAATCCACCCCAAAGCCTTGCGAACCACAGGAATCTCAGCAAACACTTCCTCGAACTTATCGGTCATGTTCATCTCCTTGAGCTGGCTGCGGAAGTTGGAAAGCATACCGCCGGGCACCTGATAACGCAGGGTATCGCTGTTCACCACCTCATTAGCGTGGCTGGTAAAGCGGGAAAGGCTGTCGTACACAGGCTGAAGCATGGCGGAAATGGTGGAGAGCTTCTTCTTAAAATCAGCCTCGTCCTCCAACTGCGGGCAACGCTCGTAGCCATTCATCAACGCCAGCATGCGCATGCAATCCGGCTGGCCGGTACCATTGGCGAACGGAGCAATGGACACGTCCACCGCATCTGCCCCGGCGTTAATACCTGCCACGTAAGTAGCAGCCCCCAAACCGGCCGTCTCGTGCGTGTGAATCCACACAGGCAGATTCGTGGCTTTCTTAATAGCCTCCGTCAAAGCGGCTGTCTCTGCCGGAGGAATCAGGCCGGCCATATCCTTAATCACGATGGCATCCGCGCCCATATCGGCAATTTCCTTAGCCAGATTGGCAAAGTACTCAAGATTATGCACGGGGGAAGTCGTGTAGCAAATCGTACCATGAGCCTGCCCGCCGGCCTCCTTCGCGGCCTTGATGGACGTCCGCATGTTCTGCGGGTCGTTCAAGCAATCGAAAATACGGAAAATGTTCATGCCGTGCTTCACGCTCAGCTTCACAAATGCTTCCACCACATCATCAGCATAATGGGTATAGCCCACAAGATTCTGCCCGCGGAGCAACATCATGTGCGGAGTCTTGGGAGCCAGCTTCTTAAGGGTGTCTAAACGGTCGAACGGATGTTCCCCCAAGAAACGCAAACCGGAATCAATGGAAGCACCGCCCCATGTTTCCAATGCGGAGAACCCCATTGTATCCAAAATGGGAGCTATTTCGAGCATCTGCTCGGTGGACATACGAGTGGCGGCCAGAGACTGATGACCGTCGCGGAGTACTGTGCAGTTAAATGTAGCAGGTTTCATATAATTCGTTGCCGTAAGCATAGCACCTCACCCATGCGGCGTCAAGCTCAGATTGCCGCAACTCGCCCCATTTACTCATTTTCTACGTGATTTGCCTGTTTTTTTTCAACAAAAGCTTGACCTTGCTCTAGCTTTCGTGTAAATTACCCTCGACCCAACTCTAGCTTTTTACATATAAAAAACAGCAGTAAAAACACATACGCACTTATGAAAAAATTATTCCTTACAGCAGCGATGATTGTCTGCGCGCTCGCAGCACAGGCCGGACAGGACATTGTAGGTCTGTGGACCACAATTGATGACGAGACGAAAGAAGCCAAGAGCGTGGTGCAGATATACGAGTACAAGGGCAAGTTCTACGGACGCGTGGTGGAACTGATTCAGAACAAGAACGCCACAGCAAAAATTCCGGGCAAACCCAAGGTGTTGGGGTTGGACATCATATGGGATTTGCAAAAGGATGATGACACATACAGTGGCGGCAAAATTTTAGACCCCACCAAGGGTAAAGTATATGGCTGCGAGATTTGGCGAGAGGGAGACAAACTCATCGTGCGCGGTAAGATTGCCTTTTTGGGGCGCAACCAAACATGGTTGAAAAACACCGCCTCGCAGGCAGGCATTGCCGCCCCCACCCCGAAGAAACCGAAAATCTGATTCCGACCAATTCGGAACAAAAAACAGAATTATCTCTCATGTCCCACTCAGGCAGGGCGAGGAGCCACGCAAGCTCCGTGCCCTGCCCCTCTTTTTGTGGCATAATAGAATTATGCCCCGAAAAGCCTTTGCCGCAGGGGGAGAAGCTGTGCTATACTGCGGCACAAGTACTATGGAAACGCCGAAAAACTACTACATTCCCACCGTCATCGAAAAGACCAGTCAGGGAGAACGCGCTTACGACATTTACTCTCGCCTGCTGCTTGACCGCGTTATCTTCATCGGCACAGAGATTGATGACACCGTGGCCAATTCCGTCATTGCCCAATTACTTTTCCTCCAGATGACGGATCCCAAAAAGGACATTCATATCTACATCAACTCTCCCGGCGGCTCCGTAACAGCCGGTTTAGCCATTTACGATACAATGCAGTTCATCTCCTGCGATATTAACACCTACTGCATAGGCATTGCCGCCAGCATGGCCAGCGTGCTACTGGCTGCCGGCACCAAGGGTAAGCGTTTCTGCCTGCCGAATTCTCACGTAATGATTCACCAAGTACGCGGGGGAGCCCAAGGTACCGCGGCCGATGTGGAGCGCACCATCAAATTCATGTTCAGTCTGGACAAACGCCTCACCGGCATCCTCGCCAAACACACCGGCAAGGATTTTGATACCGTAAAGCAGGATCAGGACCGCGATAACTACATGACGGCAGAAGAATCCCAAGCATATGGTCTTGTGGATCGCATTCTGGAGCATACTCCGGCCCCGGGAAAAAAATAAACACCTCCACCCATGGCAAAGAATGCAAAAATCTGCCACTTGTGTGGCGGGCATGAATGCGAAGGGCGCCCCATGCTCGACATCGATGGGGTACATACCTGTTTTCAGTGCGTGGAAGGCATGGATTACCAAATGCTCATCTCCGATATGGGAGACGTGGCAGCCGAGCGAATCCTGACCCTCATTCGCAATACACACCCTGAAGTAGTTCCTCAAGAGCCGATGCCCGATAACAGCCCCGTGCTGGAAGTCCAAACACGCAAGCAAGACGAGCTCCCCACGCCGGAGGAAATGCATCGCATGCTGGACAACTACGTTATCGGGCAGGATTTGGCCAAACGAACCCTCTGCGTAGCCGTATATAACCACTACCTCCGCCTCCGCCAAGCCACCACGAACGATGGCGTGGAAATCGAAAAGAGTAACATTCTTCTGGCAGGCTCCACGGGCTCCGGCAAAACCCTGTTGGCCAAAACACTGGCACGCATACTGGATGTTCCCTTCTGCATTGTGGATGCCACCACTCTCACGGAGGCCGGCTACGTGGGCGAGGATGTGGAAAACATTGTACTGCGCCTGCTGCAAGCTGCAAATATGAATGTAGCGAAAGCAGAAAGAGGTATCATCTATGTGGATGAAATCGATAAAATCGGTCGCAAAACACAAAACGTCAGCATCACGCGAGATGTGTCCGGCGAAGGTGTGCAGCAGGCTCTGCTCAAAATCGTAGAAGGAACGGAATGCAACATCCCTCCCAAGGGCGGCCGCAAACACCCCAACGAACAGTACATCCGCGTTAACACGGAAAACATTCTCTTCATCTGCGGCGGCGCATTCGTTGGCTTGGAAAGCATTATTCGCAAACGCATAGGCTCTTCAGCCATGGGCTTCGCTTCTATTGAAGAAGACCGCGATACGAAGGAATACACAGAGGAAGAAATCCTCAACAAAGCCATGCCGGAGGACTTCTTCATGTTCGGCATGATTCCGGAACTCATCGGGCGTCTGCCCATCTTTGCCCCCCTTACCACCCTTACGGAAGAGCAGCTTGTACAGCTCCTCACAGAACCCAAGAATGCCCTTCTGAAGCAATACAACAAATTGCTGGGCATGAGCGGAGTCAAACTTGAAGTGGAGGAAGGCGCACTCAAAGCCATGGCGCGCCAAGCCATCGAACGCGGCACAGGAGCCCGCGCTCTCCGTGGCATCTTTGAACGCCTCATGCTCGATATCATGTACAAAGTACCAAGCGACAAGAGCATACGCAGCGTCACCATCACGGAAGATGTTGTCAACGGCCAAGCTCAGCCGAAAATTACCCGCAAACGAGCAAAAAAATAACTCTATGTTGGTATTGGGCATAGAATCCAGTTGCGATGAAACTGCAGTGGCACTTATCGAAGAGCCACCCGGTGGCGGGCAGCCACAGCTGCTCAGCTCCATCATCTCCACCCAAATTCCATTGCATCGCATGTATGGCGGAGTCATCCCCGAACTGGCCTCTCGGAACCACTCCGCCAACCTTCCTGCCGTACTACAGGAAGCACTGGATAAAGCAGGGCGCAGCATTCATCAGGTAGACGTCTTTGCCAGTACCGCAGGTCCCGGATTAGTAGCCGCCCTGCTTGTGGGCAACACTGCGGCCAAAGCCCTTGCCCTGACAGCAGGGAAACCCTTTGTAGCCGTCAACCACTTGGAGGGGCATATGCTTTCCCCCTTCATTACCCATTCGCAGGGGCTCATTCCCCACCTCTCCATGGTAGTATCCGGCGGGCACAGTCTGCTGGTGGATGTACAAGGACCGGGGAAATACACGCTGCTGGGGCGCTCTGTGGATGATGCAGCCGGCGAAGCATTCGATAAAGTAGCCAAAATGCTGGATTTACCCTATCCGGGAGGTCCGGAAATCGATAAACTTGCGGAGCAAGGAAATCCGGAGCGCTTCTCCCTGCCCCGCCCCATGATGCACGAAGCCCACTTAAACTTCTCCTTCTCCGGGTTAAAGACAGCGGTGCTCTACCTACTGCCAAAACTCAGCCCCGGCGGCAATCCGCACGACCTGCCGAAGCAAACCCTTTGCGACCTCTGTGCCGGAGTTCGCGCAGCCATTGTGGATGTGCTTATCCATAAAGCATTGCGCGCATGTAAACAAACCGGACACCGGATTCTTGCCGTATCCGGTGGTGTTTCCTGCAACCAAGGACTGCGCCGCCAACTGGAAAAAAGCTGCAAGCAAGCCCGTATTCAACTTATTCTGCCACCAAACAGCCTCACCACGGATAACGCCGCCATGATTGCCTTCGCCGGAATGCTGAGAGCAAAGGCCGGGGATTTTTCCTCCTTGGATACCCCCGTGGACCCCAATCTTCGCCTCTCCGGCATGCAAACACGAGCTTGAGCGCAGTTTCCAAACGCCCCGACCATGAGCCTTCGAGAACAGTTAGACGCCATTCTCCCCACACTTCTACCCACCCGGGAGAACGATGCCATTAAAGGCAAGGAACTGATTGCACGCGTACGCGCCGTTCTCGGAGATGCATACTCGGACCATTCCCTACGTTCTCAATTCTCCTTCATGGTTTTAGACCCGGAATCGTGCTTAGCGCGCATCCCCGGAGGGCAAGGATACTACCTCCGTGGTAGTAGAGAAGAATCCTCCTCCCTGCAACAGCTCTTTACCGGGAACGAGGAAACGGATTCCGACATTCATCTGGCCATGGCACTTGCCGTGCGCTTATACGACACTGCCGGTATGGGTGTTTTTGTGTACCCCATAGAGGAGGAGGATAGCTGGGGGCATCCGGATATCGTGGCGGTACAATGGCCCGCAGGCTACTATCAGGAAGACGGCTCCTACCTAATGGAAGAACACGATACGGACCCCACTTTCCGCGCCGTATGTATCGGTTTCGCAGATTCGGAAGAAAGCTGCCGGCAAGCGTTTTTCCGCACCTTGGCTTGCGGACAATGGGCTCAGGAAGCAGAACTCCTCCTTCTGGGTGGAGATGCCGCTATCAATGAAGAAGAATTGCAAGATACAGCAGCACGCTACGGAGTGGGCATCCGCTGCGTCAATTGGGCAGAAGAATCTGCAATTTCCCTGCCTCGGGCAGAAGAATTCTTCCGCATGGAAGCACAGCAAGCCCGGGAATTACTCACCCGGCTCCCCCAGAAAACTCTTTTCACCCCACGCCACCGCCAGTTTTCCGCCCGAAGCGCCGCCGGCATGCCGGATATCACCGTAGTACTCCAATGGGCAGGTAACTGCATGGCACGAGGACGTGTGGAATCCTACGAACAACGTGTTGCCGTGAGCTGATATGCTTCCTATGCTGCGTAAAATCATTTACCAACTAATCGGAGAACGCTACCACAGACTCCTCCTTATACTTGGCGGCGGTCTCTGCCTCGTAGCTCTGTATCAAATGCTGCTTACCGCTGTCTTTTTGCACGAATCGGTCATCGTGCAAGGCTGCGTAAGCGATGTACGCCGACAACCCTTCGAAAGCACTTGGCAAGCACTCAACCACGGAAATTGGGCATGGGGAGGCAGCACCTCCTACCAACCTATCGTCAGCTTCACCCTGCCGGGGGGAATGCAATTCACCCGTTTGATGCCGGACCCCGATGCCTGCGACTATACCGTGGGGCAACAAGTGAGCATTATTACCCCTCCACTAGACCCCAGCCAAGCCCATGTATACAAAGCTCAATTCATCTGGGGAAGAGATGCCCTGCTACTCATTACCGGACTGCTCATGGGCAGCGTAGGCTACACACTCATGCCCAAGCGTAAAAATCCGCTCACCGCAGCACCGCGCAAGCAAAAGAAATCGGCAGCAGGGAAACGTACCGCCTCCTCAAAAACCTCAACCCGCCCCGGCACCCCCCGCAGCAAACGCGCACCCCGAAAAAAAAAGGCGGAGTAAACCACCCTTTTAGCGAGAAGCATATTGCTTGGCCAAGCGTATATACTCCTTGGCATGGTTCGTATTAGCAAGCTCCGTTTCCGGAGGAAGCTGCTTTACCACCCGGGCAGGAGCCCCCAATACCAAGCTATGGGGAGGAATAATGGTTCCCTTCGTAACCAGCGCATGAGCCCCCACGATAGAGCCATGGCCAATTATCGCACCATCCAGCACCACTGCCCCCATACCGATAAGACAAGAATCCTCCACCGTACAAGCATGCAAAGTCACACTGTGCCCCACCGTCACATATTTCCCTAAACGGCACCCTTGCTCATAATCCACATGCAGGCAGCAATTATCCTGCACATTGCTCCCCTCCCCGATAATGATGGGTGCCACATCTCCCCGCACAGTAGCATGATACCACACAGAACTTTCCGCCGCCAAACTCACATTGCCAATAATATCCGCGCTCGCAGCAATATAAGCCGGAGCCTGCATTTCCGGCATCTTGCCGGCAAAGGATTCTATCGCCATGCCGAAAGTATAGCGCAGAGCCGGCAAAATAGTCAAGCATAGGAAGCGCAGAAATTATATTTGCCAATCCCCGCCTTACCTGCTACACTAAAGCAGGAGTGGCTCGTACGCTCACAGAACAAGTTGCAGCCTCCCCGGCATTTGCTCGGGAGCTTGGGGTGCTGTGCAATCATATAACGCCTCCCCATGAACCGATAGTGCTGGATCGCATATGCCCGGCCGCATTCTCCTTCACCGTTGCCATGGTGGCAAGCGTCTCGCGGGAGCCTCGCCGTATATGGGTTGTGGCGGACGCCCTGCCCACACAAGAAAGAATCGCCGCAGAATGGTCCCTCTGGCAAGCCCCACAGGCCATCTTCATACCGGAAAAGGAAATCCACATTAACAACGGCCTGAGCGACCCGGATTTAGCCGCAGAACGTTTGGATGCCCTCCGAAAAATTGCCACACCGCCACAAGAAACACAAGCCGTACTTGTAACCGCCGCAGCCCTGCAGCAAGAAGCGCCTGCCTTTACCCAAGACGAAGAGCCCCTGCAACTTACACTCGGGCAGGAATATCCACCCGAGCGCCTTACCTCCATTCTCGAAAAACACGAATTTGAGCGCGTGGACCAAGTAACTGCCCGAGGAGAATGGAGCTTACGCGGCGGCATTTTAGACATTTTCCCCCTGCAATCCGCTTGGCCCCTCCGTATCGAATTCTTTGGCGATGAGGTGGAGAGCATTCGCGCATTCGATGTAGATTCCCAACTTTCCTTCCGGAAATTGGACAGAGCCGAGCTTGTCCTCTCCGAGCCCCCCTCCGGGCAGCTTTTAAGCGAATGGATTACCCCGCTGGATTGGGTTATCAGCCTTCCCGGAAGCGGCTATCCGGGGAATGTTCTTCTCTTTGAACTCCCCCCCGATCGTACAGATATTATCCCGGACATCGACAGCATCCACGCCGGAGACGCCACCGCCATCTTCAGCTCCCCCCTAGGCTCTTTTGAAACAGGAGATTTCGTAATGCAGGAGGCTCGCCGGGAAGAAGCCCGCCGCAGCCTTCGGCAATGGAAAGAAAAGGGCTGGAAAGTCATCATGTTCTTCCCTCACGCCGGAGAAAAAGCCCGCTTTGAGGAAATTTGCGGGGACGATGATGCATGGAGCGGCGTCCAAAGCAGAGAGGGGGAATTACCCTTCGGCTTCACCATTCCGTCGGCAAAGATGGCCATCCTCTCAGCAGCGGAAATTTTCGGCCGTTACAGCACCCCCCGAAGCACACGCCGGGACGACCGCATCGACCGCCTCCGCCGAGAGAAAGCCCAAGTTCCCCTCCGAGAAATCCTGCCGGGGGATTTAGTCATCCACGCCTCCCACGGACTCGGCAGATTCGAAGGCATCATCCGAGACGAAAAAACCGGAGAAGAGGAATTACACATCCGCTATGCCGGAGAGGTACTACTCCGCATTCCGCTGCAACAAAGCCATCTGGTATCCAAATACATAGGTCTGGGAGCAAAAACACCGGAGCTAAGCCGCCTTGGGGATGCACGCTGGAAACGTGCCTGCAAAGCTGCCGAAAAAGCGGTGGCGGACTACGCTGCCCAACTTCTGGAAGTGCAGGCCGAACGAGAAAGCAATAACGGCTATGCCCATGCGGCAGATTCCTCTTGGATGTGGCAATTTGAATCGAGTTTTCCCTACCGAGAAACCCCGGATCAACTGCGAGCCATTCACCAAACCAAAGCGGACATGGAATCCCCCCGCCCCATGGACCGCCTCATATGCGGAGATGTGGGATTCGGCAAAACAGAAGTAGCCATACGAGCTGCTTTTAAATGCGCCACAGGGGGCAAACAAGCGGCCATTCTGGCACCCACCACCGTTCTTGCCTCACAGCATTACCGCACCTTCCGTGCAAGAATGAGCGAATATCCCATTCGCATCGAGCTGCTGAGCCGCTTTACCCCCGCCGCGAAAGCGCGGGAAATCATTGCCGGCATAGCCAATGGCTCCGTCGATATCGTCATCGGCACACACAGAGTCATCTCCAAGGATATCACTTTCAAAAATCTGGGGCTCGCAGTCATCGACGAAGAACAACGCTTCGGAGTACGCCACAAAGAGCAATTCAAACGCATGTTCCGCATGGTGGACATGCTCACCCTTTCTGCCACCCCCATTCCCCGTACCCTGTATGTAGCACTTATGGGGGCTCGGGATATGAGTACCATCGAAACCGCGCCCCTAAACCGCCTGCCCGTCCAAACGGCAGTATGCCCATACAATGAGGCATTGATTACAAAAGCCATCGAGCGTGAGCTTGCCCGCAATGGTCAGGTGTTCTTCCTGCATAACCGGGTACAAACCATTCATCACATGGCGGCAGAGCTGCAAAGGCTGGTTCCCAAGGCACGCATCGTCGTCGGGCATGGGCAAATGGACAAAGATGAACTGGAGTGCATTATGCGCGATTTCGTGGATGGCAAAGCAGATATTCTGCTCTCCACCACCATCATCGAGAGCGGCATCGACATCCCTAATGCAAACACCATCATCATCGACCGCGCCGATCGCTTTGGTCTGGCGGATTTGTACCAGCTGCGCGGGCGGGTAGGCCGAGGAGGCCACCGTGCATACGCTTATTTACTATTACCTCGGCAAGCACTCTGCACCAGCGATGCCCGAAAGCGCGTATCCGCCATCAAGCAATACACAGAGCTGGGAAGCGGATTCAAAATAGCCATGCGGGATTTGGAAATACGAGGGGCGGGCAACCTGCTGGGAACACAACAAAGCGGGCATATAGCGGCCATTGGATTCGAGCTGTATTGCCAACTCCTGCGGCAATCCGTCGAACGCCTGCAAGGTAAACGCCCCCTTGCCCGGGCAGAGGCCAACTTTAAAGCCGATTTTCTCTGCATGAGCGAAGCCGAAATGGCCACCAGCGCAAAAGCAGACCAACTCACAGGCGCTTTCATCCCGGCCTTTTACATGGAAGCCACCCAAGCACGCATGGAAGCGTACTCCCGCCTGGCACGCTGTGCCACCTTGGAAGAAACGGAAGCCCTGAAGCAGCAATGGGTAGATCGCTATGGTCCCCTGCCCCACGAAGTATCTCACCTTGCCACCATTCAGAAAATCCGTATCCTTGCCACCGGCAGGCTCATCTCCCAAGTGGAGCTGGCAGGGCAACAACTCCGCCTTACCCGCAATGGGGATTACATCCTCATCAACAAACGCTTCCCTCGTCTCCAAAACACCAAACCCGGCAAAAAACTTGCCGAAACGCTCGACATGCTTCTGCGCATGTAAAAAATCCCCGGGAGCATAGCTCCCGGGGGGTGCTTCCTCGGATTATTTCCGAGCCTCCACAATGGGGCAAGCCTGCCCGGTAAGCCGGTGGTACGAGTAATGTAACACCTGCAACTGCTCCGGGGACATCTCCCTCAAGCCTTCGCAAGAGGCAGTGCAAAACGCACCGGCCGCACAGAGAGCCCCGATAACGGCTCCGGCGATGATTTTTGCCCAACTCTCCCGAATGCCCCAGCCAGTCAACAGACTTACCAGCCAACCTGCTTTTTCTTCTTGTGTATTCATTGTTCTACTCTCACCCATATTTGCCGGATGAAATCTTCCTCCTCCTTATAAACAGCCTGCCAATCCCCCTCCTGCGGGCATGGAGATTCCAGCATTCGTTTATAACCGAGAGAACTTGCATATTCTGCCAAAAGGCTCGCGGAAGCGTTACTCACATGCGGAATACGCAGGCAATAACGCACCCCGGATTCCGTTATTCTTGCATAAATGGCATTCATATCAATACATATTGACCGGAGCCGGAATTATAAAGAGCACGCTTTCTGATAACATCGTACATACACGGAGTCCCATCAGCATCCAAAGCAGGCACACAATGGCACACCAGCTTCTTCCCCTGAGTAATACGGACCTCGTAAAATCGCGCATAAAATGCAAATGCATTCACACCACAGCGGTTAATCATTCCCATATACAAAGGACGCGTAACCTCGTAGTCAAAAGAGCTTAGCGATGTAGCCCACTCAGCGCCGTTACATCGCAACACAGCCTGCCTGCTACCGTAGTAATTCAGCCATCCTTCCGCAGGGTAGATTGAGGGAGGCCCCAAAGGACGACCTGCGGAACAAGGCCCTCCCCAAGCATAGAACACAGCAGCGTAACCCATAGTTGGAACACATATCATACCGGTAGGCGGAGAAGTGGAAGTTTGGCTAACGCCTATGGCGAAAACATTGTTCAAACTTTTTTCCAAATGCAAATGGCGGCAGTATAACCCAGTCTCCCCATCCGGAATATAATCCAGATTAATATACTGTTTCCCATCAGGCAAGCTTTCCAAATACTCTAAACGAGTATAGCCCGGAGGAAGCTCGTTTTTTCCGCCCAGCGGGTTCATCTTACACGGAATAGACATATGCTACGGAAATAACAAGATTACCCACACCCTCCTGACGCAATACCAGTCTGTAATGAGAATTCGATTCAAAATCCGGCGCGTTTCCATCTGCCGAATCCACCCAAATTCCGGAAGGCCAAATAATACTGGGCACGGATTCCACCGTACTAAACCAAACTTCGCAGGAGCGCACGGAATTGGCAGGCTCAAAAGAAAGCTGGGACAAATCCGTATTTTCCGTAAGAGCCCCCATATCATATACCACATTGGCACGCAGGAACTTCTCCGGCAAGGGTCGAACCGGCATATCCGCCACTCCACCACCTGCCACAGAATCCCGAGATAAGGAAAACGCATCGCGCACCTCTGCAGTATCGCTGGAAACCTGCACAGGTATACCGAACCCGATGAATTCCGCCGTATCTCCGGCTGCCACCCGGCAAAGCACAGGTCCATTCTCCTCGCACACTGTGCAATCTTCTTTTGTATAGACGATATACCGCCTACCGTATCTGGTTTTTAGTGTTTGCATATTATATTGTATTGTTTATTTATTTAAGGATGGAGAAACATTTCACATAAGCGCCCGCCGAGGCGGCACTCTCAATTGCACCGGAGCCACCAGGCCATGGGATAAAGCCTCTGCAAACATGCGGGCAGCATCCGCGCTGTGGGAGGAAGCATCGTGCAAAGGAGCTTCACGGCAAAGGCCCGATGCACCGGGCGGCGCAGTCCTGTACATTTCCAAGCAAGTCACCCCGGAGGGCTCCTTCTCACCCTGCGGATTCACACGCTGCAAAAGAGTATCCCTGTGGAACCAACTACGGCTCAGCAACCCACGCAAGCTGTTAATCCCGCGCCATACATCCGGCGTGCGGGGAACAACTCGAACGGCAAAAATTCCTTCGCGAGCCAAGCTCTCCACATACGATTGCCCATGAGGGTCCCGGTGGGCTGCATCGTGCGGTAGGAAATGTGCAGCAATCCGGCCATAACGACTTTCCCATTCCCGGATTTTCCCGGCAAAATGCTCCAGAGGAAGTTGATTGGCAGCATAGTGGTTCAACCAATACACCTGGCCACCGCAGTGTTGCACAAGCCAAATGGAAGTATGATCACTCAAGCCCAAATCCCAGGCTGTGTAGAGAGGTTCATTCTTCTGATACTCAAAAGAAGCTCCAATGCGCCCCTGCTCTCGAAGAATAGCCATTTGAGCGCCATATATTGCGCCATCATTTCCTGTGGAAAAGGCTTCTTCCGGCGTAGAGGGGTACTCCTGCCGCATGGCGGCACCCATCGTCCGCTCCATACGAGAATACCATAATTTTTGCCCATGCGAAAGCTGCACACCACTTTCCTGCTCCAAATGCTCGAAGTAAGCAGCACTTGTATCGCTCCAACCGGATGTACCCGGAAGCGTATAATCCGGATTATCAAACCAGCTAAAGAAGAAAAACCGAAAATCCAGAGGGGAAAGTTCCTGCTTACTGCGATTTTCCATTGCTTGGCAAGTCATCTCATAATTCACGCCATAGCGCCCACCCTCGTGCGTACTTTCCAGAATGATTTTTCCATCCACGGGAACGGTGTTGATAGCTCCCGTACGAATCTCCCTAGCTCTCCACGGAGCATGAACTGATACATGCGCTAACTCCGATACATGCAACAGCTGCAATGTACCGCCACGCAGTGTTGTACCAAGGCGAATATCGCTTCCATTGGAAAAGGCCACCCGCGTCCTCGCATCCGATACGGGGTGCCACTCATTCCTACGGAGCAAGCCGCTACGCTGTTTAATAAGCGTACCTAAAGCCGCTAGGGATTGGTCTTCCCCCGAAGCATTCGGGGGAAGATAATCCAAGTGCATCCAAGCAAACCGCACTTTTTCCAATTTTTGCTCGGCATCCGGCAGCGTTTTATCAATAATACCAGCGTGAAAATTCGGAGTAAAAAGGCAGCTATCCAGCATCAGTATAGCCACATATGTGGATATGCCTAACTGGCGAGCCTTCAACACAGCATTACGATTCCAAAGATTCCTGTGCAAGCGAAGTTGAGCCGCATTGGGACTAAAACGCTGCATATGCCCGGCCTTGTTCTCAATCCAATACAAATGCTGCATCCTCCAAAGAGGGTCATCCAAACGACCTTTCAATTCCGGTATTTGCTTAATGATACTCTGCATGGTACTTATTCTTCAGTTGAGGTGCGACTGGGAGGAGCAGAATCCTCCTCTGCGGGCGGCTGGTAAGAACGAAGCCGAAGCAGTGTACGACGCAGCAAGCTCATATCATTCTCACTTCGACGCAACTTTCTGCACAGCTCGACCAACTCTTTAGCGGCACGGCGCTTATCCCGGCCAAATTCATATTCCACCATATTACGCAGCAAACTCACAGCCAAAGCTTCGCCTCGCGTCATCTCTCTGGGATTTATTTGCGCTACATAATCGGATAATCGACTATCCTGAGCCAACTGCATAATGATTTCCACATTACTCAACTCCGCATTCTTCGAAGCATCCAAATTGGCTCTGGAAGACGCTCTGCGATACACAACGTCATCCAGCAAATCCAGAATATGCTCCCTACCTATACGCAATGTACTTTTATCCAGATAATCGCGCTTCAATAAGCTATCGAAAGAACGTAAGGGTTGGAAAGCCAAATGGCGCTCCTCCAGCTTACGTAAGATAGTCTGCGGCAGTAACAATGCACCATTGGAAGAATGCACCACATAAGGAGCTCTTAGATAAGGGTTAGCAGCATAGGCCTCACCCGGCATCAAGCGAAGCAGATAGTTAGGCATTTTGCGGTTCGTATACAGCGTACCTTTTTCCAGTAGAGCGCTATCCAGCATCTCCGAAGTTAAGCCACGCAGCTTAACTCCGCAAACCTCCAGCACCCCCTCCGGGTTTTCGCTCCGCGCCTCCTGCTCCAGACGTTCCAAATAATTCCGGAAATTCAACAACAGAGGTTGAGGTGTCCACTCAGGTCCAAGGCCGGGAGGGCGCTCCCCATGAGTTCCTCCATAACGCTTTCCTTGCCACCAAATGCCAAACTCATCAGCATAAGGCACGCTGGTGAACTGGTGGCGCATACGGGACAAAAACCGCAAAGCAGGTTTCACACGTGCATCACCTTCCATGGTCTCAGGCAATGACTCCTCCGGGAAAAGCTCAAAGCCATTTCTCATCAATCGCACCGGGCTATCATAAAATAACTCGGCACGAGTTTTAGGTGCTGGGAAGAGCCCTTGTAATTCCGGCTCATTCAGCTGCATGCGGAACAGCTTCTCCACCGGGCCGGGTTCCAGCATATAGTTACGCAACTCCGGGTGTTCTACCAGAACAGATTGCAAATTGGATAATGCCTTTTCCAGAGAAGGGCTCATGGCCTCTCCGGGCGCACAGAAACGGGATAAATCCGCTTCCAGAGACGTCCGCAATTCCTGCTGTGCTTCCGGCAAAAGGGAATTCCAATTTTTTGCAGGGTCTCGCAGAACGTCCCAAATAGCGTGGTCTCTTGCTCGCATCGAGCCACTGCCGGAAAGAGCAAAGCACCACCCCTGCTCCAATCTCTGCGTAGTGGAATTACCCACAGATTCTTTCAACAGCTCCCCAATGAAGGACTGCTCATCCTCTGCCATATACCTTTCCTTGTACTCCGGTACTAAACCTATCAACCTCCGTAGCCTCTTTACCGAATAGCCATTTGCTCGCGTGCCGAGGGTAATAAATCGATTCGCCTTACGATAGCCTCTATCGGCAGGAGCGTCCTCCGGGCATAACGGAATCAGAGAAAACCACTCCCTTACAGAATCTGGCATAGGAAGATTATTTAAATTACTCAGGAAATAACGCATTGAATAATCCGCCATGTATTGGGAAAGGCGATGCTGGAGCATAGGTATATCCGGCTGAATATCCGGGCTAATACCCTCCCTAAGAAACCAGCGACGCACTGGCCCGGCAAAATTCTTCAAATAGCGTTTCCGCCCATGTGCAAGCACCTCCATGCTCTGCAGACCCTGAGGCCGGATAACACCACGCTTATGCAAAAATTCCATCAACTTCTCTGCATCCACCCTATTTTCCTGCAAAGCCATCTTCCAAAAACCGGCAAAATGGTTCCGCATCATGGTATAAGGAGTCGCACGGGCAGAATACCAAAAAGCCTTTACATCCTCCCCTTTTTTCTCCCCTCTACCGGATGAGAGAAATTTCCAATTATACCCCTTGGGTACAAGCGTATAATCCAGTCCAGCCGGCGTACGGGTTGCATCTTCCAGCCAAAACCGGGTTAATTCGCGCGCGGCAGTTCCACCAAGAAGATCATGGGCGGTGGTATACTCCACCAATGATTCTTCCTCCGGTTTCCCCTCCAAGCCTAAAGGCTTAAGATTCTCCTGAGCGCGCATTTTTTTATCTGCCAGCCATAGGCTGCGGAAAGAATTGAGCGAATTAGCCACCATATCGTTAATAGCTTCTTCCGGGGCACTATGCCAGCGAGTATATTTGCCATCCGGTCGTTGGATGCGCCAAAGTTTTTGGCCGCCCTCCAATTGCGTACTTTCGAGAGAACGCCCGGTAAAAGCATGGTATTGATGATACAAATCCTTATTCCTTGCCGTAAAGTTCTCCATATCGGCAGTAGCTGTGGGATTTTCCGCCAAAGATTCAGGTTTCCAAATCTCGGGAATGAGGTACTCCCCACACTCACGTTCAATCATATAAGACATGGCTTGCAAAGGAGACATCCCGCGAGTCAAAGCCGTTTGGTAATCCTCCATATACGGCAAAATCTCTCGTATATACTCAGCTTTAGCATGCATACCGGTAATGATGCGGAAGCATTCCAATGTTTCGCCCTGATTAATATCACGATTCGGCGCCTCCATCACAATATAAGGTTTTTTATCCATATAGTGTTTCCAGGATTTTTGCTTAAGCCACGTCACATAACTATGCTGATTCGAAAAATGTTTTTCTTCCAAACGCTCCATAGGCATCGTGTGAGCCTGTTTGAACCACTGACTTCCCACCTTACGATTCCGCGATAACCAAGCCGGAGCATTGAAGCTCTTTCTGCGTTCCCGAATCACCTGATAAATGTAATCATTAAAAGGGCGAAAAGCCTCCTCTGCCGGGATGCCGCATTCCTCCTGCATAATTGCGTGGAACACATGGCTCAGCAAACGCTTTCGTATATGCTCCGTATGCTTCTCCGCTAAATCTCGGTTCTTGAAAGAATGCGCCAAACCATCCATTGAATGAGTCAGCAGAAGAAAATTATAGGAAAGGGAATTCAGCTCATCCATTTTATTAGCCAAGTATTGCTGGCGTTCCTTTTCCACATGAGGTCGATAAAAACCATCGAATTTCAATCGTTTGGGCACAAGGCTGCCCTGCCGGTTAATTTCCGAGAGGAAACGATAACGAGCGGCATGAGGCGTTTTTATCTGCTGTTTCCACACATCTGCCTTTCGGTACCACAAATCCATCATCTGCAAGCTCTCCAACGCACGCGAAGAAAGACTTTTACCCAGCTTTGCGGGAGCAAGGCGGGCCAAGGCCTCCTGCTGAAGCTCCGGCGTGAGAAGCTCCCGTATTTTCATTTCGTTTAAGCGGTTGGGTAATTGTGCAGGAAGCTGTAAGAATTCCCGCACGATAGCCTCATCCTTGAATCCTTGGAAATCCTTTGTATTCAGCAGGTTCATGGCCCGCATAATTTCCGGGAAAAAGCCCATACCGCCCCAGCGCTTAGAACCACAAAGAACCTTCCGCAGCATCTCATTCTGCCGCTGTATATTCGGCTCCTCGCTAATGCGCTTACGAAC
This sequence comes from Akkermansia sp., assembly GCA_017521405.1. GTDB lineage: Bacteria > Verrucomicrobiota > Verrucomicrobiia > Verrucomicrobiales > Akkermansiaceae > Akkermansia. Next base: position 29,475 of record JAFXCP010000006.1, on the reverse strand, counting down.
AGACGAACTTACCCCCCAAGATTCCAATGCAGCAGAATCTGACACCAGAGCATCCGGGGAACGAAAATGATGCAAGGCGGCACGCCCGGAAGCAATGAGTATATAGGGCAAATTCATGGCAGCCTCCCGCATATTCGTCTCAATATCCAGAAGATTATCCCCGTATAACTTCCAATCGATGTGGGAATCCAGACCTTCACTCCATGCCGCAAACTCCTGAGAACCAAGTGAAATCCCCTGAGAGGCCTTACCGGCGAGCAGCATCTTAGCATTTGCCTCCAAAAAACGAGCCCCGGATTGAAGAGCCGCCAATGAGTAGCCCTTGAGCCCCATCCCTTTGGCTTTTGCAAAGGAAGAAATTGTATTCCCAACCACTTTGCGACCCACATCTCCCATGCAAGAGTAAATAGCACTCTGAAGAGAAGCTCCCGCCATGGCAGACATCACTTGCAGCGTCATTTCTCCCTCCGGCATCCGCTTGCGAGCCTCCGCCGCAATATCACCAACAGCCGCAGAAGCCATAATGCCAAACCCGGCACGTCCGCAAAAGGGCAAAAGAGCCATAGGTGTGCCGGAGGCAGCGTCCACGGCTAACTGCGAAGCAAGCCCGGACTCCTCCTCCTTTAGAGTAATAGGGTATACCTTTCCCTGTGCCACCTCCCGCAACTCTCGAAGCATTCGGAGCCAGGAATCTACCTTCGATGCAGCATGGCGTACTGATTTCAAATTCCAAGTAGCCCCGAACGAATCCACCGCAGCGGCAGCTGTATACCCGACGCCTTGAATCAAATTATGGCGCAAAGCATCAGCCCCACGGAGAAGAGAGCGCCCCATAGCCTCTGCCGTACCCACAGGTTTTGTTTCAACCCCGGCTTCCTTTGCCAAAACCTGCGCCAGATTATAAACGCGATTCCGCTTTTCTTCCGGCATATCGGCAAGTTCCTCCAGAGCAGAGAAAAATTCCGGTGAATATCGCACAACGTAAGGCAAGGAGTTCATTTCCACCTCTGCCGCCCGGAGTACCTCCCAGGCCACAAACACACGCATAGCCAAAGGTAAATACTCCTCCCGCTCCTCCCGCGCCTTATTTTGAGCCTGCTCCGCCACGGCACTCCAAGCCGCAGCCATTTCCTCATCTTCCTCTTCCGGCAATATCGGCATGGCATCGCCCAGCAAAGCGGCCTTGTATGAATCCTCATACAGCTTTTGTGCCACCCGCCGAATCTCATCCGTACGAGTTTTTTCGGACAGTGCCACAAAAACCTCATGCTCATCGCTATCCACGCCCATTTCCCGAGCCAGTTCTGCCCGCATACTGGGCCAGTTATTCTGCACATCCGCGCGAGAATAAGGAGAATAATCCACCATCCAAGAACGGTTGATATTTCCCAAAAGTTCATAATTACTCTCTTCCTCCGAAACAGAAGGAGCATTCTCCCCATTTGGCAACGCTTTTATACGAATCTCATCCGGAATTGTATCCGGAGAGCCGGTAAGCAGATTGCTCCAATACTCATCCCTTTTCTGCTCCTCAACGATAAGGGGTGGAGTTTCCGCCTTTTCCTCAATAGGCATTGACGGAGAAACCTGCGGCTCCTGCACTACGGAATTCGTCCAATCATTCAACATCGGCGTTGTGGGGGCCGGCTCCGGCTCCTGCACAAGCTGTTCCAATACGGGTGTAGTATTCATATTTAGAGTAGTGGGCATAGTAAAAAGCATTGCATTAGGCACTAAGGCAAATCCATTGCAACGGAAGGGCTCGCACGTTCTGTTGCATCCAGGAATCCAGTTTTCGGGCATCTCCCTCCTGCACCAAAGCCAGAGATTCCTCTTGGAGGCGGCTCAAACGCTGCAAAGCCATGGAATCCCCCGGGCAGCCCATTCCGCCGCCACTGTATAGCTGCCATAAGCGACGGCTAAGATTGCGTTGAGCTTCGCTTGGGGTTGTTTCCAACACTTCCATGCGCCGAAGCAGCTTTTGACGCTCAGGAAGCGGCACCGGTGCCAGAGCCACCTCCATACGAATGCGAGCGCTCTCTTCCGGAGTAGCAGCTTCATCCACCCGGCGAGTCCAGAAACACAGTTGCTCCATGCCGGCAGATTGCGGAGACATAGCTGCACGCTTTCGCATTTCTCCGCTAATGATTCCGGCCTGCTCCACCTCCTGCAACCAAGAATCCTGAGGCGTTTTGCCACTCAAAATATCCGCAGCCACACGCCGGGAACACGAAAGCAAAGCCTGCCGGTGTGCAAGCTCCATGTTTTGCTGCAAAGTCCGCACATCCTCCTCCAGAGAAGGCAATTCCGGCTCCTCCTGTCGGAAATCAGCCAAAGCCTTCAAAGGCTCTGCCTGCAGCTTGTGCTGCCAGCGCATTAAGGAAGAATTACTCTGCAAGCGCACCTGCTCCTGCGGCACATCACTTTCCGGCACAAACACACCGCGCCCCTGCTCCAACCAATGGGTCGCCTCCTGCTCATCCCCCCGTTGTACCGCATCTTCCATTCGCAGGCGCCACTGCCGGCGTGCATTCTGCACTTTTTCCAATTCGTGCTGCCGCTGGGATTCCAAAAGCATGCGCATATTCGCATCGGCGGCGAATTGCCTACCCGCAGCGCGGGAATGAGCAGGCAATTCCTCCACGGCCTCCTTCAAACGGGGAGCACATGCAGCATTCCAAGCATACGCCCAATCATTTACAGACTGCTGTGCTAATTCCTCCGCCGTTTCTTTTCCTATTTCCTCCAAGCGCGCCGCAAAGGCTGCCATATCCCCCGTTACCTTCACTTGGTCTGCCAAAGTTCCTGCTATTGCAGACCCCACAGACTCTATACCGCGCCCCAAGGATAGCCCGGCATCTGCCCAGCCGCTAATCCCCTGCGTTGGGAGATGAACACTCTGCCGGGGATAGGACAGCATGCCCCATTCTTTCATTCGTATCGCCATGTCCCCAGCATGGCGCATTTCGTAAAAAAATCAATACACTCAACTAGGGCGCACTTATTGCCCGCCTCGGGGCATCAAAAAAAAGGGGGGAAAGCCTGCGCTTTCCCCTCCTCCGGCACAAGAGTTTCCTCCTCCTTAATCAATTTCCCACACAATCGTACGCATCCACAGATGCCCGGGATGCAACACAATACTCGGAAACTGCGGGTGGTGCGGCGTATCCGGGTAATTCTGAGCCTCCAGAGCCACCCCTCCTCTGGGCAAAGGCAAATAATCCCCCGTATACACCTGAATTCCGGGAGCATCCGTATCCACACGAAGCGTACGCCGCCCATTTGTCAGCACAGCAGCAGGGCGCAGCCCGGCTCCCCCCCCCAGCACATAATTATCATCATAGCCCCCGGCCAAAGCATTTGCGCCATTGCGCTCGCCTAAGATGGCAGGCTTCCTCAAATCATACAAAGTACCCTCCACGGGGCTAATCTCCCCGGTAGGTATATTGGCCACCATGGGAGTATAGGCTTCGGCATGCACTTGAAGACAATGAGCATCCACTGTTCCCGCTCCATCCAAGTTCCAGTAAGCGTGGTTTGTAAGGTTCAACAGCGTAGTAGCATCCGTCTCCGCCTGCATGTGCAAAGCAAGCCGGCGTCCCTCCACCGTGTAAATAGCCTGCACTTTTACCGTACCGGGGTAGCCCTCATCTCCATCCGGGGATTCCAGAGAAAGCACCAAACGCGTGGGGGTTGCCTCCTTTACTTCCCACGGAATATCACTAAACCCTCGCAAGCCGCCGTGCAAATGATTCGGCCCATTATTAACAGCCAGCGTGTACTCCTTCCCATCCAGCTCAAAACGCCCCCCGGCAATGCGATTCGCCACCCGCCCGCATATACTCCCGCAATAGCATGTATCCGCTGCCAAATCCTCAAGAGTTTGGGGACCATACAGACAATTTACTCCTTGGTAAACAAAGCTGAGCACACGTGCACCATAATTCGTCACGCGCACCATAATTTCCGGAGTTTCCAGCGTGTAGATATCAATTTTATTATCCATAGATGATTGATTTTGCATTACTTTCCACGAGATTCCCATTCAGTTACCTTCCCATTTTCAAAAACAACATAGGCCACTTCTCGCGGCACATAGACGGTATCCACCCCGCCGCCGCCATACCAACCATGGCGACATGCCCCCATCCACATGGGAGTATCCACCATCACCGGTTGCATTGTAGAATACACCCATTTCTCATAACTGCGCCCATTTTTTTGTCCCTTTACCGCCGGTTGGGTGGGATTTCCCCACGCCAGATACACCACCTCCGGGCTCATTCCTTCGCAAATGCGCCCCTGTTGCACCATCAATTGCTGCTCCGCAGGCAAGCTCCGGAAAAGCAAGCGATTTTCGCTTATACGGTCTGCCGGCGTGACTAACTGACACGAAGAAAGTGCAAACAGCGAAAATACAGCAATTAAAACAGAAAACGCACTTAATAGAGAACGAACTTTCATTCCGCCATGACAATACCACCGTTTTTCTTTCTTGCCAAGAAAAAAAAAGGATGCTAGATTATGAAGCACATGAACATTTTTCGAACTTTTTCCGCTTCTGCGGCAGTAACTGTTATGTTCAGCACAGCAGCCATGGCGGCAGCCCCTGCTGCGCTGGATGGGATTCTTCCCTGCGATGGGAGTACAATGCCCGGCTCTGTGGTACGGCCCATTCCCGATGAAAAATTTACAGCTCTTCATAGAGCCGCAATCGAACGCTACACTAAACTCACCCCGGAGCAACGCAAGGAGATTGATGAGAAACTAAACCCCATGTTCCTCATGGAGTACAATGCCAACCTCTGGCCGGACAAAAAAGAATACGAAAAATATGCCGAAGCCTGGAAAAAGGTTAAACTCGTCAGCATGGCGGCAGTTCGCATGGGCATGAAGAGTACCGACGGCGGCAAGACATACAGCGTTCTCTCCGGCACTCGTGTTACAGATTCCTCCTCCATGCCGCTCACCATTGGTGCCCTGCGCTACAACGCAGAGAAAAACACATGGACATCCAACAACGGAGAACTTACCGGCGGAGAATGGAACGCAGATGAACGGTTCATCTTCGGTGCCCAAACCGGCTCCGAATGGAAAATGACCCGCAAGGATTCTCTCTCTGAACTGACGGAAATGGTACGAGTCTCCAAGACGACTAATGGTCGTATGGTCTTCGTGGTTTACAACCTCTCCGAAAAATCCGTCATTAGCGGCAGTCCCATTGCCAACCACGGCTACGTACTCTGCTTCCCGATTACGACCACCAGTGCCCACATATCTCGTCCCGGGCGCAAATAAGCACCTTTCCCTCACTTATTTACCAAACGGGGATTCTGCACTGCGCCCTATCGCAAGCGGAATCCCCGTCTGCACGCCCAGCCCCACAGCACATGAGAATTATCGCAGGAGCAGCTAAAGGTCTCCCCATTCGTGTACCTCAGGGCGAAGTTCGCCCCACCCAAGATCGTGTTCGGGAAGCACTTTTCAACATTCTGGGACCGTTGGTAGACGGAGCCCGCGTATTGGATTTATTCTGCGGTTCCGGCAGCGTGGGGATTGAAGCACTCAGCCGTGGTGCGGCCAGTGCCCGCATGGTGGATGCCGCCCGCACCTCTTGTGCCATGGCCAAAGAAAACCTGCAACGAAGCCGCCTTCCCGGAGGTAGCGTAACACAGAGCGATTGTCTGCAATTCGTCAAACGCGATGCCGGGAAGTACGACCTCATCTTTGCCGATCCTCCCTATTGCAAAGCACCGGGAGATCGGGATATGATAGCAGAAATCCTCACCGACCGCTTGCATGAACTACTGGCACCCGGCGGCTATTTTATAGCAGAAGCCCAGCTGGGCTATGGTGTGGGGGATGCCCATTCCCGAGACTTTCCCGGGTGGGAAATCGTGGACACCCGCACCTATGGAAAAAACACCATCCTATTTTATCGGCACAGCCCCCAGACCATATGAAACGCATTCTCTTCCTTCTCCTGTACAATCTGCTCCTGCCCGTATTCCTCATCGTATCCATCCCGGGCTACCTCATCAAAATGAAAAAACGCGGGGGATTCGGTACGGGATTACTGGAACGCTTCGGCATTTATCGTATGCCCCGCAACGAAGAACCACAGGGAGGGCTCTACGTTCATGCCGTTAGTGTGGGAGAAGTTTTTATTGCCCTCAAATTCATCCGGGAATGGTGCAAAACCCACACGGAACCCGTCGTTTTGGCTACCAGCACCGCCACCGGCCACCAAGTGGCGAGAGATGCAGCCCTGCCCGGAGTGCGAGCACTCTACTCCCCCTTGGATATACCCGGTCTCTCCGGGCGTTGCCTGCGCCGCTTTAATCCTCGCGCAGTCGTACTGATTGAGGCAGAACTCTGGCCGAACTTTGCAGAAGCCTGCCACCGCCTCCGCATCCCCATGATTATGCTGAATGCTCGCCTCTCGCCCCGAAGTGAAGGGCGCTATGCCAAGGTGCGGGGCATCACCTCCCTCCTGTTCTCCAGACTCACCATGCTAGCCACCCAAAACGAGAGTGACCGGGAACGCTTTGCTCACATTGGCGTAGCCCCCGATATTATCCGTGTGGCCGGAAGCATCAAATTCGATGTCATGGGAGATGCCCCCCAATCCGAGCGAGAGGATTTCCGCACACTTTTGGACAGCATCCGTGGAGAACGCTCGGTAGTATTAGCAGCGTCCACCCATGCCGGGGAAGAAGCCCTTATAGCCTCTTCCATTCGGGAAGCCGGCGCATTCCCCCTCATTGTTCCCCGCCATGCAGAACGCCGCCAAACAGTAGTAAACGAACTTCAAGCGGCCGGCTTCTTCCCCATTCTTCGCACTGCCGGTAGCCTTCCCGCCACCATCCCGGATAATGCCTGTTACATTGCAGACACTACGGGGGAACTTCGCGACTGGACTTTCCTAGCGGATTGTGTTGTCATCGGCAAGAGTTTCCTTGCCAGTGGCGGGCAAAATCCGGTAGAGGCCATAGCGGCCCGCAAACCTGTCATCACCGGGCCGGACATGACTAACTTTGCCGACTTGGTTGCCCTTTTGGAAAAAGAAGATGGTATTATCCGCTGCTCAGCAGAGAATCTTACTCAATCCATATGCCATGCTTTGCAGGACAAGGAAGCCACAGCAGCCCGTGCTGAGCGTGCCTTCGCGGCTCTTCAACTCCACTCCGGAGCTACACGTCGCAGCGTTCTGCTTGTGGAAGAGCTGTACCTTCCGCAGCCATAACTCCTCCCCATACTACGCAGGAACCGCCGGCAGATATTCCTGCCGGCGGTTCCTTTTTATCAAAGCTCAGGGGCGGGATTAATACTTCTCCACCACCTTCATCATGGCATCCATCTGGGATTCGATGGATTCCACCAAAGCCATCTGTGTACGCGTACGATCCAGATTATGCTCCGGACGCTTAATCTTGAAGTAGGTGTCCCCCTCCAGATAGTCCGTCAGGAAGCGCATACCGCATTCCATCGTCAGCAACTTGCCGGAGAACGGAAGCAGCTCCTTCTCCAGAGGAGTAAGGAAGGAGGCGGCCTCACAATAGCCCTTAGCCAGAGCCTCGAAGTATTCCATGCGCATCGTCACCAGAGAAAGATCTTTCTCATCTTCCGCTGCGGGAGAGGTGGAGGTACGAATCATATCTCCGAAGTCATACAGGGAAGAACCCGGCATCGTCGTATCAAGGTCGATTACGCAAATTCCCTCACCCGTCACGTCATCCAGCATCACGTTATTCAGCTTCGTGTCGTTATGAGTTACACGCAGCGGCAGCTCGCCGGAGGCAAGGTAATTCACTACCTTGTGGCAATCAGCCTCACGAGAAAGGTACCAGTCAATCTCCTTTTGCACGCTCTTAGCACGCCCCAGAGGGTCCGCAGCAATAGCCTTCTGGAAATTCTGGAAGCGCTTTGTTGTGTTATGGAAATCAGGAATCGTCTCAAACAGAGGTTCTCCGGGCAGGTTTGCCCCCAGCTTCTGGAAATTACCGAAAGCGCGAGCCACCTCAATGCACTGGGACGGATTCTCAATCATATCGTACGTGCGAGCCCGCTCAATGAAGGGGTACACACGCCATACATTGCCTTCCTCATCCTGCACATAGGGCTTGCCATCGCAGGCAGGAATGATAGTCAGGGTGCGGCGGTATGCTTCCTTGCACCCCTCGGCCAGCAGCACGCGCAGAGCCTCATCCGTTACTCGCTTCACATTCTCCATCAAGGGAATGGGCTGGCGGAAAACATTACTATTGACGCGCTGCAAGATGAAGCGCACACGGATGCCGGCCTGATCCACCTCAATACGGAACGTATCATTAATATGGCCGGAGCCATATGGACAGCCAAAGACGAAATCCCCGCGCAAATCAAACTGAGCCGCGATTTTCTTTAAATCGAACATAGTCAGGAAAATCGTAGGAATTAACCAAGTTGGGCAGGGTAAACACCTTCCTGCACAAGCTGGGCAATGCTTTCCACCACAGCGGGCTTATCGCTGGGATACGTCACCCCCAGCCAGTTAGCCGTAGTCTTAATCACACTGCAATCAGCTTTGCCGTTATGAATCAGCTCGTCCACAACTGTGGGAATGTAGCACTCGCTCTTAAGCTCCGTGCCATGAGCAGCTAAGAAACGAGTAAAGTGCTCCTGAATCAGGCCGATAAAGCTGGCCGGGAATACCCAAAAGTTCATGGAAACAAGCTCCTCGGGGTCCACAGGATTGCGCTCGCCGGAGAGACTATCACCGCGGCACACACCATCCTCTTCCATCTTAATCTTGGTGTACTCCTCCACGCTATCGAGGTAGCCATCCTTAATACCGCAAATACCGCGATTCACATCGCCATGGTCGGACAGGGTATTCTTGAGCGGATACCCAATCATGCCGTAATGCTCCTTGCCATCGGCAGCGGGAGTAGCGGTAAGGAACTCGGCAGCCTTCAGGAAAGCATCGGCACCGTAGAAATCATCAGCGTTCACCACGCCAAAGGGTTCCTTCACCACATCACGGGCAGCCAAAAGGGCATGAGCCGTTCCCCAAGGCTTCACGCGCCCTTCCGGCACCGTGTACCCTTCGGGCAAATCATCCAGACACTGGAAGGCATAGTCCACCTCAATCTTACCGGCAAAACGTGCGCCGACCTGAGCTTTGAATGCCTCTTCAAAATCCTTGCGGATGATGAACACCACCTTACCGAAACCGGCACGGATGGCATCATACACAGAATAGTCGAGAATCACCTCGCCATTGGGGCCCATGGGGTCAAGCTGCTTCAGGCCACCATAACGGCTGCCCATACCTGCTGCAAGTACAAGAAGTGTAGGTTTCATGATAATAGATATTGGAAAATACTGTTCCGACGAAGCGGATGGCAGCATTCTACCCACAGCAAGCTCATTTGGCAAGCAAAAAGGCACCGAAGCCCCATAGTAAAAAAAGTTTCTTTACTTATCCTTCCGTAGGAAGAAGCAAAAGAGTCCCGGCACAGCACCCATTTTTTTCTTGACAGTGTACGCGCTTTTCTCCACTAATAAAAACCAGCGCAACTCTAAAAAGAGCCAATACCACCACCATGGCCAAGACCCTCATTATCGCAGAGAAACCCAGCGTAGCCACGGATTTAGCCCGTGTGCTTGGCAAAGAGCTGGGCAAATTCAAAAAAGATGATGCCAATGCCTGTTATAGTAATAGTGAATGTATCATCACCTCTGCCGTAGGCCATTTGGTAGAACAGAAAAAACCACAAACGGAGGATGGAAAAAGTCTGCCGTGGAAAATGGAGTATCTGCCCGTAATGCCGGCAGAAATGGAGCTGGAACCCATCTCCAAATCTACGGACAAACTCAAAAAAGTACTCAAACTTGCGCGCAACAAAGAAGTATCGCTCCTCGTCAACGCCTGTGATGCCGGCCGTGAAGGTGAACTCATCTTCCGAAACATCATCCGTTTCGGAAAAATCCGCAAACCCATCCGCCGCCTCTGGATGCAAAGCATGACGGATGATTCCATTCTGGAAGCATGGCACCATTTGAAGAGCGATGAAACCATGCAAAACCTCGCCGCCGCCGCCACCTGCCGCTCCGAATCGGATTGGCTTGTAGGGCTCAACAGCACCCGAGCCCTCACCGTCTTACAATCCGGCGCAGGCGGGTTTAATGTTACCCCCACCGGTCGAGTCCAAACGCCGACTCTGGCCATTCTGGCCGCACGACAAAAAGACATTTTGACCTTTACCCCGGAGACCTATTACGAGGTTCATGCCACCTTTGCCGGCACCCAAGGCTGCTACAACGGACGCTGGTTCGATCCGGCTTGGAAAAAGGACGACCAAGCCCCCCAACGCACCAAAGAACGCCTGTGGGAACAAGCTACGGCAGAAGCCATTGCCGCCCGCTGCCACGGCAAAAAAGCCGGCGTGCAGGAAACCCGTAAACCGGTGTCCATGCCCGCACCCCTGCTCTTTGATCTTACCAGCCTGCAAAAGGAAGCCAGCAACCGTTTCGGCTTCTCCGCTCGCCGCACCCTTCAGCTGGCGCAGGAATGCTACGAAAAACACAAAGTGCTGACCTATCCCCGCACAGATTCCAAATTCCTGCCAAACGATTACCTGAAAATCGCTGCGCGCACCGTAGAGGCCATTGCAGAAGGCATGCCGGAAATGGCTCCCTACGCTCGCCAAATTCTGGACACTCACAGCATCCGCCCCAGCAAACGAGTATTCGATAGCAGCAAAGTAAGCGACCACTTTGCCATTATCCCCACCGGGCGCTTCGTATCACTCACCGGGGATGCTGCACGCATTTTCACACTGGTTGTCCAACGCTTCCTGGGCGTATTTATGCCCAATGCAGAATACGAAGACACAGAACGGATTACCATAGTGAACAGCCCCGGAGTCTGCGACCATTTCTACACACATGGTCGCGTGCAGCTTCAAGCGGGATGGCGCATTCTGTACGGCTCCGATAAGAAGAAAAAAGACGAGCTTCCCCGCATTACCCCCAACGAGCTGGTGGATACCCAAAATATCCAACCACGGCAAGAACAAACTAAAGCCCCGGCGGCCTACACAGAAGCCACACTCCTGACCGCAATGGAAACAGCCGGCAAACTCGTGGAGGACGAGGATTTGGCCGATGCGATGAAGGAGCGGGGCCTTGGCACACCGGCCACCCGAGCCGCCATCATCGAAGGACTCATTACTCAGGAATACATTGCACGCGAGGGTAAGGACCTCATCGCAACCCGCCGGGGCATGGATCTTATCGACCTCCTCGGAAAAATCGGGCTCAGCACACTCTCCAGCCCGGAACTCACAGGCGAATGGGAATACCGCCTCAAACAAATGGAAAGCGGCACACTGGACCGCAACACCTTTATGCGCGACATCCGCCAATACACCTCCGATATTGTGGAAGCCGTTCGCACCTACATGCAAACCGGCAGCAATCCGGATTTGGATATTCCCTGCCCCTCCTGCGGTGCTATGGGTTTGAGCAGCAAGGTCGATGCCATCTCCTGCAATAGCTGCAAATTCCGCATCCGCCGCATTCACGCCGGTTATAACCTGAGCGATACCCAGCTCTCGGAACTCATCACCACAAAAGAACTGCCGGTGATGGATGGTTTCCGCTCCAAATTCGGCAAACCCTTCAAGGCCGGACTGCGCCTTATCCCCCCGGCCACGGAACGCTCAGGGTGGAAAGCGGAATTCTATTTCGAAAACGACCGCCAAAGCACAAACGGAGATGCAGCCCAACAGACGGACTCCCGCACCCTCGGGAAATATCCGGTACTGAATCAGGGCGAATTGGAAATCCTTGAAAACGATAAGCAATGGCATGTGCCGGAGTTTACCCAAAGTAACGGTCGCAAGGGGCTCACCATGTCCCGCCTCATTCTGGGGCGAGAAATCCCGGAATCCCAAATGCTCCAAATCCTCAGCACCGGAAAAAGTGATTTACTCACAGACTTCATCAGCCAAAAAAGCGGACGCAAGTTCGATGCCTACCTCGTGCTGGATTCCCACAAAGGAAATGTGAGCTTCGAATTCCCGCCCAGAGATAAAAGCAAAAAAAACACGGCCGACAAAGCAGACAAAAAATTCACCGCAGCAGATGCCACAGTGGAAGACCTCTCCAAGGCACAACGGCATGGTGCGCTTAAAATAAAAGGCAAAAACGGAGAATATGAACTCCTTGAAACAGAGGCCGCATGGCATGTACCCGGGCTCACCTTCGGCAAAAACAAAAAGGCACTTGTCATCCCTCACACCATGTGCGGCGTCTCGCTCTCCCCGGAAATAGTGGCCAAGCTCCTCACCAAAGGCAAGACTGAACTTATCAGGGACTTTGTGAGCCACAAAAGCGGCAAGAAGTTTGATGCCTACCTCATCTTCAACAGCTCCACCGGACGAGTAAGCTACGAATTTCCCCCCCGCAAATAACAAAACAAGGGTCTTCCCATGCCACTTCGGCAGCAGCTCGCATCGTTCTTCGATGTTTTTACAGCCGGCATTCTTCTGGCGCTAGGCATGGGGCTCGTTGCTCCTTGCCAAGGAAACACGGCCATCTTCTTCGATGGGCTCACCAATACCGCCATCATCCTACTATTTTTCCTGTATGGAGCCAAACTCTCCCGGCAATCTGTCATTAAGGGGCTGCTGAACTGGCGTTTGCAAGCCATCGTACTGGGATTCACCTTCATCTTTTTCCCGCTGGTTGTCCCCCTGCTCCGCCCCCTGTTCGAGCCCATGGTGGGAGCGGCACTATACTCCGGCTTACTCTATGTAGCTTGCTTACCCTCAACCGTTCAAAGCAGTATTGCATTCACATCCGTGGCCGGAGGGAACATACCGGCAGCAGTGTGTTCCGCCTCCGTTTCCAGTCTATTAGGCGTCATCCTTACCCCCTTTCTGGTAAGTCTGCTCTTTGCCATAGATGCCGAAAACAATACTGCCGTGGGGCTGGATTCCATCCTGCAAATCTGTTACCAAATTCTTCTGCCATTCCTGCTGGGACAGCTCAGCCGACCTTGGCTCCGGCTCTGGGTGGAGCGCCACCGAGCCCTCATCAGCTGGAACGATAAAGGCACCATTTGGCTCGTGGTTTACACGGCCTTCTCCAATGCCACCGCCCAAGGCTACTGGCAGCACCTGCATGCCATGCAACTCCTCTGGCTCGTACTCGCCTGCACCCTCCTGCTGCTCCTCACCTTTGCCGCCACTTTTGGCACAAGCCGCCTTCTGGGCTTCCCCCGGGAAGACCGCATCACCATCGTTTTCTGCGGTTCAAAAAAAAGTCTGGCCGTCGGTGCCCCCATGATGCTGGCCATCTTCGGCAGTCTGGACAACAATCTACTTCTTCCTCTCATGGTCTTTCACCAAGTGCAACTTATGCTCTGTGCTTACCTCGCACGCAGATGGAGTAAACACAAGCCTTAAGCACTCTTACCCACGAGCGGCAATCAAAAAAAACTCATTTTTTTCAAAAAAAGTCTTGCTTTGCGGTAAGATTCGCGTATAATGAGCCCGCTTCCACGCCACGGCGGGAAACAAAAACAAAACATGCGGATGTAGCTCAGTGGTAGAGCGCAACCTTGCCAAGGTTGATGTCGTGGGTTCGAATCCCATCATCCGCTCTCCAACAAAACACGCATCGCGGATGTAGCTCAGTGGTAGAGCGCAACCTTGCCAAGGTTGATGTCGTGGGTTCGAATCCCATCATCCGCTCTCTCGAAAACCTGCCTCTAACGGCAGGTTTTTTAGTTTCTGCATGTCACACTCCCGGCACATATACCCTTGACGAATGGTGTCCTTACAGGAGATAATAAGCACGCAACGGGGCGGGCAAATACCGCCTGCATTTCGCAACCTTCATTTCACCATATGAAAAAAACATACTTGATGATTCTGGCAGGGCTTGCCCTCATCGGCGGCACCACCACTTATTGTTTCTCCCAGGGACAGGGCGATACCGCACCGGCCACCGCAGAGGCTCCTACCGAGCCCACTGCCGCACCGACCGTTACCCCGGAACAAGCCAAGAAGATTTTTTCCTACTACATCGGTTACAGCTTTGGACAACAAGCCTCCGCAGGTGCCACCACCCTCAGCATTGCTGATTTTGACAAGGATACCTTCTTCCAAGCATTGGACGATAGCCTCTCCAACAAAGCCCCGGCTCTTTCCACACCGGAAATTGAGGCAGGCATGAACGCCTTCGTCACCACCCTCCAAGAACGCGAAAAAATTAAAGCAGAGGAAAATCTTACCAAAGGTAAAGCCTTCCAAGAAAACTTCAGCAAGCAAGAAGGTGTCACCAAAACGGAATCCGGCCTACTCTACCGCATTGTAACCCCAGCCGAAGGCCGTAAATATGATCCGGCTCAAGACGGAGAAAACGCCCTTTGCTCCATCACCTACGAAGGCAAGCTCATCGATGGCACCGTGTTCGATAAATGCGATTCCCCCATCGACATGCAGATTGACCGCGTAGTCCCCGGATTCTCCGAAGCCCTCAAACTCATGCCCATCGGTTCCACTTGGGAAGTCTGCATCCCCTCTGAACTTGCCTATGGTCCCCAAGGCCCCGGTCCCATTGGTAACAACTCCACGCTGATTTTCACCATCAGCCTCAAGGACATCAAGAAAGCCCCGGCACCCACCGGCATGCCCATGCAGCTCACCCCGGAAATGCTCCAACAGCTCCAGCAGCAAGGTCTGCAAAACACACCCGAGTAAAAGCATACACCGGAGAGAACACACCTTCCTTTATTCCCCCTCCCGCGTAACAGGAAAAATCTCCTGTTACGCGGGCTTTTTACTTGCAAATATCCTAATACTCCGTTAGATTAGAGAGTGATGAAAATTCACTTCTGCGGCGCAGCTGAAACAACTACAGGCTCCCAGCACCTGCTGGAAATCAACGGCAAAAAAATCCTCTTGGACTGCGGCATGTACCAAGGTCACCGGGAAGACCAACTCCGCATCAACCGAGACTTCCCCTACTTCGACCCCGCCGGCGTGGATTGCGTCATCCTCTCCCACGCCCATATCGACCACTCGGGAAACCTTCCCAACCTCGTCAAAAAAGGCTTCAAAGGCTTCATCTATGCCACCCATGCCACCCGAGACCTCTGCCAAATCATGCTGGCAGACTCCGCACGCATCCAAGAAAGCGACTGCAAATTCCTCAACAAAATGAGCCTCCGCAAAGGAGGTAACGGCAATGTGGCTCAAATCATCTACACCGAACAAGATGCAGAACTGTGCCTCCGCCGCTTCATTAACATCGGCTATGAAATCCCCTTCCCCATAGCCCCCGGCATCACCCTCACCTTCTACGATGCCGGTCACATCCTCGGCGCCGCCCAAATTGTACTCGATATTGAAGATGAGGACGATGGCGGCAAACATAAACGCCTCCTCTTCTCCGGAGATATAGGCAGAGGAAACAACGAACTTCTGCAAGACCCCGTCCCCGTGCCGGATGTAGACATCATGCTCATGGAATGCACCTATGGCGGACGCCACCACGAATCCCCCAGCCGGGACGATGAAACCTTCTGCCGCACCATCCGCGAAGCCATGAAACGCGGCGGCAACGTCTACATCCCCTCCTTCGCCGTAGAACGCACCCAGCAACTCCTATACATCCTCAACCGAGCCTATAAAAAGGGAACCCTCCCCAACTACCAAGTATATGTAGACAGCCCCATGGCCGTAAGTGCCACGGAAATTTTCCGCATCCACCCGGAATGCTTCAACAAAGAAGTATACCACTTCCTCTTCGAAGAACGAGACCCCTTCTCCTTCGAACAACTCCACATGGTACGCACCATCTCCGAATCCCAAAAACTCAACAACCTCCGGGAAAGTGCCATCATCATCTCCGCCTCCGGCATGTGCGAGGCCGGCCGCATCCTCCACCACCTCAAAAACGGCATCGGCCGCCCGAATAACACCGTACTCTTTGTGGGCTACTGCGCCGAAAACACACTTGGGCGCCGCATCATGAACGGCGCTCTGGAAGTCCGCATCCTGGGGGATGTGTACCCCGTAAGAGCCCGCATCAAAGCACTGGACTCCTTCTCCGGCCATGCAGACCACAACGAACTCCTCCGCTATTTCAACGCCACCGGTGGCTCTAAAACAAAAGTATACCTCGTACACGGGGAAAAGGAATGCTCCCAAGCCATGAAAAAAGCCCTGCAAACACAGCACAACGGAGAAATCCACATAGCACGCCTTAACTCCACCGTCAACTGCTGAGTGACGCACTCCGGGCTTGCTGCCCACCCCGCAGCCATATACAATGCAAGGCATGAGAAAAGCATGCCGCCCCTACTTGCTGGGAATACTCCTGGCCACCGCACTACTCTCCTGCGGAGATGGCACCCCCCAAGGCCACGCCACCCCCCAAGCAGCAGAGGAACTGGCAGCCATCATGCAAGCACTACCGGAAATGGGCGTAGAAGAACTTCTGGAAACCGGCGCCCCGGAAGAAATCGAACACCTACTGCAAGCATTCACCCGCACCCCGGATGCCACCCTCAAAAGCACACCCAGCGGCATCACCATGCTGCACCTTGCCTGCCTATTCAAACAAAATGAACTCGCCCGCTGCCTCCTCCTGGATGGCGCAGACCCCAACGCCACCACCGCCGCCGGAGACACCCCACTGGGACTAGCCGTCTCCCTGCGCGGAGCAGAGCCGGAAAACACCACCGGCAAACAACAAATAGCCCTCGTCGAAACACTCCGCCAAAACGGAGCCAAACTACATACACCCATCGGCCGGAACGAACTACTCATCAACCACGCCGGCCTGAACTCCCACAGCGAAGAACTCTTCCTCCACCTGCTGGATGCAAACTGCCCCACGGACGCCACCACCTGCATTATCCCCGCAGCCATGGGCTGGAACACAGCCCTCCGCCGCATGCTTCCCACCCCACAAGGAAACAACCCGGACACACGCAACACCATGCTGGTGCAAGCTGCTGCAAACCTCCACGAAGAAACCGTGCAGCAACTCCTAGCCGCCGGAGCAGACCCCAACGCCCGCACAGCCCACGGCACAACAGCCCTGCTGGAAACATGCCTGCACCTCCTCTCCCCGGCGGAGGATAACGCAGAGCAACACCACAGCCGCGTCATGTCCATGTGCATCCTCCTCCTCCGCCATGGAGCAGACCCCCACCTCTCCGAAACACGAATAGAAAACTCCCCCGCCTTCTGCGCCGCGGACATCCTAACCAAAGACCCGACCAGTCGCCAAATCCTCCGCCAAAACGGACTGGAACTCACCCCTCCCCCCATCCACTACACAGAAGGCATCCCCCTCATCATCGCCGTATGCAAAGCCGGCATGCTGCACCGCCACCCCGCACCCGAAAACTTCACAGCCATAGCAACCATCCTCTCCCCCACAGAGGAAATGCTACACCACCCGCTGTATGCAGAAGCACTCCCCCTCGCCGTAGAACAACTCCACGAAATTGATGCCGCCAAAACCTCCGCAGCAGTAGCAGCCATGCCCCTGTGGACCAGCCCCCGACTCTGGCAGGAACGCCACGGCAACGCCCTTTTGGAAGCCTTGCAACACTGCCCCGGCATCGTACTCCCCCCGGAACTTTTGGAACCCATAGCCCTCAAACTCCACCAAAACGGCCAATGGGACGAAGCTGCCACACTCATCGAACTCCTCGCACGCCACCCCCAAGCAAAAGAAAACATCCAACGACTCTGCCGGCACACAGCCCCCCCCATCCAAGCCGGCGCCCTCGCCGCAGAACTCCTCCGCCAAGGACTACCCACCCCTCGGGATGGCGATGTGGAAACCTGGCTCCAACAACACAACCGCACAGCAAATACCCCCCCCCTCCGCAAAGCACTCCTCCTCACCTCCCTCTCCCACCTATGGTACGGAGAAATGCCCACACATGAACAAAATGCCATGTTTGCCGCCATGGAAGAAGCCGGAGCCCCCGAAATTGCGACCCGTTACCGCGCCATAGCCGCAGCATTGGATAAACCCGAAGAGCTAGACCAACTCACAGCCGATAGCCACCACTGGAAATTTACACTCGAAATTGCCACCGCACACTTCATCCTCAAGCACCGCGATGCTTTTCTCCCGCCCAAGCCCTAAATTACAGGTTGACACACACGCCTTTTTCCTTTAGATTGGAATGCAGCATGAAGTGGTACCACCCAGCTCTGTACACAATAATGCCCCTCTGCGCCGCAACCGCAGCAGCAGCAGAGCCCCCCGTGTCCTCAGCTGTCGACATCCCGCGCCTGTGGCAAAACCTCCCCTACCCGCCCCCCGCCGCCAATGGAGACACACTCCTACTGGAACTCTGCCGCACCGCCTCCCTTGCCCCGGAAACAGCTCGCGACCGCCTTCTGCACCCCCTCATCACAAGCATGCTCGCCAACGGCGCAGATGCTCTGGCAGAAAATAAAGCCGGCTGCAATGCCATGTTCTACATCTCCGGCACCCCCCAACTCCTTGAATCCCTCCGAACAGAAAACCTCCTCCCCCCGGAACTCGTCATCCGCATCCCCTACGAAGAAAACCCGCTCCTGCGCTACATCCGCACACGCAACGCCCAAAGCCAACTCGCTACCACCCCCGGCAGCAGAGATTACTTTATCCGCCGCTACTGCACCCCCGCTTATACCCGCGCCGCAGACCTCGTACAGCGCTACCTCTCCGCAGAAAGCACCCGCAACATCCCCCGCGGTGCCCTGGGAGAAGCACTTAACATGATGCACCTCGGCAACCCCGCCGAAGCAGAAAACTACATCAACCAACTCCCCCTCTGGGAACACGGCGAACACTTCCTGGAAGAAATCCCCGCACACCTCCTCTCCACCCTGCACGGCATGGGCTGGCACGTAGCCCCAGGGCAACTCCGCCTCGCCCTCCAAAAACTCGCCACCATGCTCCCCACCACTAAGGATGACATGATAGACTGCAACGCAGCCACCCCCATGGGACTCCTCATGGAAATGCTCGTCCAAACAGAAGGAAAAGCAGCTCTGCCCGACCTCCGGCACTACGCCACCGTATTCGATCCCGGAGTAGTCCATGCCGCCCTCATCCAGCAAGTAAAACTGCAAGGCTCCCCCCTCCCATGGGAACAGGAAGGACTCCCCACCCAACCCACGGACGACCTTGCCAACGCACTGCTGGCAGACCACCACCTCCGCCACGCCAACCACCCCGCCCTTACCCCGGACATGCTCCTCCGTGCAGCAGAATACCTACGCACCCACAACATGCCGGAACATGCCACCATTATGGCAAACATGGTGGAAAACAACCAACTCATTACCACCCCGGCAGCCCTACCCACCATCGCAGAAAACTACAACGAACTGAAAGAACAAGCACCCATGGTAACCCTCCTTCGCCTCCTGCTGCAAACCACAGACACGGAGGAACAACAACCATGACCCCATACGGACTCCGCCGAATCCTCGTAAACCCCACCTCACTGCACATCCTCTGCGCTGCCATCGCCCTAGGCTGCTGCATTGCCATTCTGTACCCCGGCTTCTGCCCCCACCAGCACCAAGAAGCCATCCTGCACCATGCAGGCATCTTCCTGCTCGCAAGCATAGGCACCTCCGCCGCCCTCATGCTCCTCTCCGCAGCCACACACATGCTGCGGCTGAGCAACACACGCGCCATCTGGCAACTCATCAAATGGAGCATGGTATGGGGCACCGCCACCCTCTGCTTCCTTCTCCTCGCCATCATCGCAAACGTCCCCCCCCCGGAACAGCAGAAACACGCCACACCCATCCAAACAACCGATACCCTCCACCCGGCTAAAGACACACTCCTGGGCCCCGCATCCCTCTCCATCCCCATCAACCCCGCAGATCAAGACCACCAAAACGTGGCACCCATGCCACACCTCACCCACCTCGAAAACAACCACGGAGAACTCCTGCGCTACTACCTTGACCACTCCCCACGCTGGACCGGCAGAAGCACCGATGACACCTTCTACTCCAAACCCGGTCACCTCGTCATGGAGCCCCCCACCACCTCCGGCGTACCCGGCCTTGTACACGTCAGCTTCCGCCGCCTCATCGGCGGAGACCGCCTCCCCGAAGGCTACACCACCGTACACCCCGGAGCCCCCATGCCCCCCCCGGAAGACGATAAAAACCGCATTCCGGACCTCGCCATAGACCTCGGTAAAGACCATTACCTCCTCCTTGCATGGCGCGGCACCTCCCACACCGAAACCGCCTACAAAGCCATCAACGCCGCCATAACCGCCATCGACACACGCCTGCAGCCCCTTGCAGAGAACCCCACCCCGGAAACCGTGGAAAAACTCCTCCAAGGCAAACTATCCTTCTCCGGCAAAATGCCGGAAATACGCCTCTGCGAGCCCCCCTCCCAAGACGGCACCTATCAAGCAGAAATATACGCCAACCCCGGAGAACCCGGCACCATCCTCCTCTACATCAAAAACATCTCCACCGGGCAAACCCTCCGCCTTCTCAATTGCCCCGCACAACACTCCCCCCACCCGGACGAACAATTCCGCCACGACATCCCCGGCTCCGTCCCGGAGTGGATGCACACCGCCTTCAACAGCGACCTCAACAAACTCTTCCCCCGCCACATCCCCCTCTTCGCCATCTGCCGGGGCAAACAACACCAATACTTCGGCGCCGCATTCGAAGTATGGTTCAAACCATCCGACATCCAAAAACCACGGCGCCTCCTCCTCCGCCGCTGCTACACCGTGCAACCCTACGCCCCCATACACCCACCCCCACACGCTGACGAAGAAAACCCTGCCACCCCCCGGCACTAAAACTTGCCAAGTCCCCCCCGAGCGCGTATAATACCCGCATATGATGGATACCGCTATACTCGCAGCTCTGGAACAAGCCGTCGCCCAAGGAAAACTCCTCGCCACATCCCTGGAAAACATCCGACTCCTCACCGCCGGCACCACGGACCCCGTCGTCCCCGCAGCCATCGCCCAGCTCATCGAAAAACAAGAATGGGCAGAACTCAACAACCGCTTCTTCAAAACACTCGCCTTCGGCACAGGTGGTCTCCGGGGTCGCACCATCGGCACCATCATCACCCCCGCAGAACAAGGAAACGGTGGTCCCAACAACCGCCCCCAATTCCCCTGCGTCGGTACCGCCACCATGAACTACTTTAACGTAGGCAGAGCCATGCGCGGCCTCATCACCTACGTACGCCGCTTTGTCGAACAAGAAGCAACCGGCCGCAAACCCCTCATCGTCATCGGTCACGACACCCGCCACTTCTCCCGCGACTTCGCCGAATTCTGCGCCCGCATCACCACCGCCCTCGGCTGCGACTGCGCCCTCTTCGATGGCCCCTGCTCCACACCGGAAGTCTCCTTCGCCATCAGAGAACTTAACGCAGATACCGGCGTCGTCATCACCGCATCCCACAACCCCGCCCACGACAACGGCTTCAAAGCATACTTTAACGACGGAGCACAACTCATCTCCCCTCACGACAAAGCCGTCATCGCAGAAGTAAACGCCCTCACCACCGACACCTTCCCCCCCCTCCCCGAAAACGCCCAAGGCACCCTCCGCATCCTCGGCCCCGAATTCGACGCCATCTACACAAACCGCCTCAAAGGCATCATCCTCCGCCCGGACGTCTTCACCCAAACATCCGCAAAAGTCGTCTTTACCAACCTCCACGGCACAGGCGCACGCTGCATCGTCCCCCTCCTCCGCGAAATCGGCTGCAACGTCTCCACCGTCCCCGCTCAAGACACACTGGACGGCCGCTTCCCCACCGTCGCCAGCCCCAACCCGGAAAACGCCCCCGCACTCGACATGGCCATCGCCCAAGCAGATGCGGAAAACGCAGACCTCGTCATCGCCACAGACCCCGATGCCGACCGCATGGGCATCGCCGTACGCGACAAAACCACCGGCAAAATGCAACTCCTCACCGGCAACCAAACCGGCTGCCTCATGGCATGGTACCGCTGCAAAACCGTCCGAGAACTCAACCTCGTCACGGAAGAAAACCTCCCGCACGCCACCATGGTCAAAACCTTTGTCACCAGCCCCCTGCAAGACGCCATCGCCGCATCCTTCGGCATCTCCACCGTCAACGTCCTCACAGGCTTCAAATACATCGCTGCGAAACTCGGCAAATACGAACAAGCCATCCCGGAAAACCTCCGCCAAGGCTACCGCAGCATGACAGAAGAACAAACACGCGCCCTCCGCCTCCGGCACAGCAAATACTTCATCTTCGGCGGCGAAGAAAGCTACGGCTACCTCGCCCAAGACTTCGTGCGCGATAAAGACGCCAACGCCGCAGCCCTCTGCCTCGCAGAACTCAACGCCTACCTCGCCACCCAAGGCACCAGCCTCCTGCAATGCCTCAACAACATCTACACCCAACTCGGCTACTACAAAGAACTCGGTAAAAGCATCGTCATGGAAGGCGCAGACGGCGCAGCAAAAATCGCAGCCCTCACCAAAAGCTACATCGAAAACCCGCCCACATCCATGGACGGCACACCCGTAGCCGCACTCCGAGACTTCTCCACCGGCACCATGACCGATGCCGAAGGAGACCCCATCCCCGCAGAAAAAATGCTCTTCATCTACCTCGCGGACGGACGCAGCTTCGCCGTACGCCCCAGCGGCACAGAACCAAAAATCAAATACTACCTCTTTGCCCACGGCCCCGCCACCACCGAACTCACCCCCGCCATCGCCACCGTCGAAAACAGCATCGCCACCCTCTGGCAAGCTATCGAAACAGACGCCCGCACCCGCATGGCATAAAAACAAACCACACACCATCCACACCCCATGGGAGACCACCCTGCACCTCGCAGCGTGGTCTCCCTCATTTTTGCCCACCACACACCCTAACAGTGATTGCTAACACACACACACCACGCCATAATAGCAAACATGAACACAGCCCTCATCGACGCCGTCAACACCCAAATAGCACTCGAACTCGACTCCGCCCTCCTCTACCTCGCCTTCTCCGTCACCCTCAAATCCCACGGACTCCCGGGAATGGCCCACTGGATGCGCCGCCAATACACCGAAGAAAACCTGCACGCCATGCAACTCATCAACCACCTCGAACACCGCCTCGCCCCAGTCACCATCCCCGCACTCACACGCCCACTCTTCGAATGGGAAAAACCCATCGACATCTTCCGCCTCGCCCTCGCACACGAACGCCGCGTCACCCTCAGCATCAACGAACTCGTCTCCCTCTGCCAACACGAAAAAGACTACGCCACACAATACTTCCTCTTCGACTACGTTAAAGAACAAGTCGAAGAAGAACACCAAATCGTCAGCATCATCGACAAAATACTCCTCTGCGGTCCCGCCACCTCAGACCTCCTCTCCCTCGACAACGAACTCTCCACCCGCACCTAAAACACCACCCACGCAAAAAAAACACCCCCAACCGCAAAAAAACCTTGCATCCCGCTCCAAAAACGTGTATAGTGCCTCCGCACCCTGTGCGAACCCAATGGTGGACGTAGTTCAGCGGTAGAGCCCCGGATTGTGGTTCCGGTTGTCGTGGGTTCGAATCCCATCGTCCACCCTTGAGCAACAAATAAGCCCCGTACCTGCTAAGGTATGGGGCTTTTTGTTGTGCATTAGCGTGGCGGGATTCGAATCCCCGACAACCGCTCGCGGTTGTTGTGGGGATGGACTGCCGGTGGCAGTCCATCCGGCAGAGCCGATGGGACACCTCCCATCGGGCACCTTGCGTCAGCAAGGCTCAGCCGCGGCCCCGGAGGGGGAATCCCATCGTCCACCCCTCTAGGCGGCGTTTTCAAAAAGAAAACGCCGCCTTTTCTTTTTGGCTTAATTCATACAATATCATTCAGTTACGAAAACGGAACAAGCGCTGATTGAGCCCCAAATAGATGTGAAATCGGGCTCTTTTTACCCCGTTTTTAACCCTTCGGGACTCCCCGGGACTCGTGTGGGTTCTACCCCCGTGAAGCACCCTCGCTGGGGGTTAAACCTCTCGCCCCTCTTAATAATCAATCTTTTGCATTTTCGGCTCAGGTTCTTTTCACAGCCACATGAGCCTTTTCCGCTCGGAAAAAAGTTCGACAAAAGTCATAACGGCTACCCCGTACCTCAGTTACGAAGATTTCTTGCCTTGAGGGGTGTTTCAAGGGACCTTCAGGACAAAATCGGCTACAAGCCTATCCGCTCTTATCCGTTTGTTATCCGCTCAAGTATCATAACTTATTGAAAATAAATCAAGAAAAAGCTGGACTCTTGTGCCCTATGTGCTATACTTTCATTATAAACAAAACGCTTAACGCCAATGACTAACGAGGAAATAATGAATCTTCTGAAGGAGCACGAGGAGCGCGAGGCTATGGACACGGAGGAGCTGGACGAGGACGGCTACTTCGTTGACTAAGCCCTAGGCGATCCCAAAAAAGCCTTATTCAACGTACGCAACAACGTACATACCTCAGAATTGACAATCAGTGGAAAATCAGTAGCATAACCATGGTTCAAAGCATCGGCGAAAGACTAAAGAAAGCCGTTGCCACACAACACGCAAATATTCAAAATCGAGGGAGATTACGATGACAATCATTAAATGTAAAAAGTGCGGTCAGGAATACGCATACGAAATCTGGGGAACTGTAACCCCTGGCGGTAAGGAAAGAGAAACAGCCAACTGCCCCTACTGCGGTGAGGTCGGTTACTCTGAGATGACAAGTCAGTTCATTTCATCCTACAAATTGGATAGCGAGGGTAACCCAGACCGCCGCAAGAGTTACTAATAATGCACCAGCAAAAAGCCCTTAGTTTTTGGTTAAGGGCTTTTTGTTATGGCTAACGCCTGTCAATTTACTACAGATTTGAGAACTGTCCGGTTATGTATGGCACCAGAACATCGTAGAACTTCTTGCTCCACTCTGCGTGGAACTTGGCCATCTGTAGCCAATCAGTCTCGTTCTCAATACTGACTTTTTCGAGCTGGTACTCAATCTTGGAGGACTTGATGCTCTCGCCGCGAAGCCATGTGAGTGATGCCCCTAACTTGGTTTCAATTTCGTCCTTTTGCTCAAAGAGCGAGTCAAAGATGCGCTTATTTTCTTCTACATTGTTCTTTGCAATGTAAAGCTCAATTCGAGCTCCATCTCGATTTGCCACACAGCATATACTGACACCCTGTACCCCGACAAAACCGCTTATCCAGTTTTGCTTCGATGGGTTCACATTGCTGAATGCGCCCTTGCCATGAACTTCGTGTATGAAATCCAAGGCAAAAGTCCAGTAGCGTTTTCTCCGTTCATATCGAGTACCTGCTTCCACCTTGTTTTCTTCGTTTTCGTCACGCAAATAGAACACCAATTCAGAGAAATCTATTTCGTAGGCTTGGAAAACTTTTCTCAATACGAAAAGCTTACTGGGGGTATCGTTATCGATAAAGACGTGTACCCCATTGGCTATTTCCACGCTCTTGGTAAAGCCTGCCCCGGTAGGTCTAAGGTGGGATTCCAGCCCAGCCCCGTCTGAGTTTGCCATTCTGGTGAGGATAGAACTATCCTCGGCGTACAGTATCGCTAATACCTTTTGGTACATGTCTACCCAACTTGTGACTGGTTGCTCGGTAGCCTTATAGGCAAATCTCGCGATAGTACGACCTATCATTAACTCATTATCGTCAGAAAGGTCATAAGAATCCATTTGCTTCTCTTCCGGCGCGAACGATGTCTGGGGCTCTGCCCATATAGTGAGAGCTCTGTTGGCTAAGTATTGACTGCGCTCTTCAAGTTCCGTCAATGTCCATTTATCTTTACGGGCAATCCACATATTCATGCGAATGCCGCTGTCGATAAAGCCGTGTTCCATGTGCTTCTTCTCTGAGAAAGAGGCATTTCTATATTTGGAGTTATATGCGGTAAGCGTCAAATTGGCTATTCTGTGCAGCCACTCATCGTGTATCTGGGCATAGTCCTGCCCCAACTCATTATGCCATGTTGGAGTAAGATGCTGGGGCATAATATGCTCAATGCTATACGTCCCCTCATCACAATGGCGGTATACATCCTTGTCTTCAGCTGTCCCAAAGTTCTCAAGGCGTTCCAGAACGTATATCTTATTCTTGCTGTTCATGAGGTAAACAGCACGATTCGCAAAAGCCGTTATAAACTCATCATTATCAGGGAAACGAGCCTTCTCTTTCTTCGATAAGAGCGCATACTTGTATTTTTCCACATAATTCTCATCAGTCCCGTCATAGCGAACAATCTCTCTATGAAGTAGCAAGAATATCTTGTTGAGAGCATTCGTAGGTAGCTCGCACATACTTCTACGGAACAGATAATTTTCAGCAACAAGGAATACCTCTGTAACCTGACTGATGGTCAGTTTTGCCTCATTGTAAAGACGCAAAACTTCAAGGAAGAAAGGTCTTGTTACAGTTGTCTCCAATCTGTTTAGTCTGTATATGCACGCCTCAAGAGCAATGTTGCCAGTCTTTGCCCCTAGCAAATAGGCATATCTCTTTGCATAATCGAGCATGTCAGAGAGAAGCGTCTCGATACTGAGCTGTCGGCTTTCAACATACTCTTTGAAAATAGCGTAGATTTTCTTTTGCTTGGGGATATCCTGCTGTTTTACACTGAGATAATCTCGTATAAAGGCGCTGACATCTTGTTTCGTATATGCGTCAATTCGGTTCCAATATTTCTCGTAATACTCATTCTGCTGCTCGATAGGTAAGCCCATGAGTATAAAGTTCCTGATTTTATCGCCCTCGCTTAAATCCAACCCAGTAGAGTTCAGGCTCTCAAAAATTAGCTGCGGGTCGTCTTCAGATTCTAGCTGAATGTTGATGATATACAGCTTGTATATAGCATCAAACAATTCGTCAGGTGTTACCTCCTGCTTTTGGAGCTTCTCGTAGAAGAAATTGTAGTTGAGGGTCAGATTGGATTCCTTTATGTGTTCGTCAGAAGAGGAGAACAATTTAGAAAAGGCCAGCTGATCATCCTTGACGTGTTTCAGCTTGATACGAGTCTCCTCCGGCTGCCACTTGTTTACGAGAAAGTCCTCCCAGATGCATTGCTTCAGATTGGGGTCTTTCGGTGTGAGTATACCCTTGTCTATAAGGTTATACATAGCAAGCAGTATCAACGATACAGTAGTAAGGCGTTGCTGGCCGTCAATCACGATGAAAGACACATACCGACCGTCAGGCACATTGGCCGATACAATGCTCCCGAAGAAGTGGCTTTTTCTGCCGGTCTTCGCTATTTTCACCAAGTCGGCATAGAGTTGTCTACAGTTCTCTTCCTTCCAATCGTAATTTCTTTGGTATACGGGAATAATAAAGCGGGAGTTTGAGTTCCCAATGTACCGAACAAACTCACATTCTGAACCTTTCATTGTTGTACCCTATGTTAAATATTTTATTGACTTTTAACACGATAACGTTGGCGCGGGCTGTTTGGCTTATCCGGTATCGTGCGTTCAATGATACCTTTCTCCAAGGCTGGAACAAGGTAAAATTGGCGGAAATGAGGTCTATGCACCAGCCCCATGCGCTCCATAAGCTGAGATGCAGAGAGAGTATCAGAACCAAGAGCCTCTGTCAGCTCTCGGAATGCCTCTTGTTCGGTTGGTGTCAACTTGGTCGGAGCTTGGTCGGAGCTTAGTCGGTCAAAAGGTGCTGCCTCAGATGCGTGAGGCATTTCCTGCAGAACATCACGAATCACCTCCAGCATCATGGTGACAAAACATGCACAGTCACAAGCAGCATCGGCCATTTGCAAGCCTTTATAGTATTCGCTCTGACGCTTAGCAATAAGTTCCTCAATAGGAAGCCATGCAAAGAAAGATTTCCACTGAGCCAGTAGCAGGGTGTGCCACATTCGCCCTATGCGACCATTACCGTCAGCAAAGGGGTGAATGAACTCGAACTCATAGTGAAATATGGAGCTTTTCACCAATGGATGCAAATCAGATTCCTGATACCATGTAAACAAATCCTTTATCTGCCAAGGCACCAGATGAGCTGGGGGTGCCATATGAATGACCTGATTTCCGGCCATTACGCCCACGCCCCCACTCCTGAAACGTCCGGCTTCTTTAACCAGACTATTCATCATCAGCCGATGCGCTTTCAGCAAATCATCTTCACTAAGTGGGTTGAGTGATTGCATGAGCGCATAGGCTTCTGCAGCATTCTGTACTTCTCGGATTTCATGCGGTGGACCTAGGACTCGCTTACCATTCAAGATTGCCGTAACTTGCTCCAGTGACAGCGTATTTTGTTCAATTTGGAGAGATGAATGAATGGAGCGAATTTGATTCTGTCTGCGCAGTTGAACTGAAATGATGTCTCGATGCGTAACCTCCACTCGCCCTACAAGCTCGCATATCTCAGCCAGTAGATTTATAACTGTAGTGTTCTGTTGAAACGGTGGCGTGTACTTACCCATATCGCACTCTTATTATAGCACTTATCCGATTTTTATCCAGCACAAAATGAGCTTGCTATCATTCTAAAAATTTCCCACAGAAGGCATGAACTAAGCATTAAAACGCAATTTGTCTGAGTTGTAGCCCGAACGGAGCAATAAACTGCCAAAAATGGCATTTTTGTAGTTTTGGTAAAATAAAAAGATTGATATATCAATAGTTTTTCTTTTAGTTCTTCCAAAAAATGATGGCAGGATCCCGGCGAGTTCGGCTACCATCGTCCACCCTGCGGGGGGATTACGAAAAAATCTCGTAATCCCCCCGCTTTTTTTGTTTACCCCCTTAACCTTTTTGCGTTACGCTTGCCGATGCCGTGGCCGGTTTCCGTTGCAGAGTGCCTTAATGACCCCGAATTGGGTTAAAACGACGCTATGCCGGCACTCCGTTGCACTCTGCACTTCCACAGTGACGTTGAGCCCCCCTCAATGCCCACAGACACCCATAACCTATTGACTGTGTGTGTTCGAAATCCGGCTTTGCATAAAGCCATTGGGAATCGGTGGTGTTCGCCATCCGGACAAAATTTCGTAAAAAGATGCAATTCGTTCTCTATGAGCGCAATGTAGAAAATGGCATCCTTTAAGCGGACTAAACAAACACCGCTTAATTGAGCCCCGATTAAGCGGGACTTTTTTTATTTATTTTTGCAGCGTAATATCAGCAGTTTACGTTCAATTGTCCCCGTTTTTCCCGGCAAAAACAACCTCCGCGCTTAATCGAGAGGTGCGATAGTGATGAAAAACTCACTTTCTTACGCCGGAATCAACCCTACTATCGTCTCCGTTTCCAAGAACCTTTCACATGGCATCGTCATCAAGCTCCAGCTACCCAGGCACGAACAGGATGACATCCTCCAGACCATGCTGATAGCAGGAGTTCGCTGGGAGCAGGAATACCGTCCCGGGCAGAT
>JAFXCP010000005.1 GCA_017521405.1 Akkermansia sp. | reverse complement strand
CGAGAGGGAAGATGCAGTCTCATAGTGTCATCATGATAGCGGTTTCTAAAACCGTAGTCAAGCATGAAATACGGAAAAAATCAACATTGAGATGCAAGAGAGTTATATTTTTCATCTATGGGCAATAAAAAAACACATGGGCCTTGAAAGAGAAAATGCAAGCTGAGGTATACCTGAGTGTTAGGAAAGAATTCTTGCGGTTTTAGAAACCGCTATCATGATGACACTATGAGACTGCATCTTCCCTCTCGTTTATTTCGTGCCGTCATCGCTTTGATGGTGGCAGTTCCCTCCGCTCTGTATGCTGCCTACACGGCGCCCACGGAAATTGTGATTCCGGAGCAATATAGCTTCAGAACGCAAACAGATGCCTTTGCCGATATTTTTGCTTATTCCATGTCCTCCTCCAATGTGGCCTTCCGGCTCATCGAGGATGTGAGCATCAGCGCTCTGGATTATGTGCTGATGGAGCCGGGGGTGGGTTCCTTCTATTTCACCAGCCATACCCCGGAGGCACTCAAATCCCTGAGCTTCTCGGATAATACCGCTTGGCTCTTCAATGTAAGCGCAGAAAAATTCCTGGAATTCATCGCGCTTCAGGATGTCAGTTTCAAGAAAAACTCCGGCCCCATTCATGGCGACAGGAACAGCTCCATCACCTTAAATTGTAACGAGGCGGTCACCTTTAGCGGGAACACGGCTTCCAGAGGCGGCGCGATTTGTGGGAGCTACGAAAGCACCATCACGCTGAGCAACAACGGCGAGGTGAGCTTCAGTGGGAACACGGCTTCCGGCTCCACCTACGCCTACGGCGGTGCGATTTATGGGGGCTCCTCCAGCACCATCACGCTGAGCAACAACGACACGGTCACCTTTAGCGGGAACACGACTTTCTACGGCGGCGCG
Source organism: Akkermansia sp. (assembly GCA_017521405.1). Lineage (GTDB taxonomy): Bacteria > Verrucomicrobiota > Verrucomicrobiia > Verrucomicrobiales > Akkermansiaceae > Akkermansia. The sequence continues at coordinate 147,102 of JAFXCP010000005.1, read as the reverse complement.
ATTTATGGGAGCTACGAAAGCACCATCACGCTGAGCAACAACGGCACGGTGAGCTTCAGCGGGAACACGGCTTCCGGCTCCACCTACGGCTACGGCGGCGCGATTTATGGGGTTGAGTACAGCACCATCACGCTGAGCAACAACGACACGGTCACCTTTAGCGGGAACACGGCTTCCAGAGGCGGCGCGATTTTTGGGTACGACAGCAGCACCATCACGCTGAGTAACAACGGCACAGTGACCTTCAGTGGGAACAAGGCTTACAACTCCGGCGGCGCGATTGATGGGGGCACCTGCGGCAGCATCAAGCTGAGCAACAACGGCACGGTGACCTTCAGCGAGAACACGGCTTCCTCCGGCGGCGGCGCGATTTATGGGTGCTATGGCTACATCGGGCTGAGCAACAACGGCACGGTGACCTTCAGCGGGAACACGGCTTCCAGCTCCTCCGACGGCTACGGCGGCGGCGCGATTTATGGGGATGAGTACAGCATCATTACTCTGAGCGACAACGGCACGGTGACCTTCAGCGGGAACACGGCTTCCGGCTCCGGCGGCGCGATTTATGCTTATGGTACCTTGACCATCCGCAACAATGATTCCGTGGAATTTGCGGGTAATGTGGAGATATCCGATTCCGGTTATCGACTGCGGAGCATTTATGCCACAAGCTCAGTTTCCCTCTCCGCAGCGGAGGGGAAGAGCATCATTTTCCGGGATACCATGTATAGCAGCAGCAGTGTGGATTTGAATGCCGATTACAATGGTCTGAAGCAGAAGGGCGATATCCTCTTTACCGGCGCCACCACGGAGGCTGATTTGCTGGCGGCCAAGGGCAGTGCCGGCACTGCGGAGGAAATCCTGAATTCCCGCACCACGGAGGTGCTTGCGATGACGAATCTGTACGGCGGGCGTTTGCGTGTGGAGGATGGCGCGGTGTACCAAGGACAAGGTATCACTGCCCATGAGGGTTCGGAAGCCACGGTGCGGATGAAGGATGCCACGCTGAACCATGCCGGATACGAACTGACCTTTAACTCCGGCACAAAGCTGGAGGTGGAAGGCAGCAGCACCATTAGCGGCAATGTGGTGCTGAAGGATGGTGCCGCCATGAGTGTGAGCGGCACGGCTGCTCTGGATGGGGGCTTGAGCCTGAAATCCGGTGATACTGCGGCTTCGCTGGAAGGGGTGAGCCTCCTTTCCGGCCAAGTGAGCGGCAATGGCGAATCCGCCCGCATGCAGGATGTGTGGATGGAAGCCGTGGGCGAGGCTTACGGTATCTCCGGCGTGGAGATGGAGAATGTGCATTTCTCCGCGGCACTGGCCACGCTGACGCTGGCGGATGTAGGCTTCGATACGGATTGCTCGTTCTCCGTGGGTGCGGGGGGGAGTATTATCCTCTCTGATGCTATTTTGCGCATTACTCTGCCGGAGGCCGGGAATGGCGGTATTTACCACGTGGACCTGAGCCATCTGTTCCAATGCACGGTGAAGGGTGATTTGAGTTTCGATGTGGATACGGAGGCTTTGGTGGCCTCCGGGTACACAGGTGTGGAGTTCGATTTCGGCAGTGATGCGGATGAGGATTACAGCAATCTGACGCTGAGTATGGAGGGTGCCACTTATGAGGGCATAGAGGGCAATGTGGCGGGCTTTACGCTACCCACGATTCCGGAGCCTTCCACGGCGACGCTGAGCTTGCTGGCGTTGGCGGCCTTGGCTGCGCGCCGCCGCCGGGGCTGAGTCTGAGAGAGGTCTAACTACTCGAATGCATCCCCCGCTTTGTTTGAGGCAGAGCGGGGGATATTTTTGAGTGGAAGGATGCCGCATGACAGGGAGTAAAACACGGCTTTTCTTGACAGAAGGGGGGAGCATGGGGTATTCTATGGGGCAGATATGAAGCTGCTGCGTTCTCTGCTTGTTGCGGTCTCCGTATTGGGTTTTGCTGCTCCGGGAAATTCCCATGGAGTGGAGGTGGTGTTGACGGGTGGTGTGGCTCTGCGTTCCTGGGAGAATTTGCGAGGGCCCTCGGCGCACGATAACTGGTGGGCTAATTTTGTTCGAGCCTCTACGATTTACATAGATTCTTCCTTGGCTAAGAATCCTAAGGCTAGGATTGTGTGGATTGTGTATCGCCCTGCTTATATTACTCGCGGTAAGGAAAACCAAATCGACTATATTTCCCGGATTCGGGAGACGGCATCGAAGCGTAAGGGGGTTCAATTGGTGTTTGTGGATAATGCGGATGAGGCCTATGCCGCCATCAATAAGGCACCGCGTAAGAAGGACCCCATTAGTTTCTTTGTGTATTTCGGGCATTCTAATCCGCATGCTTTTATGCTGGATTACAGTAATGATATTATGGCTGCTTCCAAGCAGTGGATACATGAGCGAGATTTGGCAAAGCGTATTAAGCGCAGTGCTTTTGCCCCGAATGCGGAATGCTGGAGCTATGGTTGCTACACGGGGATGAGCATGAGTCGCTATTGGAAGGAGGCTTTTGGGGTGCCGATGTGGGGGAATACGGATTCCACGCGTTACCAGCCGGTGGGGCGCGGTCTGCTGCCGGAGGGTGCCGGTAAATGGGTGCAGTAAGTTTTTTTTACCCGGCGATGTATGGGAAAGCCCCGCTCTCGAATAGGGAGCGGGGCTTTCCCGTGTGCGGGGTGGAGAACCGGTTTTTTAAGCCTCCTTTTTACGGGGAGCGGCTTTACGCTGCCGAGCAGGTGATTTACGAGCTGCCGATTTCTTCTTCTCCGCCTCCTCGGGACAGAAGGTGATGGTGTCCGAGCCTTCTTTGAGGACGGCTCGGGAGCTTTGGCCTTCTTTCAGATCGCCGCGTAAAATGGCTTCCGCGATGGGGTCCTCCAGCAGGCGTTCGATGGCACGGCGCATGGGGCGCGCTCCGTATTGCGGGTCGTAGCCTTTATCCGTGAGCAGGCTGATGACCTCCGGGGAGAGGGAAAGCCGGATTTGTTTATTTTCTGCCAAACGCCGGATGAGTTTGCGCGCCTCCAGCTCCACGATTTGCTCCAAGTCCCGGCGTTCCAGCATGCGGAAGACGATGAGTTCATCGAAGCGGTTGATGAATTCCGGGCGGAAGTGTTTGGTGGCTGCTTCGGTGATTTTTTCTTTCATGCTGTCGTAATTCGCTTCCTCGTTAGCCATGGCGCTAAATCCCATGGTGCCTTGGCGGTTTGCGAGGCTTGCGCCCACGTTTGAGGTGAGGATGATGATGGTGTTGCAGAAGTTTACTTTGCGGCCGAGGGAGTCCGTAAGGCTGCCTTCTTCCAGCACTTGCAGCAGAAGATTCATTACGTCCGGGTGGGCTTTTTCCACCTCATCGAAGAGGATGACGGAATAGGGACGGCGGCGGATGCGCTCTGTAAGCTGCCCTCCTTCATCGTGTCCCACATAGCCGGGGGGAGAGCCAATCATGCGGCTGGTGCTGAATTTCTCCATGTATTCGCTCATATCCACTTGGATAAGAGCATCCGATGTGCCGAACATGATTTCCGCCAGATTCCGGGCCAGATAGGTTTTGCCCACGCCGGTGGGCCCCATGAAGAGGAAGGAGCCAATGGGGCGGCGGGGATCCTTAATATCGGCGCGGCTGCGGCGCAGGGCTCGGGAGATGGCGGAGCAGGCTACATCCTGCCCGATGACCTTGCTTTTCAGCGCATCTTCCATGCGCAGGAGCTTTTCGGTTTCTTTTTCCTCCATGCGAGCCAGTGGGATGCCGGTCCAGCGGGAAACAACTGCCATGATGTGTTCTTCCGTAATCGTGGTGCGGGTGGCATCCGTGTCGCTTTTCCATTTGCTCACCGTTTCGCTCAGGCGGGTGCGGAGGGCTTTGATTTCATCGCGCAGGGAGGCGGCACGCTCAAAATCCTGCCCGGAAATGGCGGCTTTTTTTGCCTCCTCCAGCTCGACACAGCGGGCTTCCTCCGCTTTGATGGATTCGGGGCGGGTGGTGCGTTTCACCGTCAAATACGAGGCGGCTTCGTCCATGAGGTCGATGGCTTTATCCGGCAGGAAGCGGTCGTTCACATAGCGTTTGGAAAGGATGACGGCCATTTCCAGTGCTTTGGGGGTGTATGTGGCGTGGTGGTGCTGCTCGTAGCGCGGGGCAATACCTTTGAGGATGCGGATGGAATCCTCGATGGATGGCTCACCTACCTGCACTTGCTGGAAGCGGCGTTCGAAGGCGGCATCCTTTTCCACATGCTTGCGGTATTCGTTGAGCGTGGTGGCACCTATGGCCTGCATCTCGCCTCGGGAGAGGGCGGGTTTGATGATGTTTGAGGCATCCATGGTGCCTTCTGCAGAGCCGGCACCCATGAGGGTGTGCATCTCATCGATAAAGAGGATGATGTTCTTTTCCCGGCGAATTTCGTCCATGACAGCTTTGAGGCGTTCCTCAAATTGCCCGCGATATTTGGTGCCGGCGACCATGAGAGCCAAATCCAAGGAAATGATTTTGCGCTCCAGCAGGAATTCCGGCACGTTCCCCGCCACGATTTTTTGTGCCAAACCTTCCACAATGGCTGTTTTGCCCACGCCGGCTTCTCCCAGAAGGACGGGGTTATTTTTAGTGCGGCGGCAAAGGATTTGGATGACTCGTTCCGTTTCTGCATCGCGACCGATGACGGGGTCCAGCTCGCCTTTGCGGGCGCGTTCCGTGAGGTCGCGTCCAAAGGCGGTGAGGGCAGGGGTGCGGGAGCGCTCGTAGCTGCCGGAGTTGCCGCTGCCTGCGGTATGGTGGAGGAAGGCGTTTTCATCTTCTTCCTCATCGCGCGGGGGCATGGCGTTTCCTCCGTCCTCGGGGCGCATGGCGTTATCGATTTCGAACTTGGGGTCAATTTCCTCCAGCACGCCGCGCTTGGCGGCTTCGTAGGTCAGCCCGGAGGAGGAGAGTGCATGCCATGCCAAGCCGTCCTCATCCCGCAGCATGGCAAGGAGCAAATGCTCCGTGCCGATGTAGGTGTGGCGGAGTTTGCGCCCCTCCTCTCCCGCAAGACTCAGCAATTTGCGTACTCTTGGGGTGTAATTCTTGGAACCGGAGGTGGCGGTGGTGTCCCCGGGGACAAGGGATTCCTCTATGCGCTGGATGAGTTTAGCCAAATCGATGCCGGCATTCTCCATGACGCTGATGGCCACTCCTTGCCCCAGTTTCAGCAGCCCCAGCAGAAGATGCTCGGCGCCGATAAAGTGGTGGTGAAAGCGATCCGACTCCCGGCGGGCAAGGTTGAGTACCTGCTGGGCGCGTGGGGTAAAATTATTCATAAATGGTGCAAAAAAAGGTATCTGAGGGTTAATTGTCTTCCGGGAAGAGGCGGTGCGGGTGTTGGTGGAAAAATTGCCGGATTTGGGAGGCTCTTCGGATGGCGAGTTGGCGCATGCCTGCATCGTCCGCCTCGGCGTTTGCTCCGGCTTGGAGGGCTTGCTCCAGCTCCGTTTTACTTATTCGGAGCAGCATCGCATCACTCCCATCCTGCCATTCCAGATGTCCTGTATGCGTGGCCATCTGAATGAGTGAAAAGGCGTTTCTCATTTCCTGAATGCTGAGGCGGCGGGCATGGCGAAGCATCCCGTATGCTCTGCCGATGTTGTCGCGGAGGAGTTCGCCGGGACTTTGGAGCAGTCTAATCCGAACTTGTTTTTCCCTGCGGATAAGATGATTGGCTACTCCGCTAAAGTGCTCCGCAATCTCCCATATGCTGTCCTCCGGGCCCGGGATGGAGCAGAGGATGTATTTGTGCCCGGTATCGTCCTGCCCATCCGAGTAGTAGGGCGTGAAGGTGAGGTGCAGCTTTTCCATGGCTTTGCATATCTGCCCCATCATGCCTGTGATGCTGAGGGCAGGGAGGTGCAGAATGCAGTACAGCTGCATGCCGTCCCCGGCTTCCGTGGGGATGCTGGTCAGATAACCATAGCGGGAATCGTACGCAAAGTTCCATTTCTCCGCCAGCTTTTCCGCTATGTTTTCCATGTCCTGAATCACCTTTTTCACGGCAAAACCATGGCGACCAATATGAGCCACGAGGTGTTCCTCCTCGTTTACCATGAAATAGGTATCCTTTTTGGCAGGCAGGAGAACATGGCAGCCTTCCTGACGAGCGGCCATGCAAGGGGTAAGCTGTTTACAGCAGAGTAAATGGCAACGCTGTGTGTAGTCCAAGGCGGAGATTTCAATGGCTTGGGCTGTCTTGAACCCGCGAATTTCCCGAAGCCCCGGCAGTAGCTGCTCTGCCACGGCTTTGCGGCTCTCTGCAGTACTCCATCCGGGAAAGGGGTGATTGGGAAGATTGCGTACCAGCCGCCCAAGGGTGCCCAGTACAATCCCATCGTCCCCCGGTTGGTGGAAAAGCCATTCCGGGATGTGTGCCGTTGCTGTGGAGGTGGTGGTCATCCTTGTTTACCGGAAAGAGAGTTGATGAGGTCCCTCAGTTTGGCGGCTTCTTCGTAGTCCTCCTGCTCCACTGCGTATTGCAGTTGTTTTTTGAGCTGAAGGAGGGAGGGAGAGGCGGTATGCCCTTCGGCCGGGGAGTTTTCGCTGTTTTCCATGGAATCCGGATTAAGTTCTCGGGCAAAAACATCGTAGCAAGCGGGGCAGCCCATGTGGCCTGTGGCGCGATGCTGGTCGAGGGTGAAATGACAGACAGGGCATTGGGTGAGTAGGTCGCAATCGGCACTCTGGGGGGAGAGGGTAGAGCTTTCTTCCTCCTTTTTCTCGGAAAGTTCACGCACGATTTTATCCACTCTTGCCTTAAACTCCTCCGGGAAGAATTTTTCTGCAAAGGTGAGGGTTTGGGGGTCGAATAGCCCCTTTTCCTTGGCACAGTTCTCGCAGAGCACCAAATCCGTAGCTTGGCCGTTGACTATTTGTGTAAGGAACATGGTGGCGCGGCGGCCACATATCTGGCATTTTTTCACGTCACACATCGTACATGGGAAAGGTGCTTTTTTCCAGTATTCAGCGTGTCTTTTTGTGTCAGCACCCGGGTATGGAGCGGAATTGTGGAGTTGACGCCGTGCATTCTGCATGGTACAGTGCGCGGAGCGAGAGAGATGCCCGAGCCTAGTGAACAGAAAATACGATTGATGGATGATGTGCTGGCCAGCCAAGTGGCTGCCGGCGAGGTGGTGGAACGCCCTGCTTCCGTGGTGAAGGAATTGGTGGAAAACAGTATTGATGCCGGGGCGGATTTTATTCGCGTGGAAATTCGCCGTGGGGGGGTGTCCCTCATAAAGGTAACGGATAATGGCTGCGGCATGAGCCGGGAAGATGTGGGGATGTGCTTGCTCCGCCATGCTACAAGTAAGCTGTATTCCTCTGCGGATTTGTTCGATATTAAGCAGCTAGGATTCCGGGGTGAGGCTTTGCCGAGTATTGCCTCTGTTTCTCTGATTAGCATTACAACACGCAGGGCAGAGGATGTGGAGGGGAGCCGCATTAGCTGTGAGGGCGGAGTGATTTCTCCTTTGACGAATGCCGGCTGCGCTCCCGGCACGGAAATGAGCGTGGCCAATTTGTTTTTTAACACCCCTGTGCGGCGCAAGTTCCTGAAAAGTGATGAGACGGAGGCCGGACATGTGGAGCATCAGGTGCGTTTGCATGCCTTGGCATTCCCCCATATTCGTTTTGTTTTTGTGCGGGATGGGCAAGTGGTGTTCGATGTGCCCGGTACGCAGGATTTGCGGCAGCGTATAGCCGGATTCATTGGCCGGGAAATGGCCTCGGCTCTCATGCGCGTGCGCCCCACGGAGGCTCCGGGGGTGCGCGTGAGCGGCTTCCTGATGCCGCTTTCCGCCGCTCGGCGCAACCGCCGTATGCAGTTTTTCTTTCTGAACGGTCGCCCGATAGAGGATACCATCATTACCCGCGCTGTGCGGGATGGATACGGCGGATTTCCCACCGGGCAGCATCCGGCCTTGTTTTTGTATCTGGAGGTGGAGCCGGCACTGGTGGATGTGAATGTGCATCCGGCTAAGAGAGAGGTACGCTTTCGCCGCCCTTCGGAGCTTACCATGGCGGTGCTGGAGGCTGTGGCTTCCACGCTCGCGGCGCATGCCCGCGGCGGGGATATGCCGGAGGAGAAAACTTCTTCTGTGCCGGTGCCGCCCTTGGTGCTGCGCCCTGTGGTGCAGCCGATTCAGCAGGAGCTGACGCTGCCGCCAAGTGAGCCACTGCGAAAGGCTCCTCCCACACCGCTACCCCCGCTGCGGGAAAAAACGGAAATTCATTCCCCCTCTCGCCCGCCGGAACCACAGGCACGCAAAGCTGCCCCCACTGCGCCGGAGTGCCCCACGGAGGATGTGCCCGGATTTCGCCACATCGGCACGCTGAAGGACCAGTACGCTCTCTTTGAGAATAGCGAGGGACTGGTGCTGATGGCACCCCGTGCCGCACGGGAACGCATTATTTTTGAACGTCTTTTGCAAAGTGAACGCCGCCCGATAGAATCCCAGCGGCTTCTTGTGCCGGAGATAATTGAGATGGATGTGCGGGATATGGGCGTGGTGCGGGATATTCAACCCCAGTTGGAGCAGGCCGGCTTCCATGTGGCAGAGTTTGGCCGCAACACCTTGCGTTTGGAAGCCGTGCCGGTATTCCTGCCGCTACAGCAGGCTTCCGTGTTTGTGCATGAGCTTTTGCAAGTGTACACCCGTGGAGAGCTGCGACTCAACAGGAGCCGAAATCCTTTTGAACCTTTTGCTCGCCAATTAGCTGCACGCTATGCGCGCCAGGAGAATACGGCGATGTGGCTGGCAGAGCCCATGCGGCTGCTGGCTCAGCTCTTACGCTGCGAGATTCCTTACTGTACTCCCGGCGGTAAGCCTACCTTGCTTCCATTCCCGATGAGCGAAATTCAACGCAAATTGCAAGCTCAGTAGTTGTTTTTTGTGTGTCTGCGGCTGAATCACGGCTTGCAAATAAGGCGTGATGGCGTATAATGTCCGGGCGCACATGAAAGGTCTTTTCTACACAGCCGGTTTGGCTCTTGCTCTCGGGGCTGCCCCCGGGGTGCAGGCTGTTGAGGCTGTGTTGGAAGCGGAACCCGGCTCCCCCATGGGGAATGCTACAGCCTCCGCACAGGCCGAAACTCTGGGCCAGGAGTTTCTGAAAACGGCTTCCGAAATGTGGTTTCTTCTCTCCGGCATTCGGGATACCAAGGATGCAGATGCCGCTGCACCGAGGTTCTCGGAGCAGGTGCATAAAATCTTTGAGCTGGATGAGCTGATGAGCCGCTTGCCCATTGTGCCGCTGGCGGATGATTTGGCCGTGGGAATGCTGGAGACGCTGCAAGTACGAATTCTGGAGGCGATGGATGATATCAACAGCGAGTTCGTGAGCCTTTGCCGTGTCAATTGCTACGATTCCGCCCTCCTTCGGGATGCTTTCCGCTCGGCTGTTAAAATGGGCATGTTTGCCGAGGAAGATTTTGCCCTTGTGCGCATTTCCTCCCCCCCTATGGCAAAGGCGGATGCCCAGCAGGAAATGAACCGCTTGCAGCGCTTGCAGGAACCGGATAGGGTGATGCTGGCTGTACTGGCGGCTGTGCTGGATGCGGATAGTGCCCGGCAGGCGGTGCCTGCTTTGGTGCGCTTGGCAGAACGACTGCAAGTGCTGCTGCCTCCGGAGCATATGGCTCACAATGCCTATTCTGATGCAGATGCCCGCCTGATGCAGGATGCGATTGCTCCTTTACAGCCTCTCCTCTGGGGGATTCGGAACGAGATTGTCCGCATTGCCGCCCTTCCGGGGTATGAGGCAGAATGTTATGATGCTTTTTCTGATACGCTGGACATAGCGTTCCAATACCTTTGCGAAGCGCACTGCGGCTTGTCGGACAGCGTGTTCGATGCCTCTTTCCGTACCGATTTGGATGAGGCCTTACAACAAAATGTTACCTCCTCTCATTAGTTTTTTCAGATTATCCATTACCACTTATGCCTGTATCGGATTACCTCGTTACCATTGGCCTGGAAGTTCACTGCCAGATTAAGACTCAGACCAAGATGTTCTGCTCCTGCCGGGCAGGTTTTGGCTACGAACCCAATACCAATGTTTGCCCCACTTGCCTGGGAATGCCCGGTGCGCTTCCTGTGCTGAACAAGTACGCGATTGAACGCACGGTGCTTACGGGGATGATGCTGGGCTGTTCCACGCCGCCTGTCTCCAAATGGGACCGTAAAAATTATTTTTACGCCGATATGCCTAAGAATTACCAGACCAGCCAGCTGGATTTACCCCTGTGCATAGGCGGGGAAGTTCCTTTATATGCTTGGGCATACCCGGCAGATGCCAAGGTGAAGGCAGAGGGTGCCGTGGTGCGTACCGTGAAGCTGGACCACATCCACTTGGAGGAGGATGCCGCGAAGTTGACCCACTACAATGGCTATTCTTTGGTGGATTATAACCGTGGCGGCACGCCGCTGATGGAGATAGTCTCCGCCCCGGATCTTACCAGCCCCGAGGAAACATATGCGTATTTGAAGAGCCTTCAGCAGATTTTAATCTGCGGCGGTATTTCCGATGCGGATATGGAAAAAGGGCAGATGCGTTGCGATGTGAATGTTTCTTTACGCCCCAAGGGGCAGAAGGAACTCGGCGCCAAAATCGAGATGAAGAACATTAACTCCATGTCGGCCGCACGCCGGGCTCTCATTTACGAAATCCGCCGCCAAGCGGAGGAACTGGATATGGGAATTCCGCAAGTGCAGTCCACCCGCCGTTGGGATGATGCCCTCGGGGAGAGCATTGTGATGCGTACGAAGGAGAATGCTCATGATTACCGCTACCATACCTGCCCGGATCTCATCCCGGTGCATACGGCTCCCATTGTGGAAAAAGTGCGGGGGGATATGCCCGAACTCCCCGATGCTCTCCACGGTCGATTGGTAAGCAGCTATGGCTTGCCGGTGGCGGATGCGGATACGCTCGTGGGTGATTTGGGGCTTTGCCGCTATTTCGAGGCAGCCGCGGCGGCTTCTAAAGCACCGCGCAAGGTGGCAAACTGGGTGATAAATAACCTTACTTCCGTGCTGGCGGAGAAGGAGCTGGATATTCATACCTGCCCGCTGGCTCCGGCGGCACTGGCCGGGCTGGTGGATATTATTGAGGAGGGAATTGTTTCCAATAATCAGGCGCGAGAGGTGCTGGAGGTGATGTGGCAAAATCCGACCATGCCTGCGGCGGAGGCGGCGGCTTCCCTCGGCTTCCGCAAAACGGATACAAATGCGCTGGAAGCGGTGGTGGAGCAGGTTCTTGCAGAAAATCCCGATATGGTGGAGATTGTGCGTAAGGGAAATACCAAGCTCATCAATGCTCTTACGGGCAAGGTAATGAAAGTGAGCACCCCCAAACCTAATCCTAAGTTAGTAACGGAGATTATTCTTTCCCGATTGGGAATGTGAGGAGGCGTCCCCTTTTATCCCCCCTTTCCTGCATGTGCGGGGAAGGGGTTTTTAGTGGTGTACTTCCAGCACGGGGACATCGTGGGGACGAGGCTGGCATGCACATACAAGCATGCCTTGCAGTAATACAACCATTAAAAAAATCCCCCATTTCCGTTCCATAGTTCCATTTATACACACCGAATGGCTGATTTACAAGCCAAAAATCGGAATTTTCCTTTGCTGCTCAGCGGCAACAGGCAAAGCGCGCACCGGGAAGGGGGACGATTTGATGGGCGATTTGCAGCCGCAAAAGAAGAGGGGAAAGCTCATAGCTGGGCATACCCAGAGCTGTGCAAAGCGCATCCAACGTGTCGTGCCCGGCTTGAATTGCCTTGAGAATGCCTGTCCCCTCCGGGATAATAGGCTCCACTGCTGCGGAAGATGCGGGTGTTTTCTCTGCTTCTTCAAATAGCTCCATTTGGCGGGGCTCTCTCGTCCATTGCATATCCTGAAGAAGCTCCTCCGGGGTAGTGCAAAGTATAGCACCATCCCGAATGAGGGCATGGCAGCCATCGGAGCTGTGGCGGTTGATTGGCCCGGGAATGGCAAAAATACTGTTACCATAATCCGCCGCAGCCATGGATGCTGTGTGCAGGGCTCCGCTCCGCAAGGGTGCTTCCACAACGACTGTGGCACGGCTCCAGGCGGCTACGATGCGGTTGCGCTGGGGAAAAGTGGTGCGGCTGGGGCGCATGAGCATGGGGAACTCCGAGATGAGTGCCCCATGCCCGGCACATATCTGGTCTGCCAACTCCCGATTCTCCGAGGGATAAAACTCTGCCATGCCGAATCCCAGCACGGCCAGAGTGCGACCTCCGGCATCCAATGCGCCGAAATGAGCCGCAGTATCAATCCCTCTTGCTAAGCCGGAGATGATGGTGCAGCCGCGTTCTGCCAGAGCCCTGCCAAAGTGGCGCGCTGCCGAAATGCCGTAGGCTGTGGCTTGCCGTGTACCCACGAGGGCTACGCTTCTCTCGGCATCACTCTCTTTCCATTCTCCCCGGCAATAGAGAACGATGGGCGGGTCTGCCATGCGGCGCAGAACGGAAGGATAATCATCATCCAGCAGGGTAATGACTCGCACCCCATGGCACTCGGCACACTCCAATTCGGCATGTACATTGGTACAGTCTCTCCAGCTGGTGATGATTTCCGCCAAATTAGCCCCGATGCGGGGTACCTGCGCCAGCATGTTTTTGGGCGCATGCAATGCAAGCTCTGCGGAACCGAAAAATTCCAACAGAGCCTGAATGCGAATGGAACCCAGCCGGGGCAGCAGGTTCAGCGTAATCAGAGCTTCCCGGGGGCTGAGCATCGGGAGGGTTATGTTAGCGTTCGACTGTGAAGTCCAAGCCTAAATCCAGAGACGGAACGGAGTGGGTAAGGCAACCGAAGCTCATAAAGTCCACACCTGTTTCCGCAGCGGCCGGAGCCGTAGCCAAAGTGAGACCGCCGGAGGCTTCGAAATAGGGCTTGCAATGATTTCCTCGCATTTCGACAGCTTTGCACATGTCATCATTGCTCATGTTGTCCAGCAGAATGTAGTCCACACCTTCCAAGCCCAGGAAAGCCTCTACTTGCTGCAGGTTATCGGCCTCCAGTTCCACCTCCACCCCGGGGCGATCCGCCTTGAGCTTATTGATGCATTCCTGCAAGTGGGCAGTGTTACCATCCGTCATCAGGTGGTTATCCTTCACCATGGCTCGGTCATACAGCCCGAGGCGGTGATTGTTTCCGCCGCCATGTACCACAGCGGCTTTCTCCAGCAGACGGTAACCGGGAGTTGTTTTGCGCGTATCCAGCAGTTTGCAATCGGTGTGAGCAATTGCTTTTACATATTTACGAGTCATACTGGCCACGCCGGAAAGACGCTGAATAAAGTTGAGTGCTGTGCGCTCCGCTCCAAGGATGGACTGGGCCTTGCCTTCAATACTCATTACCACGGCTCCGGGGGATACTTCATCCCCATCGTGCAGGTAAACTTCCACCTTAAGCTCGGGGTCCACGGCCTTGAATACGGCGCGAGCCACTTCCACCCCGGAGAGTACACCATGCGTGCGCGGACGCAACAGTGCTTTTGCCTGAAGCTCCCCGGGCACAAAGTAAAGGGACGTTACATCCCCATCCCCAAAATCTTCTTCGAGCGCTAAGCGAATAAGCGCTTCCATATTATCAGATACCTTCATCTGGCTCATGCCGCTCATGATATAGCAGCGGCCGACCCTTGTAAAGTCTAAAGCCCGACCTCCAGGAATCTATGGCATGCGCTCTTAGTTAAACTTTTTGTTTTTAAGAGCTTTACAAAAGAAAGGAGGGCAACGTTCGGAAAAATTCGCTTGACTCAGCCTCCTTGTATCTTTATGCTTGGCTCGGTATCCGGCCGGTGTTTCGTCTGCTGATATGTTTTATGAACAGGCGAACCCCTGCCATTAACAGGATAACCCCCGAACATTTATGAAACTGAAAAACGTGATTACCATGGCCGTTGTGGCGCTCATGTCTCTGAGCTGTCTTAACGCGCAGTCGCTGTCACCGTCCACCAAAACCCATTGGGATAAGGGGACGCTTGTTGTAGAATCTCCCGTTCGTCCGGATGGGCAGAAACATGTTATCGGTCTGACAGCCCCGAAGATGAAAACTGTTCGTGTGGCCTTTGTGGGACTTGGTATGCGTGGTCCCGGTGCCGTGACCCGTTTCACCTACATCCCCGGCGTAGAAATTGTTGCCCTTTGCGATTACGAAGCTGCACGTGCAGAAAAGTGCCAGAAGGCTTTGCGTAAGGCAGGGCTGGCTCCCGCTGCTATCTATTCCGGAGCTAAGGGCTACGAGGAGCTTTGCAAACGCCCGGATATTGACCTCGTGTACATTGCGACGGACTGGGACCACCACTTCCCGGTGGCCAAGTGCGCCCTCGAGAATGGCAAGCACACCGCTATCGAGGTGCCCAGTGCTATGAATTTGGAGCAGTGCTGGGAGCTGATTAACCTGTCCGAGAAGACCCGCAAGCACTGCATGATTCTGGAGAACTGCTGCTACGACTGGTTCGAGCTGGATGCTCTTAACATGGCTCAGCAGGGTGTGCTGGGGGAAGTGCTTTACGCCAAGGGCGCTTATATCCACAATCTGGATGATTTCTGGGGCTCCTACTGGTCCAACCCCGCCAATGACCCCGAGAAACTCGGCTGGCGCATGAAGTACAACATGGAGAACCGCGGCGATGTGTATGCTACCCACGGCCTTGGTCCTGTGGCTCAGGTTATGAACATTCACCGTGGCGACCGCTTTACCACGCTGGTGGCCATGGATACCAAGTCCGTACATGGCAAAGAGTATGTGGAAGCCAAAACAGGCAAGCCCTGCAAGGAGTTCCGCAATGGCGACCACACCACCACCCTTATGCGCACGGCTAACGGCAAGGTGGTGGAAATCCAGCATAATGTGATGAATCCCCAGCCGTACAACCGTTTGTTCCAACTGACGGGTACTCGCGGTTTTGCCAACAAGTACCCCATCGAGGGCTTTGTACTGGAGAGCAGCCATATGAAGGGGGCTGAGGGTGCTCCGAATCTGGAGAACCTGAACTCTCACGCCTTTATGTCCGAAGAGAACATGGAGGCGCTTCGCAAGCACTACCGCCACCCCATCATTAAGAAGTATGGTGAGATGGCTGAGAAGGTAGGTGGTCATGGTGGTATGGATTTCTTTATGGATGTCCGCATGGTTTACTGCCTGCAGAATGGTCTCCCCCTGGATATGGATGTGTACGACTTGGCTGAATGGTGCTGCCTTGCCGAGCTGGGTTCCCTCTCCATGGATAACAACAACTGCTCCGTGTCCTTCCCGGATTTCACCCGTGGACACTGGAACGATGTGAAGGGTTATCAGCATGCTTGGGCCACCCCCGAGCAGGAAGCCGCTACGGATGCCGCCGCTGCCGCCTATACGGAGGCTCACAAGACTGCTGTGGCTAAGCTGGACCTGTGGAACCTGTACGATGCTGCCAAGACCGGCAATGCTGCCGCTAAGAAAGCATACGAGGATGCCGCTGCCCGCTTGGATGCCGAGACTGCTACGGCTGAGGTGGCCACCGCTGCTGCCAAAGCTGCCGCAGAAAAGGCATACGCAGAAACCTATGCAGAAGTGGAATCTTCTCGCAAGTAATTCTGCATAAAAACTTATTTTTCACCCTCGGAGAGGATTATCTCCGGGGGTGTTTTTTGAGAAAAAGAAAAGCCCCATGCATATGGGGCTTTTTTAATAATGCTGAAAAATAGGGGTCAACCTTCCGATAAGGGGTATTCGTACAGGTTGAACTCCGTGCATACGTCTCCTTCGTAATTCAGGGTTACGCGCCCGCGAAAGCTGAATCCGAGCTGCGTGTATAGCTTATCCGCCGGAAGGTTATTATCTATCACATCCAGCCGGACACTTTGCATCCCCTGCGCACGTGCTAATTCTATGGAGAAGCGAACTATGGCGGAGGCCATGCCCTGACGCTGGAAAGCAGGGGCGATGCCCAGCGTGTGGATACCTAATACCTTTTCCGGAGGGCAGGATACCAGCCACTCTACCTGCTCGTATCCCGGATTGCATACATGATTCAAAACAACAGCACCCGCTATTTCTCCGTCTACTTCCGCCAACCACATTTCTCCTTTGGCGGCAGCGGTGTACAGAAAATCATCCGTGGGGTATCCGTCCTTGCGCCATTGGGCGTGCCAACGGCATTTATACATTTCTTCGATAATAGCGTTGTACATCTCCCGCAAAACGGGAAAATCTGCGGCGATTGCCTGTCGAAAAACCGGAATAGCGGACATGGGTATGCTTTTACCAGTTGAGTCGGTTAATAGCCGTTTTCATCTCGCGCACGGCAGCTTCCAAACCACAGAAAATAGCTCGGCAGATAAGCGTGTGGCCAATGTTAAGTTCCGTCAGGTGGGGTACTTGGGTCAAATCCTCCAGATTGCCCAGTTGGATACCATGCCCGGCATGCACCTCCGTGCCGAGTGAATGTGCCAGAGCGGCCGCTGCCGCAAGGCGTGCGGTTTCCTTGGCGCGAGCATCTCCCAGTGTGTTGGCAAAGCAGCCCGTGTGTAGTTCAATCATAGGGGCACCAATGGCTGCACTGGCTCTTACTTGGCTTTCCTCCGGATCGATAAACATACTTACCTTGCTCCCGTTTTCCATTAGAGCGGCTACAAGCGGGCGAAGCATTTCCTGATTTCCCGCTACATCGAGCCCTCCTTCCGTTGTAATTTCCTCGCGGCGTTCCGGTACTAAACATACATAATCCGGGCGGAGCTTGAGGGCAAATTCCAGCATGGCCGGGGTGGCACCCATTTCCAGATTCAAGGGCAGCGGAATTTGCTTTTTTACGGCAAAAGCATCCGCATCCTGCATATGGCGGCGATCTTCTCTCACATGGAGGGTGATGGAATCTGCTCCGCCGGCAAGGGCTGCCTGTGCTGCGGTCACGATGTCCGGCTCCGTATTGTGCGCTTGAAGCATGGTGGCGTAACGCGCCTGCCGGAGGGTGGCTACATGGTCGATATTGACTCCGAGTAACATAATTTGGAAATGAACTGAGGGATGAGATAATCCCCCGGAGCCGCTTTGGTGCTGCTACCGGGGGATTTAGACGTTTTTTGCGAACCCTGCGCTTTAGTGCAGGAAGTGGCGGGCGCCGGTGAACACCATGGCAATGCCGGCTGCATCTGCAGCGGCGATTACCTCTTCATCGCGAATGGAACCTCCCGGCTGGATGCAGGCTGTGGCACCGGCATCGATGGCGGTTTGCAAACCATCGGCAAAGGGGAAGAGTCCATCGGAGGCGATGACGCTGCCCTTGAGGTCCAAACCGGCTTGGCCGGCTTTCCATACTGCAATCTTGGCGGAGTCCACACGGCTCATCTGGCCGGCTCCGATGCCAAGCGTACCGTTCTTGTTGGTAAAGACAATAGCGTTGGAATGCACTTGTTTGCACACACGCCATGCAAAGCGCATGGCTTCCAGCTCATCTGCGGTGGGAATGCGCTTGGTGACTACCTTGGCCTCCAAATTATCCAGCCCCATCACTTCATCGTCACGCTTCACCGTCATCAGACCGCCGGGAGCAGTGCGCACCATGGGCGTTTTGCAGAATTCCCGCCACGCATCCATATCAATTCGCATAATGCGGCAGTTCTTCTTTTTCTGGAGAATGGCGCGTGCCTCCGGTTCGAAATCCGGAGCAATGATGACATCCGTAAAGATAGCGCCCACAATACGAGCCAAAGCCTCCGTCATCGGACGATTCATGACGATGACACCACCAAAGGGAGCCTGAGTGTCCGTCTGGTAGGCGCGTTTCCATGCTTCCACAAGGTCCTCATCATCTTGCCCGACGCCGCAAGGATTGGTGTGCTTCAGAATGCCCACAGTGGGGCGGCGGAAGTTCATGATGAGAGAGGCGGCTGCATCCAAGTCCAGTACGTTTGTATAGGAAAGCTCCTTGCCTTGAAGCTGGGTGAAGATGGAATCAAAGTTTCCGTACAGCACGCTGGGCTGGTGGGGGTTATCCCCATAGCGCAGAGTCTGATTAAAGGGCAGGGAAACAGTCAGGTTGTTCTTGGTGCTATCCTCTGCACGGTGCCCCAAATAGTTAGAGATGGCCGTGTCATATGAGGAGGTACGCATGAATACCTTGACGGCGAGTTTCTCGCGAGTCTTAAGGGTGGTGTTTCCTTGGTGCGTTTCCATTTCCTCCAGCACGGTATCGTAGTCAGCCGGGTCGGACACAACGGTTACGGAAGCATAATTTTTGGCGGCGGAGCGCAGCATGGAAGGACCACCGATGTCTATCTTCTCGATGGCTTCCGCAAGGGTGACGCCTTCCTTGGCAATGGTTTCCTCGAAGGGATAGAGATTAACACAGACGAGGTCGATGGTGGGGATATTGTTATCCTTGGCCTGCTGCTGGTGTTCTTCTAAATCGCGGCGCTGCAGGAGCCCACCATGCACTTTCGGATGCAGGGTTTTGACTCGTCCGTCAAACAGCTCCGGCGCCCCGGTGTAGTCGGAAATTTCCGTTACAGGAAGTCCCAACTCAGCAAGGTAACGGCAGGTGCCGCCGGTGGAGATGAGCTGAACATTCTGGGCCACGAGGCCCTTGGCAAACTTATCAAGCCCGGTCTTATCCGATACGGACAACAGGGCACGTTGAATTCTCGTGTTTTCCATGAGTCTGGTACGATGGGTTGCTCCGCGCGGACGCGGCGCGGTAACTTACACCGAAGCGCGCCAAAATGCAAGCCCAAAATATGCCCGCACCGGGCTTTTGTAGGCTCCGGGGAAGAATCCCGGTCTGCTTTACGATTCATGCGGTGAGGACAGACACGGCATCGATGGCCTGAAGGACATCGGGCGGAAGAGCTTCGGCGCCGGAAGCCGTTGCACATTGCTCCAGCTGCTCCAAATTGCGGGCACCAATAAGAACGCTGGTAATATCCGGGCTGCGGAGGAGCCAGCGCAGAGCCATTTGAGTAAGCGGGATGCCGGCTTCGTCCGCAATAGAGGCAAACTGTGCAACGCCGACGGCTTGAGAATGAACTTTTGCCGAATCCAAAAAAGGGGAATCGCTGCGCACTGCGCGGGAATCGGCGGGGAATCTTCCGTGCAAGTATTTACCTGTAAGCATTCCCTGAGCTAAGGGTGAGAACACGATGGCTCCTGTATGCTGGGACTTTACGGCAGGAATAATACCTTGTTCACAATTCCGTTCCAGTAGATTGTAACGGAATTGGTGCAGCAGGCAGGGCACCCCGGCTTCCGCCAGTAATGCACAGGCTCGGTTGAATAAAGGGGGCGGATATTTGGAAAGCCCCACATATAGAGCCTTGCCGCTACGAACTATTTGTACCAGAGCCTCCACCGTTTCTTCGATGGGCGTTTCCGGATCCGGGCGGTGGGAGTAAAAGACGTCTACATAGTCCAAGCGAAGCCGCCGCAAGGATTGGTCTATTCCGGCAATGAGGTGTTTGCGAGAGCCCCAATCCCCATAAGGCCCCGGCCACATGAGGTGACCGGCCTTGGTGGAGATAAAAAGCTCATCCCGATGCCCGGCTAATTCTTTTCCCAGAATATCCCCAAGCATGCTTTCTGCCGCTCCGGGAGGGGGGCCGTAATTATCAGCCAAATCAAAATGGCAAATTCCCAGCTCCAAGCAGCGAGTAAGGAGAGCCGCAGCAGTGCTGCGGCTATCGGTTTCACCAAAATTATGCCACAGCCCCAGCGATATCTCCGGAAGAAGAATACCGCTGCGACCACAACGACGATAGTTGACGGATGTCATAGTGAGAAACGGAGTTTTTAATAGCTGTATGCATCGGCAGGGATATTCACGCGGGGCGTTTGCTGCCCTCCCACAGGCCCGCGATTCCATTCCAAGCGCAGTTTGCCGGGAGCATCTGCACCTTGTACCACAGTCAGGCGGATTTCGTGAAGGCCTGCTTTAAGAGGAATACCTCGGCGCCCGCTCTTTTCATCAATTCGCTCTTCCGTGTTCGCAGCAGAGGATTCTGTTGCGGTGGTGCCGGGAATGTAGTTGGCATCTGCATCCACCAGCTGGAAGTTGTGCATCTTCATGTATGCTCTGGTGCCGGGAACCTTATCCAAGGTAAGGTAGAAATGCCAATGGTTTCCGTCATTCGGAATGCGGAGGAAACCATGGAACTCCGTTACACTTCCTGCCGGAAGTTCCACAGATGCTGGTTCAGGCACCACGGTAGCAGCGGCTTTTTCCGCACCGGGAATAGTATCAAACTCCGGCACCCATGGTGTTTGCACCATGAGACGGCGCATCTGGAGCCCCGGGGCAGTATTCAACCCTTCCTGCGCCGGCACCAATGCCATATCGTACAGACGGGAGCCTCCGCAGCCATTGTTGCGACGGCCGGCTTGCGGGTCGCGCACATAGTCATACGCGCGGCGGTTATACAGCACAGCTGTTTGAAGTTGTTGTTGCACCTGCGGCATCTGGTCTGCCAAATTGGTGGTTTCCTGTGGGTCCTTCTGTACGTCGTAAATTTCGAAGGGGTCTTGGTCGCTGCCGATGGCTGTGCGTAGAGCCTTCAAATAGCGTCCATCATCGCTGCGGAACACAATCATTTGCTGCTCCCCGCGTTTACGCCCTTGCTTGTTGGGCGCATAGTCCATGTATTGGGCAATGCCTCCGCCAAAGAAGTATTCGGAATAGACAACGCCATCTTTCTGGAGGTTTTTCTGCCCGCGGAGCGTAGGCAGAAGGCTCACGCCATCGCAGCGCATGGGCTTGGGGACTCCGGCCAAATCGGCAAAGGTGGCCATCCAATCGTGGAACTGGCAGGGAAAATCACTAATGCTGCCTTTCTTAATCATGCCGGGAGCGTAAACAAGGCAGGGGACTCGTAAGCCGCCCTCCAAGAGGTCGCGCTTAATACCATCCATTCGACCGTAACTGCGGAAGAATGCCGGGTTTTGTGCTACTGCGGGGTGATTCTGGCGCCACGGAACGGCGCCGGGTTCATCGTGCGGTCCGTTATCGCTGGTGAATACCAGAAAGGTGTTTTTATCAATACGAAGGTCTTTCAGCAGTTGGATGATATCGCCCACGGCATCATCCACGCGAGTAATCATCGTGGCGTGGCGCCGGGCGGATTCCAAGGCTCGGGAAGCATTGTTGCCGAATGTTTCCTGAGCGTACTGCTCCAACTTGCGGGAGTTGGCATAGCGGGGGTCAATGTAGGAATCCCAAGCACCGGTGGCGGTATTAATCATCTTGCCGGGCTTGCCAATCCATTGCACGCCCCCATTGAGACCGCCGCCCTTGGGATAAGCAGTGGAAGGAATTCCCAAACGTGCATGGGGAGCAATGAGAGTGAGAGCCATAAAAAACGGCTTATCGGGCTGTTTCCGCACATGGTCGGTAATCCACTTTTTGGAGCGAGCTGTAAAGAGGTCCGTTGAATAGCAGTTGTCCAAATTGGGGGTAATCATCTCATTCCCATCCCAAATGGCATTCATGCCGGTATCCGGGTCGTAGGCATGTTCTTCCTTGGGATAATGGCGGTGCCCGGCAAGGTGGTTGTGATAGCCAAAAAAGTAATCAAAACCGCGCTTAGTCGGCCAAGCCGCAGCAGATTCCGGGGTGCCACCACTTTCATTACCTCCGCCAATACCCCATTTGCCGATGAGCGCAGTGGCATATCCCGCCTCTCTCAATACACTGGCCAGTGTGTGGGAGTTTTCGAGGGCTGAATCGAAGCTGTTATTGCGAATCACCTCCGCATGGCCTTGGTGTACACCGGAGAACAGGGACGCACGCGCCGGCGCGCATACGGGAGCCGCTGTGTAGTGGCGCAGTAGCTGTACGCCTCCCTCCGCGATTTCTGCTAATCTCGGCGTGTGGATTCTGGGTGTCTTACGCCCGGAATTTGCAGCCATTCCACCTTTCTTCAGGGTCATATCACCCCACCCCATATCATCAACGAGAATGAACACAATGTTGGGTTTCTCTGCTGCATAGAGAAATTGGCACCCAGCCATTAATACCAATGCAAAACGTAGAAACCTTGATAACATGCGTGCATTCTAGCATCCTGGATAGATGATTTCAAGGAGAAAAAAATACGCAGATTAACGTCTTGTCAACAGCCGCTTTTTGACCTATAATTCCCGCTCCTTTGGTACACTGAGCTTGCCGAATAAATGAACCGGGTATTGCAGTTGAAGTTCTGGGGTGCGGATGTATTCATCCTCGCTCTGGTGTGGGCGTTAGCCTATGCTGCCCACATGGACACAACCATGGTGACTCCCGGTCCATTGGTTGTTACAAGTTCGGCAGCTTGGGTATGGGTGGTAGCCGGGCGGCTTTATCGTGGATTGAGGGAGGAAAATTCGAGCGGGGCAGGCTATTACCGCAGCCATCTTGTGCCCATGATCCTCCTGCTGTTTGGCGTGACAATGGCAGCCATTTGGATTCAGCTGTACTATGTGGGCCAAGCTCTTTTGGGGTATTCCTTCGGCGTGTTGTTCTTTTTGTTGGTGGGTACTATTGCGCGCATTCTGGGAGAAATGGGAAAAGAGCTGCGCCGCTTGTTGTTTGCGCTGGCTGCCGCCCAGTTGTGTGCCATGCCGGCTTTCTATTACAGTTTCATCCATACCCCTGTGAACCAGCTGTTTTCTGCCCCACTTTGCTATGTGGGGCTGCTTTTCTACTTGGCGGCAAGAGAGACAGAGCGGATTGAAAAAGGCAGCGAAATGGATACTCTCACCATTTGCGGTTTGCTGGCTCTGGTATGTGCTACTTTGTACGCAGCGTGGATTCTCCCCCATTATGAGCGGGGTACGTGCCTTGCCGTGGCTGTGGGAGCCGGGTGCTTGCAGGGCTATGCCCAGCTTTCTTCCCGCTGGCCGCGAGAATATGCTAGAGGGTTCTGCTGGCTTAGTCTTCTGGTGCCAGCCTTCCTCCTGTGGTTCCGTTTGCTCTGAGACCACCAATGTAAATTTTCTTGCTTTGGATGCACCTGCTGGTATAATGGCGAAGTGCCCCGTGCCGGGTACCATAAGTTTTAACCCTGTGTGATATGTTTAAGATTCTAGCTTCCATCCGCCGCTCGGGGGATGATCCTACGGTACATTTTAGCGGTAGTTTTCAGGTGATGATTTTCTTGGCTCTGCTTGGGCTTGCCGTGCTGGGATTTGTAACCACCTCCGTTGCAGCCGATTGGTGGGATGCGGCGTTCCGTGTCTGTTGGCTTGCTCTTACGGGATGTTCCCTTGTGCTATTGGCCTTTCTTTCCCGTTTACACATGCAACTTACTGTGCGCCGTGCGCTCTTGCTGGTTGTAATGGTAGTGTGCCAGATGCTCATTATGACATGTGTTACAGCCCTTTGCAATGTTGTGCCCGGTTATAAAACGATGGCGCAGGGGCTGCTTTGGCTGCCTTATGTGCTGGCTCCCACTGTGCTGGCTGTAATGGAAGGTCGCAGCATAGGCGCCTATACTGCACTGTGCTGCACTATGCTGGGCGTGGCGTTTTTTCCGGCAAATACATCTCATAGCGTATTGCTTAATTATGGCTGTGTCAGCTTAGTAACCGGGCTTATATGCGCCAATATGGCAGGGCGTGTACACAAGCGAGAGCAGATTTTACGCGCAGGGTTTGCAGCCAGCGCAGTAGTGTTTATTGGTGTAATGTTGCTTTTTGGCTTTGCCAGCCAGCCGGAGAATACAGAGGCCCCTTTGCTGGGGCTTCGTGGCGGTTTTAGCGTGGGTGGTTTTGCTGCGGAGTTAGGTGTCACGGTGGGGGTTAATTTTATTCTTTCCGCTTTGGTGGGGGGGATGATGCCCGCCTTGGAACGGCTTTTCAACATATCCACCCCCATCACATGGCTCGAATGGGCGGATATGAATCACCCGCTTCTGCGTAAGCTGCAAATCGTAGCCCCGGGAACATTCCACCATAGCTTGGTGGTGCAGCGTCTGGCGGAAGCCGGTGCAGAAGCCGTGGGTGCCGATGTGACTCGGGCCGGAGTGTGTGGTCTCTACCACGATATTGGTAAAATAAGCAATCCTCAGTATTTTGCGGAGAATATCGCGGATATGGGTAACTCCCCTCATGCAGAGCTTACGCCGGAAGCCAGTGCCCGTATTATTACCGGCCATGTAAGCGAAGGTGTGGAAATGGCTCAGGAATATGGGTTGAATCGACGTATTATCAATGTAATACGTGAACATCACGGTGTTTCCACGGCTTATTTCTTCTACCGCAAGGCCATGGACTTCTACGAGGAAGAGAAGCGAAAATTCGAAGAGGGGCTTATCGATACATGCCCGGAGGAAGTGGATAAGGATATTTTCACATACAAAGGTCCCATTCCTCAAACGCGGGAATCCGGCATTGTCAGCATGGCAGATGCGGTAGAAAGTGCCACCCGCTCGCTTCAGCATCCTACGGAGGAGGATATTCGTACCATGATTAACGGCATTTTTAAAGGCCGTATTTTGGATGGGCATTTGCAGGATTGCCAACTGACACTGGGGGATATCGAGAAGCTGAAGGAGACATTCTTCAGCACCATCCGCACCATGCACCACAATCGCATAGCCTATCCCCGACCCCGGAAGGACGATGCCACCACCGCCGTGGTTGAGAAACGCATGGAGGAGAGTAAGCCTCAGGCTCCTGCCGTATGATTCAGCAGCTGCGCAGCATATTCATGGTGCTGGCCTTTGTTGTGGGCGGCATCTTCCATGCAGAAATTGCCCCGATGCGGAGTTTTCTGCCATGGGGCATTGCGCTGATGCTTAGCATCACCTTCATCGGGATAGATGTAAAACGTCTCAAACCCAGGCGCATGCACTTATGGGTATTGCTCGTGATTCAGCTTTTGGGGTTTGCTTTTTGGGGAGTGGCCATGCTGCTCGGGCAACCGGTATTGGCCGAATGCCTGTTTTACTGTGCCATGGCACCCATAGCATCCGCCAGTCCCATTATTGTAAGCCTATTAAAGGGGGATGTTGAATTCAGCACCACAGCAGTTGTGCTGAGCCACATCTGTTTTGGGCTGCTGATGCCCCTGCTCATGCCTCTCATATTGCATGCCCCGGAGTTTAGTTACTTCCATTTAGCGGGGGAGGTAGCCATGCAATTAAGCACAGTGCTGGCCATTCCTGCATTGGTAGCTATTATCCTGCGTCGGATATACCCGAGTTGCCGATACTGGGCTCCGCGTCTTCGGGATTTTTCTTTAGCTGTTTGGATTGTGAATCTGACTATTGTGGCAGCGGGTGGGACACATCGCGTGTTGGAAATAGAAAGCTCTTGGCAGGAAATGCTGCCCATGGCGTTAGGTGCCATGGTGGTTTGTGCCGTGGGGTTTGTGGGGGGCTATTGGTTGGGCTATCCCCATTTAAAGAGGGAGTGTTCTCAGGCTCTCGGGCAAAAAAATACTATTTTGACCTTATATATGGCCGGGCAGGGCTTCGCTTCTCCTTTGGCGTACATAGGCCCGGCATTCTACGTTTTTTGCCACAATACGGCTAACGCCATCCAACTTTCTCTCGCAGCGAGAGAGGAGCGCCGCCGTATGATTAAAGATTCTCCACCATCCCCATAAAGTAGAAGGGGAGTTTACTTTCCTCTTCGCTGATAAACCAGATAAAGGGGTGGTCAAACACAATGCTGCTTTCTGCGCCTTCCGGCTGGGGAACATGCGGTGTTTTATCGTTTTCCGTCAACTCCAGAGCAAAGGCAAAAACAGCAGCACCCATGGTAATTTTATCCGGCGTGAGCGGTGAGAAATCCGCCGCTTCGGCATCGTATATACTTTTCAACCCCATTTGGCGAAATAGTTGCCGCACATCTGCAGAAGGTGGGGTAAATGAAATACGGGGCATTTTTATCTCGCAATCTTTCGGACGGCTATTCGCTAATTCCTTTCTCACCAGATTCAGGAACTCCGGGGTAAGCGAAGTCGCCAGTTCCCGCGCGTTCGTTTGCGGCATGATGACCGTGAGGGATAAGGTTGCAGAATTCTTATCGGCTCCATTATTGAGGGGAAGTTTTGCCGCTTTCCAGCTACCATCCGCAGCCTCCGCTGTTTGGAACTGTCCTCTATTGTGCATTTGCTGATGGTGTGGCATAGCACCATTAGCGTTGTAAAAATCTGCCGTTTGTGTATGACCTGCATTAAAGGGAATTGTCCAATCTGCCCTTAGATGCGTTGTGGCTCCTAATAATAGCTTTGTATGCGCCGGAACCATGGTTGTACTGGCAACAATGGCATTGGGATATCCCAAATCCTCTGCCAGTGTTCTGTTAAACAAACTCAATGCCTGGGGTAAATCCTCCGCCATAGGGAGGGGAAGGCAGGAGGGAGCACCCGGGAGTATTGCCACTCGCTTATCGAGGGCCCGCAAAACAGTCAACGCCGGAGCCCGGAAGGGGGGCTCTCCTATATCCGGCAGACCGATACGCTTCCATTCTTCTTGTGATACGCCACCAAGAATCGGGGCTAAGGTGTGCAATAGTTCCGCCATCGCGTAAGGTGCCACCGTGGCGTTGGTCTTGCGGGAATCCGCCAGTTCCATTTGAAAAAGTTTGAGCGAAAAAGAATCCGTTTCCGCTGCATCTTGCACGGCGGGGTGTGAACCTTCCGCAGCAGTATCCTGCTGCGGAGCCTTGTGCAGCCCCACCCAGAAACCGGCAGTAGCGCCCATAGCAGCCACTACCACCCATAGTGGAAGTATCCATTTTTTCATAACCAAGATTTAGGAGTAGAGGGAAAGTTCTTCATTAAGCCTTGGAGAGGGCGTAACACAATAGCGTTCTCCCAACTCTATACTAAGGCGATTACCTAAGGAGTTTCGGAATGTCATCTGCACCTTAGTCTTGCCGGGATGCCGCAGCAGGATTTCCTTAATGAGGGTAATATCCCCGGCATCGTGACGTGCCGTATTGAGGGTAATTTCGTAATGAGCCGGAGCCTTGCTGCGACGCCGCCCATTTCCGGTGCTGATGAGTTCTAAATTATTGGCAGATACTTTTTTGCCTCCGGATTTTTCATCTTCCTGAATACGGGCTCGGAATTGGACAAAGGAACCTACTTGCAATAGCCCTTCCACGGCAGAGGCCTTGGCGTACGAATCCCCCCATAGGAGAGCTTCCGTGCTGCCGGTGAAGTCCTCCACCGTAATAATTGCAAATTTTTGCCCGCTATTTTTGCTGATTTTGATGTTAACTGCGCGCAGCATTCCTGCCATATCCCGAGAACCTCGGATTTCCTCTGCCGTCAAATCGGGCAGGGTACCAATGGGTACATACTTTGGCTGGTCGATGATACCTCGCATGCTATCCAAAGGGTTGCCGGTAAAATAGGCACCGGTTAAGAATTTTTCCTCATCCAATCGTTTCTCCTTGGGCCATTCCTGCAATAGTTCCGCATTGGGGGCAGGCGTGGTGGTAGTCTCCGTCATATCGAAAAGCGCCATTTGGCCGGCTTCATTGTCCTTATGAACACTAGCTGCACCATCAATGCACTGTTCTATTCGCTCAAAAATGGCCGCCCGGCATACATGCATCCAATCGAAAGCACCACACTGCACCAAAACTTCAATTTGGTTGCGGCGTACCGACTGGGGGGGGATACGGTAGCAAAAATCCTCCAAGCTGGCGTAAGGTCCGTTCTTTTTTCGTTCCTCCACAATGACTCGTACTGTTTCAGAACTCATGCTTTTTACCGAGGCCAACCCAAAACGCACCGCCAAATGACCATTGGGCATCGTTTCCGGGCAGAATTTGATGTCGGAGTGGTTCACACAGGGACCCAATACCTCTATACCCATGCGGTTGGCCTCCTGAATAAAGACACCGATTTTCTCGTTTGTGGATTCGTTGGACATCAAGCCGCAAAGAAACTCTACCGGGTAGTGAGCCTTGAGGTATGCCGTCCAGTACGAAATATGCCCATAGCAGGCTGAGTGCGATTTATTGAAACCGTATCCGGCAAACTTTTGAATTTTATCGAAAATAGCATTTGCCGTATTCTCCTCAATCTGGTTTACCTCCCAGCAGCCTTTCACAAAGCGACGGCGTTGCTCCGCCATTTCCTGCATATCTTTGTGTCCCATGGCTCGGCGCAGAAGGTCTGCACCACCCAGCGTATAGCCTGCCAGCAATTTGGCTGCCGCCTGCACCTGTTCCTGATAAATCATTACGCCATAGGTGGGACCGGAAACCGTTTCCAGCAGGGGATGCTCGTATTCGGCTTGTTTGAGCCCCTTTTTCACAGCAATCATGTCATCCATGAATTGCATGGCACCGGGGCGATAAAGGGCAAGCAGGGCAATAATATCATCAATAGAATCAATGCCATAGCGGCGGCAGGTATCCACCATGCCGCCGGATTCCAGCTGGAAGACCCCCATGGTGTCTCCCCTGTTCAGCAAATCGAGGGTAAGCTGGTCTTTAATATCCACCGTATCGTAGCGGAAATCCGGCACTCGATTTCGCACGTAGCCCTCGGCATCTTTCATGACCGTGAGCGTTTTGAGCCCGAGGAAATCCATCTTTAGCAAACCGGCATTGTAAATGGCGCCCATATCGCACTGGGCCACAACTTCCCCTTGGGGATTACTCAAATCATCGCGGGTAAGAGCCACGTACTCATCCAGCGGGCGGTCGCCAATCACCACACCGGCAGCGTGCATTCCTACGTTTCGGATGGTTCCTTCCAGCTTTTTGGCATAGGACCACACCTCCTTATAGGTATCGTCCTGTTCCAACAAATTCCGCAAATCTTCGTTGGCTGCATAGCTCTTATCCAACGTGACGCCGGGGCCGCTCTCAATCAGCTTGGCTATTTTATCACTGTCAGAGTAGCTCATGTCCAATACACGGGCTACGTCCTTAATGACGGATTTGGCACCCATGGTGCCGTAGGTGATGATGTGAGTCACGGCACGCTCACCATATTTACGGCGAACATAGTCGATAACCTCCGGGCGCCGGCTCTGGCAGAAGTCGATATCGATATCCGGAGGGCTCACACGCTCAGGATTCAGGAATCGCTCGAAGATGAGGCCAAAGGCATAAGGGTCGATATTGGTGATTTTCATCACATAAGCCACCAAAGAACCGGCGGCGGAGCCACGCCCCGGGCCCACGGGGATATCGTGATTCTTAGCCCAGTTGATAAAATCCGCCGTAATGAGGAAATAACTGGGGAAACGGAGCATGTTGATAATCTCCAGCTCGTAATCCAAGCGAGCGCGCAATTCCTGGTCGTTTTCCGCACGCTCTTTGCCATAGCGCTCAGCCAGTCCTTCGTAACAAATTTTTTTGAGGTATTCCTCGCGGGGGGAGCCATCGGGAGTGGCAAATTCCGGGTAGCGTTCTGTGGAGGTGGAATCCAGCTTGATAGAGGTATTGCAGCGTTCGGCGATAATGTTTGTATTTTCGTATGCATCCGGGTATTCCGGGAAGAGAAGACGCATTTCTTCCTCACTCTTCAGATAAACGCTTTTGGGATAGCGCATGCGCTTGCCGTCCATGCGTTTATTACCCGTTCCCACGCAAATGAGAATATCGTGGGCATCGTGGTCATCCTCGTTCAGAAAGTGGGCATCGTTCGTCACCACTAAAGGCACGTCGTGCTTGCGAGCCAAGCGTACAAGCTCCGGTGTAACACGGCGCTCTTCCTCCAGCTCGTGGTCCTGGAGCTCCACAAACAGATTATCCTTTCCAAAGATGTCGATGAGTTCTAAAAGTACCGCTTCCGCCTTTTCCGGCTCGTCCCGTAATAACCACTCCTGAATGGGACCGGAAATACACCCCGTCAGGCAGATAAGCCCACGGCTGAATTCCCGCAAGGTATCATAATCGATGCGAGGTTTGTAATAAAACCCATCCAAGTGCCCCCGAGACACAATTTTGATGAGGTTTTCCCAGCCGATATTGTTTTCGCAAAGCAGCACCAAATGCCCATATTTGTTGCGCCCGGGGATTTGTTTTTTGACATCTAGCGGAGTGGGTGCCACATAGACTTCGCAGCCCAAAATAGGTTTAAATACCGTTTTTTTCTCCTCCGGATGTTCTTTATTCCACTCTAAAATCCCCTTGTTATGTTTCTTGACGTTCACCATGAATTCAATGGCAGCAAACACGTTACCATGATCCGTAATGGCAACGGAGTTCATTCCCATGGAGGCACATTTCTTTATTAAATCCTTTGTATGGATCATGCCATCCAGCAGGGAATATTCGGTATGAACGTGTAAATGGGTAAAAGCCATGGTGCGTAGAAGGATTCTACCACAGATTTTCTTTCCTGTCAGGCATAAAACAAAGCATTGCCCGCACCATATGGAAAAAAATCAAAAACAAGGGCTACCATGCTGAACAGAAATAACACTTGCGCCGATATAGCTTTTGTGGTAGGATACCCGGGTACGTTTTTCCCAGCATATAAGCGCATGAATACGGAACTCCGCATCGTTATCGGTTCAGACCACAAAGGCGTGGATTTGAAGGAAGCTGCAGTTGAAATCCTGGAGAGCTGGGGTTACAAGGTGGAAGATATTGGACCCTCCACCAAGGAATCCTGCAACTACGCAGACTACGCAGAAACCGTCTGCCGCCGTGTGGTGGATGGTCGGGCGGATCGCGGTATCCTTATATGCTTCTCCGGGCTGGGGATGAGCATTGCCGCTAACCGCTGGAAGGGTATCCGCGCCACCTTGTGCCGCACGCCTCAGGAAGCGGCCCTCTCCCGCCACCACAACGATTCCAATGTGCTTTGCCTTGCCTCCGCATTCCTCTCTGTGGATAATCTGGACGATGTGCTGCATACATGGCTTGAGTCCGAGTTTGAGGGTGGCCGCCATATTGCACGTTTGCAGAAGGCTTCCGGTTCTCCCTTATCCGCGTCCGACCCCGAATTGGCCGCTTATATTGAGGAGGAACGCCGCCGCCAGACCAATAACATCGAGCTGATTGCTTCCGAAAACTTCACTTCTCCCGCAGTAATGGAAGCACAAGGCTCCGTGCTTACGAATAAATATGCCGAGGGGTATCCCGGCAAGCGCTGGTACGGCGGATGCGAAGTTGTCGATAAAGTGGAGCAGTTGGCAATCGACCGCGCAAAGGCACTCTTCGGTTGCGATGCGGTAAATGTGCAGGCTCACTCCGGTTCTTCCGCTAATATGTCCGTCTACCATGCCTGCATTAACCCGGGAGATACTATCCTTACCATGGACCTTGCCTGCGGCGGTCACCTTTCCCATGGTTTCTTCGCCAACTTCTCCGGCAAGCAGTACAAGGTGGAGCATTATGGTGTAAGCCCCGAGACGGAGTGCATTGATTACGATGCGTTGGAAGCCAAGGCGAAGGAGGTGAAACCGGCTCTTATTCTTGCCGGTGCATCCGCCTATTCCCGCACGATTGATTTTGCCCGCATTCGCAAGATTTGCGACGAGGTGGGCGCTATTATGTTCGTGGATATGGCACACATTGCCGGTCTTGTGGCCGCCGGTGTACATCCGTCACCTGTTCCGTATGCCGACTTTGTTTCCACCACCACGCATAAGAGTCTGCGCGGGCCTCGCGGTGGTCTGGTAATGTGCAAGGAGAAATGGGCTAAGAAGTTGGATAGTGCCACGTTCCCCGGGCTGCAGGGCGGGCCGCTTATGCACATTATTGCCGGTAAGGCTGCTTGCTTGGGTGAGTGTCTGCGCCCGGAGTTCCGCACCTATGCCCAGCAAATTGTTAAAAACGCCAAGGCCATGGCCGATAAATTGACCAAGCTGGGCTTCCGTATCGTTGCCGGAGGCACGGATAACCACTGCTTCTTGGTGGATTTGAGTGGCAAGGGGTTGAATGGTGCCGAGGCTCAGGTGGCTTTGGATAAGGTGGGCATTACAGTCAACAAAAATGCGATTCCCTATGATAAGGGGTCCACGTTTAAGCCCTCCGGCATCCGTATCGGCACCCCCGCTGTGACGACTCGCGGCATGAAGGAGCAGGATGTATGCAAGGTTGCGGAGTTTATTGCTCGTTGCTTGGCCATTCTTGCTGCCCAAAAGGTATGCGAAACGCCGAATGCATACGATGAACTCCGTGCCGAGGTCTCCGAGTTCAACAAGGCATTCCCGATGCCCTAAGACTCGTTCTCATTTTAATTTGCAGGTGGTGGCAGGGGAATTTCCCCCTGCCACCTTTTTTTCTTGCTCTTTAGGGAGGTATGCGAGTATAACTAGCGCATGAATGCAAGCGGAAAGCCGAGCCTCGCGGTCGATTTCGGCGGGACAAGTATCAAAATAGGCGTTACTCAGGGGGGGAGCATCATCGAAAAGGCAGAGTCGCTCATCACCGGGGAGTACGATAGTCCTGCCGCCATTATGGCTGCTATGTGTCGCACTATGCGAGCTTTGCAAAAAAAGCATCCCGAGGTGCAAGCCGTAGGTTTGGGAATGCCGGGATGGGTGGATTTTTACCGAGGGGTGCTGTACCAACTCACAAATGTACCGGTATGGGACCACGAAGAACCGGTGCGAGAAATCATGCAGCAAGAACTTGGCTTGCCGGTAGTTTTGGATAACGATGCCAATTGCATGGCATACGCCGAGTGGAAATTGGGCGCCGGAAAGGGATTGGAAAATATAGTTTGCCTTACTTTGGGCACAGGGATAGGGGGAGGAATTGTCCTGCATAACCGCATGCTGAGAGGGAAGCGTGTTTCCGCCGCAGAATTGGGGCAAACCAGTATTTGTTTTAATGGCAGGGTGGGGCCCTTTGGTAACAGGGGCGCAGTGGAAGAATACATCGGTAATAATGAGATGGCTGCAGATGCCGTGGCTCTTTACGCCGCCGCAGGAATCCGCAAGGCTCCGCAGGAGTGTACTCCCTACCTTCTGGAATTGGCTGCACGTGAGGGCGATGCTATCGCGCAGCAAATGTACCAATCCTTTGCGGAGAAATTAGGCTGCCTCATCATGAATATGATGTACGCCATTGTGCCGGACGCCTTCATCATAGGTGGCGGGGTGGCTGCTGCCGGAGATTTGCTGTTTATACCGCTGCAACAGTGCTTAAAAGCCCAGCTTTTCCCGGTGCATTACGAGGCTCTTCGCATCAAATCGGCGCATTTCGGGGCAGATGCCGGTCTCATAGGCGCCGGGCTCATGGCTTCCGATTATGCAGAAGGCAAGCTCCTATAAAGCTAATCGGTATAGGTGACCATTATCTTAGCCATAGGTGGCAGACTTTCTGCCAATCTTTTGTTGAGCTGTGTAAGGCGGGTGTGGCTTTCTTCCACGGTGAGGGAGGCTTCCTGAGGGATGCAGATAAGGCAGAAGCGCTGGTTCCCCTGCATGTGGCAATGCAAAGATACGGGCAGGGGCGCTCCCATGCGTATCATGGCTTGCCGTACTTGGTCCTCCCAATCATCGGGCAGAGGATTGGAATATATAGGCACTTCCCGAATGTCCGGTTCTACATGCAAAGCAACCAAATCCGCCTTCAGATGGCGTTTAATTTCCGACCGAAAAGCATCGATAGCCACTTGCCAGGCTCCCAGTGCGGCATGGCGGGGCAGCTCCAAATCCACAGCAACGAGTAACTGCCCCTCGTCGTTCCGCATCAGCACCACACCATGTACACCAAAACGGTGGGTAAGCGCAAGTCTTCGGATGATGAATTCCGGTGTATCCGGGGCTTCTTCCAGAGGCTGCATGTGAACCATGGTTTCTGCATTCTCCAGCGTTGCGGATACCAAGGTTTCGATAGCATCCGCAATTTCATGGGCGGTATCAACGTGCAAATGGCGCGGCACTCGAACAACCATATCCACATAAGGCTTGTTTCCTACTTCTCGCACCCTCAATTGAAGCACTGGGTAGGAGGGCATGCGTTCTTGCATTACCTGCCGGACTTTCTGTGCAGCTTCATTATCGGCTTTATCCATGAGGTCGTTAATGGCTTTAAAACCCAATTCCCGGCATACATGAAGAATGAAGCCTGCTACGATAAGCGAGGCAAACACGTCCGCCCGAAGCAAGAACCAGTACAGCCACGGAATATCCTGCACAAAAGGAGAAAAAGCAGCTCCTGTAATACCTAATAGCACGGCGGCACTGCTCCAGATATCGGTGGAAAAATGAGCGGCATCGGCTTCCAAAGCTGCACTTCGGGTTTCCTTCGCCACGCGCTTCAACATGGCGGCTCGGTTTACATCTACAAAGATGGACACGCAAACCACAGCAAAGGCCCAAGCGGAGGTCTCCACATGCAAGGCATCCGCAGAATCGCTCCAAAGACGTTCGCACCCCTCCATGATTACCCACGCAGCCACGGTCAATAAGAGTATGGTTTCTCCAAGCGCCATGAGGTTTTCCACCTTGCCGTGTCCATAGGGATGGTCCTCATCTGCGGGAAGTGCAGAAATTTTGACGGCATACACAGTCCCCCCGGCGGCAAGCAAATCCAGCAGGCTATGCAAAGCTTCGGAAAGGATACCCAGAGAACCGGTCATGAGACCGACAATGAGCTTAGTGCAGGCAAGCAAGCCACTCCAGATGACGGAGGACCATGCCGCAGCAGATTTCTGTTTATCCATTTCCATTCCGCAGACTCTATCCCAAGCCTCCCCATTAGTCAAGCCAAACAGAGGCTCCCCCGGAAGACAAAATAATGCTTCTTGAAAGACGAGAATAAGCGGGTATAATGGTGGGAAATGAAACGATTTTTCCTTTTATTGTCCGGTCTGTCGCTTTTGTGTCCTGTGAATAATGCGAAAGCAGAGAACACAGCAGTGCAACAGCAGGAAGGGACTCTTACCTTTTTTGGGAAGGCGTTGCAACGCATCCGAGAGCAAAATTCGAGTAACCTTTTTCCCGCAGTTCAGGCTGTATTGGATGGAACAGGGGATGACGAACAGTTTTATCCCCTCATGAAAAGCGCTGCGGATGCAGGACATCCGGTAGCTTTGTATGCAGAAGCTTTTGCCTTGCTCAAACAATTGCAAAACCAGCAGATAAATGATGAAAATCTGTGGCGGGACGTTCGGAACAAACTGCAGCGTTCTGCGGAGTCCGGGTTTCATCCCGCCATGCTGGAACTGGCGCAAATACTGGGAAATGGCAGGGGTGGGGAAGAAGATGCAGCACAAGCTATAGAATGGCTGATGCGTGCTTGCAGGGAAGGAGATTCCAAAGCTCGCACCATTTACCTGCAAATGCAAGGTAAGATGGATAATTTAGAGGCTCCGGAGGTAGCCTCGGAATTAAAAAAGAAAAACTTCTACTTGGAGGAAGTATTGGCGTTTATTCATCAGGGCAGGGAGGAAGAATCCGAGCGTTGGCTGCGCCAAGCCACAGAACACGGTAGTGCCGCAGCTCCATATCTGCTGTCTCAAAGCTATTACCCCGGGGTTAAACCGGAAGACGCTTTGGCTTTTTTGAGACTGGCTGTAGAACGCCATTTGCCGGAAGCTCTTACTCAATGGGCCATTTTGGAATGGCCGGGTACG
The DNA here is from genome assembly GCA_017521405.1 of Akkermansia sp. Lineage (GTDB taxonomy): Bacteria > Verrucomicrobiota > Verrucomicrobiia > Verrucomicrobiales > Akkermansiaceae > Akkermansia. The sequence continues at coordinate 111,593 of JAFXCP010000005.1, read as the reverse complement.
ACCTTACCGATTCCTTTGCAAGGAAAGCTCACACAGGATGCTGCTAAGGCTCTTCGACGATTACAGGAGGCCTCCTTATTAGGCTACGCCCCGGCCACAACTCTTTTAGCCGGCTATTCACTGCGCCAAAGTACCCCGCAGAGAGTGTTCCGGCTATACCGCAGAGCCACGGAACAGGGAGACCCCAGAGGTACTTGTGCCTATGCTTATTGCTTGGTAAAAGGGCGCGGATGCACGATAAATGCTGAAGAAGGGTGGCGCCTCCTGCGGCAAATGGGGGATGAAGGTGTCGCTGCAGCCCATATGGCCATGGCTGATTTGTATTTTAACGGAAGCGGAACGGAGCCGGATACTTTGGCAGCTATCAATGCGTTGGGGGAAGCTGCTGCTGCCGGAGAAATCCACGCTTATACAACAATGGCTGCGCTATCCGCTCTGGGAAATGCGGATATGCCCGCAGATGCCGACAGAGCAGCCATTTTCCTCCAAATGGCGGAGGAACAAGGTGAGCCGGATTGTAAAAATGTATATCAGAAGATTATCTCCGCAGGACAATGGCATTTTCTACCACCGGCAGAAGAGAAGCCATAATAGGCTCCCTTATTCCTGCTCCCTTTGCTGTAAGTAGTTGACAACGCCCCGGCCTACGGCTTCGGCGTAACGTATGGCATTTTCCTTGCGAGAAAGGCTGCGTGCATGCTCCGGATTAGAAAGGAATGTTGCCTCAGTGATGATGGCAGGCACATAGGATTCGTTGCAGGCGTTGAGCCAATCGCCACCGCCTCTGCGACCATCGGTGCGCAGTATCACTTCGCAAGGCACTCCGTTATTGGGTAGGAATTTTTCGTAAACCTCTTGGTTAATTACATTTGCCACAGCAAAGCCCAAAGGTCCGCCCACCTCGTTGCAGTATATTCCTCCTTTGTTGTATACCTGCCAATCGTCACTGTGGCTATTATGGTGGAGATATACTACTGCGGCAGGGTTCTGTTCCAAAGCAAAGTTGGTGCTAAGCATGCCCACAGCCATGCGGTGTGGGTGCTGCGCCGAGCGATAAATGGCGTTAGGCTCCGGAGTGTTCACATGGAATACTCCCGTTTCTCTGGACGCGGCAGCTAATTTCTTATGTGAAGGCTCACTTCCCCGATTGCAGACAATACATTGATAGCCTGCATCCTCTATAACCTTTTTTGTATATTTGGTATACTGATACCAAAATTCACATTCTTCTATTTTTCCATAGCGGGAATCTGGGGTTCTGGCTCCTTGCCCACCGCGCTCCGGGTGGTAATAATGGCCTATATCCAATACTACCGTACGAGACTCTGCAACAATGGCACGCATACGTTGCTGTGCACAGGATAAAAGGAGCAGGGGAGCGCTTAAAATGAGCAATAATTTGTTGAAATGCAACATATTGAATGAAATATTACAAACCCAATTCCGTTTGCCCGCCGGGAAGTGTTGCACCCAATTTACGGTAAGCTGCCGGCATAGCCTCACGCCCGCGGGGAGTGCGCTTCACATAGCCTTGCATGATGAGAAAAGGCTCGTGTACGTCCTCAATGGTCGATTCATCCTCCCCTACGGCTACAGCCAGAGAGGATAGACCTACCGGGCCGCCTCCGAATTTATAGATGATTGTTTCCAGCAGACGCTTATCCATTTCATCTAAGCCATCATCGTCAATATCTATCATTCCCAGCGCTGCTTGCGCCACACTGTCCGTAATGTGTCCGTCGGCCTTTACTTGCGCGTAATCCCGAACCCAACGGAGCAGGGCATTTGCTACGCGTGGTGTCCCGCGGGAGCGGCGCGCTATGGCCAACGCTCCGGCCTGAGAGAGCTGAATGTCCAGCAATCCGGCAGAACGATGCAATATGCGGCACAGTTCCTCTGCTGTGTAGTAATCCAGCCGATTCACCAAGCCAAAGCGAGAGCGCAGGGGGCCGGTGAGCATTCCGGCTCGCGTGGTTGCCCCTACAAGGGTGAATTTCGGCAGATTCAGCTGAATGGAGCGCGCACTGGGGCCTTGATCGATGATGATATCCAGCCGAAAATCCTCCATAGCCGGATACAGGTATTCTTCTATGGCCGGGTGTAAACGATGAATCTCATCGATAAATAGGACGTCTCCTCGTTCTACATTCGTCAGAATCCCGGCTAAATCTCCGGCTTTTTCTATCTGGGGACCGGATGTGGTGTGCAAACGATGCCCGACAGCATTCGCTATAATGTTGGCCAAGGTTGTCTTTCCCAAACCGGGAGGACCACTCAGTAACACATGGTCCAGCACGTCTCCTCGCAGCTTGGCGGCCTGAACCATCAGCATCAAACGCTCTTTAACTTTCTCCTGACCGCAAAATTCACTAAAGGCCGGTGGTCGCAGAGATAAATCGTAACTGCTGACCGGGGCATCTGCCATGCGTGTGTAGAGGGTGTCTGCCATACTTTTTTTCGTGCAGCAAATCTTACCATAGCTCCGTTTCATCGTCAAGCTCACCGCAGTGGACACGAAAAAGCAGGCAGATTTACAACTGCGCATAATATATGTAATGCCTAATTTTTACGCCGGATATCAGGTGCTATGTGCCAGTCCCGCAGATTCAACTTGAAAAATCAGATTATTCTGCTAGAATTACGCTCGCATATGAGTATGGTGACCGCACAGCATCTTCACAAAGTGTTTGGCCGATTTACGGCTGTGAAAGATGCCACATTTTCGATTGAGAAAGGAGAAATCGTTGGATTTCTTGGACCAAACGGAGCCGGTAAGACAACAACGATGAAGATGCTGACGGGATATTTACCACCTAGTGCCGGCACAGCAAGCATCGCCGGGTACGATATCATCGACCATCCGTTGGAAGCCCGCAGACATCTGGGCTACATGCCGGAGAATGTACCGTTGTACGAGGAGATGCGAGTATACGAGTATTTAGAGTACCGGGCTCGTCTTAAAGGAATATGCGGTTCTTCCGTGAGGAAACAGATTGGCTTAGCCATTGAGCGTTGTGGTCTTGAGGCAAAGCGGAAGAATCTCATCAGCACTTTATCAAAAGGATATCGGCAAAGAACCGGACTGGCGGACGCTCTGCTTGGCAACCCGGATTTGCTTATATTGGATGAACCCACAAATGGATTAGACCCCAACCAGATACGGCAAATCCGCGAACTCATTCGCTCCTTGGCGGAAGAACATACCGTCATCCTTTCCACACACATTCTGAGCGAGGTGGAAATGATTTGCAATAAGGTAATTATCATCGACCAAGGCATCATTAAAGCATCGGATACACCGAGTAATCTTACGCGAGACCTCCGCGCTGCAGGACGAGTATCCATTGAGTTTAAGGGAGATCCGACAGAGGTGATTAAGGAGTTAGAAGCCTTTGAACCTGTAAAGAAAGTCATTATAGAAGACCCCCTACCCGGTGGCTGGAACCGCATTTTAGTGCGTGCAGAACCCGGCACCGATACGCGGGAAAAAGCGGCAGCCATCATTGCCGCGCATGGGTTACCCATGCGCCACATCTATCGACACATTCCCAATCTTGAAAACGTTTTCGTGGAAATGACCCGCCGCGATTAATCCTATCATATTCTCCCCATGTCTAAGACCGACACCATTAAACGAACCCGCAGCTGGTTATATACCACACGCACTATTTTCGGGAAAGAACTCAAAAGCTATTTAGGCACGCCCTTTGGGTGGGTTATTCTGGCCTGCACAATGGCACTGCAAGGCTTCTGGCTGCAAGCAGTAATCCAAACCATGAGCCAAGCCTCCGGCGAAAGCGTTATGTTCTATATGCTTAACAACGTGCATTTTTGGTTCTATTTCATTTTTATTTTCCCGCTCATCACCATGCGAACCTTTGCGGATGAAGAACGCCAAGGAACATTGGAAGGACTACTGACGGCACCCGTAACCACCACACAAATTGTTCTGGGGAAATACTTTGCCGCCCTGCTCTTTTACGTAGTCCTTTGGCTGCCCATGCTGCTGTATCCGTGGATGAGCGAGTTAGGCAACCTTTACACAGAAACTCGTTACGGCATCATACCGGAAGGACGCATCGAATACACTCCGGCTGATTGGTATGGACCCATTAGCATTTTGACGATATCCGGTTCTTTCTTTATTGCTCTCGGATTATTTTGCTCCTCATTAACTCGTAGTCAAATCATTGCAGGTATTGTGTGCACATGTCTGATGATTATGTACTATTTCATTGGTCGCGTAACTGAACTGTGGGGGGAATTCCCGGCGGCCCCGGTATTCCATTACCTCTCCTGCACGGAGCAAATAAGTGCCTTCTCCCGAGGCTTGGTGGACACACGCCCCTTGGTGTTGTATCTTTCCTTAGCCATTTTCACACTGGCTCTCACCAAACGCGTGGTGGATTACCGCCGCTGGCACCGTTAAACAATCCCCCTTCTCTTTGACTTTATTATTTTTCTCTGTATGAGTAAGAACGACACAGGAAAACACCCCGAGGCGCGTAAGGTAAAGTACAATCCCCTTGCTTGGCTAAATCTGGTTTTATTGGGCATCATTGTTATTGCCTGCAACTATATCGGATGTCACGAGTATGCTCGCCACGATTTGACGGAGGATATGAAATATACCATTTCTGAACGCTCCGTCAATGTGCTGACGAGTGAGCGTATTCAGAAACGCGATACGCCGGTCCGTATCATTTTTGCCTTCAAGCGCTCCACTCCCAATTATGCGCGCATGTATTCGCTCCTGGAGGAATATAAGCGCTACGGCAATGGTAAAATTGAAGTGGAGTGTTTTGACCCCATTCGCCAGCCGAACCGAGCCCGCGAGATTGCTCAAATCTATGGTGTGGAATTCAACCAAAATCTCTGCATTGTGGATGCCAGAAAAGACCCCACCATAGCCCTCAGAACCTTCGAGGAACGCCTTAGTGACCGGCATCATGTACGCGTGCGCCCCGGAACAGCCTTCGTGAAATATGAGACGCTGCCGGATGAAAGCCGCCGAGCTGTGGCCCTGATGATGGATGAGGTCGTCTGCTCTGCCATTACGGAAGCCGTGGAAGGCAAGATGCGCCATATGTACGTGGTAGAAGGTAAAGGCGGCGTATCTCGGGATGACCAAACCTTGCTTGAATCCATAGGCACCATTACCAATTCCTTGAATATCCAGCTTTCGTGGGTGGAGATAGCCAATGCGGAGCGCCTGCCGGATAATGCGGAAGGGCTCATCATTATTTCCCCCAACACGGACTTCTCGGAAAAAGAAATGGATGTGGTACGTGAATTTTGGGAAAGAGAGGGGCGAAACGCCATCTTTGTAGCATTGAACCCCACAGCAGAAAAGCTGCCGCGCTTGTACCGATTCCTCAGAGAACAGGGCATCCGTCCCAATGCCGACCGAGTACTTTTGCGAGACCGCAAGCGAGCATATTACGACATCACCGCAGTGTTCCCCAAGAGCCTGAATTGCACAAAGGCTTTCTGGAACGGCACCACTCAGGTAGAGGGCCAGTGTATGTCCCTCACTCTGGAACATGGGGACGAAAACGAAGCTGCCATGCGCAAGCTGAGCAGTTATCCTTTGCTCATGACCACAGCTGCTTATTACGGAGAAACACGGCAAGGATTGGACCCCGCTTACAATGACAAGGAGGACCGCTTGGGCCCGCTGTGTTTGGAGGCAGCTGTGACACGAGGAAATCCCAAAGATCCGAACAATCTTTCCACCATGGTTGTTCTGGGAAATGTGGATATGCTTTCCAAGGAAAATGCTAAAACAGAACAAAGGGATTACATGCACACGCTGTGGGCGTGGATGTGCAGCCGTCCTGAATACGGTGGCAAAAGTGCCAATCAGGACTTAACGATGAGGATTGACCTCAATCGCCATACACGCAGTGCCTTGGAACATCTTACCCTCATTGTGATGCCCCTGTTGGCACTCCTTGTGGCTCTCATTATTTGGAACACTCGCCGCCATTAAACTTCCTATATGAGAATCTTTAACACCATCTTTCTTGTTGTTCTGAGTATCATCAGCGTTACGCTGGCGGTATTCCTGACAGTCGATGGGAATTTGGCTCGCATCACGGGATGGTATCGTTTTGAGCCCGGCATGCCCCTCTTCTCGCAGGAAAACACCTCTCGATTGGGAGAGGTGTGTTGGATGCGAATCGAAGACATGCACGATACTATCGAATGCGAACGCGATGAACAAGGCAATTGGTGGATTATCAAACCTTTCCGAGACAGACTTTCCCCCGGTGTAGCGCAAGCCATTTTAGCCTTTACAGCCAAAGCTCGACTGGTGGATACTCTGCCGCTCAATAAATTAACCCGCAGCAACATGCGTGAGTTTGGGGTGGAAACGGCACCCCACCGCATTACCCTCAAAACACGAGTGGATGAGGATAGAATGACCACGATTGCTCGCTATACTTTGGGCAGCACCTCCCCTTGGCTGGACGATGCCGGCGATGGTGAAACCCTGTTGCCCACAACTTACCTGCGTACCAATTTTTATGGCAGAGATAAACGCATTCATGTGGTAAGCGGCAACATTCTGGATTTATTCAAAGATGGGCTAGAGGCTTTGCGCGATTCCAATCCCTTGCAAATTAACCCGGAACAGCTTTTAAGTATCTCCATTAAAACACAAGGCACAGAATCCGTCGAACTAAATCGCCTGAGTGCGGAGGCTAAATGGAACATTACAGCCCCCATTATTACCAGTGCTGATGAGGACAACGTTTCTAAACTGGTACAAAGTCTTGTTAATCTTAAAGCCGTTCGGGTAGAAGATGCGCCAAGTACCCCCCTATCGGAACAGCCCCTGCACCAAATCTCGCTAAAAGGAAGCTGGGGAGACACCCCGATACAGCTCAACATATACGAGCAATATACAACACCGGGGGATGAGCAGGTGTATTGTTATGCGACGGTATCGAACCGTCCTGTGTATTTTATCTTGCAAGCGGATCGCCGTATTAGCAGAAAAGGCAGCTATGCCCGCTTGATTAACGCCATCTGCGAGCTACCTGTCCTCCCCGATAAGGCCATGGCTCAGGTGCGAATCAGTAATCAGCACGTTTACACCAATGAACTGCCGTTGACCGTTTCCGCTCTGCGTTCCATGCAGTTTACCGAGTTGGATGCAAAAGATATTGCCCGGGTTTCCCTGCGTGCAACATATGACAGAAATGCAGCCGTCCGCCTTATGCTCATTCCCGGCGACAAGGAGAGCCAAGTACCTGACACTTGGATGTTTGCAACGCCCGGACATCGATATACCAAAGCGGAGGATTCTATTGTGCAGAGTTTCCTCAAGGGACTAAGCAACATTCCCGTACTTGAAATTGTGGCCGATGCTGCCCCCGGGGCAACCATGGAAGACCAAATGAAACAATTTGGCTTGAATACGCCGGACTATGTGCTTTCTATTCTCCCCAAACCATGCATGGTACGTGCTACCTTATTTGGAGAAGACCTCCCCTTAGTGAAGGATAGAATGCCACACACCTTCCTACTGCGTTATACAGCGCATCCGCAAACCGGCAAGCGCGCATGGTTTGGCATGGAAGCCGGGGGAAATTCCATCTGCAGGCTTAGCACAAAATTCACTAAACTGCTCTCTCTGAGAGCTGAAAAATGGAAAGAGCGCACCCTGCTCTCCTTCCCCATTTCTGCGGTGCGCCGCATCTGTTTCCATTTCCAGCAGGCACCTCTGGTGCTGGATTATGATTACAGAGGAGAAAGCTGGACAGGAACACTCGGAGGAGAGGATGTAACGCCTCGTATCAATCCGCATAGAGCGGAGTATTATGTACGTAGCCTCCAGAAGCTCAAAGTATCACAGTGGCTTGATGCCGGGGATTCCGATGCTTTGCTTGCCTTGCAAAATCCGGCTTTCGCTGTCTCTTTAGAGCTGGAACAAACCGATTATTCCGATGCGGAAAGCGCGGTCATTGAACAGCAGGATGACGTTAACCATCATACTACGGTAATGGAGGATTCCGGGCAATCCATGCTACTGGAAGATTCCGAGGATGCTGCACTTTTCCGCAATTTGGCCACGGCTGAGAGGAAAACCATCAAAGAAATCCGAACCATAGAGATTGCCCCGGCGGCTATGGATTCAGATAAGCCCTTCTTTTACGGCCGAGTAAGGGAGACTAATCAACTGTTCATTCTGCCTTTTGAAAGAGCCCAAAGCTTAGCAGGAGACCTTCTCGATATCTAACCCAAAAAGAACATATACCACAATGAAACTGTTTGCGACGACCCTCTGCACCTTAGGTGCACTTGCCAGCTTCGCCGGAGCAGCCTCACCGCCCCCGGTCTACGGACCTACCCCTACCTCACAACAGGTAGATTGGCTCAGAATGGAATGGTATGCCTTTGTTCACTTTGGCCTAAATACATACACCAACCGAGAATGGGGCTACGGCGATGAAAGCCCTGCACAATTTAACCCGGTAGCTTTCGATGCAAAAAAAATCACTTCCGTATTTAAGGAAGCCGGCATGTCCGGGATGATTTACACAGCCAAACATCATGATGGCTGGTGTGCATGGCCCACCAAAAGCACAGAACACAACATTCGGAAAGCGGCTTGGAAGAACGGTAAAGGAGATGTGGTGCGCGAATTCGCAAATGCGTGTAAAGCCAGCGGTATAAAGTTCGGCACCTACCTTTCCCCTTGGGATCGCAACTGTGCGGAATACGGACGCCCCGGATACCTGAGGGTGTATTACAAACAAATAGAGGAACTCCTGACCCAATACGGAGATATCTTTGAGATTTGGTTCGATGGAGCCATGGGCGGGGATGGCTACTATGGCGGAGCCAAGGAAAACAGAAACATTGGCGAAGCTGATAAGTACTATGACTACGCAGAGGTAGTCCGCCGCATCCGCAGATTACAACCGGATTGCATTATTTGGGGAGCTTCCGGCCGTGGGGATGCCGTATGGGGTGGCTCCGAGAAAGGCTTTGTATCCTATCCCCTCTGGAACATTCAAAACAACAAATGGATTTCTCTGGAAGGAGATACCCCTATTAACCACCGTGGATGGTTTTGGCACCCGGGACAGAAAAATGCCGTTAAGGACCCGCAAACCCTGATGAAGGTGTACCTTTCCAGTGTGGGACTTGGCGCTAACCTCATCCTCAATTTAGCTCCGGATCGAAATGGACGGCTCGATCAAGCGGATGTGGACTCTTTGCTTGCATTTGGTGCAGCTCGCAGAGAATTACTTTCTAAGGATTACGCACTGGGTGCTGCTGCTAAAGCTTCCGAAGTCCGCGGAAAAGATAAGCGTTTTAACGCCGCTAAATTAACGGATGGTAATATCGAAAGTTACTGGTGCCCCAATGATGGTACGACTTCCGGCAGTGTCGAAATCAGATTGGAACGGGAAACCACCTTTGATGTCATCCGATTGCGTGAACAAATACGCCTTGGCCAGCGCGTGGAATCCTTCAGTGTGGATGCTTGGCTAGATGGTGAGTGGAAAACCATTGTTGAAGCCGGCAAGCCCGGAGAAAAGGAACGAGGGCTGGACGCCGTGCGTGGCGGCAAAGGGCATACCATTGGGCATCAGGTAATGCGCTGGCTCAATGAGCCGGTTACCACCCGGAAAATTCGCCTGAATATAGTGCGTGCAAAGGCTTGCCCCTGCATAAGCGAATTATCGCTACTCCGCATGCCGGAGATTCTCCCCAAACCGGCAATTCGGGCTCAAGGCAATGGGCAATACACCTTGGAAACGCATGCGGACTGCACAACGTACTACACGCTGGATGGCAGCACACCAAGGAATTCTTCTCCCGTCTACAAGGAAGGGAGTACTATCAGCTTCCAAGGACCGGGGCAAATTAAAGCCTGTTACATCAACAACAGAACAGGCAATTCCGGCCCTGTCGGCACGTTGAATGTGGGATATCCCCGCCAAGCTAAGGGGGATGCCGCCGCCGCATGCGATGACAATCCCGATACCTTCTGGCACAGTGCCACACGTCCGGCTACTATTGAGCTTGATTTAGGAAGCAAACGGGAAATTGCCTCTTTCTCCTATTTGCCTCGGCAGGATGGCAAGGTGCAGGATATGACGGATCGTTATCTGCTGGAACTGAGTAACGATGGTAAGCAATGGAAGAATGTGGCAGAAGGAGAGTTCTCGAACCTCCGAGCAAACCCCGTGGAATTGGAGGTTGCCATTACTCCTCAGCAGGCTCGTTTTGCTCGTTTGACTGCAACTCGTGCTTTGGAAGGCAAGGGGTGCAGTGTGGCAGAATTGAAATTCTATCCGCCCCAAAAAGAAGAAGCAGATTCCGATACGGAAAAATCTAAAAAAAATCGTCGCAAATCAAACAAAACACGTAATCGTAGGTAAGTAGGTCATGTGGCAATGGCATAAAAACATCTCCGCAGAAAAAGAGGCGGAGTGGCAGGAAAAGGTAGGCAACCATCCCGGAGCCGTAATTTCCGGGGGATTCCATGCAGGGCGTCTTTCTGTGGATGTGTACACCGAAACGCAGGAAGAAGCTCTTGCGCTGTATGCATGCTTTGGTGGGCAGGTGGAGGAGCTTCACACCACGGATTGGGTGGCCGCCACAGCCCCGGAAAATACAGCGCCCCTCATGATTCGGGATAGAATTGTCATTTCCGCATCCTCCAATCCGCAGGTGCTGCAGGAATTGCAGAAAAAGTATCCCGCTCGCATTATTCTCTGTTTCCCGGCAGAACGTGCATTCGGCACGGGGAATCATGCCACAACTGCTACCTGCCTGCGTATGCTGTGTGATTATGTACGCACCCTGAAAACACCTTGGACTCTTACGGATGTAGGCTGCGGCACAGGAGTGCTTGCCTTGGCCGGACTGCGTTTGGGCGCACGTTCTGCTCTTAGTTTCGACTTCGACCCGGTGGCGGTAGAAGTTGCCGCCAGGAACATTGAGCGCAACGGCGGAGCGGAAGGACTGGACCTCTTCCAAGCGGATGTGTTTGAATGGGCTCCTCGCGCAGACCAAAAGGCAGATGTGGTGCTGGCCAACCTCTTTTCCACGGTGCTGCAAAAGGCGTTTCCCCGCTTAATTACAGCCATGAAACGCGATGGTATCCTCATCGTTTCCGGGATTCTGAACTCTCAGGCCGAGGAGACTCTGCAAGCCGCCGAAGCTGCCGGATTGCGCCGTGTTAAAGTCGTTTCCCGGGGAAAGTGGACCACCGCACAACTTACTTTGGCATGAATATCCTCGCCATAGAAACATCCGTCTCCCAAGCCTCCCTGTGTCTTAATCGCCGGGGGAACCTTTCGTACCTTGCATCCTGGCAAGCAGAGCGAAATCACGATGCTCATTTATTCCCTGCTTTGGAGAAGGCATTAGAAGCATTAGAGGGAGACTCTCTTCATTACATTCTTGTGGGGGCCGGTCCCGGCAGTTATGGCGGCGTTCGTGTAGCCTTGGCTGCGGGAGTGGGCATTAGTGCTGTGACAGGCGCTCGCCTTGTGGCCATTGATTCCTGGGCTCAGCTGGTAGGGGCGAGACAGGCTTGCATTATTTCCGATGCTCGAAGAGGGGGGTGGACACTGCGCCGCCCGACCGGAGAGATTTCTGTTCTTTCCACTCCGGAAATCCTTAAAGAACAGCAAAATGGTACCCTGCTCTATTCCGTGGAAACATCCTCCACTCTTACTGAGAAAGGTTTATTGCCGCCGGCTCAGGAATCCCTTGTACCCACAGCATCCGGATTGGTGGAAACGTGGTTGCAGATGTCGGCGGCAGAACAGCAGAAGGCATTAGAGCGTCCGGCAGAACCGATTTACGTTCGTCCGCCCCATATTACTAAAGCTGTGCGTAAACCTTGGGAAATTCCTCACTAAAGCGATGTCCGAAAGCCAAGAACCAGAGAAAATCGTGCATTCTTGCCAGCGCTGTGGTGCCTGCTGCCGCTGGGAGGGGGACGTTTGCCTTACGGATGAAGATATAAGTGCTATTGCTGCTTATCTGCAAATGGAGGAAACGGATTTCATCAACAAATGGTGCCATTTACAGCGTAATCGGCGGGGTCTTTCCCTCATTGATGCTCCGGATGGAGCATGTATCATGTTGGAAAAGGACAACACTTGCCGCATCCAATCGGTTAAACCGCGCCAATGCAGAGACTTTCCCTACAAATGGAACTTCCCGGGATGGGAAGAACGCTGCCCCGGAGCAGGTAAAATTGCTCAAACGCCCTCATGAAACGCCCTCGGATTCAGCGCCTCGTGAATTCCTTTCTTCGTGGGCTGCGCCGCCGTATTCTCCGCTGGCGTAGTGCCCTTGTGGTGTTAATTCCCTTTACGCCGCAGCGCATTACAGCCAAGGAAGAATCGAGGCGAGAACATGCTCTCACCATTGTAAACCTTTTTGCCTCCATCATGGTGCAAGTGGAGGGGCTTGATATTGACAAGCTCGATACCGCCATGGATATCTTGCGCCATGAATTCCCCAATGTGGAGCATATATGGCTGGCGGAACGCTTCCAGATGGCGTACGAAGCACAATATCCCCTGCCCGCCACACTCACACTGGCAGCAGCCCGACGCACGGAGGAGGAACGCATTTCCCTGGCTTTGGAGGTTTTTGCCCTGTTGCACCGCGTAGGCGGGGATTTAACAAATCCCACGCTTTTTGAGGATGTAACCTATGGCTTGAACCTGCCGGGAATGGCCACCATCATCGAGGATTTGGTACGCACCCCCGGGGCTCATGCTATTCGCCCCATAGAAAGCCTCTCATTTTCTCATCGACTGGGGGCAGAAAACATTTTGCTTCCTTCAGCAGAACGGCACACCGGTTTCCGCATTTTACGCTGCGTAAACATTCTGCTGGTCATCAACGATTCCGATATCCCTTTGCAGGTTCGTGGTATCGATTTGCACAAGGGGGGCATTCTCCCTCTTTCCCCGGGGCAAAGCATTAAACTGGAAACCTGCTTCTTCCACCATAAAACCTTACTTTCCCTACTCCAAGCCCGATACACAGGGGCTAAACTGGTGAACCACCTCCAGCTGGATGGCGACCGCATCACCCTGACTCGCCAACGCTCCATAAACAGTATAGCACGCGTCAAGCTGGGGGTTCATGCCGAATTGGAAATCCTCCGCTCCGATGCCGGGCTGGAGCTGGATGGTGTCCCTCTGCAAAACGGCGTATCTGTCTGCACCGGCTATTATACCCCCTTTTCCGTGCAAGAAGCCGGGCCATTCCTCTTTGCGGACTTGGCGGATAATGCTACTGCCGGCAGCAGCTTCCAGCTCGATCCGGCAAACCGTAAAATCCTCGTAACAAACTTGCCATACATGAATAGGCCGGGAGTACTGAAACTTACCCCCGGTCTTGCGCCGGGCGCGGTTTTGGAAGTTTCCTTCTCTCGTGCATCCAATACGGGTCTGCTTCGCGTGCTGGAAGGAGATGCATCTGATTTGAGTGTGGATGGCGTGCCTGTAAGGGGGGATACCAACCTGCATGATGGTGCATTGATAGCTCTTAGCCCGGAACAGTTCCTGCGCTGCCGCCTTTCCTCCGGCGTGTTGGAGGAAGAATCCTCCACAGTAACATCCCTTGTCGTGCGCGGACTTACGCGAGATTTCGTGCGTGCCGGGCGAGTGGTGAACAATATCGACTTTGCGCTCAAACGCGGAGAAATGGCCTGTATTCTTGGGCCTAGCGGCTCCGGGAAAAGCTCTCTGCTGGCCATGCTTGCCGGGCATATGCGCCCCACGTTTGGCACAATCATGTACAATAACGAGCGGCTCACGCCCGAATCCGAGAGCCTGCGACGCCACATCGCATTCATCCCAAGGGAGGACATCCTCGATGAGGCAATGACCGTGAGCGAACACATCTATCAGGCATCCATCACCCGCAGACCGCGCCTGAGCCACGCAGACCGAGAACGACGGGTGCAAACGGTACTGAATTTCGTAGGCATCGGGCACTTGGCTTCCAGAAACGTAGGGCGGGCAGGAGAACGCACCCTTTCCGATGGTGAGCGTACGCGCCTCAACCTGGGCTTGGACCTCACCGGCACAGCAGAGGTCTTCCTGATAGATGAGCCGATTAGTGGCTTATCCTCCATGGATTCGGAGCATGTGATTGACACATTGGAAGAGATTTCCAAGAGCCGCATATTACTCTGCACCCTGCACCGCCCGGCGCAAGTGCTGCTTAACCGCTTTAAGAAAGTAATGGTACTTGATGCCCACGGCCAAATGGCATTCTGGGGGACGCCTCAGGAAATGTCGGAATACTTCCGGAATGCAGCGCGGGAAATGCGCTTGCGCGTCCCCCGGGAAACCATTGCTGCCGGAGGCGCCGATTATGTGTTTGAGGTACTGGAAGCCCCCTTCCGCCGCATTGGCGATACCCAAACAACTAATCCAAGACTTTGGCAGGAACGATTCGAGAAATACAACTTTACCAACAGAAAGAAAGAACAAGAAGCAAAATCCACCCAACCGGGATTCAATATCCAAGAAAAAGACATACCGGAGCTGCCCCCCCGCACCCCGATGGAATTGTGGAGGCTTTTCCGTTTATGGATGGCTCGCACCTTCCTTTCCCGAGTGCGAAGCCGCATGGGCTTGTACGCTGTGCTACTGGAAGGACCTGTATTGGCCGCTTTGATAGCCGGCACACTCCGCGTGGCTCGCGATGTGCCGTACACTTACTATAAATCTCTTCATATCAATGAGTATCTCTTTCTATCGCTCGTGTTGGCCATGTTTTTTGGCCTGACGGATGCCGCCTGCGAGATACTTCGGGATAGACCCCTTCTGCGGCGGGAAAGTAACTACAAGCTCTTTACCGGTGGGTATCTTTTGGCCAAAACAATTGTTCTAACGGGAATTGCCGGATTGCAGTGTGCCCTATACCTATTGGTGGGCAACGCGATTCTGGAAATTCACTTCATGTTCTGGCCTCACTTTTTGGTGATGTTGCTCACAGCCTTCGTGGGTATTTCTCTTTCTCTTATGGTATCGGCCTTCGTCCGCTCAGAACGAACGGCGCTCAATATCGTGCCGCTTCTTCTGGTTCCCCAAATCTTGCTGGCAGGAGCCCTTATTCGTTTTGAGGAAATGAATGAATTCAGCCCACGGATACCGGATGGCATCATTCCCGCAGCCGTGGATTACAGACTCTCCAATATGCGCCACCGTGTAGCCTACCAAGATGAGGTGACACACGAAATCAGCAGTAAGCCGGTACCACTCATTGCGGAGTTTTGCCCCCTTCGTTATGCCTTCGAGATGTTATTCGTCGTGCAGTCTTCTCAAAACCTTTGGGATAGGGAAACGAACCGAGTCAACCAATTACGCGAGCAATACAAAGAAAACGGCTCAGAGGAAGAACTACGCTTCATCCAGCGCGCCGCCCTCGTTTTTAATGCCACAGTAACCACTCCGGATGAAGCCCGCCGCATGTTACGCCGCGTGCGAAAAGCCGCATTGGAACATAACGAGGATTACCTTGAAAGTATTCTTACGATGCTTTCTGAGCGGGAGAACACAGAGCAAGACCAGCCTATGGAGTTCTTTTTCTCCAACCGGAAGTTGAGTGAAATCCGGGAAGGTGTTAAAACCGCTCGCAAGGATCGCCGCCAAAACGAGCATAGAGGCTTCTATCTGGCTCCCAGACAGGCACGCCCATTCTCCGGCATTGACCAGGAAACGGATGAAAACTCCATCCCCACCATTACGCGCAATGCGGTTTACCTCTTCATCATGGGCTTAATGCCCATTCTTGTGGCAGCATGGCGCATGCAGCGTATAGGCCGGGGCAAGTAAATCAATCCTCCAATTCAAGGCGTTTAGAGGTATTGATGCCCATTTGGCGAAGGTCCTCCATTTGGTGCAGCACATTACCCCGCCCCTTGCTCAGCTGACCAAGTGCTTGGTCATAACGCTCCTGAGCCTGTTTCAACTCCGCCCCAACGGAGAGAAAACTTTTCTGGAAGCCTACCATTTTCTCATACATTTTACACGCGCGGTCGTAAATTGCCTCCACATTACGCACCTGTCGTTCCTTTTGCCACAGATTATAGGCTAGTTGCAAAGCCATCAATAAATTACTCGGGCTAATAATGAGTATGCCCTTTTGGTATGCTTCCAAGGGAAGAGACGGTTCTGCCTGCACCGCTGCAATATACGATGCTTCATTGGGAATAAACATCAGCACATAACTGATGGTATCCTTCACCACATGCTGATAGTCCTTAGCATGTAACTCTCCGATATGGGAACGAACCGAGGCCACATGTGCCCGCAAAGCAGCTTGGCGGGTCTCCTCCTCCTCGGCGGCCATATAATTTGCATATGCGGTGAGCGACACTTTAGAATCCACCACCACGCAGCGCTCCTCCGGGAAGCGAATCACCACATCCGGACGAAGGTTTTTCCCTTCCTCTGTTTTATGAACCTCTTGGATGAAATACTCCTCGTTTTTACGGAGACCGGATTCCTCCAGCATGCGTTCCAGCACCATCTCACCCCAATCCCCTTGTTTTTTAGAGTCACCTTTGAGAGCCAATGCCAGATTTTGGGCATCTCGACCAAGAGCCTCTGCCTTAGCCATCATGGATTTAATGGCCGTTTCCAGAGAAGCCTTATGGCTGGCACCATTGGTATTTGTATCGTGTACGGCTTTACCAAGCTGCTCTAACTGTATTTTCAGAGGAGCAAGAACAGCCGACATTTGTTCCGCATTATCTTCCTTGAGCTTGTTGGTATTCGTTTCCAGCACCTTCCGGGAGAGGCTTGCAAAGCGTTCCTCCTGCTGCTTCATGCGTTCTTCCCAGCGGTTTTCTTCTTTCTCTGCCGTTTGGCGCAGAAGGTCTAATTCCCGCTTGTGCTGTTGCAGGAGGAAATCCTTCTGTTGAGCCAAAAGCTCGCGCTGCTGCTCCGCCTCATTGAGACGAGCTTGCATGTCCTCTTTTTCCCCATGGAAACGTTTCTGGAGGCGCTGCGTAAAAAACCACCCTCCGGCCACAAAGCCAAGCCCAAGCAGGGCAAACATCAGAATGCTCTCGAGCATATTGTATATTGATTAAGGCATGGAGCCGGTATATGGCTGTACCTGCGGCTGCGTTAAATCCAGCTCCGCATTGTAATGCGGCGTTTTCAGCTTGAAGAGCCCCAAAAGCGTATGGAAAATATGTTCGTGAGCCACTGTTTTTGTACTATTTGCACGCATTTGCTGCAAAGCAGCATCGAAGTGCGGATGCAGTTCGTAAAACTCCGGGGAGGCTAAAACAAACATACCCACCTTGCAGCCATCCGTAGCGTGATAACTCAGGTGGCTTTCCCCCAGTCCGGCACGCCCCCAGATACCATCATGCCCCAGATATTCTCCGTGGTCGCTCACATAGACATACACGAAGGGGCGTCCTTTAAGCAACTCGGCTACACGGCGCACGAACTCATCCGTATAGTGGATAGTGCTATCGTAGGCATTATTTACCTCCTTAGCCTGCGCCGCCGGATTATGGAAATCGGAAGAAGCCGGTGCAAAAGGAGGATTCTCCCTATTGTAATGGTAGAAGGGAGTGTGGCTTCCTTCGTTGTTGATAAAGAAAACGAGGTTCTGCCCTTGCTCCTGAGCCTCCAGCACCTCCTTCATCTGCGGCACGGACGTCCATGGACTGCCCGGTGCATTGTAGCGTTTGACCGAGCGGCGCGTCAGAATTCGAACAACGCGGTCATACTTGAGCTTTTGTGCACAGCGCCGCCCAAAAAATGAATAGATATCAAAACCATTAGCTTCGAACAGGTCCAGCACGGAACCTGTCTTGGGCATTAATTCGGGGTTTTTCTCGTAAATATCGCGGCGACCATCCGTCAAAATGGCTATCTGAGCTTGGCAAGTATCGCATGCGGAAGAGATACAAACCGGAAAATTGATGAGATTCTTCTGCTCTTTCAACCAAGGTGTAGTATTCCGGACATATCCGTTAATGCTCATTCGGTCGGCTCGAATACTTTCACCCACATGAACAATAAGAACCACGCCTTCCCCTCCTTTTAGGGAAAGGATTTCGGAAGGCTGCTCCGTGGGTGATGGTAAATTCTCCACTTGGTTAATTGTGGCCTGATTGATGGTGAGTGCCTCAGAAACGGATTCCCAAAGCACAGGCATTTCCGCGGCAGGCCAGTAAAAATCCTGCACTTGCCGATTAGGCGGCACCAAAAGAGCAAATAAGAGAGAAAGACCGCCAAACAGGCATGCCGCATTTAACAAAGCCGGACTCTTTTGCTTCCGTAGGATGCGGTATAGCACCCAGCAGCATGCAAGGCTTGCAAGAATACCACCCACAAGAAGGCAGCCATTCATCGGTGTAAGATAAATGAGGATTTCCTCCATCGAAGCCTCCAGAGTTTCCGCCACGACTAAGGAGTTAATGCGGGAACCATACTGAAGGAAGGCGCCGTACTGAATCAACTCCAACAGAAGAAAGGTGAGCCAAAACAACAAGGACCACACCCGCAGCAACGCCCATACGAGGCAAAAGCATGCCATCGTCATTAACACCGACAAATGCAACTGCCAAGGTGTTTGAAAGGCATATAAGTTACACGATCCATCCACCACAATGGAAAGCAACAGAAGCAGCCACAAGGAAGCAGGAGTGGGAAGCACCTGCTTCTTCAAACGGCGCATAAGCTGCATACCGCAGCAGCTGCCAGCCAACAGAGCTGCCGCGCCTATGCTCCATAGCGGCAACTCAAAAGGACCGTACCAACGATAACACCCCTCCCATGCCATGTACCCGGAAAGCACCAGTACTACCAAGAGGAAGAACAGGCGGCTTTTCAAAAAGTTAAGCATGGGCGGGTGTCAAATAGGGGTTAATGCTTACCACATTGGCAGGCGTGGTCTCCCCCGCCACAGCATTCATCCTCGCTCTTACCGCACTTGCACTCGTGCTTTTCGCAGGAATCGTTGCTGCAATCGCCGCAATCGCCGTGGCAGCCGCCCCCGCAGGAGCATGCGCTCATTTGTTGGTTCATGCTTTCTGCCACTTCCTCATCCGTAGGAGCCGTGCCTTTTTCAATTGCCAAGCACAGGTACTGATTAACCACTGAAAGCATATCGTCCAAAATCTGGCGACTCTCCAGGAAACCTTTGCACAACTCATTCTCCACCACCGCCGCGCGAAGCTGGTCGAACTTGCTTAATTCCTCCTCCGCCGGAGGCATACCTGCCATATGCTTGTTGCGTAATTCCTCCCCATATTCGCTTACCTTGCGGAAGAGGTCTGTGGCTTCTGCATTCTGGTAAAAAAGGCCGATGCGAGCTTTAGCGGCAATTACCTTCTGGCTTTTAGCAAACTCTGCCGCCAGAGCAATCGCGTGGGAAACAAGTTCAGGTGTGAGTGACGTGTGAGCCATAACGCAAAGAGCCTAGCAAAAAACGCGACCCGGAGCAATCTTGGAATGTGTCACCACGCCGTATTCAACACGCCGTTGTATCTATCCAGAGCTGAACGGTTCCAACAGTCGGCATTTGAACAGCAAGTACATTATACCGCCGACCATCCACTTCGCAAAATTGTTCGTTTACAACCCTTCCACCCAGTACCTGCCGGGCAATGCTGTAAGCTTCTCCTTGCGAATCTTCACAGCCGCGCAGGATACGCCAAGCCGTACTGCGAGTGAACCCGGGGCCCCCGGTTACTCCCTGGTGCGACAGCAGATAATTCACGCAAGCATCCGCTGTGCGCTTTTGCAACTCCGCCAATGAAACAGAAATTTCCTCTTCCATCTTTCCTTGTTTAATGCCCAATGGTGTATATCGGAGAGTCCCCCTCCTCAAGTAAGGTTTTTAACACTTGATTCCCGTAATAATCATTTTCCATCAAGCGCGTACCTTCCTCTTCCAATAAGGTAAAAGCCGTTGAAAATTCACTCGCGATCCTTTCCTCATCCTCATTTTCAAAAATACTCAAATCCACACCGCGAAGCCCTTGCAATGCGCCCTGAACCTCCTTAGTGTAAGCGGCTGCCGTTTCTTCACTTGTTATTTGGCTTAAGAGGTAATGCAGCCGCCGGAGCTGCGCTTGCAAATCCGCTATTATTTGCTGCACCTCTTGCCCTAATTCCTCTTTTTCCTGAAGAATTTCCTCAGTCTCCTGTTCGGGGTATTGCAGCAAAATCTGCGCATCGGGAGATGCCGCAGCGGCACAACAAAACACAACCAGCATGGTGAAAATGCTTTTTTTCATGATTGTTAGACTGAATTTCTCGTCCTTATAGCATGCCACACCACCCTTCAGCAAGAAGAAAGTACACTTTTCTTAAAAAATTATCCGTTTTTTGAACAGGAAGATTGACGAGGCGGAACGATTGGTGTAGACTACACGAAGGGCGAAAACTCTCTCTCCGCCTCTTTCATATCCACCCCAATCCATTACTTCCGTGTACTCGAACGAAAATTTTCTTCTGCAGTTACTGGTAGAATCAGGCGCAATCGACCAAGGCACGCTGGACGATGTCAGCATGCAAATTGGTCCCTTGGATAGCACCATCTCTTACCTTATCGACAACAATTACCTTTCCGGCGAATATATTGCACAGGTGGCCGCTGTAAACTCCGGCTTGGAGTACGTGGATTTGAGTGCCTTTGAGGTGGACCCCTCCATCCTTGCTACCGTTAACGGAGAGCTTGCCCGCCGCGTCAAATTTATTCCCATCGGAGACGATGGCTTCTCCCTGCAAGTAGCCATTGTAGACCCCTTCGATATGGAAATGATGGACAGCTTGTCCCAGTTTCTGGGGCGGGATGTGAGCTTCTTCATCACCTCCGAGCAGGGTCTGACCAAGGCCCTCGATAAGTATTACCCCGAGAAGAAGCAATTTGCTAAAGGAGACACCGAGGGTCCCATCATTGAGCTGGTGGATGGCATGTTCAACGATGCCCATAACATGCGCGCCTCCGATATCCACATCGAACCTATGGAGGACCGCGTTCGCCTGCGTTTCCGCGTGGACGGCCGCCTCATTGAGGTTGCTAACCACCCGAAGAAACTGCTCGGTCCTATTGTGGCACGCCTCAAGGTGATGAGCTCCTCCATGAGTATTGCAGAAAAACGCGTACCTCAGGATGGTCGTATCGAAATGGATCTGCGGGACGGCTCCCACATTGACCTCCGTGTCAGCACCGTTCCGACCAATCACGGCGAATCTGTGGTGATGCGTATTCTGGATAAATCCGCACTTGCTTTGGGGCTGCCGCAGCTGGGCTTCCTTTCGGACGACGAAGCGACGTTTGATCGTCTCGTCACTCTGCCCGATGGTGTCATTCTCGTTACCGGACCTACTGGTTCCGGTAAAACCACTACGCTATATGCCTGCCTGAACCACCTGAACCGCCCCGACAAGAAAATCATCACGGCAGAAGACCCGGTGGAATACGAAATGTCCGGCATCAATCAGGTGATGATTCGCACGGAAATCGGCATGACATTCGCAGCAGCTTTGCGCGCCATGCTCCGTCAGGCACCAAACATTATCATGATTGGTGAAATTCGTGATGGCGAGACTGCAAGTATCGCCATCCAAGCCGCCATGACTGGTCACCTCGTACTTTCCACCCTGCACACCAACGATGCACCCTCCTCCGTAGCACGTCTGGCGGATATGGGAGTGGATCGTTTCCTGATTGCTTCCGCGGTTCGTGCCATCATGGCACAGCGCCTGTGCCGCTGCCTGTGCAGCTGCAAGCAGGATGGACAACTGACACCTAAACAAGCCTCCACTTTGGGTATTGATATTTCCCGCCCTGTGAAGATTCCTCGCATTGGAGGGTGCGATAAGTGCCGCGGCAAAGGAATGAAAGGTCGTATGGGCATTTTCGAGATTTTTGAAGTATCGGACGATGTGCGTGGCCTTATCAACTCCAACCTCACCTCTGCACAACTTCGCAAGAAAGCGCGGGAACTCGGTATGCGCACCCTGCGCGAGGACGGCATCCGTAAGGTTCTTGCAGGTCTCACCTCTGCGGATGAAGTTATCCGTGTAACCACCGGTGATGCCAGCTGATTTTCCCCAACCGCAAACGAAAGACTTATACAAACATGAACAACGAAGTAGCACTCGACGTTTTCATTAACAACGGCATGCTGGATCGTTCCGTGGCTCGAGACATCACGGACGAAATTTCTAACAGCGGTAAAGAATTGTGGGAAACCCTCATGGATTTCGGCATCATCGGTGCTCCGGAGGATTTCTGGAACGTCATAGCCACGGAAGTGGGTGCCCAATATATCTCTCTGGTGGACTTCACACCGCCACAAGACGTGCTGGACCGCCTCCCTGCCGCCCAAGCACGCCTGCACGGAGCCTTCCCCATCGAATATCGCGAAGGAGAAGGCCTGTACGTTTGCCTTGAAGACCCATTGAACCCCCAAACGGTGGACGATTTGCGCGTGGCTACCGGCTTGGATATTTACCTCTACGTTGCAGCGGATTACGAGGTGCGAGCCCGCATCACAGAATGCTACGGCGGTGCTGAAGCCGCCATGAACGACCTGCTCAACGAGCTGGACAGCATGAGCGTAGGCAGTCAGGACGGAGCAGATGAAGCCAATGCCGCCCCGGTGATTAAATTTGTAAATTTGGTTATCCTTCAAGCCATTAAGGAAAAGGCCTCCGATATTCACTTGGAACCCTTCGAGAAGGAATTTAAAATCCGTTATCGAGTAGATGGTGCCTTGTATGAGATGGCTCCTCCCCCCGTACATTTGGCTAATTCCGTCATCTCTCGTGTAAAGGTGATGGCCGGCATGAACATTGCCGAGCGCCGTGTGCCTCAGGATGGACGAATCGTGATGAAAGTGGGTGATGCCGGAGTGGATATGCGTGTTAACTCCCTGCCCACCCAGTACGGTGAATCCGTGGTAATGCGTGTGCTGGATCGCAACAGTGTCAGCCTGAATCTGGACAACCTCAACCTTTCCCCGCAGCTGCACGAGTACATCATCGATACCGTTAACAAGCCTAATGGTATCTTTGTGGTTACCGGTCCCACGGGTTCCGGCAAAACCACCACGCTGTACGCAGCCCTCCGTGAGGTGAACACCGAGGATTCAAAACTTCTTACAGCAGAGGACCCCGTGGAATATGACATTGACGGCATCGTACAAGTACCCATTAACGAGGCAATTGGCGTCACATTCCCCCGGGTACTTCGAGCCTTCCTTCGTCAGGACCCGGACCGCATTCTTGTGGGCGAAATTCGTGACACCGATACAGCGCAAATTGCCATTCAGGCAGCACTGACAGGTCACCTTGTGCTTTCCACCCTCCACACGAATGATGCCGCAGGAGCCGTCACTCGTTTCATCGATATGGGGGTGCAGCCCTTCTTGCTGGCAGCCACGCTCTTGGGCGTGCTGGGGCAGCGTCTTGTGCGTACAATTTGCCCATACTGCAAAACCCCCTACCGTCCGTCCAACACACTGTTGAACCAGCTTGGCATTAACCCGGCACTTTTGGGCGGGCAACAGTTCTTTACCGGAGCGCGCTGCGATAAATGCGCCAATACGGGTTACAAAGGTCGTAAAGGCATTCATGAGTTGCTGAATGTTACCGACCCCATCAAAGAGCTGATTACGCAGAACGTACCTTCCATCGTTTTGAAGCAGAAAGCCATAGAGCTTGGCATGACGACGCTTCGCGAGGACGGCATCCAAAACATCTTTGAAGGCAATACCACCATCGAAGAAGTACTCAAGTACACCTAATAACTTGACGGCATCCCACACATCTGGTATTTTCTAAACATAACCACAATTTTCCTCAACTTACAATCAAACCATGCCAAACTTTAAATACACTGCACTGGATCAGAATGGTGCTGAAAAGACCGGCTTCGTGACGGCAGATAACAAAATTGCAGCCATGGAAATGGTGCGTGCCCAAGGACTTTTGGTGCGCGAATGTGTCGAAAGCGATAAAGCTGCCCCCGCAGCCACCAAGCAGAAATCCAAAAAAGAAGGCAAAGGCAGCAAGAAGAAAGAAAGCAAGGGTAAAGCCGGTGGTGCTGTAAAGCAGAAGGAGATGATGGTGTTTACCCGCCAGCTTGCCACGCTGATTGACGCGGGGCTCCCTCTTCTTCAGAGTCTCAACGTACTTAGCAAGCAGGAACCCAATCCCAACCTGCGTGCCACAATTGTGGCGTTGGGAGAATCCGTGCAAGGCGGCTCCACCTTCTCCGAAGCACTCTCTGCATACCCGAAAATGTTCAACAAACTCTTTGTGAACATGGTGAAAGCCGGTGAGATTGGCGGTGTACTGGAAGTGGTACTCAAGCGCTTGGCAGAATATGAAGAAAAGGCCAATCGACTCCGTAGTAAAATTGTCTCCGCCATGGTGTATCCCACCATCATCTTGGTCATTGCAGTAGGCATTCTGGTATTCCTTATGCTCGTTATCGTGCCTAAGTTCAAGGAAATGTTCGAAGGCCAAAACATGGAACTGCCCGGGCTTTCCCAGTTCGTGTTCAACTTCTCCGATAACTGCATGGCCGACAGTCTCATCCCGATGGTGCCGAATGCCGTATTGGTACTTGCTCTCATTGGTGCTGCTATAACAGGCATTTCTTTCTGGAAGAAAACCCCCAAGGGTGGCCGAGCCGTGGATGCCATGATTCTTAAGGTCCCCAAGATTGGGCAGCTGACGAAGGTGAGTGCCGTAGCTCGTTTCTCCCGCACCTTTGGCACACTTGTATCCTCCGGCGTGCCGATTCTTCAAGCTCTGCTGATTACCCGAGACACAGCGGGCAATGTTATTGTATCCGATGCCGTCACCAAAATTCACGACTCCGTTCGTGAAGGTGAGTCCATCGTCTCCCCGATGAGCACCTGCCCCGTATTCCCGCCGATGATGATTTCCATGGTGGACGTGGGTGAAGAAACAGGTCAGCTCCCGGACATGCTCATGAAAGTAGCCGAGGTGTATGATGAAGAAGTGGACAACTCCGTAACCGCCCTTACCGCCATGTTGGAACCGCTTATGATTGTATTCCTTGCGGTGGTAGTGGGTAGCATCGTGTTGGCCATGTTCATGCCCATGATGGAAATTATCAAGAACGTCTAAACAGCGGAGGTGCAGCGTATGAAATTCCAACCCAAGGTATATCGTAAAGGTTTCACCCTCGTGGAGGTGCTTATCGCAGTGTCCGTGCTGGCACTTCTCGCAGCCGGCATGTGGGAGGCGAACGCCTATGTGAAGAACAAATCCATGGTAAACCAAGCCAATAGCGAATTGCAACTGCTGGAGGCTTCCATGAACGAATACCGCACCGATAATGGAGGCATTCTCCCCTTTGCCCGAGGCGATGAATACAGCTCTCATATCCTGTACAGTGCGCTCTTCTGTGATTATAACAACGATGGGGAACCGGATGTAGATAATGGTGTGGCGCGGATGCCTTACTGCCCTTCCCTCAACGTGATTAAAAACACGAAAGAGCCCGAGCAGCAAGAAGGTATCCCCGTAGTGCGCGCCAAAATTACTGCCAACATCGATGGTAAGCGAAAAGCCGGAAAATTCTTCCTCATCCTCGACCCCTGGGGAAATCCCTACCGCTACCGCCTTGGCTATGAAGCCATGGATGAAAACGGCAAGGAAGGACCGGGGATGAATCCTGACTTCGATGTATTCTCTCTGGGACCGGATGGTTTAGGCGATGGCAAAACCAATGACGGAGAGAACGAGGACAACATTACGAACATCCGTAACTGGTAAACCCAAACTACACATCATAATGCAGAATCCCTCCATTCCTGCATTTCTGGCCGCCACCGGTGCCCTTGCGGCATTGGTGGCGCCAGTGTATGCAGCAGCCCCTTCCGAAAACATCAAACCGGCATTACGCCTCGTCAAGCGTGTAACCCCGGAGTTTGCCGGGAAAGTTAATTTCTCCATTCACAAGAAACTTAGTAATCCTACTATTCAAGCCCAAGGCGAAGGCATCCTTATTCAGGGGAGCGATATGTCCGAATGCCTCCGAGCATATGGATACTACCTGAGAAACGTAGCCATGGTGCATATTTCCTGGAATGGAAATAACAACAGTGCTGCCCGCTTGGTAATTCCCAAGGAAACCATACATGTTCCTGCGGCTTTACCATTTAACTATGCCTATAATTACTGCACACTCAGCTACACCGGTGTACATTGGGATAAGAAACGCTGGACAAAGGAGCTGGACCGCCTTGCGCTGGACGGCTACCGCTATATCCTTGTCACTGCCGGCTTGGAAACCGTCTGGCAACGCTTCCTGAAAGATTTGGGATACCCGGAGGATAAAATTAAAGCCTACATAGCAAACCCTGCATACAGTGCATGGTGGCACATGGGGAATTTGGAGGGCGAGGGTGGCCCTGTGCATCCGGATATTATACAGCAGGAAGCAGAGCTGGGTGCGTTTATTGTTAAGCGCATGCGCCAACTTGGTATGGAGCCGGTGTTGCAAGGTTACGTGGGCTTTTTGCCACATGATTTCGACCAGACCTCCGTTTCCGGCACTATTCTGGGGCAAGGAAAGTGGTGTGGCCACTATAAACGCCCTGCCGTTTTGCAACCCACTGCACCGGATTTTCCGAAACTGGCAGCCCTGTGGTACAAACATTTGCATCGTGTGTACGGTGGAAAAGCCAAAGTATACGGTGGAGACCTTTTCCATGAAGGCGGGCACGCCGGGAACACTCCTCTTAAGGAGGCTGCACAAGCCGTACAAAAAGCCATGCATCAGGCATCTCCCAAGTCCATATGGTTATTGCAGGCTTGGGGGTACAACCCCAGCCCGGTCCTGCTCTCCGGAACAGACCCGGAGTACACAGTTATCCTCGCATTGGATAAAGATATGAGCGAGGGGCACAACATTAACCGCAACTACCAAGGACGCCGGCATGTGTGGTGTGAACTTCTGAACTTTGGCGGCAATCACGGTTTGTACGGCGGTGCCGGTTTGCTGGAAAAAATGGCTGGCAATGCAGGCGGAGCCAGTGGTATCGGGCTCATTTCGGAAGGGCTGGAAACAAATCCCTTCTACTATGCCTTGTTAGCAGAACGTATCAGCAACCGAGATGTCATCGATCGGTCGGAATTCATCCGCAAATATACACTTGCTCGCTATGGGGTGGATTCCCAAGAACTTCAGAGCGCTTTCCACTTGCTGGCAGAATCCGTCTACTCTCCGAAAGGCTTGCGCGAAGGCTGCCTAGAGAGCATTCTTTGTGCCCGCCCCTCTTTAGATGCCCGCAAGGCATCTACATGGGCAAATCCGAATCCTTATTACAGCACGGACAAGGTGCGTCAGGCTGCTAAGCTGATGCTAAGCGCAGGCAAGAAACATAAACTCTCCCGGTTAGAAACCTTCCGCTACGATATGGCAGATCTTTGCCGTCAGATTTTAGCGGATCAGGCACGAGAACAGTTACCCAAGTGTAAAGCAGCCTTTGAAGCGAAGAATCTCAATGCTTTCCAAAAGGAATGTGCAGAGTACCTCAAACTCATCACCGACACAGCGGAAGTGCTGGCCACATCGGAGCATTTCCTTTTAGGTGCCTTTCTGGAAGGAGCTCGCGCAAAAGCCGGTAAAGACAAGGAAGCGCAAGCTCAAATGGAACGCGCCGTGCGTCAGCTCATCAGCACATGGGCTCCGCGCAATAGTTCTCTGAATGATTATGCACACCGCCAGTTCAGCGAAATGATGCAGCATTATTACCTGCTGCGTTGGAAAGCATACTTTAATGCCCGCATTAAAGAGTTGGGCGGCAGTATCGATGCCGGGGAAATCGGACGCAGTGCCGAGGAAAAGAATGATAACAACGGCACCATGGTTTCTGCCAGCTACGAGAAGAGCGAAAGTGTGGATGCCATTCAGCAGGCTTTCCCCACTGCGAATATCCCCCTTCTCACTACGGCTAAGGGAGATATCATGAAATTGGCGGAAAAATTGCTCCGCTAGAGAACGGTGACTTATGAAAGCGATGCTGAGCAACAGGCTGCGTAGAGGCTGGAAAGGGATTTGCCATTTTATTTCCCAAGGAATGGTGGATCCCCTTCCCGCTCGGCATGATTTCCTCTGCTATACGCCCAAAAAGGCCGGGCGGGATTTTAAAGCCGCAGTAGATGTAGCCTTGGTGGGGCTACCCCAAGGGATGGCATTTGCCGCCATGGCGGGGTTGGACAGCATATATGGCATTATGGCGGCCACGGTGGGT
This sequence comes from Akkermansia sp., assembly GCA_017521405.1. Taxonomy (GTDB): domain Bacteria; phylum Verrucomicrobiota; class Verrucomicrobiia; order Verrucomicrobiales; family Akkermansiaceae; genus Akkermansia. The sequence goes on along the minus strand of JAFXCP010000005.1, from coordinate 83,311 downwards.
ACATTCATTGCCCCATTCTTTACCCGTTGTAGTCTTACGGTAAGCGGGCCGAGTAACGCTACGGCATTCATGCTGGCCAGCTTCTTTCTGGCGTCTTCCCCGGCTATTCAATCTCAGCCGCACATTTTTGTGCCGCTCATTGTCTTTTTAGCCGGATTACTTTGTGTCATCGGCGCCTTCGTTAAAGCCACGGAGATGTTGCAATTCGTCAGCCGAAGTGTATTGGTAGGCTATATTACCGGGGCAGCCACGCTCATCATCGCCTCCCAATTGCGATATGTGCTTGGCATCAACGACGTCAACGCCGGCAGTTCTTTCTTTACGATGACAAGTGCCATCCTGTCGAATCTCCAAATGATTCAGTGGCAGCCCATCGTCCTCGGAGTTCTTTCCTTTGCTTTATTTATTCCGCTCAAGAAATATCTGAAGAGGTTACCCACCTTTGCTGTTATTCTGGTTGTGATGAGTACGCTCAATTGGATGTTGAGCCAAGAGTGGAGTGGTGCCTCATTTGCCAACGTTCGCATGCTCAAAGACTTCACCATGAGCGATTTGAGCTGCACGCCCCCCGCAGTATGGGAGCTACCCGGGCATTTTGCAGAGCTGTTTCCGGTTGTGGTAGGTATCGCGTTTCTCTCCACATTGGAGCAAACGGTGATGAGTAAGACAATCTCCGCTAAAACAGGAGAGCCGCTCAATTTAAACCAAGACACCTTTGCCGTAGGCATGGCCAATATAGGCTCTTCTCTTACGACATCGCTCCCCTGCTCGGCTTCACTCACACGTTCCGCATTGAACTTTAACAGTGGAGCAGCCACACGATTTTCCGGCATTATATGCGGACTTATCTGCTTAGGCATCACCTTTGTATTGGCGAATTTTCCGTTGATTTCGAAGATACCGCACAGTGTTTTGGCCGCTTTGGTGCTGGCCAATGCCGTTTCTCTGTACGATGGAAAGTTGCTCCGTATTTGTTTCCGCTCCACTCATGGGGATGCCGTTGTGCTGCTTATCACCTTTGTTGCATCCCTATTATTGCCCTTACACATCGCTATATTCGTGGGTGTCATTATCTCCATTTCTCTTTTCTTAAGAAAAGCGGCTCGCCCGGAGTTGGTGGAATACACCTTTGATAACGAGGGTACCTTATTGAAATTGGACAGCAAGGAAAAACGGCTCCCTCAGATTTCCATTGTCCACGTGGAAGGTGATTTGTTCTTTGGTGCAGCGGATTTGTTCCGCAAACAAGTATCTCGCATTGCGGAGGATGAATCCTTAGCCGTAGTTGTACTCCGTATGCGAAACGCGCGGAATCTGGATGCCACTTCCGTCTGCGCGCTGGAGGAACTCATCAAGTTCATTCGGGAAAAGGGGCGTCATCTCATCATCTCCGGAGCCAGTAGAGAAGTATTCCGAATCCTCAAAAAAAGTGGTATTCTTGAGTTTCTTCAAGCCGATTGCGCTAAGGGAGAAAGCAATATCTTCCTCATTGAACACAAAAACCCTAATATGTCTACCCGGCGTGCGCTGATGAGAGCCCAACAATTGCTTGGCACGAACAGAGCAGATATATCGATTTACACGACACAGCAAACCCCAAAAGCGTGAGCAACTTCCCTTTCAATCAAGTAGCCCATGCCCTTGTGCAGTGGTTTAATGAACAAGGGAAGGATTACCCATGGCGACGCACTGAAAATCCGTGGTCGATTCTTGTGAGCGAAATCATGCTCCAGCAAACCACCATCCCTACGGTGCTGGCTCGTTACGAAGCATGGATGGCGCAATTCCCGGAACCCAAGGCACTGGCTGAAGCCACAGAGGAGGAAGCCCTGCGCTCTTGGGAGGGATTGGGATATTACCGCCGTGTTCGGGCCCTGCAAGCCGCTGCCAAAACGATAATGGAACGCCACGGCGGTCAATTCCCCCGCACGGCCACAGACATTCGCGCCCTACCCGGAGTGGGGGATTACACCACAGGGGCTGTGCTTAGTTTTGCCTACAATGAACCGGCTCCGTTGGTGGATGCGAATGTGGCCAGAGTCTTTTCCCGCCTCTTTAATTATACCCAGCCGGTAGACACGCCCTCCGGGCAAAAATGGCTCTGGGCAATGGCTGCCAAAATGCTTCACCAAAGCCAGCCCAGAGCATATAACTCCGCCCTTATGGAATTGGGGCAAAGCCATTGCTCCGGCGGAATTCCCAGCTGTATCCTTTGCCCGGTGAGAGAGTGGTGCCAAGCGACTAAACCGGAGGAGCTGCCGATTAAAAGCCGCCGCATGCAATTAACCGCCGTAGAACATCATGACATTCTTTGTATTGTCGGGCAATCTATTCTATTGGAAAAGCAAGCAGGAGGCAAACGACATGAGGGGATGTATCGCCTTCCTCGGCGTACTGCTGCACACACTGCCGGACTTTCTCTTTTAATGAAGCAAAAATACAGCATTACCCGTTACAAAGTAACACGGTATCTGTATCAGGAAACGGATGCCGCCCCCATAAACGGTGAAGAGTTCATTCCCTTAGAAGAGCTGGAGCGCCTTCCCTTGGCCTCTCCGGACCGCAAATGCCTGCACAAGGTACTGCCCCGCTAAACAAGCCTTCGGCGGGCAAAGTCTCGCCTTGTATGCAGCAGATAGAACAGTGCACCCAATACATTCACAAGGCAAGCCGCATAAAAGGCAACGGAAAACCCCATCCCGTCTGCTATAACGCCGCCTAGCAGGGTACCTGTCCCCGCCCCCACATCCCAGGCCACAAGAAGGGTGGAATTAGCGGTTCCTCTTTGCTCCTTGGTGCAAATGTTCATAAAGATATTTTGCATAGCCGGAAACATATGGCCATTACCTAATCCCATAATTAAGGCAGAGCCATAGAAGCCCCATTCATTATGCAGCAAAGCAAATGTGGCATATCCAAGACTGCCTAAGAGTACCCCGACTGTTCCATTCTGTACAATTTTCCCCTTTCTCAACGTCCGACCTCCCGCGAGACGAGACAATATCAAGCCCACGGAAAAAAGCAGAAAGAACAAACCGGTGCCGCTCGTTATCCCCAGTTCCTCTTTACCATACAAGGCAATGTAAGTAGATACTACACCATACGCAAAAGAAAAGCATATCACACAGACCCCGGGGCTCCAGCCGCTCCAAAGAACCAAGCCGCGGATGGAAAATGCTTTGCGAGGCAAGGGGCGAGGACGACGCGGCAACTTCATCGTAATACACAACAAACATCCCACCACCGCCAAGGCTAAGGACACCCACATAAGAATCTCACAATCGGCCCACCACGCATACACACTCAATCCCACAGTAGGCGCGATAGCCGTGGCTACATTATTACTCAAACCGTAATAACCGATACCCTCTGCACGCCGACTGAACGGCAGCGCATCCACGGCCACCGTGCTATTAGCTACGGTTACCGCCCCGAAAGGCGCCCCATGCAGAGTGCGAACTATGGCAAATACCAGCAAACTACCACATAAAAGATAAGCCCCCGTAAGCAGGCTGAATAATACATAACTACATACCAACACCGTTACCCGAGGGAAGCTATCCACTAAATATCCGCTCACAAAACGGGAAAACACAGCCATGACACTGTATCCGGCCATTACCAGGCCTATGACATCCTTACCTGCCCCATACTCATCCCACAAATACACCGGGAAAAGCGGCGTCATCAGCATGAAAGAAAAAAAGAGCAGGAAATTAGCCCACCACGCTTTTGTATAAGTCACGTTCCAAAGGCGGGAAACCTGCGGCTGCGAGATAGCATCCATGGCGCCGTTCTTTATACTCCCATGGGGGGAATTAGTCAAGATGCAGGCTGAAGAATTGCCAAATAGAATCTAATCTGATATAGTACCACTCGCATGCGATATTTTTCTCTTCTCCTATGGCTTTCCCTTCTATGCCAGTGTAGCCAAACCGCGCCCCAACCTCCACGCGATGAAGCCGCCTGCATGCCGCAGCAATTTTGCTATGTGGATGAAGTGGTCCCATCGAATGTTCGCATTGATTTGAAATACTGTGGCTCTGATAATTTCGTAGGCAGACCTATTGATGGCTACACACGGGGGAAACGAGCCATTTTGCGAAAAGATGCGGCACAAGCACTTGCCCAAGCTGCAAACCTCCTCCGCCCTATGGGGTACGGTATCATCGTTTGGGATGCCTACCGCCCGGCCGGAGCCTTACAGGATTTTTATGCGTGGTCCCAAACGGATGATGTGAGTACCAAGGAGACCTTCTACCCCAACATCACTAAAAAAGGGATTTATGAGCATCGCTACATTGGACTCACTTCCGAGCATACATGGGGTATTGCCGTAGATATTACACTTTACCACCTCGACACAGGAAAAGAGGTGGACATGGGCGGGCGCCACGACCTCCTGGATCCATCCTCTGCCACGGATTACATGGGAATTTCACCCAGCCAACAAAAAAACCGCCGTCTACTGCGTGATACCATGGCTAAGGCCGGATTGCGAAATTACAGCAAGGAATGGTGGCACTACTTCCTTACACCCAAAGGAAAGGTGCGGGTTTATGGTTTCCCACTGAATGATTCCTTGCCGCCGGCACCGCAGCAGAATGCAATTTCTTCGTGACAAACCATCCTCTTTGCGATAGAATACAATCACTCCCTTAACAGATTTTTACACAACCATGTCCCAATCCATTCTCATCGTCATCCCCGCCCGTTATGCTTCCACTCGTCTTCCCGGCAAACCCCTCGTAAAAATCGCCGGAGTGGAGATGATTAAACGAGTGGCAGACATAGCAGCCTCTATTTGTCGCCACAACGATAACTGCCACTATGTGGTCGCAACGGACGATTCCCGCATTGTGGATTACTGCCGGAGCGTGGATGTACCCGTGGTGATGACGGCGGAAACCTGCCGCAGTGGTACGGAGAGATGCTGGGATGCCGTAAGCCAGCAAGAAGAAGCCCCGGCATTCATCATTAATCTTCAGGGGGATAATCCCCTTTGCCCGCCGTGGGTCATCCAACAGCTTATTGATGAATGGAGGAGTTGCCCTGCGGATGTATTCACCCCCTGCATTCATTTGGATTGGGCAGAATATGACCGTTTGGTGGAATCTAAGAAAACGACTCCATACAGCGGGACCACCGTGCTGGTGGATAAAAACGGATACGCCATGGCTTTCTCCAAGTCCACCATTCCTGCCATTCGCAAACCGGAAAAAGCAAGGGAATCAATGGAAAAGAGCCCGGTACGCCGCCATGTGGGGCTGTATGCTTACACTCTTTCCGCTCTCCGTAACTACTTCGAACTCCCCGAGTCCGATTACGAAAAAGGCTGCGTAGAAGGGCTGGAGCAGATGCGCTTCCTCTACAATGGTCTTCGTGTCAAAATGGTAGAAGTTAATTACCGGGGGCGCAAAACCACAAGCGGTGTGGATTCCCCGGAAGATGTAGCCCGAGTAGAAGCCATTTTGGCAGAATATGGTGAATACGAGCTGTAAGACAAAACACCTGCACGAATGAGCCGAATTCCGAATCATGTAGCCATCATTATGGATGGCAATGGGCGCTGGGCCAGACAAAAAGGCATTCTCCGAGCAAAAGGACACGAGGAGGGCGGACGCAGCGTACAGGCAGCCATTGATTTCTGTTTGGAAAAAGGCATAAAGTGGCTTACGCTCTATGCCTTTTCCACAGAAAATTGGGGGCGCTCCCAGATGGAAGTATCCGCACTCATGGGCATGCTGGAGAAATACTTGGTGGAACGGCTCCCGGAAATGCAGAAAAAAAACGTGCGGCTATATGCTATCGGAGAACTTTACATGCTTCCGGAGAAATGCCGCAATCTTTTGCAGCAAAACATTGAGGCAACGAAAAACAATACGGGCGTCAATGTTGTATTGGCTCTTTCTTATGGCTCCCGGCAGGAAATCACACACGCTGCACGCCAACTTGCAAACCAAGTAAAGGCAGGCTCACTGGAACCGGCAGATATTACCCCGGAGTTGCTGGCCCAACACCTTTACACGGTCGGTATGCCCGATCCGGATTTGCTCATCCGCACTTCCGGCGAATTGAGAATTTCCAACTATCTCCTCTGGCAGATTAGCTATGCGGAAATTTACGTCACAGATGTGCTGTGGCCGGATTTCGGAGCCAGCGAGTTTGAGCAGGCTCTCGAAGAATATGCCCGCCGAGAACGGCGATACGGCAAACGCTAAACTTCGGCAAGCACCTGCAGCAGGCGCTTCACCGGCAGGCCGATGACATTATCCTCATCTCCCTCCACTTTCTCCACCAAGAGATGGCCATGTTCCTGGATGGCATATGCGCCCGCCTTATCCAGTACATGCACCAACGATAAATAGTGCAGCACCTGCGCCTCGCTAAGCGAGCGAAAACGGACATAGGTAGTTTCGGTAAAATCCCGGCGTTCCCCTCCGGGCAAAATAACCGCTACGGCCGTACAAACAGAATGGATACGCCCCTGCAAACGCATTAGCATGTGCACAGCCTCCGCCTCATCGGCAGGTTTACCCAGTGGCACACCATCGAGAAAGACAAGTGTATCCGCTCCGACAACGGTATCCTGCGGAAACTCTGCCGCCACAGCTTCTGCTTTTGCGGCAGCATTACGTGCACAGAGTACCGCCGGAGGCAGATTGGCATCGTGTTCTTCCTTCGTTTCGCGCACCACTACCTCAAACCGCACACCTTCCCGAGCCAGTAATTCGCGGCGGCGCGGGGATTGGGAAGCCAGAATTAACATATGGAGGAGGGAGACATGCGATCCAACACACGGTGACGCACGGAATCCGGTAATTCATGGATACCTTGAACCGTTGTCCCCAGCAAAGCAGCAGCTTCCTTGCGGCAAGCATTGCGGTCTTCCACGGAATCAAATTCCAACCCCACAAGGGCTCGCCCCACATGCTCCCCGGAGTATCGATAATTGAAATAGCACAAATTGGCATACTTACCCACAGTGAGCATGAACTCGGAGAATGCACCCGGACGTTCCGGGAATTCAATCTCGAAGAACACCGGATGCATTAACCGCTCCCGGTCGTAAGAAATCATACGGAAGCGAACATCGGCATCGCGGCTCACATCCTTAGCTTGCAAACCTTTTGCTTCCAGCGCCTTATCTATAATAGCAAACTGCTCTTCCGTACCTAACACGCCAAACACAGGATGCTGGATATCCCCAGCCACACGCCCATATTGCACATCCGTAAGAAGAATACCCTCGGGGATGTTCTGTAAGTACTTAAGAATCTGGCCTCGTTTCATCTCCATGGGGATTTGGAGATAGCGCTCACGCCGATTACTTTCCTGCACACCGGCTCGAGCAGCCACCACCCCCATCTGGGCAAAATCCATGTTGGCACCGGAAAGCACTACAAGGCACTTCTCCCCGGGGCGAATACGCCCCTTTTCCCAATCCTGCAACAAAGCAGCTAAGCCCATAGCCCCGGACGGCTCGGTAATCACACGCAAGCCGTTCCAAAGCGAACGTATAGCTCGGCACACCTCATCATTGGATACCGTTACAAAGCTATCCAAAACATCCCGGCAAAGAGCAAAGGTCTGTTCACCGGCTTGGCGCACTGCCGTACCATCGCAGAATACATCCACGTATGGAAGGATTCCGCGAGAACCCGTCTCCACAGCTAATTTCATGGATGCTTGGTGCGTACCTTCCACTCCGACACAGTGGCATTCCGGCCAGAATTTACGGAACCAGCACGCGCAAGCCGCCGCCAATCCTCCGCCGCCAATCTGTAAATAAACACGGTCGAAAGGTCCTTGCCCGCTCATCACCACCTCATCGGCCAAAGTACCCTGCCCCCCCATGGTATTCAAATCATCGTAGGGGTGTACAAAGGTAAGTTGATTCTTCTCTGCAAACTCATGAGCTGCACGGGAGGCGGCATCGTACGAGTCTCCGGTCAGTACAATTTCCACATGAGTCCCGCCGTGCATACGTACGGCATTCTGTTTCACCTCCGGGGTAGAACGCGGCATGAAGATGTGCGCCTTACAACCAAGTTTTGCCGCAGCTAACGCCACACCTTGCCCATGGTTACCGGCACTGGCTGCTACCACACCGCCGGCTCGCTGCTCCGGACTCAGCTTAGCCATGCAATTATAAGCCCCACGCCACTTGTACGCCTTAATGGGTCCTAAATCTTCTCTCTTCGCAAACACCACGGCCTGAACACCGGGTATATTTATCTGCTGTAACGGCGTTGGTGTACCCACAGCATATACCCTCTGCCGAGCCTGAAGAATCTCATTAAAAAGCCTGTCCTGTAAATCACTCATAACTGCTGATGGGACTATTCTACACCGCTCTTGCTGCTAAGTCAAGAACCCCGCATTGACAGTTTATAAAAAGCGACAGCACCTGTTTTCTGCTTGCACCCGCACACGCTGTGTGGTAGTATAGGCGCGTATGAAAACGACCTTCTCCCGTTCTCGTTTCAAAGGATTCACGCTCATCGAACTCATCATCGTGATTGCCATTCTTGCTACACTTGCAAGTATTGCATACCCCACTTATATGAGCATTCAGGAAAATGCCGCCCGTACCGCCGCTAAAAAGAGCTGCACAGACATCGTAACCGGCGTCGAACGATTTAAGCAGGATAACAACGGTATGCTCCCCTACGACCCGAATGAGGCCACCCCCGATGGCAAAGACCAGATTTACCTCGAAACGGTTGAAGGTAAGGATGCCAAACTCATCAAGGTGTTGACCAACCGTGAGGAAGATGACGACGATACCCGCCTGAATTCCTCCCGCGATACCTACCTGCGTTCCGATGAGCAGGAGCAGCCCATGGGTGGTCTCTTCATTGATTCCGCTGAAGGCGTAAACTTCTATGACCCTTGGGGACAGCCTTTCTACATTGTCCTTTGCGAGGAAGAACAAGGCACCATAGACCCCTTCACTTCCAAACGCCTTCGGGGCAAAAATTGCTTGGTGTACAGCACCGGACCGGACCAGGATGGGAAGGCATCCGTTGCCGCCGCTGATGCGGATAAGGATGCTCCGAGAGGGAGACGCTCCCGCAAAGCTGCCGCAGCAGCCGCAGCAGCCGCAGAACTGGCAGAGGAAGCACTTGAGGATAACGTATACTCTTGGAAAAACCCTAAATAAGTTTAATTCACATCTTCTTTTTCATGGCGTTCCGAAAGCGGAACGCCTTATTTTCAATCAAGCATATTAATGAATCACTACATTACAGATGACGTCCGCATTACGGATATTCGTCCGTTGATTTCCCCTGCCATTCTCATGGAGGACTTGCCGGCAAGTCGGGCCGCAAACCAAATGGTATTTGAGGCACGCGAGGAATTCCGCCGTATTCTCAAAGGAGAGGACGATCGTTTGGCGGTCATGGTGGGTCCCTGCTCCATTCACGATACAGATGCAGCCCTTGAATATGCAGGACTTTTAGCTAAAGCTCGCCGCAAATACGCAGATGACCTGCTTCTCTTTATGCGTGTGTACTTCGAGAAGCCCCGCACCACCGTTGGCTGGAAAGGGCTTATTAACGACCCCTTCATGAATGAGACCTACAACATCAACTTCGGGCTTCGTACGGCTCGCAAGCTGTTGGTAAATCTTGCAGAAATGGGCATTCCGGCCGCCACGGAATTTCTGGATGTCATCACCCCCCAGTATTTGTGCGACCTCATAGCATGGGGAGCCATTGGCGCACGCACAACAGAAAGCCAAGTTCACCGCGAATTGGCCAGCGGGCTTTCCATGCCCATCGGTTTCAAAAACGGCACGAGCGGCTGCATCCAAATTGCCGTGGATGGCATCATCTCCGCAGAGCATCCGCACTGCTTCCTTTCTGTAACCAAACAAGGCGTTTCCGCCATTGTCTCCACCAAGGGGAATGATGGTTGCCACCTAATTCTCCGGGGCTCCGCCGATGGTCCGAATTACGGAGCAGAACATGTTGAAAAAGCCTGGCAGGCGCTCCAAAAGGCCGGTATTTCCAACCGCATCATGATAGACTGCTCCCATGGCAACAGCCACAAGGATTGGACCCGCCAGCCTGCGGTAGCCATGGATATTGCAGAACAATTAGCCGCCGGAAGCCAAAGCATCGGCTCTGTCATGATTGAAAGTAATATCTATTCCGGCAATCAGAAATGTGGGCCGGAGCTTAAATATGGTGTAAGCATTACCGATGCCTGCATCGATTGGAACGGCACGTTGGGTATGCTCGATACGCTGGCTGCAGGTGTACGTGCTCGCAGGAAAAAAACTAAAGCGTAAAAAAGAGCTGCACTTAAAAAGCCCCCCCTTCTGGCCTGCTGTGCTTTGGTGCAGCAGGCTTTTCTGTTTCCCTAAGTCTGCAAGCGAGAAAAGGCGTGACATTGCCGCCGTGTGTGATAAAATATCTCCGAGCTATGAAATACCAGGGTCTTTATACCGCTATTGTAACCCCTTTCAAGAATAACGAGGTAGATTATGATGCCTTCCGCGCACTGGTGGAAGCACAAATTGCCGGCGGAGTGGATGGCATTGTCCCTGTGGGTACCACGGGTGAATCTCCCACCCTCTCCCACGAGGAACACATGGAAGTCATTCGCAAGTGTATCGAATACGCAGCAGGACGATGCCAAGTGATTGCCGGAACCGGCTCCAACAGCACGGAAGAAGCTATTGAAATGACCAAAGAGGCTGCTGCAATGGGAGCCGACGGCACGTTACAAGTCTGCCCCTATTACAACAAACCTAGTCAGGAAGGCCTTTATCGCCATTTCAAAGCCATTGCCGAGAGCTCTGAGCTTCCCGTACTTTTGTACAGCATTCCCGGCCGCAGTGGCATCGAAATTGCCGTAGATACCGTGGCACGCCTTGCCAAGGACTGCCCCACAATTGTAGCTATTAAGGAAGCCGGTGGCAGTGTGGAACGTGTTAACCAACTGGTACAGGCCGTGCCTGCGGATTTCGCTGTTCTGAGTGGTGATGACGGCCTGACGGTTCCCTTTATTTCTTGCGGTGCTGTGGGGCTTGTATCTGTCACCTCCAACGTAGCACCGGCGGAAATGAAGGCACTCGTGGATGCCGCCCTTTCCGGGGACGGACGCAAAGCTCTGGAATTGCAAAAGAAGTATTATCCGCTCATGAAAGGGCTCATGTCTTTGGACACCAATCCGATACCCATCAAAGCGGCCTTGGCTTTGCGCGGCGACATCAGCTGGGAAATTCGCATGCCGATGGTAGCCTTAGCCGAGGAAAAACACGCCGCTTTGGCTCAACTGCTGAAGAACTTTAACCTGCTGTAACCCCCCCCCCGAATTCTCCCAAAAATGAAGATTCTTGTAACAGGCATTTCCGGGCGCATGGGACAAGCCGTGCGCCAAGCTGTGGAGTTAAATCCGGAGACGGAGCTTGCTTCCACGCACGATGTGGGACAAGATATTGCTGCTGCAATGGAACAAGCGGATTGCGCCATCGATTTCTCCTTCCACGGGTTTACACCGGAATTGCTGGCAGCAGCCGTAGCTCAGCAAAAGGCTTTGGTAATTGGTACCACGGGGCACACGGATGAGGAGCGAGCAGCCATTGCTCAGGCAGCCAAAAGCATCCCCATCGTCTACGCTTCCAACTATTCAGTAGGCGTCAACACCCTCTTCTGGTTGACGCGTAAAGCCACGACCATCCTTAAGGATTACGACATCGAAATCGTTGAAATGCACCACCACCACAAGTTGGATGCTCCCAGCGGCACGGCTCGCACTCTGGCGGAAGTCGTCTGCGAGGAAACCGGCATGAACTACGATACTGATGTGATGCATGGTCGTTTCGGCATTGTGGGGGCGCGTCCCCAGCGCCAAATCGGCATGCATTCCATGCGGGGCGGAGATGTTGTGGGAGACCATACTGTTATCTACGCCACAGATGGGGAACGTGTGGAACTTACCCACAAAGCCTCCAGCCGCATGACTTTTGCAGGTGGAGCCGTACGTGCTGCACTCTGGCTTGCAGGCAAAACATCCGGGCTGTACAATATGCAGGATGTACTCGGCTTCTCCGACTGAGCAGGAAATGAATAAAGCACTTCCCACGGTGAGATGTGTGGGTTTCTCCTTGGGTTCCAACCAAGGAGACAGGCTTTCCGTGCTGGAATCCGTTTGCGATTACTTAGCGGATGTGTTTGGTACACTTCGCCTCTCTCAAGTATATGAAACGGCACCGGTGGGATGCCCCCCCGGTTCCCCGGACTATTTGAATGCCTGCGTGGAAGTGGAGACGAGCATGCCCGCCGCAGAGGTTCTTGAATTATGTTTACGCATCGAACAAGAACTGGGGCGAAGCCGCAGCGGGGTATACGGAGAACCCCGCACCTGCGATATCGATGTGCTGTACTGCGGGCAGGAAATATGCCAAACAGAAAGACTCACGCTTCCGCATCCTCGGGCTCATGAGCGAGAATTTGTCTTGCGCCCCCTAGCGGATATTGCTCCAAACATGGTACTTCCCGGACAAGAAAAAACAGTATCGGCACTGCTGAGCCGCTATACTGAGAGTGCCGCAGTACGCCCCTTCTCTCTCTGAATATACGCATTACCCCACAATAATGAACGAGAAATTCGAGAATATCCTTCGAAAAATGGGCAAATCCCCCATTTCCCAATTAACGGCTTATGATTATCCCACGGCTCGCATGTTGGACGAAGCCGGAGTGGATATAATTCTGGTGGGGGATTCCCTTGGTATGATGGTGCTTGGATACCCGGATACAACCCATGTCACCATGCAGCATATGTTGCACCATGCCGAAGGCGTCGTACGCGGAGCAAAGAATGCGCTTGTGGTGGTGGATATGCCCATTCACAGTTTCGATACACCGGAGCTGGCTCTCGAAAACGCTCGTCTACTCATGCAGACGGGAGCAGATGCCGTTAAATTAGAGGGAGGCACAGCTCAGGAGGCTGCTATACGGGCAATTACCGCAGCAGGTATTCCCTTGCAAGCGCACATAGGTTTACTGCCACAAAAAGTTAAAGAAGAAGGCGGTTACCACATGAAGGGAAAAAGCGATGTGGAAGCAGAAGCTCTCAGGAAGGATTTGGAAGCAGTCATTCGCGCCGGAGCTTTCTCCGTAGTCATTGAATGCACCCGACACAGCGTGGCCGCCGCTCTTACAAAAATCAGCTCTATTCCCACTATTGGCATAGGTTCCGGCCACGGCACCTGCCATGGGGAAGTTTGCGTGTTCCACGATTTAGTAGGAGGGTTTCCTTGGTTTGTGCCGGGATTCGTAACGCCGGGCGCAAACATCTCCGGCGAGATTTCCCGAGCAGTAAACCAATGGAAATGCGGATTGCTGCTTCCCTAACAGCAGCCGGAGCTATTTACCCAAGCGCTTTTTCCAATCGCGCATGAGTACGGCAAAGGAATCCGGCGCATCCGGCTGGTTGGCATATGGATTTGCCTTAAAGGCTTCGTCGTAAGCTCCCTTCATCATCAGCAAAGTGGCGTACACCTCCTGAGCCAAGGTATCGGATAGCCGGAGCCCCGCTACCTGCTCTCGTATTGTCTCCGGTGCAGAGGAGGGGGAAAATTGATTGCCGCATTTCTTCTTGAGCAACTCAAACATGACGCTCAGCACATCACACACCTCTTGGCATACAGCGTGTTCTGCCTTGATTGCTTCCGTGCCGGAGAAATTAGCAAGGGCTTCCATAGAACTACGCAGCTTGCCAAGATTTGCTTTTGAACGAGCATCCGTAACCTGCTCGCGGATGAGTAATTCCACTCGGGATGGGGCATTTTTACGATAAGCCTCCACCTGATGAGCCAGAGCAATGGCACTGCAAGAATAAAGGCTGTAATGTGCCTGCTCAAAGCACTTATCTGCCTCTGCCATTTTGCCGAGCTGCAAGTTCCGTTCTCCGGCGAGTACCAATAGAGAGGCTCTCAGCAAAGGAGAGGCCACACTTGCAGAACGTTCCGTAATAATTCCAACATCTCCGACAAGCGCAGCGGACAATTCCTTCACGTTGGAAAAAAAGGCTTCCGCTGCCGGGGCAACATAGCTATTGGTCCTCACCACAGGACCCAGCCTTCGCAAGCATGTTTGCATGCCGTTATTCGCTAAAACATCCTGCATGCCGCTATAAAGGACAGCTGCAAGGCGTAAAGCCGGTTCCTTGGCACGAGTGCCAAGGTATTTCAAATCATCTGCCGCCTTTGCACCATTTCCCGTTTGCATATCGCGCTCCACATTATGGAGTAATTCCAAATCTTCCCACTGAAGCGCAGAAACAGAAAGGGGCTGCACATACACACCGGCATCCCGTTGAAGAGAGATGGCAATAGCTCCGGCAATCCCCAGAAAAACACTGGCACAAGCACCTATGGCAACATAACGAGATGTTTTCTTCCGCACATAGGGTTCTCTGGGCGGGGCTCCCACCATGCCACGACGCACGGCCTCCATCTCCGCCAAAACCTCATCATAATCCTCGGGGCGTTCCTCCGGTTTATAGGCAGTCATGTATTCCACCAATTCGCACAGCGAAGCCGGAATCTCATCGTACTGCTCGCCGATATACGGCATCATGCTTTTTGCCTGAAGCATCGCCTGCACGGTTTGGGGGTTACCCGGAAGGGTGTTTTCCCCGGTCAGGAGATTTCGGAGAGTCATCCCCAAGGCGTAAATATCGGAGCGTACATCCTCCGGCACACGCTTCAATGTTTCCGGAGCGGCGTAAAAAGGTGTAGCCCAAATAATTTCATCCTCGGCACTATCATCATCATGCTCCAAAGAAAGGCCAAAATCCAAAACCTTGGCTTGGCCCTCCGGGGTAATCAAGACATTACCCGGTTTCACATCACGATGAAGCAACCCGGCGGCATACACAGCCTGCAAACCTTTTGCTATTTGGTAGGCAATATCCAGAGCTTCCAGCGGGGGGAGGGTATTGCGTTCCGCAGCCAAAAGTTCCAAATTGCGACCTTCTACCAACTCCATTGCAATGTAAAACTGGTCCCCTGCCCGCCCGGCGGAATAGAGAGAAACCACATTCTCATGGCGTACTTTAGCCATGAGAGAACACTCATTCTCAAACTGTGCAATACGTTCTGCATCCCCTCGGTATTTCTCGTTCAGCAGTTTGATGGCCACATCTCGCTCCAGCACCGGGTCATGCCCCCGCAGAACAATACTCATCCCCCCTACCCCCACAACGCCACTCAGCTGGAAGGTATCCAGCTTGCAATGTACATGGAAAGCCGCCCCGCAACCAATACAGGCCATTTTAGCAAAAAATCCAAGATGGCTAATGTCCTGCCCGGTACCACAGCGGGGGCACGTCCAAACTTCGGAGGTAAAAGGAGACATAGGGAGAGGGCTAATGATAATTGCCGATAAAAGAATGTTCTGATTCAGAAAAAAGCCGAGGGAAAGCGATACTCTCCCCCGGCTGTAAATAAAGTAACAGGGTCAATTTAGCCCAGCTTCGGCAGAGATGCCGCGGCTACAGCCTGCCCATGACGCTTGGTCTTTTCATCCGGGACGCAAAGCGTGATGGAGAGTTCCGGGAACTCAGCCTCGAGAACCTCGTTGGCCTTATCGATGATAATCTGACCACCTTCACCCGTGGCCACACGCCCCAGGAAAAGAAGATTGCGAACCTGATAGAAAGTCGCGAAATAAGCAATCGTGTAGCCGAATTCCACGCCTATCGTCTCGTAAATACGACGTGCGCGCTCATCACCTTCGAGCATAGCGGCCTGCACCTTCTTAAGCTGCTCCGGATAGGGCATGGCACCGAAATCGTAGCCGGCACGAGGAGCAAGACGAGCCACAGCCTGTTGAGAGAAGTACATGGCACCCACACCTTTATCGCGAGACCACTCATCCACGCCACCATCCTGCTGGTAGTCCACCGGCACGAAGGCAAGCTCATTCAGCCAGGGCATGATATGACCTTCCGGATCCACATAACCGGCGGCCAAGGAGGTACCCATTGCAATACCAAGAACAGCATCATCGTTCATTCCCATAGCGCCGGCAAGAGCCGTTACCTCGCCATCATTCACTACTTCGAAAGGAACCTCCTTACCCATGCGCTCGCTCCAGCGATCTTTAAGCGTATAGAACATGCGGCGGATGACATTCTCGAAATCCTCCGGGGAGATACCACGGAAGAGGGAGCCTACACGAGGCTCACTATTCACATACACACCGGCAGCGGAACCACCGATGGCATCCACCTGCGGCAGGTGCTTAGCAGCACGAAGAAGGGAATCATCCACACCTTCCAGCTGGTAGTTGGGGTCTTTCTGGTGGTAGGGATCCCAAACCACTTCTTCGGAATACACCACCTCGCCATTCACCACAGCAGCACACTTGCGGTCAGAGCCGCCAAGGTCGAACCCGATGCGATAACCATCCAGATTACGCCCAAGAGATACAGAGGTGGAGTTTTCTGCGGGAAGCTCCTCCGCAGAGGCCACCTTCACCACGGAAATGGGTTGGTCGTAAATCTTCTTACCAATGAAATCCCAGTCAAACTCACGAGCACCACCGGCGCAGTACGTGGCAGCCAGCATATCAGCAATCTGGTCATCGCCTGCCACCATGATGGTGCAGCCACCCTTCATCCAGAGCAAGAACTTAACGATTCGCTCAATATATTGATTATTCAGAGCAACGTTCTCACCTTCATGAGGAAGGACCTTGCCGCTCCAGCGGAAGCAAGTACCATCCAATCGAGTAAGAGCCAAGTCCACAGTATGGGAGCCGGGAGTAGCAGCGGCCTTCTCTTCGAACGCTTTATTCCAAAGCACCGGAGCAACAAAGCCCGGATCCAGCACGGGGGTGAATTTCGGTTGAATATCCATAACGTACGGAGTCATTGTACAACAAATACCCCCGCACTGACAAGTATAAAATTCTGATAGAGTTTTATTCTACAGCCAAGGCATCCTCCGCGCCCTCCGCAAAAAGTTCGTAAGCGATTGCATCCACAATCTCCACCTCCGCAAACTCGCCCACGGGCAGGGAAGGATTTACGTGAATCGTACCGTCCACATCCGGGGCATCCCACGGACCACGTGCAATTCCCGGGGCATCAACCAACACACGCATGCGTTGTCCAATGCAACCCTGCCCGATTTCATCCGCAATACCCGCCAAAATCATGGAAAGTTCATTACTGCGCCGCTTGCGAGTGGCATGGTGTACCTGGTTTTTCATTTTTGCAGCAAGAGACCCCTCCTCCCGAGAGTAAGGGAACACACCCGCGCGCTCGAAGCGGAACTCGCGAATAAAATCCCGCAGTTCTGCATGGTGCTCCTCCGTTTCTCCTGGGAGTCCGGAAATGAAGGTAGTCCTCAACCCAATACCCGGCACAGCCTCCCTAAGTTCGCGAATGAGGCGGCGAATATAGTCACCATCTGTCTTTCGTCGCATGGCCTCCAAAATCTCATCTGCAATATGCTGCAATGGGATATCCACATACTTCACCACTTTTTCGCAAGCAGCAAAAGCATCAATAAGCTCCCGGCTCCAATGGGCGGGATGCGTGTACAGCACACGAATCCAGAAATCCCCGGGAATCGCATTCAGCGCGTGCAACAGACTGGCTAACGACTCCCCCCGGCTGGAATCCACGCCATCCGTTTTCCCGGCACGTTTTTTCCACTTATCCATCCCATAATAAGTGGTATCCTGAGCAATCAGGTTAATCTCTTTCACCCCTTGCTCCACCCAAGAACGAACCTCTCGCACGATGTTCGCCTGCGGGCGGCTGCGGTGTCCACCGCGAATTCGGGGAATCACGCAGTATGCACAGGCGTGATTGCATCCCTCTGCAATCTTCACATAGGCATAATGGGAAGGAGAAATGCGGTATCTGGCCACACCATAATCCGGCAAATAGGTGGAAACCTTCGTACTGTACACTTTCTCTGCCTCCCCATTCAAGCATGCAGCCGCCACTTCTGCCACTCGGGTAATCAAATCCACCCCTAAAAAGGCATCCACTTCCGGCATGAGAGAAACAAGTTCCCCTGCGTAACGCTGAGAAAGGCACCCCGCTACGATAATTTTCTGCCGCGCCGGGGCATCCCCGGACTCCCGGGCACGCACAGCAGCAAAAATAGTATCGATTGCCTCCTGTTTAGCAGGATCAATAAAAGCACAAGTATTGATAATAAGTATATCTGCTTGTTCCGAAAGCGTCTGCCGGAATCCGGCATCCAACATAGTGCCTACCATAATTTCCGAATCTACCTGATTTTTGGCACAACCGAGAGAAATAAGGGCAAACGTGGCATCCATGCGGGTATCCTAGCACACATAGAAACAGATTCAAAGCCTAATTTGGTAGCAATAAAAGGCATTTTACCACTTGCAGAAGATAATTCACGTGTCATTTTCCCCATATTTGACACATTTTCCTTTTTTTAGGATAGACGTGCAGCGGCTTCTGATGTAGAATCTCCACCGTGAGCTCTCAATGGAAAGTCAAGGAACTGAGCGAATGTGAATCCACATTCAACGAAGCACGCAAACTGCCGGCCTGGTCTGTGGTAAATGCTTTATCGCAAACAAAAGGTCGCGGGCGTTTCAATCGCACTTGGTATGGCACCCCCGGAGGGCTGTGGGTGACGTATAACGTCCCTCTGGATGCCAAATCCCCCCGCCACTGGGGTTTGCTGCCACTGGTTACGGGCGCCGCACTCATTGAAGCACTGAAGCCCTACCGTATCCCCGGACTGCGCCTCCGCTGGCCGAATGATGTACTTGTGGGTAAATCCAAGCTGGCAGGCATCCTTGTCGAACGCCCATCCTCCTCCATGGCCTCTATTGGCATCGGCATCAACATGTTTAACGATGTCCGCGAACTGGAAACCCGCACACAGGACCCCCTTACGCGCATGGCGGATTTAGTGCCGTCCTGCCCCTCGGTGAAGAAATTCCGCACTATTTTGGGAGATGTCTTGGCAGACATGTTCCATGACTTTGTCGAAGATGGGTTGGAAGCCATAAGCCCGGCATTGGAAGCGGCATGGGGAGAATCCCGCCCGGTAGTGGCCATTACGGATACAGAACGCATATGTGGCTTTTTCTGTGGCGTGGTGGAAGATGGCTCCCCCATCATCAGACGCGCGGACGGCTCTCGCATTATCGTGCCCGGCATTACCGTAACCCGCATGAAGGAACTCATCTAATTCTCCCGCCTTCTTGCAAAAAATACGATACCGCCGGTAATTTGTGCATTGACGCATTTGCCTCCGTGTGCTATATTGGGTTCCATAGTTCTTTTCAACACTCAACACAACGATTATGAACGTGGACGACGATATTATCTGCACCGAGAAAATCATTACGGACCGCAAAACCTTCTTTATTGATCTCAAGAGCAATGCGCGCGGTCGCGTGGTTCGCATCACCGAAAAAGTGAGTTCCAACAGAGACCGTATTATGGTTCCGGCAGAAATTTTGGATGATTTTATTGCAGCTTTAGAGGACATCCGACAGGCTAATCAGGAACACTGATTTTCTACCCCCCCTGCGTGCAACACGCCCATCCGAGTATGCCTCAAGCATGCGTCTCGTTTTATTACCCACTGATAAATGCGGGGGGTGTAAATTAATTTCTCCGTAAATGAACAAAAAAGCCTGCCACGCATCTAAGAATATAGATAAGAGAGAGTATGAGGAAAATTAAAGTTCTGAAATTAGGGTGGGAGTTTCCGCCGTTAATTAACGGCGGATTGGGGGTTGCTTGCATGGGCATTGCCAAAGCCCTCTCCGGCAAGGTAGATCTCTCCGTCATAGTTCCCAAGGCGGCGCCGGAGGCACGTTACGACGGATTTGAGCTAACAGGCGTTAACACTCTACGCCACGAGCAAATGGAGACTCTCGAGGAGGGATACACCTACGAAAGCTTTACCGTTGTGGGCAAAGCGCCTATCAATCTCGACCCCTATGCATGCGAAGAGGGAACCCCCGGCAACATCACTCTGACGCGAGAGGGAAAACTTCTTTTTTCCCGCATTCACAAAGCGGATTTGGAGCTATTTACCGGGAAGGAGGATTTGTATGCCGGAGACCTTGCCCGCAAGGTTATTGAGTTCTCCAAAATCTGTGCCGTCATGGCGCGCAAGTACGATTTTGATGTAGTACATGCTCATGACTGGATGACTTACCTGGCCGGCGTGGAGGTGAAAAAAGTTACCGGCAAGCCGCTTGTGGTGCATCTGCATGCTTCTCAATTCGACCGCGCCGGGGCTGATGCCAGAGGGTGGATTTACGACATCGAAAAATACGGCATGGAACAAGCAGATGCTGTTATTCCTGTGTCCAAATACACAGGCACAGTAGCTGCCGGGCACTATGGCATCGATCCCGCCAAGATTTTCCCGGTTCACAATGGAGCCGACCCGGTGCATGTATTCCATAGCAAGAAGAAATTCCCGGAAAAGCTAGTCCTTTTCTTGGGGCGTCTCACTGCCCAAAAAGGGCCGGAATTCTTCCTTCAAATTGCGGCTCGCGTGCTGGAGCAAACGGATAACGTACGCTTTGTAATGGCCGGCACAGGAGAAAAACTCCGCCAGCTGATTGAAACAGGAGCCTTCCACGGCGTAGGGGATAAATTCCACTTTACCGGATTCCTGAACAAACAGAAAGTAAACGAATTACTCTCCATGACGGACGTATATTGCATGCCGTCCGTATCCGAGCCTTTCGGGCTTTCTGCACTTGAAGCTGCACAGTTTAACATTCCCGCCGTCATTTCCAAGCAAAGTGGCGTGGCAGAGGTGATGAAAGGTGCCTTAAAAGCCGATTTCTGGGATGTGAATATGATGGCAAAGCACATCGTCGACCTCATCACGGATGACGAACTCTACAAGCGGGTGGCAGAGCAAAGTGCACAGGATATCAAGAACTCGAACTGGGATACCGCAGCGGATAAGATGCTGAAAGTCTACCACCATGTGTTGGGCTGGTAAAAAAATCAGAACAAAAAAAATGTTATGAATCTTTCTTTCACCTTCCATGCTCACCAGCCGAATCGGCTGATTCCCTACGATTTTTTCAAAATTGGGGAACACGCCTTCTACGAGGATGATGCTCTTAATGGGCGGATGCTCAGCGAGGTGGCGGAACGCTGCTATTTGCCGGCCAACCGAATGGTAAAACAACTGATTGAGCTTTCCGACGGAAAGTTCAAGCTGGCCTACGCCATTTCCGGCGTCATTCTGGAGCAGGCACATTACCATCGTCCCGACCTTATACATTCCTTTCAGGAACTGGCGGAAACCGGCTGCGTGGAGTTTTTAGCCATGCCTTACTACGCATCTTTGGCATCTCTATATTCCCCGGAAGAATTTGCAGAGCAAGTACAGGAACACTGCGACCTGATTGAGCAACTCTTCCAGCAACGCCCCACAGTGCTGTGGAATACCGGCATGCTTTACTCCAACGCCATTGCCGCACAAGCCTACAATATGGGATTCGAAGGCATTATGGCGGATGGCAACAGCCGCATGATGTCCAACCGACACACCAATGATTTACAGTGCGCCCCGTTAATTGCAAAGACGAAAACGCTTATTCGCAATAGGCATCTTTCCAACGATTTGGCAAACCGCCGTGTGGATCCCTCCTGGAGCGAATATCCACTTTCTCCATACACCTTTGCGGATTGGTTAACCCAGCAAAGCGGCCAAGTGGTCAACATATCCATGGATTATGAAACGCTGGGAGAACGCCAAGCGGACACTACGGGCGTATTTGAATTCTGGCGCACCATGATTACCGCTGCTCTTTTTGAGGATAATGTGTTCGTTACCCCCGGTGAAGCAGTGCGGCTTTTCCCTTCCACCGGAACCGTGGATTGTCCGAACCCCGTCACATGCTCTACCTTTGGCACCACAACCATGTGGAATGGCAACGTGATGCAGCAGGAAGCCATCAAAAAGATTTACGATTTGGAAGCTGCTGTGAAAGCCAGCGAAGATCGCGATATGATTCACGTTTGGAGAAAACTACAAAGTGCAGACCATTTCCACTACATGGAAAAAACCAATGGTTTTACCCCCTACCCCTCTCCGTACGATGCCTACATCTACTACATGAATGCGTTGGCGGATTTGCAGGTACGCGTCAAACAGGAAGCAGAGCTTGTGCATAAAGCCGGGCTTACCCATCTTGCCTAGCTGCGGCTCATCCCATCTTTTCCTCATAAGCCACTTGCGTTAAGCAGGTGGCTTTTTTGTCCCCTTCGGATTGATATTTGCCTTGCTTGTGCCTCAAAATGATATATAATAACGCGCGGTGCTATGATTGAACAGTTACGCAAACGGCTACTGGATCGGGAACATCCCGTTCGAATTCATCTGATTGGCGTGGCAGGAGCCGGCATGAGCGGCCTTGCCCGCATGCTTTTAGAAATGGGACACCGTGTGAGCGGTTGTGACCGTGTGACAAGCCTGGAGACAGAGCGACTTCAACAAGCCGGGCTTGCTTTCTCCTGCCCGCATAGTCCGGATGCGGTACAGGATGCAGAAATTGTTATCTATTCCAGTGCAATTCGCGAGGATAACGTTGCACTGCATGCAGCTCGCAAGCTGGGTAGCCTTTGCCTGCGCCGTGCTGAGTGTCTGGCTGCTATTTTGAATAACAAGAAAGGCGTTGTGGTGGCAGGCACACACGGCAAAACCACAACCTCATCCATGACGGCACACCTGCTTCGGGAAGGGCGGCTTCGCCCCTGCCACTATGTTGGTGCAGAAATACCCGTGTTAGGCGCTAATGCCCACTGGACAGAGGATAGCGAATACCTTATTGCCGAGGGCGATGAGTCCGATGGAACCCTCGTAAACTATCTGCCGGAACACAGCATCATCCTCAACATCGAGGCCGAACACCTCGATTTCTACCGCGATTTGGACCACATTAAGGAAGTATTCCATACACTTTGCCGCCAAACACGCGGGACCATCTTCTACTGCAAGAGCGACGCCGGCGCACACGATGTTTGCTCTCGGTATCCGAATACTATTTCCTATGGCTGGGAAGATGCGGACTACACCATCTCCGACCTGACCATTAAACGAGGGCGTACGCTCTACACCATATGCCACAAAGGAGAACCCCTTGGACGGGTAGAACTGGGCATTCCCGGCAAACACAATGTACTCAATTCTCTGGCAGCCACAGCAGCAGCTATTGAAATGGGGTGCGATTTTGCCAGCATAGCACGCGGGTTATCCTCCTTTGCCGGTGCCCGGCGCCGCTTTGAAACGAAGTATCTCTCCCGCGATTACCGCATTGTGGATGACTATGGGCACCATCCCACGGAAATTGACGCCACACTGCAAACTGCCCGGAGCCTGAAGCCGGAACGCCTGATTGTCCTCTTCCAGCCGCATCGGTACACGCGCACAAAACTTCTTCGCAACGATTTTGGCCGAGTATTGAAAAACGTGGACAAACTCTATGTGGCGGACGTATACCCCGCCAGCGAGCCTCCCATTCCCGGTATTACCGGGCAAACCATTGTGGACGCCGTACTGGAAAACGCTCCGGTGGATGCGAACTTCCTTCCCGACTTGAGTAAAGCTCACTATGTGGTAGGCAACCAGCTCCGCCCGGGCGACCTCTTCATTACGCTTGGGGCAGGAAACGTACACGAAACAGGGAAACGCATAGCGGAGGATTTGCGCTTACTTACAGAGATGAAGCAAGAATGCCGTGCAGATTTCCCCTGCCGCCTGTACGAACCGATGAAGAAACACACCACGCTTGGAGTGGGCGGTGTTGCACAGTATTGGCTGGAGCCGGATACTATTGAAGGCATGCAAGCCGTTGTAAATTTCTTTAAGGAGCGAAACATCCCCGTCCACATCGTAGGAAGAGGTTCCAATCTCATTGTACGGGAAGGCGGCATTCGCGGTGCCGTAATTCACCCGACCGGCGGCATTTTCGATACTATCGAACTCCGGGAAAACACCATTGTGGCAGGAGCTGCAGTAAAACTCAAGAAACTTGCGGCTTTTGCCGCGAAAAACGGTATTTCCGGCTTTGAATGGATGGATGGAATCCCCGGTTGTGTAGGCGGCAGTTTGCGGATGAACGCCGGCTGCATGGGGGGAGATATGTGGCAGGTATTCCGCGAAGCCCAAGCCCTGAATGAGGACGGCGACCTCGTGAGCTTTAACAAAGATGCCATGCAGCAGGCAAGATACCGCAGCATTCCCGAGTTCGAAAACAATATGGTTCTCCAAGCCTCCTTCTCCGGCTCAACCGGGGCGGATTCCGCCGCCATCGAGGCCACCATGGAATCTTACCGTACTCGCCGCAAGGATACGCAACCTCTGGAGCCGAGTGCCGGCTGCACGTTTAAAAACCCGGATAGCATCCCTGCCGGAAAATTGATTGAAGAATTAGGCTTAAAAGGCGCTTCCATTGGCGGGGCGCAAGTATCCACAGTCCATGCCAACTTTATCATCAATACCGGTAATGCAAAAGCTACGGATGTAACAGAACTTATTGACCTCATCCGCCGCACGGCCAGTCAGGAGCGCGGTATTACCCTGAAATCCGAAGTTCAGGTAATGGGCGACCGCGAAGCCGAATTCTGATTTTTAACCTTTAAAACAATGAAAAAACTTTCTAAAGATACAAAAATAGCCCTACTGATGGGTGGCCCCGGCTCTGAGCGCGAAGTATCCCTCGTATCCGGACAGGCAGTACTGGAGGCACTGCGGGAAGAAGGCTTCACTGCCGTAACCCCCGTAGTGGTGGATTCCGAACGCCCGGTCATCCCGGAAGGAACCGAGCTTTGCTACAACATTATCCACGGCACCTATGGGGAGGATGGCGGCCTCCAAGCCTATTTGGAAGAACTGGGCATACCCTACACCGGGGCCGGCTCCGCCTCCAGCCGAGTTAGCTTTGATAAGGTTCTTTCTAAAAAGGCTTTTTTGGCAGCCGGAGTTCCCACTCCACGCAGCGAAACAATTACCGCAGGGCAGCTTCCGGCCATGGGGGTTCCCTGTGTCATCAAGCCTCCATGTGAAGGTTCCTCCGTGGGTGTACACATTGTGACCGAGGAAACTCAACTTCCGGCAGCCGTGCAGGAAGCGGCTCAATACGGAAAGGAAATCCTCGTAGAGGAATTTATTAAAGGAAAGGAGCTTACCGTTGCCATCTTCAATGGGGAGGCCCTGCCCGTGGTTCACATCTGTCCCCGCAGCGGTTTTTACGATAAAAACAACAAATATCCCTCTCTATACGGCGGCGTCGGCTCCGACTACATTTGCCCGGCAGACATCACTCCGGAAGAAACAAAAGCCGTGCAAGCCGCTGCAGTAGCTGCATATAAAGCTCTTCAGGTTGAAGTGTACGGGCGTGTCGATGTACTGCTCACGGATGATGGAGCCCCTTATGTATTGGAAATCAATACAATTCCGGGGATGACGGGCTCCTCCCTTTTCCCGAAAGCGGCCAAGGCCGCCGGCATTTCGTATGGTGAACTCTGCACCCGCATTGCGGAGGTATCCCTGAACCAGCCCCGCTAAAAAAAGGAGCCCACCCATTTCATGAGCAACAAGAACAGACGGCGCTCTCATACATCCGGACAAAACATCCGAACCTTGGAGGGGGGGCTCTCCCTCAAAGAGCGACTGTTCAGCATATTAGCCCTGCGCCGCGGATGGCGCAGGCTAAAGCGCTGGGTTCTTATACTCCTAATCTCTCTCGCCATAGCTGCCGGGACCGGATATGCCATTATGCTGGCAGTGGAAAAGGCTTACAGCCTCAGCATCGACCATATTTCTTACGAATCCCGCCACAAGCTCATCAGCAAAAGCCAAGCAATGCAGCTACTGGGATTGAAAGATTCCGTCAATATGGCTACATTGGATGCCGCAGGAATGGAGAATACTCTGCTCAAGCATCCCTGCATCGAAGCGGCTCATATCCGGGCAGAGCTTCCGGAAACGCTATTCATTGAAGTAACAGAACGTATACCCATTGCGTATGTTGAAATGGAAAGCGGTGCAGATACCGGCAATCGCCAACGGCTCTTCATGGATCCGCAAGGGGTACTCTTCCCGGTAAGAGAGGAATACCACCGCGACTTTATGGGGGTGCCGGTGTGGTACTTGCAAGCGGACGATGTCGAACGTTTTGAGGCCGGAGCCATTATCGGCGAAAAACAGCGCCGCCCTATTGTAGAACTGGTAGCTGCGGCTAATTTATACAGCCTGATAGAAATCCCTGCCATTCAGGAAATTTTCCGTCCCAAGGAATGGAAAATCATCATCACTCTTGAAAACGGCACAGAAGTACTCATGCAGGTATACGACATCAAGGGACAGATGGAGCGCCTTGCCATGTTACTGGAACATACTCGCGCTACTCACCGCAAGGCAAGGAGCATCAACGTTATCCCTAAAATCAATCCCACGGTGGTGTATCAGGAAGAAAAGGAAAGCAAAAGCTCATCCAAAAAATCTAACAAAGATTAACTATTCTGCATCCTTTTGACATTGACCCCTCCTGCTCTTTGTGCTAGCATGTGAGTTAACAGCACGTTTTCCAACTGGCAGGATAATACCATGAAAAAGAAAATTGCAGATTTAGCCCAGCAAGTCTCCTGGGGTAGTAAGATTCCGGGGTGGCTGCTGAATCTGGGGGAACGATTCTTGGGCTTCCACCAGCTCAATGTTGCTCACTCTCACATTGAAGAGGACTGGGACAAAGGCTCAAAGGATAATTTCTTTTCTCTGGCTTGCAAGTACATTCCGCTTAAATATGAGCTTAGTGGGTTAGAAAACATTCCCAAAGAAGGACCCTGCGTCATCGTCTGCAATCATCCGCACGGCATGTCGGATGGTCTCATGTTTGGTGATATTGCGATGAAAGTTCGGAGTGATGTCCGAATCGTGGTGAACGAATGGCTCCGCTGTGTTCGCGGCATGCAGCCCTACGAAATCACGGTGGACGTGTACGGAGGAGAAGCGGCTAAACGTGCCAATATGGCCGGGATGCGAGAGATTCTGCAATGGCTCAGAGCAGGACATTGCATTTTAGTATTCCCCAGTGGTTCTGCGGCTTCCTATTCGCACCAGGAT
Source organism: Akkermansia sp. (assembly GCA_017521405.1). Classification (GTDB taxonomy): domain Bacteria; phylum Verrucomicrobiota; class Verrucomicrobiia; order Verrucomicrobiales; family Akkermansiaceae; genus Akkermansia. Next base: position 56,175 of record JAFXCP010000005.1, on the reverse strand, counting down.
AGGCGCGTTGTAGATGACCCTTGGCAAACAAACATCGCCGGAATCATCCGCAAAACAGGTGCCACAGTGGTTCCCATGCACATTGCAGGCAGAACAGGCCTGCTCTTCCAGCTGTTTACCATCCTCTGTAAGCAGCATCGTGCGGCACTTTTGGCGCGGGAAATTAAGCGAGACAGCCGCACACTCCATACGATTCGGCTCGGCAAGCCCATCACCCCCTCCGCCATTGCACGATTCGAAACTGATACCGCCCTCTCGGATTTCCTGAGACTAAGCAGTATGATGCTGCAATACATCCCGCAGCACAGCAGCCTCCGTACAAATGAGGAATTACCGCGCGAGATGAAGCCCATTGAACCCAAGGAGGATGAGGAAACCCTCGCGCAGGAAATGGCGGCGCTACCGGCAGAAGCACTACTTTATGCCCATGAAAGCTCCGGTCTAAATGTTTACTGTGTCACAGCTGCACAAATTCCGCACATGTTACACGAAATCGGAGTACAGCGGGAAATCACCTTCAGAGCTGTGGGAGAGGGCTCCGGCACATCTTGCGATTTGGATGATTATGACTACCACTATGACCACCTCGTTATGTGGGACCCGGCTAAAAAGAAACTGGCTGGGGCATACCGTATGGGGCGCACGGATTTAATTACCAGAGAAAAAGGAGCTAAGGGCATTTATAACTCCCTGTTTTTTAATCTTGGGTCTCGTTTCATAGAGGAAATGTCTCAAGGCGTGGAAATGGGCCGAGCCTTTATTACAGCCGCCTACCAACGGCATCCTGCCGCGCTGGACACCTTGTGGATGGGCATCGGGCACTTCCTAAATCGTTATCCCCAATATCGCTACCTGTACGGCACTGTAAGCATATCGGCAGATTATACAAAAGCCTCCCGCGCTCTCATGCTCTCCTATCTGAAGAGCCAGTGCATGCTGGAAGAACTCTCGCCCCATATCTCAGCCAAACATCCGCCGCTCGAGATGGAGCTGCGCTCTGAGGATGCTCGTTTGCTCCCCACAGCTGTGGCGGATGTACGCGCTCTCACCGCTCTGGTGAACGCACTGGAACCGGATGGTAAAGGTATACCCGTACTGCTGCGCCAATACCTCCGACTGGGAGGGCGCATGGTATCCTTCGGCGTGGACAAGGATTTTGGCAATACGTTGGATTGTATGGTCATTGTCGATATGCAAAATGCCAACCGACGCATTGTGGAGCGATACCGAGGGAAATACTGAAAAGAACCCCTCCTCGGAACTTGACAAAAACACCAACTTGGGGCAATATAGATAACGCAAATGGGGAAGAAGCATTCAAAGGGACGCAGGAAGAATTCTCGCCTTGCCATGGCTCTCGTTTTGGGGGGATTGGCACATTCGGCGGTATATGGGGCAGATTTCGTACCTCTGCCAAGCGAGGCTTTTGCCTCCGATGCTCCGGCCAGCAACCCCGTCATTGATTTAACAGGGAGAGTCATCAGTGCTGCGGGTTCAGCGGATTTTAATATCCCCTCTGCCATTACCATTGAAAACGTGGGAGGTGATATTTCGTACGACAACGAAAAGCGTCTCTTCACCTATGTGGGCGGGAGCAATCCTATTCGTATTCGCAGCAACGAGGGGCTTGACATGGAAGTTCAGGCCATGCAGGCTAACCTGCAAAGCAGCGAAGCAACCCTTAGCGGAGCCACGACGATTCACCAAGACGAAATCCTGATAAAAGCCAAAGACGGAGGTTTTTATAATTGGAAAAACGCAGAGGTGGACGTTCGGCAAGTACGCGTCAAAATCCAAGGGCTGCTCATCCGCGGTTCCCGTATTGAATACAAGAAGGATGAGGAGGGTAAGGAGTTTATTCGTATTCACGATGCCTACGTTACCACAGAGGATACAGAAAAACCGGGCACATGGGTGGGCACCGGCACACTTACCATTTACCCCGGGGATTATGGGCAGGTATCGCGTCTTAGCATCGCTGCCGGGGATAAAGATGTGACCGTGCCGGTTCTCGGCTGGTTCACCTTCTCTCACTCGCTCAACCCCCGAGAGGGATACATGCCCGGATTCGGTGCAAAATCCCATTGGGGTACTTATTTGGAAAACAGCTATGGTTTCCTGCTGGGGAATCGCCGTGTTTCCGGTGGTATGCCTGTGGCGGATTATCTAGCCACCATCCGGGCGGATTTCCGCACACGCCGCGGTCTTGCCGTGGGCTTGGATGCCGAAAATGTGGAAATGTCCAGAAAGCACCCCAATCTTACCGGTCTGAGCACCTACTATGTTCAGGACCGCAAACCCATGATTAACCCCACGGATTTGGAGCGTCTGGATACGCCCCATGAGCGCTACCGCCTCGCTCTTCAAGCCGCTTGGGACGTTACGCCTGAAGCTGAGGACAGAAATGTTGACTGGCAGCTGGCCACTAACATCAATGTGCTAAGCGATCGCTATTTCCTCCGAGACTTCATGGACGAACTGGCGCGTACGGATGATCAGCCGGACAATACAGTACGCCTGACCCGCACAAGCGACACCACGCAAACCATGGTATATACGCGCTTTGCGCCAAATGATTTCTATAGCACAGACCAACGCGTCGAAGCCTCCTTTTACCGAGTTCGCACGGCACTGGGCAACACAGGCTTAACCTACGAGACAAACAATAGTGCCGCCATCATGCGCCAAGATCTCCCCGTGGAGCAATACTTGGCGTATAAAGACATGGTGGATAACCTCCGGGATGGTGAGGTAAAACAATACTACCAGCGTTTGATGAACCGGGAACGCTATTTCCGAGTGAATACAACGCATGAGCTAACCACGAGTTTCAAGCTCCTTAAATTCCTGAATGTAACCCCCAAAACCGGATTTGGATACACAGGGTACTACGATGTGGGCGGAGTCGGCTCCGATAACCGTTTCTTAGGCTACGTCAGCTGCGATTTCGATTTGAAATTCCACCGCCAGTATCACAATTTCAGCGTATCGCGCATGGGACTCAAAGGATTAACCCACATTGCACGTCCCTATGCCACATTCTCCCACGGTACCATTTCTTCCTCCAACAAATTGGTGCCGCAAGTAGATTCCTGGTCCACAACCTTAGGGAGCAGCACCAGCACCCCCATGCCGTTGGACCTCTGCGGCTTCACCGGAATTGACGGATGGGGTGCGTGGACAGTATGGAGGCTTGGCTTCCAAAATACACTGGTATCTTCCTCCGATGGAGATCGCCTCCGCGTGTTGAATTGGGATGCTTTTGTCGATTATAATATCGACAAGCCTGATAGTGACAATCAATTCTCAAACCTGTATAACATTGTTACCTTCAGACCCACGGAACGTCTTATATTCACCTTGGAATCCCAAACACCCACCTTTGAAGGGGGCGATGATTTCCACCAGTACACGGTGGATCTTACCTACCAACCGTGGGCATGGCTGGAAACCAGCATTGGTTACCGAACCATTGAAGACCACCCTGTGCAGGAGGATTCCGAGCAGTGGTACCTGAAGGCCAATATACGCATCAATGAGCGCTACACCCTTGCAGCACGCTGGCAGTGGGATGTAACGGAAAAACGCATGCCTATTCAGCAATACTCCATTTTCCGGAATGTGGGGGCATGGTACATAGGTGCCACCTTCTTTATGCGCGATAATGGTGGCAAAAAAGAAGAAGGTTTCGGCATCTCCTTCACCTTGGGAGAAACAGGTACGGCTTTACCCATTAACTTGTTCTAAAGGAAGTAGCACCTTATTTATGCCATGGTATAACGTGGTATAGCCTTGCCTTTTAGTGCAGAAAAAGGCACAATGGTCGCATGCCCAAGTCTTACCACTCCTCGTCCACCCTCAAAAAAATAGGCATCATCCAGAATAGCCCCCTTGTAGGCGATTTTTCGGTCAATGTACGAAGCATCGTCCAAGGGTACAGAGAATGCATAGACCACGGCGCAGAACTCGTCGTAGCACCGGCGGCAGCCCTCTGTGGAATGGAGCCGGAAGATTTAGCTTCCAGAACTTCTTTCATACAACAAACACAGAGAGCCCTCAAAACACTTTCTCAGGAACTCGGTACTGCCCCCCTGCTCTTGGGCGCCTATACGCCCATAAGACTGGAGGATGAATTAGAGTTCCTGAACGATGACGAGCCTACGGAAAACATATCATTGTTAGTCCCCTTTCTACTGGAGCAAGGAGATGTAACCGAACTGGATGACTTCGCCGTGGTCGACATCAATGGGACTCGTATCTTTGTTGCCATAAGCAGCGAATCTGTAACCCCGGAAGAGGATGTGGACCTGATTATCAAATTAGGCGATAGCCCATGGAATACGGAATCTCCGGACAAGGAAGATGATAATAACACTTGGGACGCCAAAGAGGCGCAGGCCCCGCTCATAAGCATCTACCCCGTAGGCACCGCCGGATCACATGTGTATGGGGGAGGCTCCTCCGTATATAATGTGCAAGGCAAAGCTATTCTGCAACTGCCTTATTTTGAAACCTCCAACAGAGTAGTATCCTTATCCTCCCGTCTGCATGCGGCGGCGTGTCCCGGCATGGGTGAACTTCTCCGGCTGGCACTGGAACGCGGCATTCGGGACACAGTGTGCAACAATGGCTATAGTGGAGTATGCCTCAATCTGGACACGCCCAATTCTGCACTGCTTGCAGTACTGTCCGTAAATGCGTTGGGCTCCGGAAATGTAAGCGGTATCACCTTTGGCAAAAATTCCGACCTTGCAAAGAAACTCGGTATCAACTATCAGGAAATAGATACTGAAGCGGTGGTACAAACAGCCTTGCCCTTACTTTTTAACGAAGAGGATAAGAAAGAATTATCAGAAAGGATAAAAGCATCGCTGCTAAGCACTTATGCCGAAAAGCGCGGACTCATGTTACTTTCGACTCTGAGCAGGACACAAATAATGCTGGGGAACTATACAATATACGGGGAGAGCTGTGGGTACTTAGCGCCTCTGGGCAATCTGTATGAGATAGACCTCTATCTACTCTGCCACCAATTGCGGGAAAAGCATAGCGAGATTATTCCGGTCATGCCCATCCCTGCGGAGAATGGGCAGGATCGCATTATCCATGAACTGGCGGACAACAACATTGCCGCCGGCCAAATCCTTCACCCGGAATGTAATTACTTATTCAAAGAAAACGATGTCCGATTGGTACAGCGAAAAATCATTGCCTCCGCACTCAAGCGCTCGCAATTACCCTTAATCCTTCGCGTGGATTCTTTGCAGCAGCAAAAAAAATACCCCATCTCCCACAGGTTGAACGATTAGCTAAGAATTTACCCGGCACCCCGGAGCAGGCTCAGGAAGCCCTCCGGGGTGCTGAAGTTTCCGGTGCTATGGCCATGAATAGCAACGTCCAGCCGGAAAAGACCATCTCCACAGCTATAAGCGTTCCAATAAGCCACACGGAGGAACCCGGCCACCCCCAGCAAATCATCCCCCCCAGAACGAGGGATACAATCGCATTGAAAAACCGCCAAAAACGCCCGGGTATATCCCACATTGAAATTGCCACCAGCATGCGGAGTACACCCCCTGCCAATAAGCATGCGCCAATCAACAAAGTCCACCATTCCATCGAAAGAACCGGAAGGAAAACAGCCAAGGCGCCAATAGCCAAATAAAGAACGGCGGCCAGTAAATTCCAGCCTCTTCCCCGGTGGTGAATGATACCCTGAATAAGGCGCATGAGCCCGGCTACGGCAAGGACAAAACCACATACCCACACGGTGGAAAGACCCAGTAAAAATGGGAAGCCCAACAAGATAAAGCCCAATACAATTTCGAGCAAGGCAAGGATACCGCCCAGCCATGGGCTTGCTAAAGCACGAGTTCCCCATGCGGGATAAGTACGGGGTGCCGGAGATTGTGTTTTATTCATGGCACATGCAGCAATGGTTGAAACGTTCCTCTACAACTTGCCAATTTACCTGTCGGAGAAAGGCATCCAGATACGCCGCTCTATCATTCCGATACCGCAAATAGTAAGCATGTTCCCATACGTCGCACACAAGTAAGGGACGGAACCCCGGTACGAGAACGTCCTGATGGCGAAGGACACCCCAGATGACCAGCCGACGGCTTATCGGTTCAATGCCCAGCACACCCCAACCGCACCCTTGTACGCCCAGACACACATTTCGAAACATGCTCAGAAAGCACTCCGGAGAACCAAAGGAAGTACGCAGGGCCTCCGCCAATTTACCTTCCGGGAGAGGCAGACTTACCGGGCATATATTTTCCCAATAAAGGGAATGCAACAAATGTCCACCCAAGTTAAACGCAAAATTCTGAGTTGCAGAAGTGGTCCATTTATCGGCTTCTTCGCCGGCGGCAATCTTACGCAAGGTTTCCGCTGCGATATTAGCGCCGTGTACATAGGCCGCATGGTGTTTAGAGTGGTGAATGCTCACCGTTTCCGCATCCAGTAACGGTTCCAATGCCGTCATATCGTAGGGCAGCAGCGGTAACACATAACGCCCCTCGGCATACCCATCGCACAAGCAATCGTTTTCCATGCAGCATGGGAACCCCGCCCAGCCACAACCATTCGGAAACGGTTAGTTAAGGAGCTTTACTTAAACTCCGCAATCGATAGTGATAACAGTGGTATTATCAGCGTGGGCATCGTTCAAAGCCCGACAAGCCTCCACAATAGCAGCGGCCAAATTTATCGAGCTATTACTCAGCATCCGCTTCATCTCTACGGAGAGGTGGGCGGGGTCCAATACGACTTCCGCGCCATCCGAGGCCAAAATAATTCTATCCCCGGGCAATAAGGGATAAGGCATACTTGGCATATCTACAAGCCCAAGGGGTTCCCCGGTTACTGCACTACGAAGCATATGCCCACTCCGGGAAATAAGATTCTCTGCAAGCGAGCTTCCCAGCTGTCGGCGGTATATCGCCCGCATGGAGTGGTCCTCATTCAAGCGAATAAGGCGAGAACCACGCCATATCAATAATGGAGAATCCCCCACACTTATCCAGCGCAGCACTCCTCCCCCGGCAAACACGGCCAGCAACGTGGTGCCACCATAACGAGATGTTGCGGCAAAAAGTTTTTTTATAGATTCATTAGCAGCATCAAGAGCGCACCGCAAGCACTTGGGAACAGCCCAATCTATATGAGAGGAAACAAATTCAGCAAAAGTTTCGGAAGCCTTCCGGGCGGCTAACATGCCCTCATCATGCCCCCCCATACCATCACACACTATGGCCAAAGTTCCCTTTGGAAAATGCCTGACAATATAGGCATCTTCCTGTTGTTCTCGGCATCCAAGCCACTGTGCTATCCGAGCATCCATGCGCGTATACGATGCGTCATAGCATAGAACTGCACCACAAGCAAGCAAAAATGCAAAAAAGACAGGCTAACGTGTTGAAGCAGCACGGCATCTGTGCTAGATTTCTCTAAGCATTCCCTTTTCCCTGCATGATTAAGTCCGATCTTCAGGAACAAATTCTCGATGTAATGAGTCGGGGAGATTATTATCCCTGCACTCCCATGGAAATCTCTGCACATTTGGGCTTGCCACCCCAAAAGCTCAAGGAAGTGCGGCACGTTCTCTCTTCGATGGAAGAGGTCGGGGTGTTGCTCCGGCTCAGCAAACAACGCTATGTACTACGCCGCCCCCTGGAGCAACAACTCACGGGAACAGTACACAAGCGAGGGGAGAAAACATTTTTCCGGCCGGATAGTGCAACAGCCCCGCACCTGGCATCCCTTTGTACAGAAAAAAACATAGTTCTCTATTCTGTTCCCCCTCGCTACACACTCGGTGCCATGGAGGGCGATATCGTACGCATTACCGCACAAAACAGTGCCCCCACCCGTTCACGACGCAAATACCCGGAGCGTACCCCCCAAACACTAAACCTTCGTATTGTAGAAATCCTTCGCCGTGGGCACAGGCAATGGGTAGGCATCTACCAATCTACCGGCAAATTCGGCTACATGGCCGGGAATGGCAAGAGCAGTCCGCAGTTGGTACGTCTGCTCACTCCTCCACCTCCTCAACTCCTCCCGGGAATGTGCATAGTAGTCAAACCGGAACAATACCCCATAGCTGCCATGGAAGCCACCGGCTCCATCCAAGAAGTGTTGGGGTGGCCGGAAGATTCGCATACGTGCATTTCTGCCATTATGCACAGCTATGGCTTAGGGGACCCATTCCCGGATGCGGTCTTGCAGGAAGCGCAAGCCATCCCGGAAAGCATCCCGGAGGAAGAGCTCCGGCACCGGGAGGACTGGAGAGACCAATGCGTCATTACCATAGACCCGGAATCCGCTCGGGATTACGATGATGCCATACATGTAAGAAAAACAGAAGGTGGCGGCTGGGAACTTGCCGTACACATTGCCGATGTAAGCCATTACGTGCGCCCGGGGAGTGCCTTGGATGCAGAAGCTCAAAGAAGGGGTAATTCCACTTACTTGCCGGACCGGGTTCTCCCTATGCTTCCCCCCCGTTTGTGTGATGGTATATGCTCTCTGAAAGCGGGAGAGCTGCGGCTCACTCGCCTCTGCTGTATGAGTATCAACCGGCAGGGAAAGATTATCAAAACTCGCTTTGCAGAAGCCGTCATCAGCTCTATGCAGAGGCTCACCTACCCGCAAGTTCTTCGTCTGCTGGAACAAGGCAAGAGCACAGGGAACGCCATGGTGGACACCATGTTGGAACAGGCACACAAACTGGCTCAATTACTCCGCCGCAAGAGAATAGAAAACGGTGCGCTCAATTTGGACATGCCGGAACTACGCATCATCACAGATGCACAAGGGCAGCCCATTCATGTGGAGCAAGAGGAGAGCGATATAGCCCACCAGCTCATCGAGGAATTCATGCTCTCAGCTAACGAATCCGTGGCGAAAGCACTCAATGCCGCAGGCATTCCCACCATTTATCGGATTCACGAAGCCCCCAAAGAAGAACGGCTGCAAGAACTTGCTCTCCAAATACGCAGTTGCGGCATCCAAGTGGGAAATCTCAACACTCGGGATGAGCTTAACCGCATTATTGCCCGGCTGGAAAGCCTCCCGGATGGAGAACAACTCCGGCTGGCTGTGCTAAAAGCCATGATGCGAGCCAGATACGCCTCCCGCCCCATGGGGCATTATGGTCTGGCAAAGGGAGACTACTGCCATTTTACAAGCCCTATACGCCGTTATGCGGATTTGGTAGTACACCGTTCATTTAGCCGGCTTCTTTCCCATGGGCAAGGCTGCCCCCTGCCCTCTGTTTCTGCTTTGGATAGCATAGCAGAGCATATTTCCGAAACAGAGCGCAACTCTGCCGCAGCGGAAGCAGAAGCGCGCCAAAGCATGCTCACGCGTTACATGGAATTACAATGTGAAAGCACGAATCCACGCATTTGGGAAGCCGCCGTGCTTGCATGCTGGGAACAAGGTTTAATCGTAGAAATAGCAGTATTGCGGGTAAAGGGTTACCTTTCCGGCGCAGAACTTCCCGAACCGGGAACTTGGTACTTTGAACGACATGCAGAGCGCTGGACTAACAGCAGCTCCGGCATCTGCCTACATCCGGGCTGCAAACTGCGCGTCATCCCCCGCAAGGTAGATAGAGCCTCCGGCTTTGTGGATTTCACCCTTGCGGAATAAACCGGCGGGACTATTTAGCCTTCTTTTGCTTCAAAACTTCTTGCAAGCGTTCCTCCCAGGCGGCAGCTTCCTGCTCATACTCTGCGGCATTAGGGGCATTCCGAAGCACATTTACAAGCCGAGCCATGGCCGCCGGATAATCCTGCCCCGCAGCCATACGAAGCATGGCTAAGGCTCGTGGCTCATCCCTAGGAATGGGTTCCCCGACAAATAACATTTCTGCAAGGACAAGCTGAGCCAAAGGGTCTCCGGCCATGGCTCCTTTTTCGTACCACTGAGCAGCCTTATCGGCATCCTGCGAAAGGATTCCCTGCACACCCTTGTAAAAGATATTACCAAGTGCCGTGGCAGCCTGCGGCACCTCCCTAGCAGCTTTTTCCAAAAAGACCACCCCCTCCTGCACTGTTCCCGGCTGCTGAGCAAGCAGGCGACCCAGGCGATACTGCGCTTCCGCCACGCCATGAGCAGCAGCAATCCTCCAGTGTTCCATAGCCTTCTGCACATCCTTCTGTACCCCTTCGCCTGCGTACAGCATCAAGCCAAGAAACACCTCCGCACTGTTATTCCCCTGTTTAGCAGCCTGCTCAAACCAGTAATAAGCCTTCTTAAAATCCTTTTGCACACCACGTCCACCGGCGTAATACAATCCAGCCATGTCCAATTGCGCTTGGAGCCATCCCTGCTCCGCAGCTTTCCGGGTCCACTCCAGAGCCCCGGCAAAATCGGATTCCGGCATCTCTGCGCTGGGTTGCAGCAACTTCTGAGCGTATTCATACATCTCCTGCGGAGTTTCCGGCAACTCCGGAGCCTTGTCTCCACAGGCAGAAAAAAGGAACGGAAGCGCCCCCCAGAGTATAGTTCTCTTCATGCCGCCATTATAGCTTAAGCACCGCCTACACGGCAAGCAGAGAATCTGCCCCCCTCAGCGCAAATCGCACCAGAGAGCTCGGTGGTCACTCGCCGCTGCAGCAGCCGGGATATCCACTATACCACCGGATTTTTTCATCCGTTTTCTCAGCAAAGGAGATACAAAAATCTGGTCGTACACGCAATATTCTTTTCCGCCTTTGTAATAGTGAGTCCACTCCTCACCGCGGGAATCTTCCGGAGAAAGGCGAACCATGGCAGCATCCTCCGAAACGCCCTGCACCATAATTCGCACAGCCGGATCTGAGGGACTATCGTTCCAATCGCCGAAAACAAGCAGAGGCAGCCCCGGCTGGCTGCGTACAATCCCCTGCACATAGCGCGCAAGCGTGCATGCCTCCTTCTGCCGGAGAGCCGAGGCCGCATCCGCATTCTGTGCCACACGCGATTTAAGGTGAGCACCTAATATGCGATACAAGCGGGAATCCGGCAATTTAATAGTCACATCCAAAATTCCGCGCAGCATCTTGCGGCGCTGCTGTCCCATGAGTGGATAATTTGCCTGTGAGTGGTCCTGCACAATAGGATATTTGGAAAGAAGAGCCAATGCACGGTCCTCCCCCTTGCGCGGTAAAACCCTGAAATAAGGGAATTCGCAATGGCGGGCGGCCAACCGTTCCCGCAAATCCTGCAAGGCTACCGGTCCGCCAATCTCCACCAAACCCACAATGGCGGGTTTTGCGGAAGCAATAACATCCGCCACGGCCTCACGTTCCTTTTTAGGTTTAGGTTTCAGCACATAACGGGAACGGTATTGCTCCCCCTCCACAAAATAATTATGCACATTATGCATCACAAAGCGTACAGGACTTCCCTTTGGCGGAATAGCTTTAATATCAATCCGCTCTTCCGGCTGCAAGGAAGCCTCCGCCGCAGTGTATGTGGGAGCCCCCAGCACCGGCGCCGCCGATTCCGCCGCAGCACAAGGAGCATTCCCGGGAAGATAATGCACCTCGGCTGGAATCCCGGCGTAGCGTTCCATCAAAAGAAACACTACAACCAGTGCTAAAAAGACCAACAGTGCATCCTTCCGGGAGAATAACCGGAACAGCTTGGAAAATGGATTTTTTTTGCGGCGTTTATACATGAGGGTATCGTGCAGCTTAATGTTCTTCCCTATACCACTCCGCCACCTGCGGAGCTGCGTAGGTAAGAATCATATCTGCCCCTGCGCGGCGTATGGAAAGCAAAGATTCCAACATGACGGCGCGTTCATCCAACCAGCCGGATGCAGCCGCAGCTTTTACCATGAGATATTCCCCGCTGACGTGATACGCCGCAATAGGTAACTGTGTACAACGCCGCAACTCCGCTACCACGTCTAAATACAGAGTGGCAGGCTTTACCATAAGAAAATCCGCACCTTCCTGAGCATCGAGCAGGGCTTCGCGCACAGCCTCGCGGGCATTTGCCGGATCCATCTGGTACGTTTTTTTATCACCAAACTTAGGCGCGCTGCCCAAAGCTCCACGGAACGGCCCATACATGGCAGATGCGTATTTGGCTGTGTAGCTCATCAGGGAGACAGCGGAAAAGCCCTCGGCATCCAGAGCCGCACGCAATGCAGCAATGCGCCCATCCATCATATCACTGGGAGAAATGATATCCGCCCCGGCATGGGCGTGGCATAAGGCTTGCCGGCACAGAGCTTCCACTGTCTCATCGTTCAGAATTTCGTAGCGTCCATCCCCATATTCCCGCACAATACCATCCTGCCCATAGGTGTTAAATGGGTCCAAGGCAACATCCGTCATCACCGCCAGCTCCGGCACTGCGGCTTTAATAGCTCGAATCGCGCGAGGAACTACACCCTCCGGATTCCAAGCCTCACTGCCCCGGGCATCTTTTTTCTCCTCCGGCACTACGGCAAAAAGGTCAACACATGGGATTCCGAGAGCATATAAACGCCTGCATTCCTGCACAATTCCTGTAACACTCCAGCGTTTGCAACCGGGTAGAGACTCTATGGGGGTATCCTCCTCCCCTTCCTGCACAAACATGGGGTATATCAAATGCGCCGGGGTAAGTTCTGTTTCCCGCATTAAACCACGAATGGCTGCGGATTTACGATTGCGACGAGGACGTATCGGAAGATTCAGCATAGCGTGTGGGCTCAGTTTATCACGATTCTGCATGCTTGTAAAGCTCCGTACAGTTTCCTGCTAGGCAAAAAAAAGGAACCTCCCATACTCATATGAGCGGGGAGGCTCCTCAACTTGCCTTAGTGGCGGTGTTTTCGCGCTGAGTGCTGCTTGTGTCTGCCGGCTGCGATTCTGTGTTCATGGTGGTGGACCTTATGTTTTCTGTGGTGCATTTTCTTGAGCTTCTTATCCATGGAGATTCGATGCGATGCCTGATGATGACAACACGAGGAACCCAGATTGATTTGAAGGCTCAGGGCTTTTGCTTCTGCATTCAGCATGCACACAGCCACGCAGGCTACGACGAGATATTGAAGAACATTTCTTTTCATCTTCTATGAGTGGGGTTAATGGTGATGGAGTTTCAATGCCGGGCGATGATGCGCTACCGGATGGTTCTTATGCTTAGGATGTACCACATGGTGATGGTGTTTTACTTTAGGGCGCGGCTGATAGTGGTGGTGTACATGAGCCCGGGATTCCATTGCCACTAATACATGGTGGCAACTCGATAATCCCATCGCACAGACAACCAATAGTACCAGAGGGAGTATTTGCTTCTTCATTTGCAGTTTATTCGGGCTTCTCTGCCCGCCTTTCATTTGTTTAGGCGCACCAAAACAGATTTTTTGTTTACAATTTCAACTTTTATCAACATTAAACAAAAGAAACCGCCTTTCTCAACAAAGAGAAAGGCGGGAGAAATAGAGAAGAAAGTGCGGTTTAGTGCTTTCGGATGAAATCCTCCAAACGATCAAGACCCTCTTTCAGGACGTCCAGAGACGTGCAATAAGAGATACGAATGGCATGATCGTTACCGAAGGCAATACCGGGCACAGCTGCCACCTTATAGCGCTCCAGCAACTTATCGCAAAGCTCCAAAGAGCCCATACCCAGTTCCGTGGTATCGATGAAGAAGTAGAAAGCCCCCTTGGGATTCGTCACCTTAATCTTGGGCATAGCAGCCAAGCGGGTGTACACATACTGGCGGCGGAACTCGTACTCTTCCCTCATATCGGAGATGAAGGTCTGGTCACCCGTAAGAGCCTCGATAGCGCCGTATTGACAGAATGTCGTAGCGTTAGATGCTGTATGGTCCTGAATGAGCTTAATGTACTTGGCAATGTGAGCAGGAGCCGCAGAGTAGCCAAGACGCCAGCCGGTCATTGCATAGCCCTTGGAGAAACCGTTGATGGTAATGGTCAGATTATACAGCTCCGGGCTAAGGGAAGCCATGGATACATGCTTGGTATCATCGTATACCAAGTATTCGTAAATCTCATCGGAGATGATGAGGATGTCCTCATCCACCGCAATCTGGCCAATGGCACGCAGCTCCTCCTCCGTGTACACGGTACCGGTCGGGTTATGCGGAGTGGTAAGGATAATCATCTTCGTGCGGGGAGTCATGGCGTTCTCAAAGTCCTCCGCCGTCATCTTCCAATCATTCTCAGCCTTGGTTTCCACGAACACGGGCGTACCGCCGCAAAGTTCCACCATGGAAGGATAGCTCACCCAGTAGGGAGCAGGGATAATAACTTCATCGCCGGGGCTAATCGTCGCGCGCAGGGCGTTGTACACTGCGGGCTTGGCACCGGAAGCCACACAAATCTGGTCTATATTATACTCAAGGCCATTATCCCGCTTCAGCTTATCACAAATAGCCTGACGAAGCTGGGGGAGACCCACGGAAGGAGTGTACTTGGTAGCCCCATTGTTGAGGGCCGTAATGGCAGCTTGTTTAATGTTATCAGGGGTGTCCAAATCCGGCTCGCCACCGGCAAGGCCGACCACCTGTTCCCCGCGAGCTTTCATCTCCTTTGCTTTATTCGTAACAGCCAAAGTGAGAGAGGGTTCCAAGGAGGATACAAAATCAGAAATGAATTCCATTGCTGTGATTGTGTGGTTGATTGTGAAAAGAGGTACAGGCATGCATAGGCACGCGGGGACTACTGTACACCGCAAGTCCCCATTTGGCAAGAAAAATGTAATGGCGTGACACAATGGCGACACGTGCATTGTGTCGCACTTTAGACTTGCCAAAGCACAGGGGGTGATTTAGACTCCCACGTCATGCGTCTTCTAGCTCTTCTCACCACGCTGTGCACCATAACAATTCTATGCACATGCCAGCAAAACAGCTACGGATACGGATTACACTCCGGACTTAGCACGCTAAACCAGAGCCAGTACGCCTCCCGCATCCCCCAGAAGGCAAAGCGCACCATTCGCCGCCATGCCGGCACACTGGGACCTCGCCGTCCTTTGGTAATACCGGACACCCCTGCCCCCACGCCCAACTGCGCCGCAGTCTGTGTGATAGACCCCTTTAATGGGCATATCTTGTACGCTCACAATGCTCACACGCGGCGCCAAGTAGCCAGCACCCAAAAACTGATAACAGCTCTTTGTGTATGCGATGCCGGAGATTTGGACAAAATGGTAACCATTAAAGCCTCCGATTGTAAGGCGCCGCCCATCCGTCTTAACCTGAAACCGGGACAGGAATATCGCAAGAGAGATTTACTTCTTGCCATGCTTACGGGAAGCTTCAACGATGTAGCCTTAACTCTGGCCAGAGACACGGCCGGCAGCGTGGATGCCTTTGTAGACAGAATGAATGCACGGGCTCGGCGCATGCGCATGTACAACACGCACTTTGCCAATCCCAACGGCCTCCCGGCAGCGCAATATTCCACTGCACATGACATGGCGCTGGCCGCATGCTATGCGTACAACAATCGTACCATTCGCAACTATGTCTCCATCCCGGAATACGATTTTACAAGAGCCGACGGCAGAGCAAGACGAATACGCTCCACCAACCGGCTTATCTACCAATACCCATGGGTAAACGGTATGAAGACCGGCTACACCAATGCTGCGGGTAAATGCCTCGTTTCCAGTGCTACGATGAACGGACGAGCCGTCATCGTTGTGGTGCTTGGCAGTACAAGCCGCAGGATATGGGGTGAATCTCTCAAGTATCTGCAATGGGCACTTGGCATCTAAAACAAACACCTTCCCCCGACAAAAGCCTCACAGAAGCACGTCTGTAGGCTTTTTTTCCTTTTCATAGCGCAGATTTATCGGTAAAATAGCGGCTCTTAGAGGAGGAATCCACGCCCATGGCAGGAACAGGCAACAGAAAACGCGGCAACAAAAAAACAGAGACCGTACACCGCTCTCTGTGGGGGGGGCTGTTCCACAAATCAACAGATGAAGGAGAGGACTTCATGCGGCGCAGCTTTTTCTCCCGCGCCGGGGAAGAAGAGTACGAGATACCCGAGAATGCTCCGCAGGGTAACATCTTACAAGAGCTGTGGCATAAGTTCAACTTCTGGAGCATTCTGGCCACCCTATTATTCCTATCCTTCACGCTTTTTTTAGTGTTGACCATGGTATACATGTGGACTCCCCAAAACATGCAGGACATTGCGGGGTATAAGGATAAAGGCGTCCCCAGAGATCTTACGGCACTACTTCGGAATGCGGGCGGAGCCCCCATCTCCTTTACGGAGGCAGAAATTAACCGCTACCTGCGGGATACCTGCCGCATCCGCCAAACCGGGTTATTTTCCATTATTACGCATGGCCAGGGAGTAGCTTTGCGTATTCACGACGGATATGCGGAAATCATCATCGACCGCATTATCGGGACCAACATCCACCAAACCACATCTGTTCACCTCAGTTTTACACAGGAAGTAACCATGGGTAAACCGGAACTCCGTATAGATTTTAAAGGAGGCTCCCCCTTACTCGGCAAACTTCCCCGAGGCGGCAGCATCGGTTGTGTCAGCGTTCCGCAGCGCTACGTCCAAATGCTGCGCCCGGCATTAGAAACCCTTCTCTCCTGTTATCCGGAAATATCCGGCATTATGGCAGAGCATGGCTACAAACCCATCTTTGTCAAAGGAGCCACGAGCGAATTCAACCGCGTGGATTTCATTCCCTATTACGCCAGTTAACATTTTCACCAAAAACCAAACCATAACACAAACATGAAACTCCGTTATTTCATTACGCCCCTTGCAGGAATCATATGTGCCCTCAGCCTCAACTCCTGCATCGTCCAGCAGATTGCCGATAAATTTAGCCGTATCGAATACCCCGGAGAGCGTCCGCCCCACGTCATCAAAGATAATAACGGTAAACCCGCAAGCGAGAAATGGGCTAAAATTAACCCCTACGATCTCCCCCCCTCCGGCGTAACGGCTAACGGAACCATCGACTACGCGGAAGATGGGCTGCCCTATGGTAAAGCCAGCGAATACTCTAACATCATCACCTCCCCGTACGATCCGCACTACCAACTCGATTACACCAACTGCGAAGTGGGAGAAAAGGTGTGGGACCCCTACACCCGCAAACCCTTCTACGTTCCCCGCATGTACACCTTCAACTAACCCCCCCCCCTTTCCCATGTCACAAGAGGCAACAGCCCGGAACATCTCGACCACCCAAAAACTGGGAGCCATGGCGTATCGTATGTTATGCGCCGTTCTACGGTGTACGGACATTCGGGTTGTTGCCCTTGTGGGGAAAATGGTAGGCTACATCACATGGGCCTTGATGCCCTCCCGGAGGCGTATTGTGGCACGCAACCTGCGCATTGCCGTCAATCCGCGCTTGCGACCGAACAAACTGCGAGCCATGGTGCGGCGCAATATCGTACGCACCAGCATGAACTTGGCCTGCACACTTAAAACAGGCCTGATGACGGATAAGGAACTGAAGCGCGCCGTAACCGTTATCGGGAAAGAAGAAATGGCCGGCAAAGGAACCCATGGGAACTGCATTATAGCCACCATTCCACATGCCGGCAACTGGGAGGTTCTGGCACGCATTCGCCCCATGTTTTCGGAGGTGGAGCATTTTGGCTCCATGTACAGAAGGCTGAGCAATCCGCTTCTGGAAGAGCTGGTATTCAAATCGCGCACCAATTTCGGGTGCGAGATGTTCAGCAAAGAGGACGGTCTGCGCTCCGTATTAAAATTGGCTCGCACGGGAGGCATTCTGGGCGTATTGAGCGACCAGTTCACTCAGGAGGGTATCTTCCTCCCCTACTTCGGGAAAGTAACCGGCACCACCCCCCTGCCCGCACTGCTCTATAAACGATGCAAAGGCAAAGGCAGCATTTACGCCATAGCCACCCGCAACACCGCACTGGGCAAATGGGATGTAAACCTTACCCGGGAGGTTCATCTCCCGGATAATTGCGAGGATTTAGCAGCCATCACCTACGAAGTAAACAAAGCACTCGAAGATTGCCAAAAGGAAAACATTCTGGATGGGTTCTGGATGCACCATCGCTGGAAAGCTACGGGTAGATTTGCGCCAGAATGCAGCCAAGAAGAAATCGACCTCATATCCCGTCACGCCACACTTCCGTACCGCATTATCATTGCCGTTCAGGAACAATGGGAAGAGGCACTTCTACTCATACCCATGATGCGTATCCTGAAAAATCGGCGTCCCGATATGGAACTTACCGTCATCTGTCCCAGCGAGCAAAAAGCATTCTGGCAAACACAGTCCTACATCACCCACTGTGTCACATCGGACGATAAGATAACGCCCTTACAACAACTGGAAGAAGAGGAAATATACGCGAAAGGGCCCTTTGACACTGTATTCTTATTCTCGGAAAATCCGCGGGTTTACCGCAGCCTGCGGCAATTGCATCCGGTCTACTTCTCCGGGTTCGGAGATGAAAATCGATTCATTGCGAAAGAACGCCGCAAAGGAGGTTATGCTCGCAACAGCGGCACGGAAACAGCGCGCCACCGCATCGCTCGCTATAAGGATTTACTCCACAATCACAGAATCATCACAGACCAGTGGGATTACGCCACCCCCGATTCCGGCAATCCGGAAGCACAGGGTAACTACATTGCCCCCTTCTCCTCCTTGGGAGAAGCCGATTCGTGGGCAATCGATAAGTGGAAAGAGCTTGTAGAGAAACTGCAAGGGAAAGCAACCCTGCTGGCACTGGAGGCCGATAGCACTCGTGCCCAAGCTATGGCGAAGGAACTGGGCATCCCCTGCATCTGCACCAACGCTGTTGATATACAAAAACTTCTGGGCCCGAACTGCAAGCTCTACGCTGTGGATGGGATACTGCCCCAACTGGCAGCCCTGTGCAACTGCCCGTGCCGAGTCATCATGGCCAGCCGTCTCGCAGCGCAATACGCACCATTGGGAACCGGGCATCGGGTATATACCAACCACACCCCCTGCCACCCCTGCTACCGCACCACATGCGACCAAGCTACTCCCTGCCACCAAGGCATCAGCGTGGATGCGTTGTTACAGGATTGACCCCTAGCGTATATACCCGAGGCAGATATCGCCGGGGAAATTAGCTTTCCTCACTCGGGAGCAAAAAATGCAGGCGCTCTACGCCGTGGCGGCTCACCTCATTCCAAAGGGCTTTTTCCAATGCCGCTACGCGAGAGCTACGCTCCTCCGGGGAGAGCGTCTCCACCGCAGTCTCTCCCAGATTCTCGCATAATGCCCGCCCGGCTAAGCGGGAAACCAATTCTTCCCAGAAAGTGGCATCCCGATACTCATCCAGCACGTCCGAATAGAACGCAGAATCCACATACCCACGCCGGAAAAACCAATATCCGCAATCCGGATTAAACTCCAAATCCCGCGCCAAAGAAGGCACCACACGCCCTGCCTTAATTATCTCCACCAACAAAGAATGCCACCGGTCCGCCTTAGGCTCGCGTCCTTCCGGCATGGCTTGCCCTAATATAGTGAGAGCCATGGCACAAACCTCCGCCAAAGAACGCATCTCCGACTCGGAGAGCTCCAGTGTGACCTTTCCCATAAGCGTACAAGCCCAAAATTACTCCAGTCCAAGCTGCATGCGAGCCTCCTCCGTCATCATCTCCTGATTCCACGGAGGATCCCACACAAACTCTACATCCACACCGCACACGCCATCCAGAGAGGCTATACCCAACTCTGCTTCAGCCATCAGGTGCGGTCCCATTCCACAGCCGGGAGCAGTAAGCGTCATCTGCACACTCACATGACTGCCGCCTTCCTGCTGGGGAATGATTTCCACGCCGTATATGAGGCCTAAATTAACGATATCCACCGGAATTTCCGGATCGTATATATTACCCAGCACTTTCCACACACGTTCCTCCAGAGTAAGATTCTCATCCGACTCAATAACTGCATCCTGAGGAGGAATAATACCGGCGCGAGCCGCTTCCTCTCTGGAAATTCGAACCAAGCCCACATCCGTTGCGGCCGTAATAGAATTACCCAGCGTTTGAGTCACATATATCCGGGAACCTTCCGGCAAAATAACTGCATTTCCCGCCGGGATTTGAATTGCAGCCGTTTCGGCCTCTGTAATAACCTCTTGGTTCAACATGGTGCGCGCAAATTATGGCAGAATTAGAGGTACATGCAAGGCAAAACTCCGTCCTCAAAGTAAAAAATAAAGCCGTAACTACTCCGGCAATTCAATCTCCACCCCAAAAACAGAGGATAAAGAAGCAGCATCATACACACCCTCCGGCGAGAGACTTGCAGCATCCTGTAAAAGCCGCTCCGCTTGGAACGAGCGCAGGAGGAATAAAGCCTCCGGAGAAGCATCCAGCAACACACCGGCAGCATAGATAGCAGCTGCCGCATGGGCGCATGGTTCCCCCCAGTCCGGGCAAGAACAATCCATACGCCACTCATCCGGCGCAGGCAGCAGCCCCGAAGAAGAATCACAAAGGCACGCCAACACGGACTCACTCAACTTCCCCTCCAGCAAAGAGACCAAAGAATCTATCTTCCCCCGGCAGGATGCCACCAGAGCAGCCACGCGCTCCTCCCCCGGCGGCGCAATGCTTACACGCACCTCATAAACCTCCGGCCCTGCAATTAAGGCATAAATGAGCCCTTCCCGAATCTCTGCATGCAAAACGCAGCCATGCCGCAGCAACGTACGCCCCGGAGCCAAATTCATCCCCCAAGCCTCGCATAACGACAAGTTACGCATCCATGCCTTAGCCCAAAAACTCCCGGCTAAATGGCGAGATTCCCCACGCACAGGTGATAAATCGTACCCCTCCGCCAGCAAACGGGCACGATGCTGCTCGGCCAAGTGTTCCAAATCTCTCACCTTTAATCGGGGGGAGCCTTCGTCGGATTCGTACATATGCGGCATTTTTAAGAAATGCCACCCGGCACAGCAAGTACCGAGTGGCATTCCAAACTAGATATTGCTCCGATAGAGCTTACTTAGCTACACTCTTGAAGTACTCCAGCGTCGTCTTGAGACCTTCTTCCAGAGTATACTTCGGCTCCCAGCCGGCAGAACGCAACTTATCTGCACAAGCGCGGGAATGCTTCACATCGCCCGCACGCTCCGGCAGATGTACCACCTTGGAGGAAGAGCCGGCAGCCTTGATAATGATTTCAGCCAAATCGTTAATGGTAATCTGACCGCCGTAGCCCACATTATTCACGCCGGTTACCTCCGGATGCTCAGCCACATAAACGAGAGCGCCCACAATATCCTTCACATAGATGAAATCACGTGTCTGCTCGCCATCACCAAAAATGGTAATATCCTCGCCCTTAATAGCCTTTTCCATGAAAATCGGTACAGCGGCGGCATATGCACCCTTCGGATCCTGCCGCGGGCCAAACACATTAAAGAAACGGCAGCAGCCCGTATTCACCTGCCCTGTGGTGCGGAACATTTCCATGTAGTACTCACCATCCAGCTTGGTAATGCCATAAGGACTCTTCGGCTCGGGATACATCGTCTCCACCTTAGGAACAATAGGATTATCCCCATAAATAGCAGCGGAGGAAGCCAACACCACCTTCTTCACACCGGCCTTAGCAGCCTCTTCCAGCACCACAAGAAGCCCATTCACATTCAAATCGAGGCACTCCCGAATCTTCTGCATGGACTCAGGAACGGAAACCAACGCCGCCATGTGGAAAATATAATCCACACCCTCCACAGCCTTAGCCACCAGCTCGCGATCAGTGATAGAACCTTCCATGAAGGTTACCTTCAAACCATCCAGATTCTTCTTGTAACCTGTACGAAGGTTATCCAATACGCGAATTTCATCTGCCTCTCCCTGATAATGCTCTGCAATATGGGAGCCAATGAACCCAGCACCTCCTGTAATGAGAATTTTCATAGTAATCTATTATTATGGTGTAAAAAACCTCCGACATTCTATCCCTTTCCTCCTTTTTTTCAAGAGAAAAATCAGCCTCAACTTTTTTTCATCGAGTAGAAAACCTCCACTGTACATCGTATTTCAAATGCAATGTACAGAGAAAACTCCATAACGGATTTACTTTTCGGTGTAAACTTTATTTTATCAGCAGTGTTGGCAAAATTAAGATTATTGACACTGAATCGTATAGAGGTCTTTTTTTGTACACCGCATTTTAAATACGATGTACATTGATAGTGCTTATCTTCAATATATTATATCATTTTCCTTTTCATTCGTGCGCAGTCTGAAACGCAGCACAATCACGTGTAAAATGATAAAAAAGATATAATTGCTCATTTTTATCTGTACATCGTATTTAAAATGAGGTAAACTGCGCCTGCGGCGTTGTGGGCTTCTTACTTCTACTCCTTGTGAGGGGAGAAAGTTTCTCAGAAATATTACGTCTAAACCATTAAAAACAAACACCCAAGATGAAGAAAACACTCTCTATCCTGCTTAGCCTTTGCTGCGTTTCCTTGGCACATGCAGCAAGCGTAGACAGCGAGACCAACTACCAAGGTTCCTCCATTACCCATACCCCCGGCGATTCCGCAGATTTTGCCATCACCTTTGAGTTGAGCGGCATTAATGACATCAGTGAGCTTGCCACTCCCGGCTCCGGCCCGGTTCTGTTCACATGGGATATGACGTACAGCAATGGCGAGACCCTCAACGTTCAAGCCATGTATGGGCAAAATGCGTATTGGTCTCTCTACATTGAGGGCGACACGATAGGGAATTACTTTGCGATGGCGGCAAATTCTCTTTCCAACCCGAACGGCACCTACATTTTCCAATTCGAGGATGAGACCTGCGAATTCACCTTCGGTATTTTGGATGAGTTCGATACCATTCAGCCGATTATTTCATCCAAGGAGATCATCTCATGGGGAACCACTTTTGAGGAGGCGTACACAAACAACTATGCCGACGCAACGATGGAGGAAGGCTCCATCACCATTGACCCCGTCAATGCCGGCAAGGAAACCATCGGTACCGTCATGACTTGGAGCGGCACCCCCACTGCAAGTGAAATTGTGGAAGCCTCTAAGCCCGTTCCCGAGCCCGCAACGGCCACTCTGAGTCTGCTTGCTCTGGCCGGTCTGGCAGCTCGCCGCCGCCGCTAATTCCTATGCAAAGAGCTTTTTCTTAAAGCAAGAAACCGCTGTCCATAATTGGACAGCGGTTTTTAACATCCGGAACTCTACAATTTTGGAGCAAAAGAGGGAAGTTGCCGCTTGAAGAAACAGATTTCCTATGCTAGAATAGGCGCGTACGACTATGACCACACAGCTCGATCAACTTAAGAAATACACCACGGTAGTGGCAGATACGGGAGATTTTCGCCAGATGGAGGAATTCTCCCCGCAGGATGCCACCACAAACCCTTCCCTCATCCTTGCAGCAGCAGCCAAGGAGGAGTACCGCCCCATCATCGAACGCGTTGTAGCAGACTTCAAGGCCACGGTATCCCAACCGGCGGCACACATTGATGCGCTGATGGATCGTGTCATTGTAGCCTTTGGTTTGGAAATCCTCAAGCGGGTTCCCGGTCGAGTCTCCAGCGAGGTGGATGCACGCCTCTCCTTCGATACGGAGGCCACAGTGGCCAAGGCTCGGGAAATTATGGCACTGTACGAGGAAGCCGGCATCCCCCGCGAGCGTGTACTGATTAAAATTGCTTCCACATGGGAAGGAATCCAAGCTGCGCGCCAGTTGGAGCAAGAGGGCATCCACTGCAACCTTACTCTTCTGTTCAGCCTTGTGCAGGCCGTAGCATGTGCGGAGGCCGGGGTGCGCCTCATTTCCCCCTTCGTAGGGCGTATTTTGGACTGGTACACAGCCTCCACCGGGCAGACCTACACGGCAGAGACAGACCCGGGGGTTGTATCTGTACGCACCATTTATAATTATTACAAGAAGTTTGGTTATCCGGTACAAATTATGGGTGCTTCTTTCCGCAATAAGGGAGAGGTGCTGGCACTGGCCGGGTGCGACCTGCTTACCATTTCCCCGGGGCTGCTTGCAGAGCTTGCAGCCTGCACGGAGGAAGTGCTTCCCCTTCTCTCCCCGGAGGCTGCAGCCGCCAGCGATATTGAGCGCATACCTGCGGATGAGAAAAACTTCCGCTTCCTCTTCAACGAGGATGCCATGGCCACAGAAAAAACGGCAGAGGGTATTCGCCGATTCTCCGCCGATATTCGCAAGCTGGAATCGCTTCTGGCCTCCATGTTATAATCATCTCTAAACATTGTTCTGACTTATGAAAGTACTTGTTACCGGCGGTGCCGGCTATATTGGTTCCCACACAGTGCGCCAGCTTGTCAAAAGCGGTGCGGATGTAACTGTTCTCGACAGCATGGTATACGGCCATCCTGCCGCCATTGTTGACCCGGAGGTAAAACTCGTCAAAGGAGATTTAGGAGATCCGGCCGTTGTGTACCCCTTGTTGGTGAATGGTAAGTTTGATGCCGTTGTACATTTCGCAGCCTTCATCCAAGTGGGAGAATCCGTAACGGACCCGCTGAAGTATTATGAGAATAACATTGCCAAGCCGCTTGTCCTCCTGCGAGCCATGATTCTGGCCGGCTGCAAGCGTTTCGTATTCTCCTCCACCTGCGCCACCTATGGTGTGCCCACACAGGTACCCATTCCTGAAACGGAGAAGCAAGACCCCATCAATCCCTATGGCGGCTCCAAGTACATGCTGGAAAAGGTATGCAAGGATTGCGACCGCGCCTATGGCCTTAAGAGTGTATTCCTGCGCTACTTTAACGCCTCCGGTTCTTCCGAGGACGGGCTTATCGGCGAGGACCACGAGCCGGAATCTCACCTTATTCCGGTGATTCTTCAAGCCATTAAGGGAGAACGCCCCGGCATCACCGTATTCGGCACGGACTACGATACCCCGGACGGCACCTGCATTCGCGATTACATCCATGTGGACGACTTGGCCGATGCACACCTGCGAGCACTGAATTACCTGATGGAGGGCGGAGAAACCAACTGGTTTAATCTGGGTACAGGCAAGGGCCTTTCCGTGAAGGAGATTATTGATGCTGCGGAAAAAGTAACCGGCATGAAGGCTCCCGTGGAATATGGTCCGCGCCGCGAGGGTGACCCGCCCCGCCTTATTGCGGATGCCCGCAAGGCTGCGGAAATCCTTGGCTGGATTCCCAAGTATCAGGATGCCACCCGCATCGTTGAAACAGCTTGGAAGTGGTTTAACGGTCCCCGTGGCGGCCACTATTAAACCACACGTATTCAGAAACTCAAACAAAAAGGGGCAGCCTGTCGGGCTGCCCCTTTTTTACTTTCGTAAGAAATACAAACCGGTATAAACACGAGGGTCTACCGCCACGCCCTCGGCCATACGGGCAAGCAGCCATTCCTCTATCGATTCCATCGGCACCTCCCGAACAGTGATGCGCTCGTTCTCCACGCCGCCCCCGGAAGCTACACGGCGGAGCCCACGCGCTATGTAGAAAGAAACGGTTTCGGAACTTAACCCGGGAGAAGAAGGCCCCGTGAACAGATATTCTATTTCTTCTGCACGGTATCCCGTCTCCTCCAGAAGCTCCCGCTCTGCCGCAGCCTTATCGGATTCAGGGCCGGAATCCCCACTCAATCCGGCAGGAAAGCAAATGCTTAACGAAGCAATCGGCGGGCGGAATTCCTCCACCAGCAAAACATTTCCCTCAGGAGTGCAGGCAAATATCATCACGGCTCCGGTTTGCCCCACCCTCTCACAATATTCCCAATGGCCCTCCCGAACCATATTAAGGAATTTTCCCCGGTATAATGTATCCATACTCAAGAAAAAGAAAGCGGGATGGGTAGCCCCATCCCGCCTGCAAGAAAAATCCGTTTTTACTCTCGTACCAACTCTTGATAGCGAGCCAAAATGCGCTTGGTAATCGGGCCGGCGTGGCCGGTTCCAATCGTGCGACCATCCAAAGAAGTAGCGGCAATCACCTCCGCGGCAGTCCCCGTCAGGAAGCATTCATCCGCGCGCAAAATATCGAAGCGGTTCATCACCATCTCGCGGCAGGGGATGCCTAATTCCGTGCAGATATCCATAACGGCATGGCGGGTAATGCCACCCAAGGCCCCCTCCGTAAGCGGAGGTGTAAGAACTTCTCCATTCTTCACGATAAAGATATTATCCCCTGTACACTCAGCCACATTACCGCGTTGATTGAGCATAAGAGCCTCACCTGCCCCCTGCTGTACGGCCTCAATTTTAGCGGAGATGCCATTCAGATAATTCAGGCTTTTCACCTGCTGGCAAAGGATATCCGGATTGGGGCGGCGGTAGGAGCTGGTAATCAGACGGAGTCCGTTCTCGTACATTTCCTTGGGATACAAGGCTATGTTTTGCACAATAATAAACATGCTGGGCTTCGGGCAATTCCAGGGATTCAAGCCCAAATCCCCCTTTCCTCGGGTAACCACAAGGCGAATATAGCCATCCACCATACCACTGGCTGCCACTGTTTCCTCCGTAGCCTTGCATACCTCTTCGAAGCTCCATGGTAAATCAATCATCAAATAACGCATGGAATCAAAAAGGCGTACAATGTGTTCTTCCAAGCGGAATACCTTGCCGGAATAAAAACGGATGCCTTCAAAACAGCCATCACCATAAAGAGCACCGTGGTCAAAAACAGAAATTTTAGCCTCGGACTCTTCTACCAGTTTACCATCGAACCAAATTTTCATAATGAGAGATGGGGGGGAAATTTTCGTGAACGCTGCCATTATACGCTCTTTTACCCGCATGTGAAGTATAAAAGTATGCCATGAGGAGAAAAAAGCCACCGCCGGCATGAATCCCGGCGGTGGCAAGAGGTAGAAGAACGATGGGGGGCTTTATTCCTCCGCTACGTCATCCGTAGCATCGAACTCCTCGGACTCGGTATCGAAGTCCTCCTCCTCGTACTTCTTGAATTTCTTTACACGCTGATTGGCAGGCAAGGGAGCCAGCACCATGGTAACGGTGTTACCGGCCAGCTTAGCAGGCTGGTCCACCTGACCCATGGTTTTCATATCCTCCACCACTTTGGCCATTACATCCAACCCTAACTCTCGGTGGGCATTTTCACGGTTGCGGAAGCGCAATTGGAAGCGCACTTTATGCCCATGATCCAAGAACTGCTCCGTGCGAGCCATCTTGACGTTATAGTCATTCACATCCGTGCCCACGCGCAGCTTCACCTCCTTCATTTTTGTGACCTTGGCTTTGTTGTTCTTTTGCAGTTTTGCCTGCATGTACTTGAACTTACCATAGTCAATAAGACGACAAACGGGAGGATCCGCGTTAGGAGCTACCTCGACGAGGTCGAGACCGATTTCCTTGGCTTTGGCGAGGGCATCGCGAGTGGCCATGACTCCGAGCTGGTCACCTTTTGCGGTAACAACTCGTACCTTGGGAGCGCGGATACGGTCGTTGACACGAATCTGCGGCGTTTTTCCGGCTTTGTCCCGGGTGGGACGATTAGCGGGCTTATTGGGTTTCTGTGGGGCTGGCACTTGTAGTGTGTTGTGGGTTATGATATGCGTGTGTTCTGTATGGGGAACCCGGCTTGCACTGTGCAGTCGGGGAAAGTATTCGATTAGGCATCCGCCGCCTTCATTTCCGGGGCAATAAGTCGGGCATCTATCTCTGCGCACAGAGCTTCCACGAATTCATCCACCGTCATGGTGCCTATGACATCCAAATCTCGGTGGCGGATGGAGACTTTGCCTTCCTCGGCCTCGCGCTGCCCAACCACGACCATGTACGGTACGCGCTCCAAACGGGCATTACGGATTTTCGCGCCAATCTTATCGGGGGCATCATCGAGTTTAACGCGTACAAAACGCGAAGCCAAGCGAGCGCGCACCTGCTCCGCAAACTCAGCCACCTTGTCGGAAATGGGCAATACGCGCACCTGTTCCGGGGCAAGCCATGTGGGGAACTTGCCGGCAAAATGCTCGATAAGCAGACCGGTAAAGCGCTCCATGGAGCCGAAGGGAGCACGGTGAATCATCACCGGGCGGTGGGGCTTATTGTCCGCTCCCGTATAGGAGAGATCAAAACGTTCCGGCAGGTTGTAATCCACCTGCACCGTGCCAAGCTGCCAATCGCGGCCTATGACGTCGCGTACGATGAAATCAATCTTCGGGCCATAGAAAGCGGCTTCATTCTCCGCTTCAATGTAATCAAAGCCATTTTCGGAAAGCACCTCGCGGAGGGCGGTTTCCGCCAGTTTCCAGTTCTCAATGGTGCCCACGTATTTGGCATCGGAGTAATCCTTATCGCGCAGAGAAAGGCGCACGCGATAATCATTCATCTGAAGAGTGCCGAGAATGTGTTTCACAATGCCAATGCACTGCTGTACTTCCTCCTTAATTTGATCCGGGCGGCAGAAGATATGGGCATCGTCCTGAGTGAATCCGCGCACGCGGGTCATGCCGCCCAGCTCACCACTCTGCTCCCAGCGGTATACCGTGCCGAATTCAGCCAAACGAACCGGCAAATCGCGGTAGGAGTGGGGTTCATTCGCATAGATGCGGATATGGTGGGGGCAGTTCATGGGTTTAAGCATGAAGCCGCTGATGGTGTGCGTATCCAGCGCATTGAAGAGATCTGCACAGGTGGCATTCTCATCCCGCAATTTGCGGAAATCGTCCGGGTCCGGAATGGGGGGGAACTGGCTTTCCTTGTAATGCTCCCAGTGACCGGAGGTCATATAAAGGTCCAATTTGCCAATGTGGGGAGTAAATACCTGAGAATAGCCGATGCGGTCCAACTCCTCCGTGATGAAATCCTGAAGCTCGCGGCGCACAATGGAACCTTTCGGCTTCCAAAGAACAAGCCCCTGCCCCACCATTTCATCAATGGTAAAGAGCCCCATCTCGCGGCCAAGGCGGCGGTGGTCGCGCTTCTTGGCCTCCTCCAGACGCGCCAAATGTTCTTCCAGCTGGGTACGGTTCGGGAAACAGGTGCCGTACACACGCTGCAAGCGGGATCCACTGGCATCGCCCATATAATAGGCAGAAGCCACACTCATCACCTTAAAGGCTTTACAGTTTCCCGTACGGCCCACATGGGGACCGGCGCAGAGGTCCGTGAAATCCCCATTACGGAAAATGGAAATCTCCTCTCCTTCCGGGATGCGGTTAATCAAATCCACCTTAAACTTGGAAGGAACAGAGCGCGGAGCCACAGAGCCCAACTCACCGCTCTGAGCCATTTGCATAGCTTCCTCGCGGCTGAGAACTGTGCGTGTGAAGGTTTGATTTTCCTTCACAATCTTCTTCATCTCCGCCTCAATCAATTCAAACTCGGCGGTAGAGATATTGTGGTCCAATTCTATATCGTAGTAAAAACCATTTTCGATGGCGGGGCCGGCAGCAAGCTGTGCCTGAGGCCAGAGGCGGCAAATAGCTGCGGCCAGCACGTGTGCACACGAATGGCGCAGCCGCTCCAAATCACTCGCCTGGTTGCGTTCTTCCAGAGTCTTGCGTTCTTTAGGTTCAGACATAATTTCTAGGTGAGGCTTTAATATCTCGCCTTTAGCGAATTTTTTCAAGCATAATCAATGACAACGGCTTGATTTGTTGCAAAAAAATCACTTTTTACGGCGTTTACGCTTCCCCGGCAGCCCACCATTAAGGGCTCGACGGTGCGTACGGATAGAATTTAATTTAATTTTTAATCGGCGAAGCGGCGAGGTTATTGCTCTCCACCCATTCATTTTTTTGGGGGATTGGCGGCAGGCGAGAACCTTTCCGGCTGCAGCATCCTGCCCGATGTCGGAAAACTCATCATCCTGCACGCAAATGATGGGATGCATCACATATACACTCACGCCGGACCAGAATGGCACGAAATCGCGGTACAATACATCAATGGCACGGTAGCGGGAAAGCCATTCCCAGACGTTGTCCTGCGTGGGCATATGAGCCAGAAGCCTATCATACAACTCTGCGGATACGATGTAAGCATGCGCCGCAATGACGCCCTCCGTCTTCCAAAGCTCCATCCCCCCCTGCACCATGCAGCAAGAACCGTAAGGAGCAGGACGATTATAACCGAGATAGAGGATGTAAGGTCCCTTAAGCTCCTCCAATGCCTTTTGCAGAAGAGCCCCTGCTGCCGGTTGAGTTTCCATCACCACATCATCCTCAAAAACAAGGACGTGACGCCAGCCTTTTGCCTTGGCCAATTCAATGGCCTTACGGTGTGCAAGAGCACAACCTCCTGTTCCGCCCCAAAAGCCCGAACGCTCTCCTGTGCGCTCTGTAAACCAAGGGGCTTGACCATATGTAGGCAATTCGCGCCCCACCACGGCACTTACACGGTGTATACGCTCCGCCGGGAAATAAACTCCGGCTTTCTCCATAAATTGTGCAAAGCGATCCGGACGCGTATCCATGTTAATGACCGCTATACCATCCGGGGCAGGAAGAACGCCTGTATTCATTGTCCTATCTTCTTGCATTATTCTCAGGAGATGTTATGAATCCGCGCGACCGTAATCATCATTAAATCGCTCTATATCATCCTCAGAAAGGTAAGAGCCCATTTGGATTTCGATGATGGCAAGAGGTAGTTCTCCTTCATTGCTGAGGCGGTGTATGCAACCACAAGGAATCATCGTGGACTCCCCCACATGCAGCTGCAACACCTTATCATCGCAACGCACGGTAGCAACGCCTTCCGTGACAATCCATCTCTCCGTGCGGAACTGATGGCGTTGCAAGGAAATGCGCCCACCCGGATAAACCTGCAAACGCTTAATCACCACGTTGGGTTGCAATTCCAACACGGTCCACTCTCCCCATGGGCGAACGCCTTTCTCGCCCATGGTATACGTTGTATGAGAAGCTCTCATTTCTTCAGCGTTTCACGGATACTGGTCGTGGAGCGGGTAGGCAGCCCCTCGTGAGGAATGCGAGAACTCGTTACATAACGGATTCCCTTGGATTCCACAAAAGCTTTTTTCTCATCACTCGTACCATCCGCATTCACAAAGAAAATGTCCGGTTTTACCTCATCCAGCAGAGGTGCAAAGTCTAAAATCTTCCCCGTGTCCGGGCCGATATAGACTTTCTTTACATAACGGATGGCTTCCAGCATGTATTTACGCTCCTCCTCCGTGTACATTGTTTTACGATTCTTGAGAGCCATCACCGTGGCATCCGAACCGATAGAAACATACACATCTCCATAGCTGGCAGCCTCTTCCAGAAAGGCAATGTGCCCGCTGTGCAGCACATCGAAACAGCCGGATACAAATACTTTAGGCATAAGTTATAATTGTTAATCGAAGAGAAAATTATTTAATCACACCACGATCGCGAAGGCGCTGCAAGAAACGCGGAGCCCATTCCACCTGTTCATCCTTGCCAAAAGTACGGCAGTACGGCTCAATGGGGTACAAATCCTCGCATGCATCCAAAGCAGCATTGCGAGCCTCCTCGGTCTCATACAGGTAAAGCGCGTACCCACCATGACCACCGCCGCAATACTTATGAGCCAACTGCCCACCAATATCCGGCAAGGGTGCCTGCCCCTCCTCCAATTGCAGCTGGTAACTCATTTGCACGGCTACAGCCAGCACGGTTACATCCTGTTCCTGCACGCCTAAACGCGCAATGCGTGCAGCCTTGGCAATTTTAGTAAAATCGCGAGTCAACCCCGCAAGACCGGGCGTGTTGTGCTTAATGCGAGTATCGTATACAGCCATACGACCACGGAGGAAACTACCCGTATTCTTAAAATCGAGAACCGGCTTGTGCCCGGATTTCCACACGCAAGCCCCCGTCTCTGCAATGACAGCGGGGTCTTGCCAGCCAACTCCCAACCCCAGCTCGGAAGCCACTGGATCCCAACCATTCAACACACTCCAGCCGCCACTGCCCCCCATACCGGCACCTTGCCGATACAGCCATTCCTTAAGCGAGACCGTGGGAGATACGGAACAATTCACCACATACTCCCCGGGAATGGAATTCTCCGGGACATCCAACCAGCCCCCGGCAAAATCCACACGCAACGGCACATGAGCCGGCGCCTTTACACGGTCCAATACCTGAGTGCTGGAAACCTGCGCCTTCCCGGAAGGGAGCGTTTTCTCCAACACCACAAATTCCACCCCCTGCTCCTTGCAGAATTGTTCTTTTTCCGTTTTATATAAATCGTCCGTTGTTACGGCAAGAATATCCGGTTTGATGGCCAGAAATGCAGAGCGGAAAGAAAGTGCGGCATCATCATCCGTAGAAAAAACCACCTCATCCACCATACAGAGAGAGGAAATAACAGCCATCTTGTCCGCATCGTCCAAGACGGACTTTTTATCATACAGTTTCCAAAGCAAATCCGCTGGCGGGAACGATACAATCAAATAATCACCCAAGGCACGGGCGTCCTCAAAAAAACGAATATGCCCGGCGTGTAATACATTGAACGCACCGGATACAAATACTTTTTTACTCATAATTAGGAGAGTTTTCTCAATTACTTACCGAAAAAACGATTTATCGAAGCACAAATCTCCCCGAAGGGAGAGGCATCCGAAGCGCGACGGCGCACATAGCCCTGCACAAAGGGGACAAGTGCAGCTGCCGCAATCTGAGCCAGCAGGCTTCTCCACGGCTGGGCGGCAACTTTTTGCGCTTTACGACTGCTTTTTCTGGCACCAAGCACGGTTGAAAGCAACACGGATCCCACGCCTACCCCTGTTGCCATATGCAAAATGACTTTCGGAGAAACCGGCAAAGCAGTCGTCCAGCGTTTGGAACAAACACGTACGCTATCCACCGCATGCACGGCAGACAAACGAGATTCCGCCACGCGAATTAAGGCTTGTTGTTTTCTTTGATGAGCAGTTTCAGACATTGCCAATCATTTATAAGTTCTTGTCGCGTAGCCGGAGCAAGCTGTTTTCCTGCCAAACGGCGCACCCTGCAAAGAAGAGCCACAGCAAGAGCGATATTGAGCAGGCACACCAAGGCGGTAGCCCAAATATAGCCCACCCACACAGCAGCAAACAGCACAATGAACGCACACAGTAAAAAATACGCACCCAACAACAGGATAGCTGCCAGCACCAGCATGATGAGACGCTGAATCTGACAGCTCGCGTATTCCTTAAGCTCCGCAGAAAACAACTCCGCCAAAGCATTAGCATGCTCTGCGGTACGAACAGCCACCCCTTTCGCCTGCTGCAACAGCGCCGCAGACTCCTCTTTGAGAGAAGCCTTTGCGGCAGCAGGAGATTTTAGCCAAGAAAGCATAGCCAGCATCAAGGCGAGAACGCAACACGCGCCAACAGCATGTGCGCGCCGCACCACAAGCCTAAAGCAGGGAGCAAATTAACGGCGTCCACCCAGCAGAAGCCCGAGCAACACGCCTACACCAAGTGCCCCAAGCATACTGCCCGTGGGATTCGTCTTCACATACTCTTCCCCGGCGTGGTGCAGTTCCTTAGCCTTATCGCAGGTTTTATCCCAGCCTTCGTTGATTTGAACGCGAGCGTGATCCGTATACTCACGCACATGCTCCATCTGCTCTCCGGCAGCGCGGCGAAGTTTATCGTACTGCTCCCCGGCATAGCGAAGCGTTTTATCGTACTGCTCCGTAGCAAAACGGCGGGCAGCATTAAGGCGTTCACATGCATCGGAAGAGGGCGCGGGCGCAGCAGCCTCCGGCGCGGGACTCGTTTCTTTCACTTCTTCGTTATCCATATTGTATTTCTCTATTGGTTAAAAGTTTTGATACAGAACGCCGCATGCGTTCATCTATGATGTGTAAATTATAATCACATCTTTGGTCTGATTGCAAGCTATCTTGGCAAAAATGACGAATTTTCCCGCTAACGGAACGTATGGCGCATATTTTTGGGGAATGCGACATTATTGCCTTGCCTATCAGGGGTGCATCTGCTAGTATGGCACGGCTCAATATAACGCGAATGAAAGCTATTCTTGCATTAGAAGACGGTACTATTTTCGCAGGCACTGCATTTGGTGCCACCGGCACCACCACTGGTGAAATCTGCTTCCACACAGCAATGACGGGATACCAAGAGGTTATCTCCGACCCTACCCATTGCGGTCAAATCCTCATCATGGCGTATCCGCAGATTGGCAACTACGGCATCAACGAGGACGATAACGAGAGTGAGAAGCTTAGCCTTAGCGCCCTTGTGGTGGAAGAGCATGCCGAACTCTTCTCCAACTGGCGGGCAGAGGAATCCCTGAATGACTGGCTCGTACGCCACGGCGTTCCCGGCATTGAGGGGATTGATACCCGCAAACTTTCTCGCATCATGCGTACGCAAGGCACAATGCGAGCCTGCGTCAGCACGGAACTTTCCGAGGAAGAGGCCGTAGCTGAGGCTAAAGCCTCCGCTCCGCTCGCCGGAAGCGAGCTTGTCTCCAAGGTTACCACAGCCGCTCCCTACCACTGGGAAGGTGAGTCCCGAGTGTGGAAACTTCCGAACAAAAGCACGGGGAACCTCTCCAATTACTTTGAGCTTTCCCCTGCCACCCGCACGGTGGTTGTGT
This sequence comes from Akkermansia sp., assembly GCA_017521405.1. GTDB lineage: Bacteria > Verrucomicrobiota > Verrucomicrobiia > Verrucomicrobiales > Akkermansiaceae > Akkermansia. Next base: position 21,623 of record JAFXCP010000005.1, on the reverse strand, counting down.
ACGATTTGGGCGTAAAGCGCAGCATCCTCCGCAGTCTGCGTCAGGATGGGTTTGATGTGACTGTGGTTCCGGCCTCCACTCCGGCTGAGACTGTGCTGGGAATGGCGCCGGATGCCGTTATCCTTTCCAATGGGCCCGGAGATCCTTCCACCCTCACAGCACTTCAGGCAGAAATTGCCAAATTGCAAGGCAAATTACCCATATTCGGCATAGCCTTGGGGGCACAGGTTCTCGGCATTGTATTGGGCGGTAGCACAGAGCAGCTTCCGGATGGGCACCACGGCGGTAACCAGCCCATTAAGGACCTCCGCACAGGAAAAATGCTCGTCGGCTCGGAAAACGTCACCTTCACGATTAAGGAAGGAAGCCTCTCCGCAGATGTAGAGATTACCCATAAAAATCTTAACGACGGAGCCATCTCCGGCTTCCGCCACAAGAGCTTGCCCATTGCCGGTGTCCAATTTATTCCGTCGGCCACAGCCTCGGCAGAAGGCACAGCACCCGCCTTTGCGGAACTGATTGCCATGATTAACCAGACCAAGTAACCACCCTCTCCATTCCATTACCATGAATACTCTCGTCATCGGCTCCCAGTGGGGAGATGAAGGTAAAGGCAAAGTTATTGACTTCCTTACGGAAACGGCAGATTATGTGGTTCGCAGTCAGGGAGGCAGCAATGCCGGACACACCGTAATCGCCAATGGTAAGAAATACATCCTCCACCTTGTTCCCTCCGGTATTCTTTGGGAGAATAAGGTAAATGTCATCGGCAACGGAGTAGTCATCAACCCCACCGCTCTTGTGGATGAAATCAACTACCTGCGCGATTTGGGGGTAAACATCACCCCGCAGAACCTCCTCATCTCCGACCGAGCCCACGTGGTACTGCCCATTCACAAGGACATAGATGCTGCACAGGAGGAGGCTCTGGGAGACCAGAAGATTGGCACCACCAAACAGGGCATCGGCCCCACCTATGCCGATAAGGCACGCCGCATAGGCATCCGCATGGTGGATTTTGTGGATCCGATGCGGCTCAAGAGCGTACTGGAGGCACGCATTACCACAGCTAACGATGAGCTTGCCCGCTTGGGCTGGCCGAAGGCAGATCCGCAAATCACGCTGGATGCCGTGATGGCAGCTGCGGATGTTCTCCGCCCGCACATCACCAATACCATTCCCGTGCTGTACAAAGCCACACAGGAAGGCAAGACGATTCTCTTCGAAGGAGCGCAGGGCGCTATGCTCGATATCGACTTCGGCACCTATCCCTTTGTAACCAGCTCCAACACCAGTGCCGGCGGTTGCTGCACCGGTTCCGGTGTGGCTCCCACCAAGATAGACAAGATTATCGGCGTTTGCAAGGCATACACCACGCGTGTGGGTGCCGGTCCCTTCGTCACGGAAAACGATGAGATAGCCGATTACCTCCATGGTCTTGGCCGCGAATTCGGAGCTACCACGGGGCGTCCGCGCCGTTGCGGATGGACCGATGGTGTCGTGCTTCGTTTCTCCGCCATGTTCAACGGATTCGATGAGATGGCCATGACCAACCTCGACGGGCTGGATGAACGCGCCACCATTAAGATTTGCACGGCTTACCGCATGGGCGACCAAATTCTCGAGTATCCTCCCGCGCTTCTGGAGGACTGGGAGAAATGCGAGCCCATTTACGAGGAGCTACCCGGCTGGCTGCAAGATATTTCCAAATGCACCACATGGGAGGAGCTGCCCGAGAACTGCAAGGCATACGTCAAGCGTTTCGGAGAGGTTGTGGGGTGCCCCGTAGGTTCTGTGGGTGTAGGTCCCGACCGCGAGCAAACCATTCCCGTACCCCACTAAAAACAAGGTATATATCCATCTTAACTCAAGCCTGTGGCCCGCATCGGCCACAGGCTTTAACTTACACAACGAGGGATTAGACAGCGAAAAGCCGCCTCCAGCATCGTCGCATACACCGTGGCTCGGGAAATTTTTACACGTTCTTCGCCGGGCATCTGAGCAAGCAAGCGGAGTGTTTTCTGCCCCAAAAGAGCCGGCAACATTGCCGTAAAGCGCAAGCGGAAGGAGCGTAGGCGTGACGCATAATCCACGCCATCCGCCAGATAGCGTTCTGCCCGGCTCTGCCAGCGCCACACCGAAGAACATAAGTAAGAACGCCCCCGGGCGGCATCCTCTGCACGGTCTCGCAAGATATTCACAAGTTGAAGTCCCTGCCCATAGCGGATACCGGCCTGTTCCATCTCCTCCTTCCTCTCCGCTCGGCAGAAGGATTCCCCCATCGTCAGGCAACCGAGCTGCGTCCAAAAAGCACCGACACACCCAGCTACCAAATAGGTATAACGCAGAGTCTGCTCATCACTCTGCACGCTTGGTTGTGTTCGGAAAAAGCTCAAATCCCAGCACTGTCCTTCCACAATGGTGGCCAATACCTTCCGAATGAGCAAACGCTCTGCAGGAGGCGTATTTTCCAGCAGGTGAAGGCAATCTCCGAACCGCCGAAGCAAAGCCGCTTCCGAGGCTTTATTCTGGGCAAGAGCCATTTTCCCGGCAAGATTGTCCAATAACCCCGGCAGAGCCTCTTGCGGCAACGTGCCGGCCACAGCCCGCCCCATCTGCTGCAATACGTGAAGTCGCATTTCTTCCGAAGCCGAGGAGGTATCCGCCACACTATCCGTAGCACGAGCCAGCATGTAGCCCAGCGCAATTCCCCGGCGCATAGGAGGCGGCAGCCACACCATGCTCAGGTAAAACGAGCGGGATACCGCTTTGAGAAGTTCAAAATCCATGAGAAAAATCAACCTAAATGGCGCAAGGCACCACGAATCAGAGCATCTGTGGAAGCCTGCGGGTTCTGTTTCAGAAGTGAGGCAATAGCCTTTCTCGCCTCCGCCTGCTTGAAGCCAAGAGCTACCATGGCCAGCTCCGCATCCGCTGCCGCCGGGCTGGTAGTACCCTGCTGCTGAGCCTCCCAAGTGGAGGCCACCCCGATTTTATCCTTCAGCTCCAGAATAATGCGCTCCGCAGTGCGTTTGCCCACGCCCTTGGCTCGGGCAATAGCTTGAACATCCCCCTGCACCACGGCCGTTTTAAAAGTACTTACATTCAGGCTGCTCAAAATGGCAATGGCAGTGGAAGGTCCAATACCGCTCACACGATCAATGAGCAAGTGAAAAATATCCCTTTCTGCATCTGTGGCAAAGCCGTAAAGCACTTGTGCATTCTCCCGAATATGCATATGGATTTTCAGCGTAAGGGACTGCCCTTCCACCGGGTTAAGCTGGTCGAACGTGGAAAGCGGCACCTGCACCTCATAGCCCACGCCATTAACATCCAGCACCAGGCATTGTGGCAAAGCCTCTGCCACGTTTCCGCGAAGAAATGATATCATGATACGCCTATACTACACCAGCTTGCGGCTTGCGGCAAGGCGTAACTTACAAAAAACAAGCCACCGTTTCCCATGGGAAACGGTGACCGAAATAAGTTAACAAACAAAACGCAAATTTACTCCTCCTCGCTGGGGGGTGCCTCTGCGGCTTTAGCTCGCTGAGCCAGAGCTTCCGTTTCCTTCAGCACGGCATCAATATCCGCCGGGGCTGGAGAAAATGCAAGCAACTTCTGCGTACTGTGGTAGGATGCAGAACGGGCTGCGGCATAAATAAGGCTGTACAGCTTAGAGGCTCGTTTATCGTAAGCCTGCCCATACTCCTTGGCCAAATCAGCGGCCGTTTTGCCCGCAGCATTCACCTTATTCGCATCCGCCTGCAACTGGAGGAGCATCTTCACCACCGTATCATTACCACGCATAGCAGCCAGCATAAGGGGGGTATACCCATTCCCCTCCTGTTCATTCAAATCGAGCCCGGCTTTAATAAGCATCGCCGCAGAATGCGGCATGCCGCTCCAAGCGGCCCAGTGGAGGGCTGTGAAGCCATCCTCATCCTTGGCATGGATGTTGACCCCGGGAGCATTCAACAAAGCATCGATGTAGTAGGCACGCTCCGCATCCTTGGAAAGAGAAAGCTGCGGGTTGTTGAAATTCGTATACACGGCCCACATAAGCGGGGTACGCCCGGTGCTATCCGGCGTGTTCACGAAATCCGCATGAGCTTTGCAACCCTCATCGAACTCCTTCAGGAAGGTAACATCCTTGCCATCCTGCACACCGCCCTTGCGGATAAGCGATACAAGGGAATCCGTAACCTGCACGGATTCGAAGGGTTTCATGGCCAAATTACAGGCATAGCCCAGCGCACCCATAATGCAGACAAGGATGCACATATCCTTGATGATGGGAAGCCATTCGGTCTTGTGTTCTTGTATATCGGACATGGTAAAAATCAAGCGTTCTGGGTTACTTCCTCAGTGGTTTCCTCAGTGGTTTCCTGAGCCGTAGTTTCCTCCGGGTGGTCGGAGACAAAGCTATCCTTTGTCAGGATGATAGCCAGAGGAGAAATGAGAGCCATAATCAGGTAAATGGTCCACATGAACTCGGGGGAATCCCAGAATCCAATGTGGCCGGTATCCATCTTAGCGGCGATACCATCAAAGCAGAGGTAGGAAACCAGCAATCCGCCCACAACCCCGTTGATGGGTTTGGCAATAAACATGGGCAGCGCAGAAAGGGACATGTAGGAAGCTACCTTGTCCTTAGGAGCCACGCGAGCCACATACTCGGAAAAACGCGGACTGAATAGCAACTCACCAAAGGCGAAAATGAGAATCTGAGCAAAAATAGCCACGAAGTAGGCTTGTCCAATGGTCTCAATTCCCGGAATGATAAAGTAGACTTGCGGCGGCACTGCCATCAAAATCAACGAACAGGCAGAGATGCTCATACCTGTAATCATCAACTTCACCGTGGAGAACCTATTCAAAATCGGGATGATGAGAATAAGCCCCGTGATGATGACAAAGGGGTTCAGCGAGTTCATGAAGCCCAGTTTGAAATCATCGCCAATGGTACGCAGGTAGTACTGCGGCATCACCAGGAATTGGAGAGTGAATACCAATCGTACGCCCAGCGTGAGTACAAGGAAAACAATCAGCTTTTGGAAAGCACGCTCGCGTGCCACCTGGGCAATAAGCTGCAACGGGCGCTGGGCGGATTTGGCAGTCTTTACAATGCGCTCCTCCGGCACGGCAAAGAAATCCTCGTCAATAAAACGAGTAAATACGAAGGCGATGCAGTTGCACGCCGTGCCAAAGTTAATCACCCACAGCAGGCCGTCAATATCCCCCTGCCACTTGAGCAAGGGGTCCACAATGGCGAATCCGGCCAGCAAAGCACCGATATTCATAAACAGGTAATAGAAATTAAAACCTGTGGGGCGCGCTCGTAAGGTGGTAAAACGGCGTATAGAAGTCGTAATACAGGGGCTCATAAATGCCGTACCAAAGGACATTATCCCAATACCCGCCATTACAAAATAGCGAGAGGCATCCTGACTGAGCTGCAACACACCGGTACCGAAGTCCGTACCCATTCCCAAAATCAAACGGCCGCCAATAAGCAGCGTGAAGCCGATGAGGTAGGTGCGGCGCAGACCAATGATATCGCATATGGTGCCTACGGCAAATACAAAAAGAGAAATAAACAGCGTGTACATGCCCACCCAGTAGGGGGCATCTGCATCGCGGAATCCGCAATACTTATTCAGGAAAAGGGAGAAAACGATGATGAGTGTGAAATAGGATAAGCCATCGAAAAACTGGATGAAGTTTGTCAGCCAGAAATTCTTACCACATTCCCTCAGCACCGCAAACTCAGAGAAATACTTAACAACCGGGTTCTGTTTTGTAGAGCTCATGTATCAGATTTCAGTGGGTTTTGGTGTTATTAACTCAGGCTAGCACTGCCCCCTTGCTGGCATTCGTTGCCAGTTTGCGGTAGCGCTTAAGCCATTTTCCGGAGATTTCCTGCATGGTGGGCTGCCACGCAGCACGGCGGGCGGCAATCACCTCATCGCTCAACTCCACGCTGAGACTGCGGGCAGGAATATCTATGGAAATAATATCGCCATCCTGAAGGAGGCCAATGAGCCCGCCTTCTGCGGCTTCCGGGGATACGTGGCCTATGCAAGCACCATGCGTAGCACCGGAGAAACGGCCATCCGTAATGAGAGCCACGCAATTCCCCAGCCCTTTACCCATGATGTAGCTGGTAGGAGCCAGCATTTCCTGCATGCCGGGACCGCCTTTAGGACCTTCGTTACGAATAACCACCACGTCCCCCGGTTTCACCTTATCGGCCAGAATACCGGCACAGGCATCTTCTTGGCTTTCAAAGATAACGGCCGGACCGCGGTGTACCAGCATTTCGGGCAGAACTCCGGCTTTCTTGACGATGGCGCCCTGCTCTGCAAGATTACCGAAAAGAACGGCAAGCCCGCCATCCTTGGAATAGGCATTCTCCAGCGGGCGAATCACGGCCGGGTCCTGCGTGCTGAGACCGGCAATTTGCTCACCAAGTGTCTTGCCGCTCACCGTCGGCACATCTGTATTCAGGGCACCGGGAATCTTGTTAATTTCGGAAAGGATGGTCATAATACCACCGGCGCGGAGGACATCGTGCATGTGGTAACGAGAGCTGGGTGCCACCTTGCAGATATTGGGCGTACGGCGGGAAATCTCATCAATACGCTTGAGGTCATAATCCAAACCGGCTTCTGCGGCAAAGGCTAAAGTATGCAGCACCGTGTTGGAAGAACCGCCCATAGCCATATCACAAGCAAACACGTTATCAATGGATGCCTCCGTGATGAGTTCCTTAGGCAAGGGACCGCCCAGCTTGGCCATTTCCACAGCACGGCGGGCAGCGGCACGCCAGAATTCCTTGCGCTCCTCCGAGAGAGCGAGAAGAGTACCATTCCCCGGGAGAGCCAGACCTAACACCTCGCAAAGGCAATTCATGGAATTCGCGGTAAACATACCGGAGCAGGAGCCGGCGCCCGGGCAGGCGTGGCATTCCACATAGTGCAACTCCTCCTCGGAAATCTTACCGGCAGTACAAGCTGCCACAGCTTCGAATACGCTGTTAAGGTCCAAATCCTCCCCGTTACGCCCCTTCCCCACAGCCATGGGACCACCGGAGCAGAAGATGGTGGGGATATTGCAACGCAAGGCACCCATCACCATACCGGGAACAATCTTATCGCAGTTCGGAATGCAAATGCAGGCATCAAAAGCATGGGCAGAGAGCATCGTCTCCACGCTATCGGCTATCAGCTCACGGCTGGCCAAAGAGAATTTCATGCCTTGGTGAGCCATTGCGATGCCATCGCACACGCCAATCAGGTTAAATTCAATGGGCGTTCCGCCGGCTTTGCGCACCTCCTCTTTAATCAGCTCTGCTACCTTATTCAGGTGAACATGCCCGGGAATTACCTCGTTGAAGGAATTGCAAATCGCAATGAACGGCTTGCGGATGTCCTCATCCGTCATGCCTGTTGCACGCATCAGACTGCGATGCGGCGCACGCTGAATACCAGATTTAGTGCGGTCGGATAACATAGCGCGCGCATTCTAGCACACACTGAAACAGAATGCGAGCGAAAAAATTCCGCAGAATGCAAAACAATACACACAGCGAAAACACTATCCCGTCAGGGCTCTTTCTTAGCAGCAAAGGCTTTGCAGCGAGCGTAATTCAATATCCCGCCTATGACTTTATCGCCATCCTCATAAGCAGCATCAATTATGCATGCAATTTCTAATATTGTCAATAAAAGGTCCAACACCTGCTACACTTCCGATAAATCTCGTTATACAAGCAGATGGAGGCTTGTCAAGGGATTGCAAGGGATGAAAATCAAGCGCGAACACTCGAATTCCCCTCGCATCCGCTTTTCGGATTACACCATCCGGGTCGGAGTACTTATTTCCCCATGTGGCAAAAAAGCCACATTGCATGTGGCTACATCTTCACCGTCCCAAGCGTGCAAGTACTTACCGAATGTGCTAAATAAATATCCGTATGAGCGAAATATACATAGCAATCCTTGGCATTATCCTGCTGCTGGCCATTTTTGACCTTGTGGTGGGTGTATCGAACGATGCCGCAAACTTCCTGAACTCAGCCGTAGGCGCTCGCGCAGCCAAACGCAGCGTCATTATGGCGGTTGCAGCGGTGGGTGTGGTAATAGGCGCATCCCTCTCCGGCGGGATGATGGAAATTGCCCGTAGCGGAGTATTTGTTCCGGCTCAATTCAACTTCCAGGACATCATGATTCTGTTCTTAGCAGTCATGCTCACGGATGTTATTCTGCTGGATTTATTCAACACCTTTGGTCTACCCACATCGACCACAGTATCCCTCGTGTTCGAATTACTGGGAGCTGCCATTGCAGTAGCCCTGTTCACCATGAATAGCGGGCTTCCCGGAGTCTCCGATAATTTAGGGGATTACATCAACAGTGAAAAATCGCTCACCATCATCTCCGGTATATTCTGCTCCGTTGCCGTTGCCTTTACATGCGGTATCATCGTCATGTGGTTCTCCCGCCTCCTGTTTAGTTTCCGTTACCAGAAGGCATACAAGTACTTAGGCGCCATATGGAGTGCGCTGGCTCTTACAGCCATCACCTATTTTGCAATTTTCAAGGGATTGAAGAGCAGCCCCCTCATTGGCAAGGAAACACTGGCCTTGCTGGATGCCAACATCGCCTTGTACACGAGTATGACCTTAGTGTTCTGGTTTATCACATGCTTTATTCTTCAGCATGTTTTCAAGGCTAATACCCTCCGGCTTACCGTGCTGGCCGGCACAGGAGCCCTTGCACTTGCCTTTGCAGGGAATGACTTGGTTAACTTTATCGGCGTCTTTATGGCGGCGGAAAGCTCCGTACATATTGCACAGGCGCACATTGCCGCAGGGGGGGAGCTTTCCACCCTCCGTATGGGAGCCTTAGCTGCCCCCGTACAGGCCAATATCTGGTGGCTGCTGGGTGCAGGCGGCGTTATGGTGGCTGCTCTGTACTTCTCTAAAAAGGCTCGCACCGTTACGGAAACAGAAGTAAAACTGGCACGCAGCAGTGCCGGCAGCGGGAAGGAACGCTTCGGCTCCAGCCTTGCCGCTCGCACGCTTGTTCGCTACACGCTGAATGCTGCACGCATTATCGAAAAAATCACCCCCGCACCGGTGGCTCGCTTTGTGGGAGAGCGATTCCGCCCCTTGGATGAAAGCGAAATGAAGGATGGTGCAGCCTTCGATTTGGTACGCGCCTCTGTCAACCTCACGGTGGCCGCCTTGCTCATCTCGTTAGCCACCTCTCTCAAACTCCCCCTTTCCACTACCTACGTTACCTTCATGGTGGGTATGGGTTCCTCCTTGGCAGACCGAGCCTGGGGGCGAGATAGCGCCGTGTACCGCATTACAGGCGTGCTGACAGTTATCGGTGGCTGGTTCCTGACCGGATTGGGCGCCCTAACCGCCGCCTTCATTACAGCTGCCGTCATGATGTACGGCGGAGTCTGGGGGATTGCGCTCATGGTGCTGGTGGCCGGAGCCATCCTTGTGAAATCCGCCATGCTGCACCGCAACAAGGACAAGCAAACCACAGTGATTCTGGACTTGACCCAAGAAAGCACTCTGAGAGAGAACGGCATACGCGCTGCCGGACGCTTAGGCCGAGTCATGGGCATTTACCGCGCCACGGTACAAGCCCTACTGGCAGAAGATCGCGATGCTCTTAAGCGACTCCGCAAGAAGGCGAGAGATTTGAATAAAACGCTCCACCGAGTGAAGGAGGATGAAATTCTACCCACGCTGCACGGGCTGGAGGCTTCTCTTGCCCCAAGAGGGCAAATGCTCTTCCGTATTCACGAAAGCAGTATGAGTGTATCGGAAAGCCTTTTACTCATCGTGAAAGCCAGCTTCAACCACATTGATAACAACCACATCGGTCTCTCTAAGGAACAGGCTCAGGATTTACTATCCATGACGGACAAAGTATCCGCATTCTTCCCGGATATGTGCCGCATTCTGGAAAGTGCCGACTTCTCCAACATGGACGATGTTATCCACCGAGCTGGGGATTTAAGCAGCGAATTCGCTGAATGTATTACCCGCCACCTCGTACGAGCCTCGGAGGATGAATCCGGCATGCGCAACAGCATCCTTTACCTCAACCTGCTGAACGAAACCCGCACAATGGTACGCAAGGCTTTCTTGTTGATGAAGGAACAGCGCGAACTCTTCAGCGACTAAACCGCATAAGTGGTACAGAGCAAAATGGCAACCGCCGCTTCCCCGATAAAGAGGAAGCGGCGGCTTTCCTATACGAATAATCTTATATCTACTGCTGAGCCGCCTTACGAGCAGCCTTCTCTGCCGCCTTGGCAGCTTTGGCCGCCATCTTTTCTTTCTCCTCTGCGGAGAGAATACGGGGGAAAACCGGGCTGGGAGCCTGTACGGCATGCCCATCCGCCAGCAAGCCCCATGCAAGAGACTGAGGCGTAAGCCCATCCGCCTGCACCTGCAGCTGCGCAAGTATACGGGCAGAGGCCTCCGGCAGCACGCAGGCAATAAGGTAGCCCACCTGCGTGCAACATTCCAATAGATGAGCCAGAACCGCCTGCAACTCCGGCAAACGAGCTTCATCCTTGGCAAGCACCCAAGGCTGCTTCTGTTCAATAAAGCTATTGCACAGCCCTACCAGCGCGTTCAACGCGCCCAGAGCATCGGCGGTATTATAAGCATCCATACACGCACGGAACTTACTTACCGTCTCCGCCATGCCTGCTCGCAAAGCCTGTGCCAATTCATCATTATCAAGGCAATCGTTCAACGTCACCACACCGCCGCAGTAGCGAGTACACATATTGAGAGAACGATTGGTAAGATTACCAATATCATTGGCAAGCTCTGTGTTGTAAATCATCTTCAGGCGCTCCGGATCGTAATCGCTATCGTAGCCGGTCTTTGTATCACGCACCAAATAATAGCGCACAGCCTCCGCACCGAAGGCATCGCAAAGCTCATTGGGATCCACAATGTTGCCCAGAGACTTGGACATCTTTTCTCCCTTAATGTTAAGCCAGCCATGAACGAGTAAGCGAGGCATTTCCTCATCCGCAAAGCCCATGGCATGCAGCATGCACAGCCAGTAAATGCCATGTGCAGGCACCAGAATATCCTTGCCGATTACCTCGCACGCAGCGGGCCACAGTTTTCCGAATTCCGGCAGATTACTTCCCGCCCCGGCCTTGTACCCGGCAAAGGAAATATAATTCACCAGAGCATCAAACCACACATAGGTAACGAAATCCGGATCAAACGGCAGCGGAATCCCCCACGCCAAACGCTCCTTCGGGCGGGATATGCACAAATCCACCCCTGCGGCGCGTTCTATCGCATTCAAAAGATTTTGGCGGCGAAACTCCGGGGTCACCACCTCGGGGTGCGTGCTCACATACTCCCGGAGCCAATCCACATGCTGGCTCAAATTGAAATACCAGTTTTCCTCCTCCAGCTCAATCACCTCGCCCCATTCCGGGCCGAAATTTCCGTCCTCTCCGCGTTCCTTATCCGTAAGAAACTGCTCTTGGCGCACGGAATAGAAACCTTTATAGGCTTTTTTATACAAACAGCCCTTCTCTTTAAGGTCCGCAAGAATCTGCTGCACACAAGCCTTATGGCGAGCATCCGTGGTGGCAGCCCAGCCATCGTAGCCAATACCGAGACGCTTCCAGAGGGCTATAAAGCGCTCCGTAACCATATCGGCATATTCCTGGGGCTGCATACCGGCGGCCTCTGCTTTTTGCTGCACCTTTTGGCCATGCTGGTCCACCCCGGTAAGGAGGTACACCTCCTCGCCACACATTCGGTGCCAACGAGCCAGAACGTCCGCAAGGACTTTTTCATACGCATGGCCGATGTGAGGAGAGCCGTTGGTGTAATCAATTGCTGTGGTAATGTAGAACATGGCAGGCGGATTCTAGCATGGGAGTTTCCGCCAAGCAAGGAGAATCTACATAGTTGACAGAATAGAATCTCTCGCTGATATTCAACAAAATTTGCACCGCAGACATCCCAGATTATACTTGACCTGCACACCATTTTCGTCTATGATTGCGCGCGCGGGTAGCATTTTGATTTCATGAGATACAGCATATCAACACTGGCTCGAAAGACCGGTCTTTCCATCCACACTCTTCGATTCTATGAAAAGGAAGGGCTGCTTCGATATGTTGAACGCACCCCCTCCGGGCGCCGAATATACAACGAGGCGAGCATGGGGTGCCTTATGGGTGTGCAGTGCATGAAACAAGCCGGCATGACTCTGCCGCAAATTAAAGAATTCCTCGATGCCACGAAGGAAGGAGCCGCCACCCTCCCCCATAGGTTGGAAATGGTACTCCACGCCAAGGAACAGCTGCAAAAAATGATGGAATCCATCCAACAGGGGTTGGAACTGGCGGATTTTTTCATTGCCGGATGCCAAAAAGCATTAGAGGCGGCCAAGCAAGGAAAAAACCCGGACAAAGCATTTCCTTACATCACTCTGGACGGTATTGTCAACTTCCCCTTCATCATTACCGAGAGTGGGAAATTTGAGCCGGCACCTCCGCCGGAAGCCCAAACCAAAGCCTCTGCAAAAAGAACCGACGCATGAAATCTCTCATTAAATGGGTACCCCTCGGAGGGGCAATTTGCCTTATCGTAGCAGCCATCATCATCGGCAACAACTCCCGCCGGGATGTGAAATCGCTCTACGATATGCTCCGCAAATACGAATAAGCCCCCCCCAAAAAGAACATTCAGAACAAATGCCCCATGGAGCGTGGGGTAAAGGGGATGATGCGCTCCTCCTGCCCATGGTGGATTTTTTTACACCATTCGGCATCCGCCAGCAAGGCACGCCCTACGGCCAACAAATCCGTACCGCGAGCGCGGAATGTACGTAAAATACGTTCCATTTCTGCGTGGGGTGTTTCCGCAAACAAGCCGGCTTGCCCCTCCGCTATCACCGGGCGTCCACTGAGCAAACGAACCCACCCGGCAAAAGTTAAGCCGCTTCCGGGGAAAGCCGGCTCCGCATGGTGGCGGGAATCGCAATCAAAAATGTCCACCCCGGCCTCCACAAAGGGCGCCAGCAATTGAGACAACTCCTCCGCATGCCGAGCCAGGGGAGTATCCGCAGCCCCGGCCGGTCCCTGTAAAGAAATTCTCAGCACTATGGGAAAATTGCGCCCCACCGCTTTCCGTACGGCATAAAGCACATCGCATACAAAACGAGTACGCCGCAAAACATCTCCGCCGTATTCATCCGAACGGAGATTCGTACACGCCCGGAGAAATTGGTCCAATAAGGCCCCACGCCCGGCATTGATTGCAATGGCATCAAACCCCAAAAGTCGAGCTTTTGCCGCAGACTCAGCAAAAGATCGGCACACCATATTCATGCGGGTGCGGTCCATAGGCATGGTTAATTGTTCCAATGAGATGGGATGCAAGCCGGATGGACCTATGGGGGCCATTTCCGGATGGGGGATATCGCCTTGCAAGGGGCGCAGCATGCCTGCATGAGAAAGCATGGGTGCCATTCTGCAATGCGAGGCATGCACAGCACGGCATATCGCCTTCCAAGCACGCAATGCGGCACCTCCCGCCATGAGAGGAGCCGAACTATCCGGAGAGGCTGCGGGCTCATCCACATAGACAGGCTCCGAAAGAATAAGCCCCACACCATGCTGTGCACGACGCACATAATACCATAGCATTTCAGAGGTCGGCACGCCCCCCGGGGCAAGCAAGCGTTCTACCGGAGCCATCACAATGCGGCTGGATAACTGCATTTTCCGATGCAGGAACGGGCGGAATAACACTTCAATCTCCCGCAGGGCGGGAAGTAGATGAAAAGGAGCGTTCATACCACAGGACTTTAGATTCAAATCACTCCGTTAGCAAGAAGTTAGAATAACCGCCACCTTCACTATTCCCCCACACAAAAAATGACAATTTGAACGTGATTCTCACTTGACGTCCGCAGGAAAAAAAGAGTAGGATAAGTGGGTATGGTTCAATGCTCGATGACATATGAGGGGGGGCTTCACTGCCTGCTGAAACATGGCCCTTCCGGGGCTACGGTAGCCACAGATGCGCCTGTGGACAACCACGGCAAGGGAGAATCCTTCTCCCCCACGGATTTGATGTGCTCCGCCATGGCCGCCTGCATGGCCACCATTATCGGCATATATGCCGAAGAAAAAAAGCTGGACATGAACGGCTTGCATATTACTGTCGGCAAAGTGATGAGTGCCAATCCCCGCCGTATTGCCCGCATTGAAACAGAGATTACAGTACCCCTTCCCCCGGATACGCCCCACAAACAAGCCATTATCGACTGCGCCTTGGGTAGCCCGGCCATGCGCAGCCTCCACCCGGATATTGAAGTTCCCATTACATGGAACTGGGTGGGCTAATATGCCTTGAGCAAACAACGCTCCATGAAACGCCTCACCTACATCTACTGGGCAGCCCCGCTCACACTGGCGCTGAACAGCGTACCCGGATTACTCGGGAAAGGCAGCTATGCCCTATTGGCAGCAGGCATACTGGCTGTTGCCTTGTGGGGAGTCGTTTGGATGCGTCTCTACACCAACCGCAAGCTGCGCCCGGAATTTGCCGTCTTAAGCATCCTGCCCTCCGGAATCGCTTATGCCATGGCAGCCATGGGTAGCGAAACGCAGGAGTTGATACAATCCCCCACTTGGCAAAATTTGTATTTCATCCTTTGGCTTTCCACCATCTTTGTCTATCTCCGCACCCTCATACCCGGGCCGAAAGAGGAGCAACGCCCGCTGAGGAATGACCCGGTATTGCTCTTCATAGGAACTCTGAGTACACTTTATCTCCTTAGCTGCTGGGTTTCTTTCAACAATATACTTTTCCCCACTCTTCATTAATTTAATCACACCAACAAACACCATGAAAAGAACTCTGATTCTGCTTTCCATTGCTGTTGTTCTCAGCTCCTGCGCCGAGCGCGGAGATGTCATTGACGGCCATGCTCGCGTTCTCACAAAGACCCAGCCCGTAGTAGCTGCGCCCATACCCGCAGCACCGATTCCTGCACCGCTCCCGGCTGCAGAGGAAAAGCCCTCAATGTTCATAACACCTGCACCTGCCGCCCCCAAACCCGCACCTGTACCCCAAATGGTTCCGGACCAGGAGCTGGCCCCCGTTGCACCAGAGCTTATAATTCCTGCGGCAGCCCCTGCCCCCGTGATGGCACAGAACCAGCCCACAAACATTCAGGCTCCGGTCCCGAAACCCGAGCCCGTTGTAGCCCAGCCGCAACCCACCAACGTGCAGAGCCCCTTCCTTGCGCCTGCCCCGGCACCTGCGGCAACGGACCGGCCGGAAAGCAAACCGGCTCCCGCTCCTGTTGTAGCAGCACCACTGCCGGAAAACAAACCGGCTCCTGCGGCCGCCCCTCAACCGGTCATAGCCCAGCCGCAGCCCACGGATGTTCAAAGTCCCTTCCTTGCGCCTGCGCCCCAGCCCGCAATTACGCCCGAGGCTTCCACAGTTAAACCGGAGCCCACGGTAATACGCCCGGCCACAGCAGCCTCCCCGGTGGCGCAGCCCCAGCCCAAGGTGCAACCCTACCAAGCACCCGGCACCGTGCGTCCCAAAACAAAGCGGAACTACCCGATTATGCCCGGGCAGAACCGTGGTCTGAAGTCCCGCCGCTCGGCCTATTAATTTCCCTCATCCATGGCCAAACAGAGACTTGATGTTCTGGTCACCACGCTGGGTCTGTGCGAATCTCGCGAGCAGGCCCAGCGTCTCATTCTCGCCGGGGAGGTAAGCGTTAAAGGGCAAGTTATCTCCAAGCCCGGCACTAAGGTGGATGAATCTCTGCCCATTACCGTGCGGAATAAACCCCGCTATGTAAGCCGTGGCGGACTCAAATTGGAAGGGGCGCTCAAAGCATTCCCTGTACCGGCAGAAGGGAAAGTCTGTTTGGACATAGGTTCCTCCACCGGAGGATTTACGGATTGTTTGCTGCAACACGGAGCCCTGCGGGTTCACGCTGTGGATGTGGGCACAAACCAGCTCGTATGGAAATTGAGAAATGATCCGCGTGTAATTGTAAAGGAACAGTTTAATGCTCGCTACATGACACCGGAGGATTTAGGCGAAAAAGTCCAACTGATTGTGAGTGATGTATCCTTTATCTCCCTCACGAAAATTCTCCCGGCGGCATACGCCTGTTTGCAGGAGGGAGGTGACATGCTCGTCCTCATTAAGCCTCAATTTGAACTCCAGCCGGAAGATATAGGCCCCGGGGGCATTGTGCGCGACCCCGCCCTGCACGAACGCGCAATCGAGAAAATTCGCCAATTCGTGCAGAACGAGCTGGAGAGAGAATGGTGCGGCGTAGCAGATTCGCCCATCACCGGCATGGAGGGGAACAAGGAATTCCTCGCTTGGCTGCGTTAAATACCCAGCACCTCGGAAGCATCCACGGATTCCTCCCCATGTATAAGCTCTGCTAAGACCGGGGCTCCCGTCAGCTCCGCCAAAAGGGATGCGTTTGTTACGGCTGCGGTATCCCATTCCTCATCCGGGTGGTTGAGAATAATCCCGCGCAGCTTCAAACCACGTGCCCGAATATCTGCGGCCGTAAGAGTTGCAAGGGCTGCTGCTCCTCGCTGGTTACGCACCACTAATATAACAGGCAGCCGCATTTCCTGCGCTAAATCCGCCATGGTGTACCCGGCGGCAAGCGGGTCTGCCCAGCCGGCGCCCCCCTCCACCAACACCGGGCCGCACTGCGCCTGCAGCGTGTGGAAAGAACGAAGCAATACT
The DNA here is from genome assembly GCA_017521405.1 of Akkermansia sp. Classification (GTDB taxonomy): domain Bacteria; phylum Verrucomicrobiota; class Verrucomicrobiia; order Verrucomicrobiales; family Akkermansiaceae; genus Akkermansia. The sequence goes on along the minus strand of JAFXCP010000005.1, from coordinate 4,801 downwards.
TCCGGGTTGATGGGTTTGCGCTCCAGCGCAGCAGCCATCATCGGAGCCGCCACCGTCCGAAGATAAAACGGGTTCAATAAGTCCAGAGACAAGCTGCTATCCGAGGCATCGCGCATAGCGCGTGCTTCCGAACGAGCTCCGCAAGCCACCGGACAAAACCCGACGCCTTCCACTCCACGCCGACGCAAATCGCGCAACAATGCACATATAACATAGGTTTTACCCACGCGGGCATCCGTTCCGGCAATAAAGAAATGTTCCATCATCAGCCTCCTTCTATTCCGGCACGGAAAGCCGGATATCATCTATACTCCACTCCGGGCTTTCGCCACGCACCAACAGGTGATTCACCATGAGCCACACCGCTACCGCGCAAACCAGACATATCAGCTTAGGTTTCCAGTTGTGGATAAAAATATTCTTAATCCTGTTCTTGCTCATCATGAGTGTAAAGAAGTTGCGTTAAACGCTCCGAAAGAAGCTCCAAATTGATACTACGCTGGACAATAGTCCCCACAGCAAGGGATACGGAGCCCGTTTCTTCAGAAACAATAATCACCACAGCATCGGAAGCCTCGGCCAGGCCGATTCCGGCACGATGGCGCAAACCCATGCTGCGATCTTTCAACTCACGGTCCGATACGGGCAAAATAGCAGCGGCAGATACAATACGCTCGTTATCCACAATCACAGCCCCATCGTGCAACAAAGTCTTAGGCACAAAAATGGTCCCGATAAGCTCACGCGTATAAAGTGCGTCCAATTCCGTACCGGTCTTAGTATATTCGGAAAGCTTATTAGTGCGGCATATGGCAATAAGCGCACCATAACGCTTGCTCACCAAATATGCTACGGATTCACACACGACAGACACAAAATCCTGGTTTTCCTCCTGCGTCCCCAGCAGACGCGACATCAGACGGTTCGAGCCAAATCTTGCCAAAGCATTACGCACCTCCGGTTGAAACAATACAACCAAAATTGTGCCCGGACCGATAATCAACCCGGCTAATTGCTTCAACACCACGGCATGAGTCAACTCCAACAAGAAATACCCCAAGAGAACGGTCGCCACCAAGCCTGCCAAAATTGCTGCCGCGCGGGAATCTTTTACAGCTCGGTACAAATAATAGAATAAGGCCCAGAGCACCACAATCTCAAACAAAGCTCTGAGAATCTCAACCAAGGTCATGCCCGTATGTTACTATTTACAGAATAAGAAAGCAAGCGGAAATGCAGTTGACTCTACCGCCCCCTTAGAAAAAGAGCGATTAACTACATTTCCTGTTTGCAAGATTATGGAAATGTGGTAGAATATCGCTGGTAGTACATGAAAACACTGGATCGCTACATTCTTCGCCAACTTATTACCGTCACCTTTCTCGGGGTACTCTCTCTGACGATGCTCCTCCTGTTGGGGCAGTTGTTCAAAGAATTGCACACTCTCTTGGTTGAAAGCGGAGCGCCGCCCAGTATTGTGATTGATTTCATTCTTCAGGTAATCCCCTTCTCCCTCACTTTCTCCGTACCATGGGGATTCCTCACGGCGGTGCTGCTGGTGTATGGGCGCTTGGCTGCGGATAATGAGCTTACCTCTTTCCGCATGGCCGGATTAAGCCTCTGGCGCCTCAGTGCCCCGGCCATTGGCATGGGAATTGCCCTCTCGGGGCTTTGTTATTACATTAACATCGACGTGGCGCCGCAGGGGAAAAATGCCATGAGTTCGCTCGTCATCAAAGCAGCCATGGATAATCCCAGGCATCTTCTCAACGCCAGCCAAAATGCAGTCAAACTGGATAAAGTGCAGCTATACATCGAGCATAGAGAAGGAGATGAGCTGAGAGGGCTGCACATCTACCCGGAGAAAAAAGGAGCCGGTCTGGGTACTGATTTCGATGCCATTCATGCAGAAGCCGCGCAAATTGGTCAGTTCGATGTCAAGTCGCGTATTCTTGAGCTTACGCTGAAAAATGCCACCATTGAGCGCTCGGACGGGGGGCTGACGGATTTACCGCTCATTGCCAGCATGCCTCTGCGCGTACATATCCCCATCCGAACCCAGCGCAAGCTGAAACCTAACCGATTTACTAACAGTGAAATCGCCTATGTATTGGAACATTATCCCATTGCCCTTGCGGCCAATCGGGACAAGATGGACCAGTACGAACGCATAGCCAAAAACAACCCGGCTTTCCCCTGCGCTGCCAATCTCTGGTCGGAGGCATCTAAGGATGCTCATTATTATCAAAGCCAAATGGATAAGAAGAACCAGAGAGCCTTCCGCACAGAAGGTGTGCAGCGTGCCTCCTTTGCCTGTGCCTGCTTTGTATTCTCGCTCATAGGCGTTCCTCTGGCCATTACGGCTCGCCGCCGCGACACCTCCACCGGCTTTGCCATAGGCATTCTGGTGGCGGCCATTTACTTCATGGCACTTGTATTCTGCGAGCTTTCCCGTAAATCTGCGGGCATTACGCCCTACATTGTGCTTTGGCTGCCCAATGTACTCACAATTGCCTTTGCCATTTGGCAACACCAAAAAGCCAAATTCCGAGGCTAATCCTTTCGGTCGGCAACGCACATTATTCTTCCTGCGGCACATGGTGAACCACCATGTGCCGTTTTTTTGCATTGCCCACGTATGGGCAATACGAGCAGATAGCTTTTACTCTGGACTTTTCCCCTCAAAAAAGGCATCTATCTATGCGGACGCAGCGGTGTCCACTACCCTAAAAAGCCCTCCCTCTTCTTGTTGTTTGAACAAAGAGGGAGGGCTCTCACCTTGAATGTGCTATGCCATCCTATGGGGCATAGGAAGCATTTGCCGCATAAAGCCGGTGAATGGTACAGGATGTACCCGTGGCGGAAGCATAAATGCCATTTTTCCCTTCTGCCGGAGTGGCGGGAAGCCCCTGCCCGATGAGCGTCTTATCCAGCCACACATAAAATCCCCCGGGGATATTCTTGCCGGCATCCCCCGCATGCAACACAATACGAATGGAGGAGGAATGAAGCGCAGATGCATCCCGGCAGTACAATACCTTCTTACCCCAAGAAATATGGGCTTCATCCACGGTTAAAGTCCCGCTCTGTGCGCCGTCTGCCACGGAGATGTGCAAAGCACGCTTACCCGGCGAAAGCCAGCCACCGCGAGCACCATCTCCCACAGAACACCGGAACTCCACGGAAGCACCCTGCCCGGGAGAAAACCTTATATTGCCTAGGCGGCGAGCCTTATCCCCCACCTTCTGAGAGCGGGGTAATTTCACCTGCCTCCAAAAATCCGCTTTGCGAGAAGCTCGCGGTAAACCGGCAGTGCGCCCGCCCAGCCCCATTGCTTTTTCCAAGTTACCGGCGATAATGATGGAACCCTGTTCCCCCGGATGAAGTCCATCCACCCCCCGTTTGCGGAAGAAATCATCGTGCCCCATAAATGGCGTCTCGGCAGCCAAATCGACGAGTCCTGTATTTGATTCCACATAACGAACATTCTTGCCGGTGCTGCGGGCGAATCCCTCCACCCAGCGGGCCAAAAGACGATTATACTGCTCCACTGCCACATGGCGTTCCGGTTCGTTGTTATTGGAATGGAATCCCCAAGTCGGCACGGAGAGGATGTAAAGCACATCCCCCTTATCCCGCAGCAAATCCTCCGCTATTTTCCCCATAGTTCCCCAGCTGCCATCCGGAGTACGGCTGTATCCCCGCTCTGTATGCGATACCTTCCCCCCCAATAACTTTTGCATTTTGGCAGAAAAATCATCATTATTATACCCACGGTCGGACAGTAAGTCATTCGTCCCCATTAGGCATACAAACGTGTCACAATTAAAGGATGCAGCAGCGGAAGATGTGGAATGACCACCATAGTTGACCCCGCTTCCGGCCGCAGAGCCGGAGATGATATTGTGCGTACGGCCGGAGGACTGTGCCAAATGCAGATTAGGGAACAGGCACCCGGCATAGCTGTTGCCGGCATCGGAGGTATTCATGCGGGTATAAGCCGGCGTATAGCCCTCTCTCGGGCCCACTATTTCATACTCCACCCCATTATCCACTAAAGTTTTGAAAAGTTGCCAGCGCCATGTTTGGTCACACACACCATGCGTAATGGAATCTCCGCAGAACATCACACGGCCAATACTCTCTTTTGCACGGCGCAAAAAAGGTTTTGTGTAATCTTGGGGAGCATCATAGCCGGCAGTGTTCAGGGTTGATGGTGTGTGTAACTGTACACCGCAAACATAATTAGTATTTACCTGATAAGACCGAGTAGACACTGCAAGAGAGGTGCGTAAATCCGGGGCTTGGTACAATGTATGCCAAGAGCCGGCCTTAAAAGCGCGCATTTGGAATCCATGGGAGGGGTTGAAGGCAAGGCGCAGGCGCACACGCCCCTGCTCATCCGCGTATTCCCGCAATTGTTGTTCCTCCACGGGCGGAACTTTTCCCTGCCATACGGATTGATTCCAATATCCGGTTAATAAGGGAAGCCTTGTGCTATGCTGCATTTCCGCCACGGTATCAGCCATCCCCAGAGCAAACACGCGGCCATCCTTCAACTCTAATTCCCAACGCACAAAAGGACGCCCAGGCACGTAATCGTTAGAATTCACATAACTCCGCAAAGATTCTAAATCCACCATCACCTCCAGTTCACTCTCGGCCGGAGATTGTACAGAAAACTCTCCTGCACCATTGTAAATAATCCCCTTTTTTTCATCACAAAACTTTACCCGCAAATCCGTATACAAAGCATCTGCCCATACGGATGCCATCCCCAAAAATGCCACGGCTATAAGGT
>JAFXCP010000004.1 GCA_017521405.1 Akkermansia sp. | reverse complement strand
GAGGCATGGCGGTCAATCTTACCATCTTTCAACAACTTGGATAATTCAACGAGTATCATACAAGTATTTACTTGATTATCCGCATGAAAGAATAAAAAGAGCCGCTACCCTTTGACGAGTAGCGACCCTTGTTATCAAATTGAAAGATTGAGTTACTTGCGGCGACGACGAGCAGCCAGACCTGCCAGAGCCAGCAGGGAAAGCGTGGCGGTGGTCGGCTCGGGGACAGCGGGGGCAGCAGTGTAGCTGAGGGCAATGTTGGAAATGGTTACCGTCTGACCAGCGCCTGCATTTCCTGTTTCTGTTGCGGGGTTTGCGGTCCAGACAACAAAAAGCGTGGAAGGGTTCACATCGGCGGCGTTGTAAGTTACGTCTACTGTACCAGCTTCAGTAAGGCCTGTTGTTGGAATCAGTTCAGTTGCCGTCTTGGCTGTGGCATCATAGCTCCAGAGGGAATAGCCTGCTTTCTTGTCATTTGAGAAAGTCAAAGTAATGGCGGAAGCTGTTTCTTCCAACGATACACCAAGAGCTACATACTCACCGTTGAGGGCAGGACGGCACACGAATTTGAATGAATCTGTTGCAGTAATAGCAATGTCATTAGGGTAAGAGCTTTGAGCATAGGCCTGACCTGAGCCACCAAACCAACCCGTCAGGTCGGTATTGCCGATGCCATCAGCGGTAATAGCAGCGGCTAAGTTCTGAATAATTGCAGCAGAAGAGCCTGTTCCAATGCCTGATGCATTGCTGCCCGGAATCCATGTGAAGTCATCAGTGCCAGGCAAGGTCAGCGGGGCAGCCGCAGCCACACCAGCCAGAGCGAGGAGTGTGATAATTGTTTTTTTCATTGTTTGTAATAATTGATTGTTATAAGGTTAGAGCGGACTGCGCAGGGGTGTTCAGTTCCACGCGCGATGGAATGCTGAAATACCTGCTGCAACCCAACGGCACTACAATACAGCATCGCCAATGCAGATGCAAGCCGAAAAAAGTATATTTCCTACCAAAAAAGTATAAATGGTGGTTGACAGGTAAGGCGCGAATATGGTATAAAGCAGAGAGGTCGTGTATATGCTCCTCTTGTTTATCTATTTAATCTATTGAAAATCATGAAACTGCATCTTCCATTGGGGCTTCTTTCGGTATTGGCGTTATGCGGTGGCACTGCCGTAGCGGCGAGTTACACGGATCTCACCCATTCCTGGTGCGATGCAGAGAATAATGTGGTGTACGATGGGCGGGGCTATTTTGCTGTGCAGTCTGCGGCAAATACATCCGTGGAGCTCACGCTGAGTCTTAGTTCCTTACTCAGCTATGTGAATTCGAATGATTATAGGACCGGGAATCCGATGCTGCTGTGGGATACGCAATACGATTACGGTTTGGCGGATAATGCGGATACCGGCGCGGATAATGGCTCTCGCACGCCATACCTGAGCGGCTATTGGAATAATGCCGCGTGGAGTACGGATAACAGGGTGGATTACAGTACGCTTTCCCGCTATGCACAGGGGGATTCGCTCACGCTTAGTATTACGAACAGTTCATCTGCCGGCGTGTCCGTATCCGCGCGGGATGCTCAGGGGAATGCCGTTTCCCTGTACACGGCTTCCGGCTTGAAGAGTAGCAGTAATACTTCCGTGAGCGGCTACCGGGTGAATTTGAATTATGTGACGGCGGTGAATCTTCTCACGGCGTCCACGCTGGATACTTCCACATATGTGCCGCCGCCCGATTATAGCTTACCCTTCGAGAGTGCTCGCCCGGAGGCGCCCGGTTTGGGGCGGGTGGTATTTCTGGGGGATTCCATTACTCATGGGGTGAGCGACCAGTCGTACCGCTGGCAGTTATTTAAAACGCTTACGGATAATGGGATTGAGAATGAGATAGCCGGTCCGCTGGAGGGGTATTATAACAATCCTTCCCATACGGAGGATGCGGGCAGCAGCTATGGAGGGGTGGCGTTTGCGAATGCCCATTTGGCGCAGGCTTCCGGGCGCACGCACAATATTATCTCCGGCAGTACATCCTGCACCTTCGAGGGAAAAAATTATTCCGGCGGGGTGAATTATGGCGGGCATTCCACGGCTTCCACGGCGGCTCAGTATAACGGCAATACCTGGTTCTGCATGATGGGGACGAATGATTTGCTCTCCGATACGCCTAACAGTGGTCCCTCTACGGCGCAGTATGCTGCTCAAATGCAGAAGGTGTTCGGCGGCTCGGTACAGTACGATGCGGGGAGTGACCGCTACGATTGGACGCCCGGGGAAAGCTGGGGTACGATGGGTAAGCTGGCGAGCGATGTGTGCGAGCAGGGGGATACCTTCTATGTGCTTTCTATTACGCCGTGGGGAAATCACTCCAACCACAACCGGGATATGGACCACTATGCCGGGCAGGAGTTTAACCGTAATCTGGAAGCGTGGAGTACTGCTTATGCCGCTTCCTCCGGTAAGAATGTGGTGTATGTGGATGTGTGCCGAGGTATGGTGGACCTTACTTCCGATACCCGGCATTTGGGGCATGATGCTTTTTTTAACAGTAATTCCGACCGCTTGCACCCCAATGAGCAGGGCTCCATCATCATGGCGGCGAATTTGGCGCAGGCCATGGGTATTGGCGGGCGTACGGCGGGGCTGCAGCGCCGGGATACGGCGGGCTGGGCGGGAATTTCCCCGGGTTCCCTTTCTGCCGGGGAATCTCTTTTCCTTGCGGAAAATGCTTTCACGATGGAAGAGGGATACACGGTGGATGTGGGGGCGGTCTTCGGTAATGGTGCGGAGGAGGGCTGGCTGTCCGCAGAGTCTGCGCTTTCCGTTTCTCTGGGGGATGGTACGCATAGCGGTACGCTGAATGTAAGCGAGGGCTACCTGATGTGGGGTAGTGAGGTGCTGTACTGTGCAGATACTTCCGCCTTGCAGGATGCGGGGCGGCTTCGCATAGCCTGGCATAACGGTTGCGGGGCGGAAAATGTGCAGCAGGGGTATTATGTATGGCTGGGGGATATGCTTATCGGCCAGGGGCTGGAGGCTACTACGGGCCGGGGTTTGAATGGTGTGTTGCTTTCCTCCGCCGGGGCTTCGGCTTCCCTGAGCAGTCTTTCCTGGGCGAATGCGGCGTATGCACCTACTACTTCCGGCTTGTCTTACCAAGAGTATGCCTATGTGGCGGCGCAGGATGCGGCGGATGTGGCGGAGCTTGTGGTTAATTCTGCTTATACTGCCTCCGGTGTGGATTTTTCCCAGACGAGTGCCATGGATGTGGTAGCCGGGCATATTTTTGCCCAAAACTCCACTGCCGGAGAGACTCTTACCTACAAGCTCGCTTCCGCTGACGGATGGGTGGGGATGCTTGATTGCGACCATACCGGCGATATCAACCTGCAGGTGGTAGGAAAGACAAAACACACGGTTTTTGGTGTTATGTATGCGTCTTCTTCTGCTACCCTTACGCTGGAGGTAGAGGCGGATGCCACTGTAGGTAACGGCTCATACAGTGGGCAATCGGCGGCTATTGCCGGCTCTTACGGTAATGGCAGTGCGGAGTCCTTCCGGCTGTACATGAATGATGGGCTTGTGCAGGGAGATATTGTGGCCGGTGCGGTGTATGGAAGCGGGCATATTGGCTCGGCTAAAATGGTCATTTCCGGCGGTATGGTGCAGGGCAGCGTACTGGGCGGCTCCAAAAGTTCCGGCGTGGTGGGTAGTGCGGAAATTATTGTGAAGGGTGGCATGATTATAGGCGATATAGAAGCCGGCGGTCGCGCCGGTACCGTGGGTAATACTCATGTCCTTCTCTCCGGTGGTGTGGTGCAGGGCGATATTACCAAGGGGGCGGCCACTCGCACGGAGGGTGCCGTGGCGTCCCTCACCATTGTGGGGAGTGAGGCTCGCATTCTCGGCAGTATTGAGGCGGATTGTATTACGCTGATTGATGTGCAGCAGGATATTGTTGCCACGCTGGCGGATGCTTCTGTGGTTGAGCTGACGGGGAAGAGTTCCACCGCAATGGTGATGGGGCAGTCCCAACGTTTGGAACGCCTGATTTTAGGCAGCGGTACCAGCCTGAGTGCATGGGTTTCCGCAGCCGTGACCTCCTCTGCCACGGAGTACGAGAGTACCTTGCTCCTCTCTGCTTTGGAGGTGGGGCAGGGGGCGGCTCTGAATGCCAACATCTCTTTTGCCGAAGGGGCAGAGCTTTCCATGGGGGGGACTCTCACGCTGGGCAGTGCCGTTTCCCTTGCCGGAAAAATGGGCCTGAATCTCTCCGAGGAGATGCAGCAGGAACTCTTGAGCAATGGTCGTGTAACGCTTTTCTCCGGGGTGGATGCCCTCTCCCTTGGGGGAGAATCGCTCGCCTCCGGTTCTGTGTGGAATGCCTCCCGGGTTTTTGATAACCTTGACCCCGAGGCAGATTATCAATTAAGCTTCTTCCAAGGCGAGCTGAGCCTTGCTCTCGTGCCGGAACCTGCCACGGCTTCGCTGGGCTTGCTGGCTCTGGCTGCATTGGCACTTCGCCGCCGCAGGGCTTGTTAATGCCCTCCGAAAATCCCCCCCCACCACTTCCTCTCTTCTCCTCGGAAGAGAGGAATTTTTTATTTCCTGCCAAAAAGATAGAAATATGGGTTGACATGGAGGTGCACTTGTGTTATTTTAGAAGTGTTCCAAACAAAAAAGAAAGGAAGGAAACATTATATGTACACATCCACCACAACACACCGGGGCAGCATGCGCTGCCACACAGAGTTTAGCAGCGGGAACGCAGAGTTCACCACCGATGTGGGGGCGGCTATTGGAGGTCTTGGGGAGCAGCCATCCCCGGCACAATTATTGGCAGCGGCGGTAGCTTCCTGCATGGCTAGCATGATGGCTTATCTGGGGAGCCGCAAAGAGCTGGATACGGAAGGTATCAGCATTCGTGCCGGGTATGAGGAGGGGAAGAACGGTATTACTGCACTGCTGTTTCACATTAGTGTGCCCCACCCCACTACGGCACAGCAGCGCACTGTGCTGGAAAGTGCCGTACGCAGTTGCCCGGTGGGGGCGGCTTTGGCTCCCACGGTAGAGAAGAAAATTTCTTGGACATGGGCGGAATAAGCATTTCCTCGTAGCGAGGGTCTTACGGCATACTAAGCGGGAAGGGTGGGGCACCAGCCTTCCCGCATTTTGTATGCGGGCGCGTGGCATATGCTGCTTCCGATTTCGGAAATCCATGGGCAGGGGGGGAGAAAAACCCGCCGGCTTTAACCAATTATGCTTGAAAAGCCGACAGTGCCGCATTATAATTCGCGCGAGATGGGAAAGCAACGCCTCATAGGCCGCTGGCGGTTGATATTTCTGGGACTCCTGATTGCGGGAGCTTCGGTCGCCGGTGTGTGGGCGTGGTGGAACAGCCCCGGGGAGGAGGCGGCACCCACTGTGCCTGCCGGGATATACGGGCAGGATACGCCGTCTGAATATATGCCGAGGCAGCTGGTGGCAGGGCTTGTTCTGCTGCGGCCGGAGCAGTTGGTGCTGGTGCCGGAGGTGGATGGCTTCCAATCCCCCTGCGGGGCACCTAATGGTGCTTTTGCATACGATGCACAACCCTTCGGCACGCCGAATGAACGCCGTGGCGGGGTCCATTTGGGGCAGGATTTGAATGGCATAGGCGGGGAAAATACGGATGAGGGAGATGCTGTGTACGCCGCGGCCCGCGGGCTGGTGGTGTACAGTGCGGAGCCTTCGCCGGAGTGGGGGAATGTGGTGGTGCTGGCACACCGCCTGCCGGGGACAAATCGAATCATTCAAACGCTGTATGCTCATTTGGATAAGCGTGTGGCAAAGGTGGGGCAGATGGTGGCTCGCGGGGAGGGGATTGGAACCATGGGTACGGCGCAGGGGCGTTATCCCGCGCATTTGCATTTCGAGGCGGTGGAATCCCGCTGCACGGAGGCGGGTATGCCCGGATACAGTGCCACGGGGACGATGAATCGCTTGAATCCGGAAACGCTTTTTTCCCAATATCCGGCACCGGTGGTGCCGGACCCGTACACCACCATTCGCCGTCTGCGTATTCGGGAGGCTTCGCTCATGCAGCAGGAGCCCGCGCAAATGCCCAAAGAAGGCATCCCGGTGAAACCTGCTCAATTCCTCTGATTTTCCTTTAATTGTACCATGAAACGTAAATTCATCCTCTTCGTATCCGCTTTTTTAGCTACGCTGGTTGTGTGCAGCGGCGTGTTGTACTTCATGCGCTGGCAGCAGCAAAAACAACAGCGGCAGGCCGCTGTCACCGCCCCGGTGCAAACGCCTACCCCGGCTCCCGAACCGATACCTGCCCCGGCAGAGCCCATAGCCCCCACTACTACGCCCTCGCCCGCTCCGCAGCCCCCGCCTCCCGCCCCGGAGGCGAAGGAGCAACCCGCCCGGCCGGTGGTGCAAAAGCCTTCGCCCAAAGCTGCCCCATTGCCGCCCGGTGCCCGCAGTAAGGAGCATGCCGTGGCTCTTTCTGCTGCAGCGGCGTTGCAGGCGGAAAATCCTGCCTCTGCGGTGGAAGAACTTGTGCAGCGCGGCGAGCTTACGCCGGAGGCTGCTGCCGGGCTCAAGGCTTGGGGGGATGCCCACAAGGTGAAAAAGGTGGAGGAAATCGGCAATAGCACCCGCCCGAATGGGGACCGCGTGACGCGTTACCGCTTGGTAGCGGAGGATGGCGGGGAGGATCTGCTGTTGGATGTGGTGACAACGCGCGATGGTAAGGTGCGTATTGAGGTGGTGAAGACTACGCCTTCCGATAAGACGCAGGTGACGCCGACGAGTGATTCCATTACTGTGGCGGAGGGCTTTGTAGAGTCCGTGCGCCGGGGGGATATGATGAAGGCGCGTTCCTTAGTAACAGGTACGGAGGTGACGGATGCCACGGTGGCCGGTCTTTGCATGATTTTTGAGGAGGGCGAGTTCGCCCTGCGGGAAAAGACTCCCATTCGCAACGCCTTCGAGAACGATACCTTTGCCGGGTATGTGATTTTCATCGTGGCAAAGGCGGATTCCAGCGAGGCCGAGGTGGGCATGGAGCTGGTGAAGGAGACCGAGCTGGGTTGGCGTGTACGCAATGTATCCTTGGATGAGCTGCTGCTCAAGTACGAGGGAGTGGCCTCTGCAGAGGGCGGGCGCTACTTCCCGATTGTGAAGAACCCCAAGGGCGGTGATTCCTTGGCACTGTTCTTCGCCTTCAACGATGCCGGGCTCACGCCGCGCTCCCTGCGCCAGCTGGAGATTGTGGCCACACTGCTCAAACAGAGTAAGGAGAAGAAGCTGAACATTTCCGGCCATACGGATGATGTGGGCTCTGAGAAGTACAACCTGAAGCTTTCCGAGCGCCGTGCCGCCGCCGTGCAGGAGGCTCTCGTGTCCTTCGGCGTGCTGCCGGAGCAGATTTCCACCGAGGGTCTGGGCAAGAGCCAGCCGCGCCGTACTTACAGCACGGACGATTCCGCCCAAACGATTGATTATGTGCGTGGCGAAAACCGCCGTGCGGAAATCTACCTGGATTTTGAGTGATGAGCTTTCTCCGGCCTCCGGCGCATGATTATGTGGCGGAGCTGAATTCGGAACAGTACGCAGCTGTTACCACAACGGCTCGCCGGGCTCTGGTGATTGCCGGAGCCGGCAGCGGCAAGACTCGCACGCTCACCTACCGCGTGGCTTGGTTGTTGGAGCAGGGGGTGGCACCTTGGCGCATTCTCCTGCTCACCTTCACCAATAAGGCCGCGCGGGAAATGCTGGAGCGCGTGGGCTCCCTTACCGGCGGGGAGGCCGGACAGCTCTGGGGCGGTACGTTTCACTCTATTGCAAATCGCTTGCTGCGGCGTTATGGGGAACGGCTGGGCTATCGGCAAGGCTTTTCCATTTTTGATTCGGATGACCAGCGTGCTCTCATGAAGGCTCTGGTGAAGGAGTATGCCGGAAAGATGACGAAGAGTGACCGTTTTCCCAAGGCAGAGGTGCTGCTTTCCCTGCACAGTCTGGCGGCAAATACATGCAGCGGCTGGGAGGAGGTGCTGCTCCGGGAATACCCGTACCTGCAAAAGCACGAGGAGGTGCTGGCTCGCATTTATGCAGCCTATGCGGAGCGTAAGAAGGCACTCAACGCGATGGATTTTGATGATTTGCTGCTCAATTTCCTGCGTTTGCTGGAGGAGCAGGCAGATGTGCGGGCGGAGCTGCAGGAGCGTTTTCGCTATGTGTTGGTGGATGAATATCAGGATACTAATACGCCGCAGGAAGCGATTATCCGCCACCTTGTGGGGGGAGAACAAAGCTGCCTCATGGCTGTGGGGGATGATGCTCAGAGTATTTATTCCTGGCGAGGGGCTAATGTGCAGCATATTCTGCGCTTCCATTTGAATTACCCGGAGGCAGAGGTGTACCGCATTACTACGAATTACCGCAGTTTGCCGGCCATATTGGCCATTTCCAATGCGGCGATTGCACAAAATACACGGCAGATTCCCAAGGATATGCAGGCGGCACGCCGGGGACAGAATATACTGCCGGCGGTGTTTCCGGCACCGGATAATCGCACGGAGGCCGCTTTTGTGGCACGGCGTATCGAGACGCTGCTGGATGCCGGCGTGCCGGGGAAGGATATTGCGGTGCTGTATCGTGCACATTTCCACAGTATGGATGTGCAGATGGAGCTGGGAAAACGCCAAATTCCCTTCCGCATTACCAGCGGACTGCGCTTTTTTGAGCAGGCCCATGTGAAGGATGTGGTGGCTTTTTTGCGCTTGCTGGGTAATCCGCTGGATGAGGTGGCCTTCCGCCGTATTGCCGGTACTTTCCCGCGTGTGGGGGAGGCCACGGCGGGGAAGTTGTGGCAGGCGTGGCTCTCCGTGGTGCAGCCTTGGCTGGCGGAGCATCCGGCGGAAGAGGCTATCCAGCTGCCGCATTCGCGCTTGCTGGGAAAGCTGGCGGTGCCGGCGGCTGCTCGTGCACATTGGGGGGATTTTTTGGCACTCATGGATTCTTTGCACCCGGAGGGGGGCGTGCTGTTGCCTTCCGAGCTGGTACACCGTGTGCATACCTATTTGGTGCCGTATATGCGCTCTGCGTATGATAATTACGAGGAGCGCGCGGAGGATTTGTTCCAAATGGCTCGCACGGTGGGGGAGGAGGAGAATTTGGAGGCATTCCTCTCCCAAGTGGCGCTGCTCTCCGAGGTGGATCAGCAGGCCACGGCGGGGGAGGAGGATTGTGTTACCCTCAGCACGATTCACCAAGCCAAAGGGCTGGAGTGGAAGGTTGTGTTCATCGTGTTCCTCGGGGAGGGGCTTTTCCCCCACCGCAGGGTGCTGGATTCCGGCAGCACCGAGGAAATGGAGGAGGAAACCCGCCTCTTTTATGTGGCACTTACGCGGGCTCAGGACCGGCTGTACCTCTCTTTCCCGCGCTATAATGGGCGCTCCTATGATGCACAGTACAGCCCGCCTTCCCGATTCCTGACAACGCTCCCCCCGGAGTTGATGGAGCTTTGGCAGGAGTAAAAGAAATTAGGGTGCCAGCTCCAGCAGGATGAAGCAGTTTTCCTCCAAGCTGTCCAGTACTTCCAAATCTGCCTCGCAGCGGATGCAGTAGTACTCTGCTCCCCACAGGCGAGCCACTTCCGCCATGGAGAAGGTGGGCGGCTGCACCAGCAGGCGCTCCAGCTCCTCATCCCCGCGCGTGGCGGAGGCTGCCGGGGCGGCTCCGCCATTGTTCAGCACGGCCACGATGCGCCGCCCGGGCGGCAGCTGGGGCAGCAGGGCAGCGGCATTCAAATCCCGCAGCAGGGTTAAATCCCCCAGCAGGCAGCATGCCATTGCCGCATCGGCTGCATTGCCCAGAAAGGTGCTGAGGGCACCATCCGCCCCGGTGCTGTGCAAATCCCGTAGGTACAGGGTGGGTACTTGTGTTTGGGCGTAGCGGTTCCATAAATCCGCCGTGGTGGCACTGCCCACGCAGATAACATCTGCCAGACAGGCATGCCGGGAGAAGGCGCGCACCAGTGCTTCCGCAGAATCCGGATTCCCCAGCAGGTATTCCTCAAGCTGCCCGGCAGCGTGGCGGCTGCGGGGCAGCAAGCGCTCCGTATCGCCTATATGGGGAATATCCCCCATGGCTTTCATGATTTGTTCCACCTCCCCTTCGATCACGTGGCTTCTTCGCTTTAACCCGGAAAAGCCGGTGCGGGTAATGGAGTATACCTCCGTTTCCGGCAGGTTTTCCAGTTCCTGCCAAAAACGCCCCGTGGGTACGCCGCCTACTCGCAGTACATAGCGTGGCGGGTATTGGCACAGTAGCTCATCCCCGCGGCAGAGCAGCTGCCCGCCCAGCTCCTCTCGCAAACCGCTGGAGGCTTCCGCCAGCACGGGCACGCGCAGTGTTTGCGCCAGCCAAAGTACGGGTTCCTGTTCGTCCGGCTCCAGTGCTCCGATAAGGAGTACAAGTCCTTCCATGGCGCGGAAGCGCAGCATTTGTGAAATGGCTACCAAAGACCCCCTGAATCGCGGGGCTGCCGGCGGCGCACCTACCTCTACCAGGCTGTAATCGCTATGGGGTGGTATGGCTGCGGCATCCAAATGAATATGCAGGTGCAGGGGAAATCCCTCCCCCAGCAGGGCGCACATGTCCGGCAGTTCCGATACGGGGCAGGGAAGGTTCAGTTCCTGTGTGGGGGCGTAGAGCCCGAAGAGGCTTTCCTGCTCCACACATTGCGGAGCTCCTGTGCCTCCGCCGGATTCCGGGGTATCCAGCGTGATGATGAGGAGAGGTCTCCGCTGGTAGTATGCATTGATGACGGCGGGCAGCATGGAGGCGGCAGAGGAGCCGCTGCCTGCTACCACTGCCACCGGGCGAGCCGTGGCTTGGATACGCCCCAGAGCAAAGAAGGCGGCGGCGCGGTCATCCGCCACAGCCCAGCGGTGGATGACCGGGCAATCTGCCAGTGCTTGGTACAGGGGACTGTTCAATTCGCCCGGGCAGCATACCCATTCGGCGGTGCCGGCTATGGCCGTGCAGGAGATGAGGGAGAACATAGACCGTGTGCGGAGGGTGGATTATTCGGGAAGGGAAATGGGGGATTCCTGCGGAGTATCTCGCAGTAGCAGATAGTATAGCATGGCTAAGCGCGCGCCGCGCTCGCGCAGGATTTGCCACAGTAGCGGGCGGAGGCGGGTGGGGGTATATGGCGCGTGAAATCCTTGCGCTTCCTGCCCCAGCAGCCTACCCAGTGCCACGGCGCGCCGCACGTGGAAAGGCTGGCTGATGTAGGTGATACGGGTGGCACCGAAAACCCTCTGCGCGCGGCGTACGGAATCGTATGTGCAGAGCCCGGCATGGTCGCTCACGATGCGCTCCTCCGGCACGCCCAGACGTATGAGGGCGTTTTTCATATCCCGAGGCTCGTTGTAATAGCGTTCCCTGTTATCCCCGGAAACGATGATGCAGCGCAGCTTCCCGCTGTGCCACAAACGTGCGGCGGCCTCCATGCGGGTGGTAAAATAGGGGTTGGGACGCCCTCTGCTCACTCCTTTGCTGCAGCCCAGCACCACGCCCACATCCCCCGCGCGGCACTCCGCCGGGGTGTTATGGCATTGCCCGGCTGCCAGCAGGGCAGTGCCAAGCTCTGCCGCCAGTACCGCCAATACCAGTGCCAGCAGCATGCCCGCTGCTGTGTAGGCGGTATAGCGAAGGATGGTACGGAGCTTTCGCATTCAGCCAATGTTGATGACTTGGATGCGGGTGGTCAGCTCGTGGGTTTCCCCGCAGCGCAGTAGGGTATTTTCCGCGGGTACGACGGTGGTTTCCACGGCAAGGAAGCCGCGTTCATTGCCGGCACCCAAATCGCCCATGCCGGCGGCAAGGGCAGCACCGGGATTCCATACCACGGCGGAGGCACTGCCGGCACGGCATATGCGGATGCTGCGCCCCCATGCCGGATCGTGGATGGTAAGTTCCTGATGCTCGGGTACGGGGTGGTAAATGCGGTCAATATGCCCGGCGGGGATGAGGGGGTCCTCCGCATGGGGTACGGCATCCTCTGCGTACTCCGTATAGGCGCACTCCTCCAGCCCGGTAAGAGCCACTTTCTCGTAATCGCTCACGGCAAAATAGCTGTGCATGGCGGCGGAAAAGGGCATGGTGCGCGGCACATCCAGCGTGATGAGGCTCAGCGTCAGCTCCTCCCCGATTTCCATGGCCAGCGCGGCGCTGGGCATCAGCTCCTGCTCCGGGGGGAGTGCCAGCAGCAGCTGCACGCGACCATCCGCGCCTTCCTCGCAGCGCCCCACTTGCCATGTGGAAATGCGGGCTGTACCGTGGGCCGGCAGGGAGGCATCCTCCGTGTTCTTGCCAAACCATGGCCAGCAAAGGGGGATGCCGCCGCGCAGGGCTTTCCCTTTGCGGAATACAGCCTGCGGACTCATGTAGATGACCGGGCGCTGCCCGGCCGGAGCCCAGCGGAGCACATGCCCGCCGTAAAGGGAGATTTCCGCCGTGCAGAGCGGGGTGTCGATTTTCAGGATGGGGAAGTCCTCGCCGTAGGGGTATTCTGTGGTAACCATGGTCTTGCTGCAGTGTATTCTACCAGATGGCATTCTCTCTGGCAAGCATGCAGCGTGGCACGGGGGCGGTAAAATAAATGAGCATGGAGCCGCGCTGCCAGTTATGTCTTGTCAGCGGTGGGCATACGTGGTAGCATGAGCCGTAGCTTTTTATTTATTCTTGTAAGATGATGCAGCAGCGTGTGCGGAAGAGTGTGGTGTTAGTCGTATTATTGCTTTTACTGGCCGGGCTGGTTTGTGCTGTGTATGCCTGCCGACCATACATGGCACGGCGGGAGTTCGAACGGGCATGGGCACTTCACCTCGCCGGAGAGCATGCTGCGGCAACCATGGGTTTCCGAAAGGCGGCGGATATGGGGCATCCCATGGGGCAGTTCCAAATGGGTATGGCGTATTACGAGGGCTCCATGGTACCCAAGGATGATGCCAAGGCGCTGGAGTACTTGCAGGCGGCTTTCCAACAGGGCTCTGCGGAGGCGGCTCTCCAAATGGCCCGCATGTACCGGGATGGGGACGGCGTGCCGAAGGACGATGCTAAAGCTCTTTTCCTGTTCCGATGGGCGGCGGAGCGTAATTTTGCGGATGCCCGGTACGAGCTGGGCTGCTTTTACCTTGATGAGGAGAGAATTTTGGAGAATCGGGAGCTGGCGGTAGAGCTCTTCCGGCAGGCCGCTCTCCAAGGCCATGCGGAGGCCCAATGCGAGCTGGCGATATGTTATCAAATCGGGCTGGGTGTGCCGAAGGATGCGGAGCAGGCAGTGCATTGGTGCCGTATGGCTGCCGCGCAAAACAATGCAGCTGCCAAATGCTTGCTGGGTGGGATGTTTGCGGTGGGAATGGGGGTGTCTCGGGACGATGCGGAGGCTTTACGCCTGTACCGAGAGGCGGCGGATGAGGGCTGTGTGGGTGCTATGAGCCACCTTGCCCGCTGCTACCTTTTCGGGCTGGGCGTGGAGGTGAATCGTGAGGAGGGATTGAAGTATTTGGCTGCGGCCTTGGAGTGCCAGGATGGAGATTCTTTTGAGATGCTGCGCTGTATGTTCGCGGGGGAGGTAAATAACCCCCAAGTAGCGGATTTTTTCTACGATAAGAGTGAGTTGTACACACATTTCAAAGATGATGCCCTCTCCGTGGCTTTGTGCCTCAAAGCGGCGGAGATGGGGCATGCCGCTGCCCAATACAATACGGCTTGCCTGTACAGCGAGGGTAAGTGCCTGAAACAGGATTTTGCAGAAGCTGCCAAGTGGTACCGCAAAGCGGCGGAACAAGGGCATGCAGAAGCCCAGTTCCAGCTGGGGCGCGCCTACTTTAATGCGAAAGGCGTACCGCAGGATGAGGATAAAGCCCGCTTCTGGTGCCGGAAAGCGGCAGAACAAGGGCACGAGGCTGCCCAAAATGCTTTGACCCATTGATTTTTAGAGTGTAGAGCTTTTAGTTCCCTCCGGGTATCTGCGGTATTGACTTCTGGTGTACCCTCGTCCTGAATTCTGCCGGTATAAATACTATCCGCCTCGGTTTGCACAGAATGTTCTACAGTCATCCCCCCCCGGGCTGGCACTTTTGCCCCGCTGCGGCAAGCAAGAAAACACCCATCAAGCACGTAAATCCTTTCTTCTTGCCATGTTTCTTGCAATCTGGTATACTCCGCACCGCAATGAAGACAGTACACTTCCTCATGGCAGCCGCCGTGGCACTGGCTACCCTTTGTGGCAGCACTGCCCAAGCGGATCGTTACTCCGATTACTGGCTCCCGGAAAATATGGCCAAACGCCAGTGTGCCTCCGTACACCTGGGGTACCTTCCTTCCATTCCCCATCACACTGCCGCTTACCAGGAAATGGTGGTGGAAAAAAGTGCCCCCGGCACCTACTTTGCCGCAAATAACTTTGGCTGCGGCTACATCGGCGTGCAGGAACTCTATGGCAAAAACCCCGATGGTACCCCCCAGCGCGTAGCTATCTTCTCCATTTGGGATGCCAAGGATTCCGGCGATAATCCCAATGCCGCCCCGGAAGAAGAACGTGCCCTGCTCATTCAGCGCGGCGATGGCGTGGAAACCACCCGCTTTGGCGGCGAAGGCACCGGCGGTAAATCCATGCGTAACTTCCCCTGGAAAGAGGGCGAGCTTATCCGCACCCTCGTAATTGAACGCCCGGATGGCGATGAATTCCGCCAAATTGCCGGCTACATTTACGACCCTGCCGTCCGCAAATGGACACTCATGAGCTGCTGGCGCATACAAGCCCTTAGCCGTGGCTTAGGCGGCGGCTGCGGCTTTGTGGAGGACTTCCGCCGCAACGTGGAATCCAAGCAGTATGAACGCCGTGCCACCTTTGGCCCCGCTTACCGCTGGGACGGCAAAGACTGGCACCTTGCCACGGAATTCCGCTTTACCCGGGATGCTAACCCCCTTAAAGAAATCAACTGCCGTATAGACCCCAAGCGCGGCTGGTACTCTCTTGCCACCGGCGGCACCATCGCCGAGGAAGCGGACTTCCCCGTATTCTCGAACAAAAAGATCGATAATCCCCCCGCCTGCAAGAAACCCGGCAAAGACGTCATGAAGCTCATTAAAGCCCCCAAACTCCGCAAAATCGAGTACAAGGACTAAGCTTCTGCACCTTTCCTATTTTCAATACTCACACCGCCCCCCTCTCATCCGGAGGGGGCTTTTTTTTCTCCTCCACAAAGCAGATTTTTCTTGCAAAAAGCAAAACTGCGGTTAAGATGAGTATTGCAGAAGCGTCATTCTGCGGAGAGTGATTCCCCTTCTGCAACCCCAAACAGAAAACAACCAATAGAAAGAAGGTACTGACCATGCCGAATGATGATATGAACATTACCGTTACGGGACGTCACATCGAAGTGACCGATGCCATCAGAGAATTCGCCACCAAGAAAATTGCTGCCATCCATATCGACTACCCCAAGATTGTGGAAGCACGCGTGGTGGTGGACGTACAAAAAGATAGGCAGATGGCGGAAATCGTGCTTTTCTGCACAGACCATATCACCATTCAGGCCTCTACTTCTGCCGCAGACCTCTATGCCGCCATCGATGAAACGGTAACAAAAATTATGCGCCGCATGCGTAAGCATAAAACACGCCTCATGAAGCACTTCCGCCCGCACCGTTCCCAGAGCATCCGCAAGCTCGATGAGAAGGTGTACGAGGAGGATGTGCTCGATTACGAGGTGGATGCCGACGCCCCGGAGGACCCCAAGCCCATCCGCATCTCCCGCGAGGGCTACGACCTGCGCACCATGTACAAAGAGGATGCCATTATGGAGCTGGAAATCTCCGGCAAACCCTTCGTGCTCTACCGCAACGCACGCCGCAACGTCCTGCAGATTGTGTACCGCCTCACCCCGGGAGAATACTCCATTATCGAACTGGGTAACGAGCTGAAAGCCTAAACGCGCGGCACCACAAGCGTCATTTCCCGCCCTGCCTCCCCTCCCGGGGAAGCAGGGCTTTTTACCCCCTCCCACCTTCCGCTGAGAAACAAACACCCCCGAATGCCGTGCAGGCATCCGGGGGTGGGAAAAACAGCTCTGAAGGTGCTTTAGGCGCGGCGGCGGCGGGCAGCCAGAGCAGCCAGAGCCAGCAGGCTCAGCGTGGCGGTGGCGGGCTCCGGTACAGCCTGTACCACCACATCATCCTGAGTCAGGGTGTAGGTGGTGGTGTTGCCGGCGGCATCCTGCACTGTTACCTCCTGGCCCACAAGGCCGGAAACCGTGCCGGCATTCTTGAACACGAGGCCGAACTGGGAGGCGTCTGCCTCGGCAGCGTAAGCCATGGCCACGGCATCCGGCAGGGTAATGGTAATGCTGCCACCCGTGAAGGTGAAGTCGCAGCCGCTCAGGTCAATCTCCACGCCGTTGGCGAAGATGAAGTCCACATTGCTCATGGAGACGTTGCCCGTGAAGGTGAAGTCCCCGGCGGCAATGAATTCGCCGCCTGTAGCGTCCAGCCCAATCATCTTGCTGCCCTCACCGGCGGTGAAGCTGCCACCTTCAATCAGGGAGATGACGGGAGTCTCAGCAGCGGAGCCTGCGGCGATGATGCCGTTGTTCACTACTTTGCCGCCTACCACGAATTCGGCGGCCACAGCCTCCGTATTGGCGGCGTAACCCCCGGAGAGCCCCATGGTGGAATCATCACGCCAGGAGGTGGTCTTTGCCAAATCAGCCACGGTAATGGTGCCGTCATTCGTTACGGTACCACCCTGATTCACCGTCATCGAGCCGATGTTCATCGTGGCATCGGTAATCCGGATGTTGACCGTTTCGCTACCACTTGCGCAGCCTACCTGTACATCGGTAAGGTTAGCCACAGCACCATTTTCCACAGTAAGGTTCGTGGTGGCATTTTGGTTGGCATCTCCCAGATTGGTGTTGCGCAGGCTGTTGAAAGTACTTCCTTTACCTGTCACCGTAATGTTAGTGGTGGCGGTGGTGGTGGCACTGGTGGTAAGGTCGTTGCGGCTGGTCCATGTGCCGCCGTTGGAAATCGTTACATTCGTCACCACATCGGTGGAGCCGGAGCCGTCCACATCGCCCAGCCAGCCGCCGTAGTTGGAGATGTTGCGAGCACCGTCCTCGAAGCTGGAGCCCTCACCATCCACAAGAATGTCGATATCCGCAAAGTAGAAGGTCATACCGGCCTGTACCTTGGAGCCTTCCAGAATGTTCAGCTTGGACTGCCCCTTTACACCATTGCTGTACAGGGCATCGCCGGTGGTGCCGGCATAGCTGTCTTGCACATGGCCTTGGCACGTGACTGTGTAGGCAAAGAAAGACTGGGAGGTGTACAGCTCGGAGCCACCTTTAAGGGTGAGGGAACCGGCACCATCCGTGTTACCGATAGCCACGGCACTCACATAGGACTTCTTGCCGGTGGAATCGAACACATTGTATTTGTAGGAGGCGTTATCCAGCACGAGGGAGGCGTTGTTACCGCCGATGGAAATCGTGGGGGAATCGCTGAGGTAAGGCTGTGCTTTAATTTCAACGCGCTCGCCATCCGTACCGTTGCCGATAATCATCTCGCCCTCGCGAACGTTCAGGGATTGGGGCACATTGTAGCTCTCACTCACGGTAAGTGTGCCTTGTCCATCCTTCGTGAAAACGCCGATAAGCTCGTATGTGTTCTTGCTGCTGTATTGGCTTTGTTTCTTGGTGATGTCCTCCGCAGAAACCTCCAGAGTCTCTCCGGCTGCCACGTTGACAATGGTTTCCGGACGCATCGTGGCGCATGCCACGGAACTGGCGAAAACTGCCAGCATAGCAATGGGTAAGTGTAATTTCATGTTAGGTGTTGATGGTGGGTGTTGAATGTAAAAGGCGAAACGGATACCGCCTGCCCGCCCCAGTCTATCTCTTTTCAAAAGAGATAAAGCTGTAAACATTGATAATAAACGGATAACAAATAAACAACCTACATGGCAAACATTCTACAGCACATGAGTCGGAATTTTTAACTCTAAAAAATTCAATTCTTTAGGATTTTTTTGCTGTACATCGGATTTGAAATGCGATGTACAGACAAACACCCCCGAATGCCGTGCAGGCATCCGGGGGTGGGAAAAAACAGCTCTAAAGGTGCTTTAGGCGCGGCGGCGGCGGGCAGCCAGAGCAGCGAGAGCCAGCAGGCTCAGCGTGGCGGTGGCGGGCTCCGGTACGGCCTGTACCACCACATCATCCTGAGTCAGGGTGTAGGTGGTGGTGTTGCCGGCGGCATCCTGCACTGTTACCTCCTGGCCCACAAGGCCGGAAACCGTGCCGGCATTCTTGAACACGAGGCCGAACTGGGAGGCATCCGCCTCGGCAGCGTAAGCCATGGCCACGGCATCCGGCAGGGTAATGGTAATGCTGCCACCCGTGAAGGTGAAGTCGCAGCCGCTCAGGTCAATCTCCACGCCGTTGGCGAAGATGAAGTCCACATTGCTCAGCTCCGCATCGCCCGTGAAGGTTACATCGCCGGTGATTTCCAGCGTGCCGCCGAGTGCTTGGAGGTAGGCGGAGGTGGCACCCTCGTTCATGATGAGAGCGCCGCTATTCAACTGCGTGTAGGCAGAAATAGTACCCGAATTCTCCAGCTCACCGCCATTGACGCTAATCCACCCCTCAGCGATACCTTCAATTTTGTTGATGGAGGAACCGATGCCTACATTGACCTTGCTGAGAGTGCTGATGCCAATTTCGTTGATGTTGGCCTCTGCCCCTTCCGTGAGATTCATCGTGCAGTTGCCGTTATAACCGATGTAGGTATATTGGGCAAGATTGATGGAGGAGGCTACGCCATTGTTGCTCTTGCCGGATACGTTAATCTCCGCAGAGTTGTTGTCGTAGTACCCGAATACATTGTAATGGTTGGAAACGAAGGAGCCGCCATCCGAGATGTTAATCACGGTTTTGACCGCATTGCTTCCGCTGCTGATGCCGTAGTAACACCAAGATACGGCATTATAACCATCCGTACGTGCATTATCGCGCATTACGGAGCCTTCCCCGGTGATGTTGACATCCACGTTATTGAACTGGCTGCGGGAGAAGCTCAGCGAGGAACCGGATTCTACATTGATGGTGGAGCGCCCGGCCTCGCCGGCGGTGTATAGGGTATTGCTGTCTGCCGTGGCCTGGCTGGCATTTGTGTGACCATTGGTGGTGCTGTAACCGGCAAACAGGAAATGGTCCGTGTGCAGGGTGGAACCATTCGTCAGCGTTACGCTTCCCTTGCCGTCCACGCTGCCGATGGACATGGAGCCGGCATAGTTGGATGCATAGTTGATGGATTGAATGTAGGAGGCATTGTCCAGTACTAAGTGAGCATTATTACCACCCACGCTAATGTTGCAAACACCATTGTCCAGCTTGTTGTAGTTCTTTACAGTGGCATCCTGAATCGTGAGCGTGCCCTCGCGCACTACCAGCGGATTGTAGGTGGTAATATCTTTGTCGATAACCAGCGTGCCTTGTCCGTCCTTGACAACGGCTTTGGGCTGCTCGCTGCTGGTGCCGTAGAAGGGGGAAGTCTCATCCTTGGGATTGGAGGTGAGCGCCGCTTCCACTTCAGTTGAAGTGGATACGCTCAGCGTCGTGTCCGCTTCCACCGGTACGATGACCTGAGGCACATAAGGACCGCCGGCGTATGCTACGGAAGCTGTCGCGGCTACCAATATACTGATGGGTAAGTGTAATTTCATGTTAGGAGTTGATGATGGGTGTTGAATGTAAAAGGCGAAATGGATACCGCCTGCCCGCCCCAGTCTATCTCTTTTCAAATCCGATGTACAGCAAAAAAATCCTAAAGGATTGAATTTTTTAGAGTTAAAAATTCCGACTCATGTGCTGCAGAATGTTTGCCATGTAGGTTGTTTATTTGTTATCCGTTTATTATCAATGCTTACAGTTTTATCTCTTTTGAAATGCGATGCGCAGACAAACACCCCCGAATGCCGTGCAGGCATCCGGGGGTGGGAAAAAACAGCTCTGAAGGTGCTTTAAGCGCGGCGGCGGCGGGCAGCCAGAGCAGCGAGAGCCAGCAGGCCCAGCGTGGCGGTGGCGGGCTCCGGGATGTTGGCGGATACCTCGCTGTAGGTGCGGGTTACTTCGTCACCTTCGGCATCGCGCAGGGTGATGAGGGTGTCCCCGGTGAATCCGGTGGCACCGCCTCCGGTCCAGGTGCTGTTTACGAAGTTGGTAAATAGGTTTTGTGTGAGTAGGGTGCTGTAATCGGTTGCGCTGTCACCGGCGGTTAAATCGGAATCAACCATCAGCACTAGTTTTACATCGTAGAATTCAAAATTACCGCCTCCTAAATCGATGGAGCTGTCCAGAGCAAAGATAAACTCGGTGTTATCTCCCAGATAGAGAGAATCCACGCTCACATTGCCGTTAAGGTACACGCTTACGCCTTCCTCCGGGCTATCCGCATCGTACACGTCCAGCGTTTTGATGTAGCTTCCATCGTTCAGTTCGAGTCTGCCGTAGATGATGCTGAGGTTACCTTCGATGCGGCCGTTGTTCGTAAAGGTACCGTTGGCATCTGCAAAGGTGACGAAATCATACAAATCATCCGCATCTTTGTCGCTCATAAGGCCGTTGTTGACGATGTTGCCATTGGCGATGTAGATGTTGTCGGCCGTTACCTTTCCGTTATTGGTAAGATTACCTCCGTCGATGGTGAGGTAGCCGTACTCCTTGGAGGCGTTTTCCGCTACGGTAACGTTTGAGGAAATCGTATCTGCCTGTGTTGTGCCGGCAGCGATGAGTGCCAGCATAGCAATGGGTAAGTGTAATTTCATGTTAGTTGTTGATGGTGGGTGTTGAATGTAAAAGGCGAAACGAATACCGCCTGCCCGCCCCAGTCTATCTCTTTTCAAATCCGATGTACAGCAAAAAAAATCCTAAAGGATTGAATTTTTTAGAGTTAAAAATTCCGACTCATGTGCTGCAGAATGTTTGCCATGTAGGTTGTTTATTTGTTATTCGTTTATTATCAATGTTTACAGTTTTAT
>JAFXCP010000033.1 GCA_017521405.1 Akkermansia sp. | reverse complement strand
TCTGCATGGATAACGCATGGCTGCGGGCAGAGGGATATATCTCGTTTTATCAACTCCTCAAACGCTGATTGGAAACCGCCGTATGCGGTAATTCGCACGTACGGTGGTGTGAGAGGGGGACGAAAGTCCCCCTACTCGATTTGGTGGGGATTTCACTGTCAATCCCTCGGATTGACAGGGCTCATTCTGCGTGGTATGATTCGGGCTCAACGCACGAAATCCCTCCGCATATGACTTTTTACGAAGAATTGGAATGGCGCGGTCTGGTGAATCAAATTTCCAGTCCGGATCTCATCGAGAAGCTCAACAAGGGCGGCCTTACCTTCTATATTGGTACGGATCCCACGGCCGATAGCCTGCATTTGGGGCACTATTCCAGCTTCCTTATCACCCGCCGTATGAAGGAACATGGACACCACCCGATTCTCTTGGTGGGCTTGGCTACCGGTCTTATTGGCGATCCCCGCGGTACGGTGGAGCGTGAACTCCAGCAAAAGGAGGAGGTTTTCCGTAATTACGAGGCACTGCGTGCCCAAGTGGAAAAGGTGTTTGGTTTCGAGGTGGTCAACAATTACGACTGGATTAACGGAATGAATGTGATAGATTTCTTCCGTGATTACGGTAAGTACATCAATGTAGGTTATATGCTTACCAAGGATCATGTGCGCCGCCAGATGGAAAGTGGTATTTCCTATGCCGAGTTCTCTTACATGCTTATTCAGGCGATTGACTTTAAGCATTTGCACGAGACTCGCGGGGTGGATTTGCAGGTGGCCGGTAGTGACCAGTGGGGTAATATTACCACGGGGATTGAGTTGATTCGTAAAACTACGGGTGATGAGGTGTATGCCTTGACGATGCCTCTGGTAACGGATGCTCAGGGTAACAAGTTCGGAAAGAGTGAGGGGAATGCTCTCTGGCTGGATAAGGAAAAAACGTCCTCCTATGAGCTGTACCAGTTCCTGTTGAACACGGATGATGCTTGTGTGATTTCTTACCTGAAGCGCCTTACTTTCCTTAGCCCGGAGGAAATTATGGAGATTGAAGCTCAACACAGTGAACACCCGGAGCTGCGACTTGCCCAGAAAGCCCTTGCTCGTGAGATTATTACTGATTTGCACGGGGCGGCAGAGTTTGAGAATGCTGTGGAAGTGAGTGAGAAGTTGTTTGCCGGGGATTTTAAGAGCCTTTCTGCCCGGGATATTCGCTCCGGTATGAAAAATGTGCCGCAGGTATCACTTTCCCCCGGACCTTTGGCAGATGTGCTTGTGGCGGCAAAGGTGTGTTCTTCCAAGCGCGAAGCTCGTGAGTTTATTGGCAATGGTGCTATTTCCATCAATGGTGAAGTAGTGAAGGATGCCGCCTTTGCTCTTACCCCGGAAGTTGCTCTCCAAGAAGGCCTTGTTATTATCCGCCGCGGTAAAAAGAAGTTCTATATGGGACAGTTTGCGTAATGTTCCGAATGTGCCTATTAGTATGGTCGGTAGTTATGCCGGCTATGGCTGCAACTCTGCCTGCGGAAAACCAGCTCCGCGCAATTTTGGGGGTGCCTCCTTATGTAGGTGCCTTGGAGGCAGGTGTGCCTTTGCCTCCGCATCACTCTATGCTGCCTTCGCCGGATTCGGCCCTTTTCTCCCGCCAGGCAATAGCATTCAAACGAGTGATGCTTCTGCAAACTGTGAAGGCTGCTGCAGAGCGGGGACGTGTGAGTATGGCTACTTATGCTGCATGTGCGGCAGCTGCTGAAAAATGGCAGCTCCCCGAGCCCGTGCAACAGCTGTTCCATATGCTCGCAGATACATCCGCTTCTCCTCGTAAACGCTATGAGGCAGAAAAGGTATTGCGCCTATGGTTGCGCGCATATAGGGTGGATGCTACCCAGATGCGTGTGCTGGTAGAGCTTGTGCCGCAGCCTGCGCCTCAAATGCTTGCCTTGGCGGAGCTATTGCCCTTACCGTTCGTTTTCAATATGGCTTCTTCCCAAGTGCCTGCTCAGGATGAGATGGAGGCGGACGTGAGAACGATGGCGGAGGTGATGGAGCAGATGTCTTCTGTTCTTGCATCCGTGCATGATAAGGGCGGTGCAGATGCGGCAGCGAATGAACTTCTGCCTTTGCTGCAACTGTGGAGTACCACTTTGGATACTCGCTATGCTTTGCAGCATGCCCCGGTGCAGCAGCTGCCTCCGGCGAATGAAACCGCGCGCCTGTTGATGCATAATGCTCATTCCCGCTTGTTGCCGGAACTTTGCCGTATGCAGGAAGCCCGTTGGTTCGGTTCCGTGTGGTTGCAAACGTTACATATGCTTTTCCTCTGAATGAGATGGGGAAAAGATTTTCTTACTGCTGGCGCATTTCTGGCTCGCTTTCCGGATAGGATAGTGCTAAACTTCCGAGCAATCAGATTCTTTATTCATCCATGAGTGCTACTGTTCAACCTGTTTATAAACGTATCCTGCTGAAACTTAGTGGCGAGGCTCTTCGCGCCCAAGGTAGTCGGGATAATATCTCCCCCGAGATTGTAGCTCGTATTGCTCGTGAAATTGCTGAGGCTCAGCAACAGGGCGATTTGCAGATCGCCATTGTGGTGGGTGGCGGTAATATTTGGCGCGGTGCCAAGGCCAGTGTGCGGGGGATGGACCGCCCCACGGCCGATTACGTGGGCATGCTTGCCACGGTAATGAATGCTCTTTCCATTTGCTCTGCTATTCAGGAGGCCGGTGTACCTTGCCATGTGCAGAGTGCCATCGAGATGAAAAACGTGGCGGAGCCTTATGTTCGCAACAAAGCTCGCCAGCAGTTGCGAGCCGGAGAAATTATCGTTTTTGCCGCCGGTACGGGCAACCCCTTCTTCAGTACGGATACGGCTGCGGCTCTCCGCGCATGCGAAATCAACGCCGATGTGGTGATGAAGGCCACCTCCGTGGATGGTGTGTACACGGCGGATCCCAAGACTGATCCTACCGCTACGCGTTTCGACACTATTTCGTACGGGGAGTGCATTAGCCGTAACCTCAAGGTGATGGATCAGACCGCATTTACCCTTTGCAAGGATAACAATAAGCCCATCATGGTGTTCGATATGCACCAGCCCGGGAACATTACCCGCGCCCTTTTGGGCGAAAAAATTGGCACCGTTATCGGCAAGTAACTTAATTTTATTAACCAACATAAATCACAACGACAATGGACGAAGAGACACTCTTGCTCGAAGTAGAAACTGCCATGGAAGAAGCGGTCGATCATATGCTGACCGATTTCTCCGGTGTACGCACCGGTAAGGCTTCCCCCTCCTTGGTTGACAATATGGATGTTTATGTGGCCTCCTATGGCTCAAGCATGAAGCTGAAAAGCCTTGCCGTGGTATCCACGCCCGATGCCCGCTCCATTCTGATTCAACCATTCGACCCCGGTACCCTTAATGATATTAAGAAGGCTATTGCCGAGAGCCGCTTGGGCATTTCTCCTATTATTGATGCTCGTTCCGTGCGTCTGCCCATTCCTGAGCTTACCGGTGAGCGCCGCCAAGAACTCTGCAAATACATTAACAGCTTGGCAGAGGATACCCGTGTGCGCATTCGTGGCGCTCGTAAGAATGGTATGGATGGTGTTAAAAAACTCAAGGCCGATAATATCCTGACGGAAGATGGTGCCCGCTCTGCCGAAGATAAGGTGCAGAAACTTACGGATAAGTATGTGAAGAAGGTGGGCGACCTCGTGGCCGATAAGGAAAAGGAAATCAAGACTGTTTAATCCCCCTTTTTTATACTAACTCTCTATCCCGTTTTACAGAAATGAGTACTAGCACGACGAACGTTTTGGCCTCCGGTATTGAGATTATCGGTTCCATCCGCTTCCAGAACGATATGCACATCGATGGTCATATCGAAGGTGAAATCCAGTCCGATACCGGCAAGGTTACCATCGGCGAAATGGCCAACATTAAGGGCAACATCCAAGCCGGGGAAGTACACATCTATGGCAAGGTGGAAGGCAACATCCAGAGCAATCGCTGCCACTTGAATAGCCAGTCCAACATTACCGGTGATATTACAACCGGAGTCCTTTCCATGGATGAAGGGGCCCGCCTCAGTGGGCGCGCCCAGATTGGTTAATCTCTTTTTCTTAGTATATATGCAGCCCGCCAAGCCCTGCTTTGGCGGGCTTTTTCGTCTTTAATGCGTTCGGGTATTTTGAGTGAATGTGCTTGACTCTTTTCCCCCCTGCTGTTATGCTCGCCCTGCCGCTGCCTCCTGTTTGCTTTGGGATATGTACGAGCCCGAGCGGAGCAGAGAATACTGATTGTTGAATCTAATGGCTCAATCTCGCCCCAGTTTGTTAAAAAATACGATTATCCTGTACGTTCGAGCTGTCTTTATCATGTTTATAGGGTTTTATATAACCCGCTTGACATTGATGGCTTTGGGGGTGGATGATTATGGTATGGTGAATGTGGTGGGGAGTGTTGTGGCAATGTTTACCGTGATTTCTAATGTGATGAACACGGCTACATCTCGCTACTACAATGTGGAGATTGCCCAGCATGGACAGGAAGGACTCCGCAGGATGTTTAATATCAGTTTCCAGTTATATACCGGGCTGGCAATCATCTTTTTTATATGTGCGGAAACCATAGGCCTCTGGCTCTTTTATGACAAATTGGCTCTTCCGGAGAGTAAGCAAAATATCGCTTTTTGGTATTACCAAATGACGATTCTTACTGCCTGCCTGAATTTATATGCTGTTCCGTATGTTTCCATGATTATTGCCAAGGAGGACATGGGGTACTTTGCCATCGTTAGTACTGCAGATGCTTTGGTGAAGGTGGCGGGTGTGGCGTTGTTGTGTTTGTGCCCTACGGAACGTGTCCTGTGGTACGGATTTCTGTTTATCTTGATTGCTTTTGGCAATTTGTGGGCGTACTTGCTTATATGCCGTCGTCGCTTTGGGGTGTACCGCCCGGAGCGAATGTGGGATGGTAAAAAATTATGGGAGGTAAGTAAATTCGGTGGCTGGAATATGTGGGGGGCAGGTGGCGTGGTCGCGTCTAATGCTCTTGTTAATGTGCTACTTAATAATTACTTTGGTGTTGTCGTGAATGCTGCGCGTGCAGTAGCAGTCCAGATATCTGTTGCTGCAAACATGTTCGTGTCTAATTTTTTAACGGCATGTAATCCGCGTATTGTGAAACTCCATGCCGAGTCTCAACGCGAGGAATGCCATAAACTGACGTGTAATGCTTCCAGATATTGCTTCTTGCTTTCATGGGTGGTGGTGGCTCCTTTGTGGCTTCTTGCCCCGGAGCTTTTGGGAATTTGGTTGTCTGTTGTTCCCCCATTTACTATTTTGTTTACTCGTTTGGTGCTTATTCAGGCTCTTATTGATTCTGCTTCTTATCCCCTGATGGTTCTTGCTCAGGCTACCGGGAAAATTGCATTTTACCAATTTTCTGTAGGAATTTTGTTGATGTTGAATTTGCCGCTTTCGTGGATTGCTATTCAATTAACTCATCGGGAGGAGGCTTGTTTTTATGTGGCCATAGGCATTGCTTTTGTTGGGCTGTTCGCTCGCTTGTTGATTTTACGTCATATCGATGTGTTCTCCCTCAAACGCTATGGCCGTTATTGTTTTTTCCGTTGTGTTCTGATTGTGTCTCTGTGTATGGGGACTTTAGCCTTGATGTCTTGCACCATTTGCCCTGCAAGTGATTATGGCCTTTTCTCCGTATGGACCTATGTGTATTTCTTTTTGGTTTTCTGTATTACTGCTTTTATTGGTGTAAACAGGTCGGAGCGTATGGTGTTCATTAACCATTTGCGCCGAAAAATAGGTGCTAAAACCGAAGAGCTGTAACATACCCGGAGGGTAGGACAAAAAACTTGACTTTTTTTGGAGGCTTGCGTACACTGTCCCGGCATCGGGAGCCATCTTTAGAAATATAGAGCCACAAGATAGATTTTAAGATGAAAAAAGTTGCCGTACTTACGACCCATCGCGCTGATAATTACGGCGCTGCGTTGCAATCTTACGCCTTGACTCATGTGGCAAGGCGCCTCGGGGCAGATTGCGAAATCTTGGACTATAGAACGCCTTCTTTTGAGGCAACATATCATAAAGCTATCCCCTGGGGGAAACGCTGGCGCGTTTGGCCGGCTCTTTTGCACCATCGCTACATTCGAGATGCAAGGACTATCAAAGCTTTTAGTGATTTTCGAAATCAACGGATGATTATTTCCGCTGAGAGCTACACATGTTCTCAGCAGTTGGAAGAAATTCAAGATTGCTACGATTTATTCCTTGCCGGAAGCGACCAAATTTGGAATCCTGCTATTACAGGTAAGGATTTAGCTACTTTTGACCGAACTTATTTACTAGATTTTGTCAAAAGTGGAGAAAAGAAAGCATCTTATGCGGCGAGTATCGGGATTTCTAATGTGGATGATGCTCTTGCTGATGTATATCGCCAATATTTGTCTGATTATTCTACTTTGACCGTTCGAGAGCATCGAGCCGCGGAGATTTTGAGGGAAATTCTTGGGCGAGATGTGACTCCTGTGTGCGACCCCGTTCTTTTGATGACCGGGAGCGAATGGCAGGAGGTAGAACGCCCCGTTGCCTTGGAGAATGATGATTACATTCTGGTATACAACGTGTGCGATACTCGCAGTGGTATGAATATGGAGCAGTATGCCATGCAGTTGGCTCAGGAACGTGGCTGTGCGGTATACTTTATACAGCCCCCTATTGCTGCCAATGTTTCAACCCACAAGGATTTGTTGTTAACAGGGGTGGGACCGGCAGAGTTTGTGTGGCTCATTCGGAATGCTCGCGAGCTGGTTACTACTTCTTTCCATGGCACAGCTTTTGCTCTTACATATGGTAAACGTATTCATTTAAAAATGGAAGCCAGCGCGCTGAAAACCCAGCGCAATAGTCGTATCCTTTCCCTTATTCGCTATTTCGGCTTGGATGAGGAGCAGGTTCAGCATGGTGCGAATCCGGATTACCCCACGGCTGTACTATCTCCTGAGCCTAAGAATCAGGCATGCATAGAAGCTGTGCGCCAGTTCTCCACAGAGCTGCTGTTGAAGATGATTCAGTGAGGCGGGATACGCTGAGTAATCTTTGCTTTTATTGCACGGCATGGCTGGAATTTTCCTTTGCGGGTGCCGGTTGTGTATGCTACAATGACCCCGCCGAATGAGTTTCCTCCATACCTTGCGTTTTCTGCTCTTGGCGGCTGTGCTTGCATC
Organism: Akkermansia sp.; assembly: GCA_017521405.1. Lineage (GTDB taxonomy): Bacteria > Verrucomicrobiota > Verrucomicrobiia > Verrucomicrobiales > Akkermansiaceae > Akkermansia. The sequence continues at coordinate 3,920 of JAFXCP010000033.1, read as the reverse complement.
CGTGGTGGGTGGCGTGTGTGCATGGGTGTACATTAACGATATGGTGCAGCCTGTGTTGGAACCCCTTAATCAGGCTTATACCGGTTACTCCAATGTGCCTCGGCGTGCTCCGGGCTTAAAGCTGGAGGTGTTTGAGTTTACCGGTTGGGACGGTTTGCCTGTTCAAGCAGTTTTGGCCACGAAAGATGGAGAGGAATCGTCTCGCCAGCTTTCGGTTATTGGTAGCCTTGCTGCGCAACCTGCCACGCGCCTTGGGCAGATAGATTATGTACTGGTAAGTGTGGATTGGGACCATGGTATTCGCTCTGCTTTGCCATTGGCAGAATCTCTTACGGCCGCCGGAATCGCATGCGTTTTGTGGGATTCCCGTGGTAAGGATAATTGCCGCACATATTGTACTCATGGGTTGCAGGAAAGTCGGGATGTACCAGCGTTGTTGGATGCCGTAACGAAGCGTTCCGGTATGGCTCATCCCGTATTTGCTGCGGTGGGGCAGGGGTATGGGGCTTCTTTATTGTTGCAGGCCGCGGCTATGGAACCGAGGATTCGCGGCCTTGTAGCAATAGATGCGTATGCTTCTTTGCGGCAATCTGTGGTACGCACTATTCCGGAGACTATGTGGCGTCCCATTGTGATGGGGCTCATGGATATGCGCATTCGCAGCATTGCGGGGATGGAGAGTTTCGAGGTGGCCCCCGGGGACCGCGCTTCCGATATTAAGCGGGATGTGCCGGTTTTGATTGTAAATCTCTTGCAGGATAATCCCGTGAGTACGTTGGAGGATGCGTTGATGATTTATCGTAGACTCCGCAGTGAACGCCGGGAGGTGTGGACGCTTCGTTCAGCGGAAGATTCTCCGGAATCGACTTCTCGCGATATATTTTATGGTAATGGCCGGCGCAAGCAGACGCCTCTTTCGGTACGTTTGGTACAGGATGCGGATAGTGCATTGCCCTCTATTATTCATTGGATGAACGAGCATGTGGTGGATGCTGTGGAAGCTCCGCGTGTGGTTGCTCCCTCTCGCCCGGTTCCTACGTCTGAGTCTCATCTGTAAGTTAATTCATGTCTCTTATACCGGAATCAGATTTTGAAAAAAACACACCCGTACGCGTGGAGAATCGCCGCCGTAATGGGTATGAGTTGGCGCATGCTCACGATTTGTACCCCGTGGTGCTGGGCGCAGGCTGCGCTGCCATTCTCGTGCATGCCATGCTACTGTTTTACTTCCCGGATGTGATAGAGTTGGGCGTTCGGCAAGTTCTCAACCTTTCCCAACGCGTGGAAGTTCCCGTGGCAGATCGTGTGGTGGTGAAACCGGAACCAAAGGAACAGGAATTACCGGAGGCTCAGGAGGAAGAAATTCAGGAGCAGCCTGATACCCCGGAGGAAATAGCCCACGAACCGGAGGAAATTGATTTGATGGACATCATTGCCCCGGAACTTGTGATTGCCCCGGGAGAAACGGATTTAACGATGCCGAAACCGGAATTCAAAACGGAGGAAGCTCCCTCCGTTGCTGATATGGCGCCTTCTCAGTTGGATGTTTCGGCCTTGCAGGTGTCTGCTATCTCTCAGGATGCCATAGCCCCCCCGGAACCCACGCCCGTCAATACGAACGAAGTAGTGGCAAACGCCATGGCACAGCCGGATTCTGTGGAGGACACCTCCTCCCTTATGGAGGCAGAGATGCGCCGTGCAGCTTCGGAGCAGGGAAGCAATATGCCCCCGGATACCCGGAGCTTAGCCCAGTTGATGGGAGAGACTAATTTGGGTGCCGGCTCCGGCGTGGCCCGCTTGGGTGCGGATGTCCTCTTTGGCTTCAATGAATGTGTGTTGAAAAACTCTGCTCGCATTACGATGCTTCAATTAGCTGCTCTTATCCAGAAGAATCCCGGCACGTATTTCCTCATCGAAGGGCATACGGATAGCTTGGGGGGAGACACATACAATGCGCTTTTGGGCTTGCAGCGAGCCGCTGCTGTGCGGGAGTGGCTGGTTGGAAACGGCATCCCCGTCCGAAACGTATACATCCGTACATGCGGAAGTACTAAGCCTTTGGCGGATGTGAAAGGGGATAAGGATAAACAAGCAATGAACCGGCGCGTGGAAATTCATATGCGTAGGGAAGGGGAGGAAATCCCCTCCGGTGCTTGTGATTCCTCTTACAAAGTAGATCTCAAAACACCGGTGCAGAAGCAACTTGCCCGCGGCGTACGGCCTCCGGTCATCCCCTCCCGCAAGGCCGGAAAAAAATAAGTTGCAGTTTGGGGTGCGTATGGCGGTGAACAAATCTTTTCCGATTACTGAAGGAATGCCGGTACCGGGATGTGCTGCACCTTTTGCTGCCACCTGCCGCTGGATTATTTCCTTGGATTTTGATGGTACACTATTTTTGCCCGAATCCATCCCCACCATAAACCCTCTCTTTTTTGAAATCATGGAGAGCTGGCGTCCCCTCGGTGTGCGTTGGGGGATTAACACCGGGCGTTCATTACCCTACTTGTGCCAAGATTACCTCCACCAAGCTCCTTTTTTGCCGGATTTTCTATGCACGTGCGAGCGCTACGTTTACATGGCAGACAAAAATGGTCTCCTCCTTCCCTTGGAAACTCATAATACCCGTTGCGTGGAGGAGTCCTTGCGCCTGCGGCAACAATTGGCGCCTTCATTCCATGCGGAGTTACGGAGTCTGGCTCTCCTGCACCCCTTGCTGTGCTGGGAATTATCCACGGAGGACCCGCTTTCTGTCGAAGCTCAGGACTCCCCCACAATGGATGCTATTATGGAAATCCTTGCACCATTCCTTGCCTCCTTGCAAGGAGTATCGGCTCAGCGAGCCGGTCGATATATGCGGCTGGCACCCTCGCTTTTTCACAAAGGAACCGCCTTGGAAAAAGTGGCATCAGCATGGAAAGTGCCCGAAAACAGACTACTCCTTGTGGGGGATGGACATAACGATGTGGATGCCTTCCGTTACTTCCCTGCGGCTTTTTGCGCGGCTCCTGCTTGTGCCCATGCGGATGTGCAAGCATACTTGCATGAAAGAGCGGGCTATGTTTCCCCATCTTGCGGAGTAGTGGATATATTGCAAGCCTGGCATCATCTCTTTTTGTATCCGGAACAGAGAAAATTATGTCCTGAAACCGCTTTCGGCTTGACTTTTTAGGCAAAGAATAGTTACATATCTGCTCGTTACATCCTGCGGATGTAATGTGCAATCGGTACAGCCTCTCTGCCCGGTTGCCTTCAGTTCTCCGAATAGAGAAACAATAAAACGAAAACATAACCATTATGGGATCGCTTAAGAAGAGACGTAAGGCCAAAATCAACAAGCACAAGCGCAGCAAGCGCATGCGCCAGAACCGCCACAAGAAGCGTTTGCGTTACAAGTCCTAAGCTGCGCGCTTAGGCCACGTCCGCAAGCGACGCTGTTCTTTCTCACGGCACTGATTCCCCCTTTTCGGGATTCAGTGCCGTTTTGGTATCTATCCTTCGGTATCATTCTCCCTCCGAAGTAAACGAGAAAACAAAGAACATTATGCGCGGCGGCGGCGTGTGCCCAGCCCCGCTAGTGCCAGCAGTCCCAATGCTGTCGAGACCGCCTCCGGGATAGCATCCGTGCACAAACCGGCAGCATAGCGAATAATAGCTCCGCTCATCGTTCCACTGCTGATGGCAATAGCTCTCTCAAAAACACATTTGAACATCCGCCCCCGGGAAAAATTTGAGACGCAAGAGCCAATTTGTACTTATATAAACTGTATTAAATGCATAAGCCGGAATGAGGCGTTGACAAAGGGATAGCGTTTATGTTTTCATGTGTCCTTGTTAGACTGTCATATCTCCCTTCATGGTTTTTAATACTGTATTTTATGTTTTCTTGCTTATGATTATCGGGATACTCCCGGTAATGGGGC
>JAFXCP010000032.1 GCA_017521405.1 Akkermansia sp. | reverse complement strand
CCATCATTCAGCACCACATTGCCGCTAATGGTGCTGCTGCCTTCCACCTCCAGTGCCGTGCCGGAAGCGAAGCTCAAGTTATAGCCCTTGTGGTTCAGCGTGGCATCCTTCACCCGCACCGTGGCTTCCGAGCCCTCATGAACAGTGATACCTTGTCCTTGGTACACCGCGCCATCCTCCACACGCAGGCGCCCGCCGTACAGATTCGTCATCGCAAGCACCTCCGTGGTGCGGGAATTCAGAATCTCCTCCGCCGTGCCGGCACTGCCCTTCACCGCCAGCAAATCCGCCTCCGTGGTAGCGCCGGTAAAGAGAATATCGCCCTTCTGCGCAAGACCATTGTAATCGGCATTCAAATCCACCGTGGTACCGCTGTCGATGTAAACCGAATCCCGAAAGATGATACTCTTCCCCTCCGCTGCAGAGAGTGACACGACATCCCCACTGCCGCCGTATACATATATGCTCCTCAGTCGATAAGTAGAACCGGATTTCTCCACATTGCCCGCAAATTCCACGGAATCATTGTTGCGGATGTGCAGATTGCTGCCCGAATAAATCGCGCCGCCGTAGGAGGAAGCCGTGTTCCCGCTGAAGGTCACCATGCCGTTGTTGCTCAGCGTGATGGTGCTTTTGTAGTCCCCATAAATCGCGCCGCCGGTGCAGGAAGCCGTGTTCCCGCTGAAGGTCACCGTGTCGTTGTCGCTCAGCGTGATGCGGCTGGAGGAGCTGCTCCCATAAATCGCGCCGCCGGAGCCGTTGGTGGAGCCGGAAGCCGTGTTCCCGCTGAAGGTCACCTCGCCGTTGTTGCTCAGCGTGATGCGGCTGCGGGCGTCCCCATAAATCGCGCCGCCACTGTAGGAAGCCGTGTTCCCGCTGAAGTTCACCATGCCGTTGTTACTCAGCGTGATGGTGCTGGAGGAGTAGGATCTCCCATAAATCGCGCCGCCGTAGGAAGCCGTGTTCCCGCTGAAGCTCACCGTGCCGTTGTTGCTCAGCATGATGGTGCTATCCTTGCCCCCATAAATCGCGCCGCCGGAGCCGGAAGACGTGTTCTCGCTGAAGCTCACCATGTCGTTGTTGCTCAGCATAATGGTGCTATCCTTGCCCCCATAAATCGCGCCGCCGGAGGAGGAAGACGTATTCTCGCTAAAGGTGACCGCCTCGTTACAATTTAAGGTGATAGTGCTGTTCTCTTCTCCATGAATGGGGCCGGTGTTTCTATTGAAACTGACATCCTGAAGCGCGATGAATTCCAGGAATTTTTCTGCGCTCACATTGAAAAGGCAAGCGGTATTATCCGAGAAGCTCAGGGATTTGAGTGCCTCCGGGGCATGGCTGGTGAAATAGAAGGAACCCAGCCCCGATTCCATCAGTACATCATCCAGAGCGCTGATGCCCACATCCTCGATGAGCCGGAAAGCAATTGCATCGGCAGAGTTAGCGTAAGCTGAAATATCGCTCACTTCATCTACCAGTACTTCAGTGGTATACAACTCCGGAATCACAATTTCCGTGGGTGCCGTGTAGGCAGCATACAGAGCGGAGGGAACTGCCACCATCAAAGCGATGACGTCACGAAATAAACGAGAGGGGAGATGCAGTCTCATAGTGTCATCATGATAGCGGTTTCTAAAACCGCAGTCAAACACGAAAGATGGGAAAAATCAACATTGAGATGTAAGAGAGTTATATTTTTCATCTATGGGCAATAAAAATCACATGTGCTTTGAAAAAGAAAATGCAAGCTGAGGTATACCTGAGTGTTAAGAAAGTATTCTTGTGGTTTTGGAATACGATATACGTGCAATATTTTCCAAACTATTAAGAGTGAGAGGTAAACGATTTCAAACGTTTCCGGGGATATAGGAGGGCTGTTTTCCGGGATTTAGGCTGGTCAAATGCGGGGGAATGCGCTATGATGGCGTGCATGAGCGATTTACAGTGGAACAGCATCACCATTGAGGAGGAGGAGAAGCCGCGCGTGGAAGCGGAGGAGCTGCGCGAGATGGCGGCAGAACTGGATCCGGAAGATTATGATGAGCCGGTGCAGGAGTTTCTGGAGGAGTTGTTAAATGGTGGTGACCCGGCAGAGCTGCGCCCGGCAGCCACGATGCTGCTGCAGGATGAGGTGGATTTAGGACCGGAGTTGGCGGCCATGGAGGTGGAACCGGATGAGGCACTCATTGAGCTTTTACTGGCACTGGGGGCAGACCCGAATGCGCGCAATGCATACGGGATGCCGCCGCTGCACTTGGCAGCACAGTATGGGTACGATTCAATTGTGGACAAGTTGCTGGCAGCGGGGGCGCGCTTGCGTACTCGCGACCAAATGGGGCGGTTCGCCGCAGAATTGGCGGCCACGCCGGAGTTGGCAGCTCGCTTAGAGCCGCCCTACCACCCGGAGGACGATGTGCCCCTGCCGCCGGAGATTGAGGATGCGGATTATGAGCCGCAGAGTGCCACCGGGCATTCCTGTTCCTGCGGGGAGGAGGGCTGCTCCTGCAGCCACCACCACGAGGATTAAGCATTCAGCATGCGGCGGAGGTGCGCCTCCAGCAGTTCCAGAGCGCGGGCGCGGTGGGAGATGCGGTTTTTCTCCTCGGCACTCAGCTCCGCCATGGTGCAGCGGTAGCCTTCCGGGATGAAGAGGGGGTCGTACCCGAACCCGCCGCTGCCTTGGGGGCGGAGGGTGATGCAGCCTTCCACTCGGCCTTCGAAGTGGGCGATTTCCTGCCCGCCCCGGGCCAGGCTTATGGCGCATACATAGCGCGCGGTATAGGGGGCTTGCCCGGGGAGGGCAGACAGCTCGCGCAGGAGTTTGCGGTTATTTTCCATATCCTCCCCATGGGTGCCGGCAAAGCGGGCGGACATGATGCCGGGCATACCGGAGAGCAAATCCACGCAGATGCCGCTATCATCCGCCACGACTAAGCCGGGGTAGCAGGCGGATATGGCCTCTGCTTTAATGCAGGCATTTTCCGCAAAAGTGCGGCCGGTTTCCTCGGGGTCCGGGGCATCCGGGTATTCCGCAAGGGTATGCAGCTCAAACTGCTCCGGGAGTATTTTGGCGATTTCCTCTGCTTTGTGTTTGTTCCGGGTGGCGATGATGAGGGGGATTTTATTCATGGTTTGTGGCAATATGAGGAGTCCTTGCGGTGGAATACTCGCTTGAGGAAGAGGTAAATAACTAGGTAGGTAATAAGGGCGCAGGCTAAATCTGCCGTGGCTTGGGCAGTCCATATGCCGGCGGAGCCCATACAAAGCGGCAGGATGAGCAGGCAGGGCAGCAGTACGATGAATTGCCGCAGCAGATTCAGGAAGATGCTCATGACCGGGCGGCCAATGCTTTGGAAGAAGTTGCCGATGATGATTTGCGTACCTACCAGCGGGAACATGATGCCCATAATGCGCAGGCCCTGCGTGGCCACTTCGATCATGTGCGTGGCGTTGGCATCCTGCTCGCGGATAAAGGCGCGCACCAGCACCCCGGGGTAGCACTGGATGAATACCCATGCCACAAAGGTAAGCACAAAGGCGGAGCCCACCGCACAGGCCAGTACTCTCCGCACGCGGCTGTAATAGCCTATGCCCAGATTGTACCCGGCAATGGGTTGCATGCCTTGGGCTATGCCCAGCACCACCATAGCCACGGAGATGAGGATGCGATTCACGATGCTGAAGGCGCCCACGCCCATGGGCCCTTCGTAACGCAAAAATTGGTAGTTGAACAGTACCACAATGCCGCAGCTGCATATATTCATCAGGCAGGGGGGAAGGCCTATCATGCAGATGCGGCGGGTAATGGGTCCGCAGAGCTTAAATATGCCCCGCCGAAAATGCAGGATGTGCCGCTTGTTCAGAAAATGCGCCAAGACCCACACCATGCCCACCGCCTGTGCCACGGTGGTGGCCAGAGCAGCTCCGGTCATGCCCCATTCCCACTCATACACCATCATATGTGCGCCGGCAATGTTAACCACCATGGAGATAAGCAAGCTCCACATGGCTTTATAGGGATATCCGCTGGCTCGCATCACGTGGTTCAAATTCATGTACATGGAGGTGAGCGGGAAGCTCAGCATCATTACGAGCATGAATTCCGATGCAGGGCCGATGCTGTTCTCATCCGCCCCGAAGAGGTACAGAATCTCCCGCATCCACAGCAAGGGTACCCACCCCACCAGAATGCCCAGTATGAGCCCCAACATGACACAATGCCCCAGTACACGAAAAGCGCGCGGAAAGTCCTGCTGCCCTAGGGTGATGGAGGTGGTGGCGGCACTGCCTAATCCCACCAGTGTACCCACGGCTACTGTGAGATTCATGATGGGAAAGAGCAGCCCCATGGCTGTAACAGCATAGGTGCCGCAGCACTGCCCTATATATATGGAATCCACTATGTTATACAGGGACATTGCGGCCATGCCCACGATGGCCGGTAAGGAATACTGCGCCAGCAGGAGCCCCATGGGCTTCTGCTCCAAATCCAGTAATTTCCGGTCTTTCACCATCCTGCCCTCTGCCTCGGTATACGCCTTTAGCTTTATTTTGTCAAGCGCAGAGTGCCGCCCCCCTGCTCTCCTTTCCTTTGCCTATTTTTGGAAAAGTGTCAATTTTACCCCTAAATTTCCTTAGAAAAGTGTCAATTTTGTGCTATTTTTTCCTTGGAAAAGTGTTAACTAAAGTTGAAGTGATATGCTCAACCGTAAGATAGACAAGTATATACGCGATTTCTACACCCGGGGAAAGAATGCGTTACTTAAAGTGCTAGCTATTGAGGTTAAAAGTGGTAAAAATTACACAGTACACAGTGCTTTAAACAATGTGTTGAATTGCCCTGCTTACCATTTACCGGAAGCCATAGTTCTTTACAATGGAAATGTTCATAGCAAAGGCTGCATAGTATATGCACCCATATATATGACAATGTTCCTGCGGCAAGAGGATACCACTCCGGCTTATTACAAGATTGATTTGTCCGGGTTGGCGTGAGCTTCAATAATTTGTGAGTTTTCCCTTGCGGGCTTGGAGGCCTTTGCGTATATTTTCCTGCATGAGTTTGCCCTGGCGGGTGGCACGGCCGGCGGGAGTATCGCTGTCCACATAGGCTCTGGGGTAGCGGTCGCTTTTCACGCGGGCCCAGTGTTCCATGGGTTTTTGGTGTTTTTCCGGGTATTGTTTTTGGAGAAAGCGGAGGGTGGCGGGTTCGTCTTCCCATTTTTCGGCAGCCATGGTGGCGGGGAGGTAGAACTCCAAGCGACCGTTAAACATCCAAGCATCCAGTCCAATGGCGTTGGGGAGGGATTTTCCTTTGGCAGCGGCATAAACGGCATGGTGCTCCGTGCCACGGTTCAGGTCCGATACGCAGCAGCCTAAATGGTAGTATTTTAGCGGGCGGCGGCGCAGCTCCCGGTACATATCGTGCTGGTAGTGCCAGCAGAGACCGCGTTCTTTGCGGTTGCGCGGGGAGTTCACCAGACGGTTATTCATCCAACTGGTATAGCGCGGGCGGTTGAAGCGGGCAATGGCAGCAGCGGCTTTATAGGAGGTTTCCGCCAGCCAGCGTGCTTCCTCCCGGGCTGCTTTTTGTTTGCGCTGGATGGCGGGGAGCAAATTCAATAAATGCTGCACCAGCATTTCCCGCTCTGCTTTCACTTCCTTCCATTCAGTGTAGTTGAGGGAGGGTGAGTACAGGCAGGAATTCAAGGTGAGCAAGGCTATAAAGCAGATAAGGAGAGAATGCAGACGGGACATTGTATCAGTAATTAGTCAGGCTGCCAGGGTGTTCTTTGCGGCCGCGTTCGATGTTTTCGTACATGCGGCGGTATTGGGCGGAGCGGCGGGTCTCCGGCAGGAAATAGCTTTGGTAATCGCCGTCCTCTGCGCGCAGAACGCTCCAATGTTCGATGGGCCAGCTGTGCCCTTCCGGGTAGAAGGCTTCCTGGGTTTGGCAAATAGTGGGGAGGTCGTGCCAGCGTTCGGCATCCAGCAAGCGGGCATCATCCACCTTCAGGCGACCATTCCACATCCAGGCATCCAGCACCCAACCCTTCGGCCACTCATCGTTTCGGGCGGAGAGGTAAATGCAGTTATGCTCGGAGGCTTTACCCATATCCCGCACGCAGCAGCCGATGCGGAAGTATTTCAGCGGGCGGCGGCGCAGTTCCCGGTACATATCGTGCTGGTAATGCCAGCAGAGACCGCGGTCCTGCAAGCGGGCGTTTACCAAGGCATTCCCAGCCCAGCCGGGAAAGTGGGAATCATTCACCCGGGAGATGCCGGCAGCGGCTTTGTATGCGGTATCCGCCAGCCATGAGGCTTCCTCTATAGCCTGCGGAAGTTTTTGTTGCTCTGCGGGTAAGAGGGCTATAAGGTTATCCTTAAGCGTATGGCGGCGCTGGGTGATTTCCACGGTGTAAGGATACTGCACCTGCGGCGGATAACAAGCTGCAAGCAGGCAGGAGAGGCAAAGGCAGCTTATGAGGGTGAGCAATCGGTAGCACATTATGGCGGTATCCTAACATATTCTGCGGCGTGCCGCAAGCTAATAGCTTGCCGATGGTGCCGTATTTCCCGGGCGCAGGGTAACCCATAGCAATTCCGGCCGGCAAAAAAGGCGAATAGGCAGTATGCTTGTGCCAAGACCACGCGATACGTATTCCCACTGCTCTCCTATGCGGTGCAAGCCGGATGCCCGCCACCGGGGTGTATCCGCATCCGGCCGGATGATGCTTTTGCCGCCGGGCAAGCACACTTGTCCTCCATGGGTGTGCCCGGCTAGTGTAATGAGTGTGCCGGGCGGTGCATAGTCCGCCCCAAGCGGGGTGTGCGATAAGAGGATATACGGCCTGCCCGGAACAGGGGGCTGAATGCGCCCGGGAGTGCGGAAGGTGCAAAGGCAGCGCACTCCGCCAAAGCTAAGTTTCTGGCCATTAAGCTGTACATCTTCCCGGCGGCCTTCCAGCATTTTCATACCCAGCTGCCGGAATATGCGCCGAAAGCGGAAGGAGCCGTGGTAATAATCGTGGTTCCCCAGTACGACAAAGCATGGCAGGGCGGCTAGCGGGCGCAGGTATTCTCCGAATTGTTCCGCCTCCATGGCAGGGCGGCCGGGGCGGCCATTCAGGTAATCCCCTAGCAGCAGTACGGCATCCGGTTTCCCCGCCAATACAGTGCGGACGATGCGCTCCATATACGCTCCATCCCAAGGCATGGCATGCGTATCTGTCAGTACGGCTAATTTGACCTCCGGGCTGCCTGCCTTCCACTCCGGCACGGAGAGCAGCACATGTGTTTCCTCCAAGCGCGTGCGGCCCACTAATGCGCCGTAGACCAGCATTCCTATTGCAGCCAGCAGCAGGAGAATGATACAGAGGCTCGTTTTGCGGCGATTCATCAGCGCAAGGGCATCAGGACTCCACGCAGTATAATATCCATTCCCGCCGGTTCAATACTCTCCCGCTGGAATAACAACTCCTGCGGAAGAAAATCTCCGGGTACCATATCGTCCCCTCCCCCGCCAATAATGGGGCACAAGGAATGTACCATCTCATTGACCAGCCCTTGCTCTAAGAACTTTCGCAGCAGTTTTCCGCCGCATTCCAGCATGAGCTGTACAATACCATACTTGCAATACAACTCGTGCAGCATATATTCCAAATCCTCCACATCTTCGTACACCAGAGTACGCGCGGCATACTCATCCGTAAAGAGGGTGGAATCTGCGGGTAGTTTCTGCTTGTCGTATGTTAATACAATGCGCCATGGCTGCTGCTTATATTCCGGTATGGAGTGTATCGGCATGCGTATTGTAAGCGCCGGATTATCGCAACGCACAGTACCGCCGCCCACAAGTATTGCATCGCTTTCCAGCCGCAGCTGGTGGGCATAGCGCAAACCCTCCGGGCAGCTTAACCAGCGGCTGCCGCTTCGAGTCATGTGCCCATCCAGCGTGCTGGCCACTTTTGCCACCACCCATGGACGCTGAGTAAGCACAGAATGTGCCCATGGACGGATGAGGCGGTCGCAGGCTTCCTTTTCCACTCCGGCAAGAACCTCTATACCCCTGTTCCGCAAAATCCAATCCGCCCTGCCCCTGTGCCGCGGGTCCGGATCCTTCGAGCCGTATACCACGCGTTTAATTCCGTGCTCAATAATGGCATCCACACATGGCGGAGTACGCCCATGGCTGGAGCATGGTTCCAGCGTTACATAAATGGTAGCTCCGGAGAGTTCTCCCTCATTCTGGCGTTCGATGGCATTGGCAATGGCACGGCGCTCCGCATGCAGCTCCCCTGCTTTGCGATGGTAGCCTTCCCCCAGCATACGCCCGTGTTTCACAATGACAGCACCCACGGGAGGATTGGGACTTGTGGTCCCTATACCATATCGCGCCAAATCCAAGGCATACTCCATCCAGTATGCATCCTGGGAATCTCCTACCTGCTCACTCATGCTTCCATTGTATCAGCATCCGCCCTTCTGTCAAGAGAGCTTTAAGCTGCTTCCCGCTAACGGTTGTTCTCATCATTTCCCTTTTTTGATGATGTATAAGAATATAATTTATAAATTCATCATCATCAGTCCGGTGAATAAGTGAGTAAGTACCTTAACTCATTGATTTTTAAATGTGCCGTTTTTCACCCCAAGTGAATAACTGTCGATAAGATGTGGGGAATAACTCTCCCATGCATACTTATTCACTATTTTATTGACCATTTTTTTACCTACTTATTCACCGATTTGTGAATAAGTATTGCTAATTATTGATAATCAATAAACTATACGGTGGTAAATGCCCACAAAGGGTGTGATGATAACATCACCTATATTCGCGAGAACAGTCCCCGGAACATCCACTGCCACGAAGGCAATAGCGGCCAGCGGATAAGCAAAAGCAGCCTTCCAATTTGCCTTAAGCCGGGGAGGAATCGCCACGGGACCCTCCTTGTTCTCGCAGCTGGGACTCCCGGGATTGTGAAAATCCACCAGTTTGCCATGCATCGCCATGGGTACGGCACCCTGCGGTAAGTATGGTACCACCCTGCTTTGCCGGTAGTTTGTAATCAGCTGCCCGTATTTTCGCATCAGCTGTACCTCCTCGGCCGTTAGTTTGTAATACACTCTAACTCTTTTTCCCCGTGTGAGGGTGTAACGTCCGCCCTCGTAAGGCTGCACAAAGGTATAGACCATCTTGCGCCCTTTTAAGCGGTAATTTCCTTGCACGCCTTCAATGTACCAATCGCTGCCGTGTTTGTACAATGTGGTAACGTGGCCGGGAAGTTGGGTACCCTGCCCGCTTCGCCCCATATCCATTACTGGCCGATGCGTGCTGACAATGCAGGAACTTAACAAAAGGGATACAATGCTGAGCAGACAGAGAAGATATTTGTTCATGAGGTAGGTGGGGGAGAGAGAAAGAAGAAAGTTAATCTTCGTTCAGGAATTCATGGAAGAATACAAAGGGAGCCATGAAAGGTATGGCTATGTTGTAGAGAACTGTCCCGGGGTAATCAACCACGATTTTATCTGCCCAGGAAAGAACTTTTGTACTGAGCGCGGGTTCTTGCTGCGGGAGGCAGCGGGTAGGCATGTTCGCATCCGTGCCCACGATTTCTGCCTGCACAGTACGGCGCGTAGCTCCTTTGGGCAATCTTTCCAGCCAATTATGCCCGGAATCGTCAATCTCCCCGGCTAAATCGTAAGTTGTCGCGAAGCCATCCTTGCGCTGCAATACTATGGCTGTACCATGTGAAATTTCATGGTAAATCTTCTTGCTCGGCTCTCCGGCGGATAATTCCGCCCAGCGGGGTGCATTATGGCCTGTGAGCAGAATCTCGTCGTGAATAATCGGATATTCCTTACGCAGGGTGCGACTATCTGCCCCGATGTACCACTTATTCCCTGCTTGGTAAAGCTCCGGGCTACGAGTTATATGATAGCCGGTGTAACTTAAATCCGCTTCCCGGATGTTCTTGTGCGTTTGCATGTACGCACAGGAGGAGAGAAGAACACAACTAAAGAGTAATGCGGAGAACAACCTCATACGGTACTTACTGTACCAAATTTTCTCCAAGACGTCAAGAGGAAGAGGAAAGATTTGTTCCATGTGGAACAAATCAATCCATAGGTACAATGGGTGGAAGCATGCGAGAAGGCGGCGATTTGGCTAATTCCTCTAAGCTATCCTTCCAAAGAGAGAGAGAATCCGGGTAAAGATGGATGCGTGCTGCAAGAATTGCAAACTTACAAGCTAACTCTGCGCGCTGCATGCAGGAAAGCTCCATGGCATTGCAAGCCTGCATAGCAGTGCGAGCCACATGGAAGCGATGGGCTTCCTCCTCTGCATTCTTCATAGCGAGAGCTGCTGCCTTTGCCCGTTTGCGAGCGAGGAAGCGTACTTGGAGGGCAGAATGCAGGCAGCGGGTATAATGAGTATATGCCTCCCCTGCCCCGCTGTACTGAGCTGCCTGAACAGCCTTGCGGATTTCCTTGGCATTCGGATTTTTCTTTTGAAACAAAAGGAGGCGCAGAGGCAATGTGGAAACCTCCCAGCGGGCTAATGGCTCCGATTGCTTGGCACAGTTGCCGGGAAAAGCTCCGCGTTTGGCCGTGGCCAGATAAAGGCCGCAGGCATACCAGGATTCGGAAAAAGGAGAAGATGCCTGATAGGCCCGGGAAAAAACTTGGGCTGCTTGTTTTCGCTCTCCCCGGCGGTAAAGTAAATGGCCGTGCAGCCAGTGCATATGTGCAGAGTGCGGGAAAAGTTCCGCAGCCTTAGCTGCTCTTTGGAGAGCAAGCTCGGAGGGATTTTCCGCATGCTCTTCCTGAAGTGCAGAAGCAAAGAGGATGAAGGGATGTTCCACAAAGCGTTCATTAGCATGGAGGATGAGTTCTGCCAATTCACTCCCCTGCCCTGCATAGTGACCCAGCACCAGTGCCCAGCAGGCAGAAAAACGATCTGCGCGATATTTAAGCGCGCGTGCACGAAAATCTGCAGCGGCTCCGGCTAAATCTCCGCTAATGAGTTTCAGGAAGCAATTCAGGTAAAAACCCTCTGCGGGGGAGATGGAGCTTTGCTCCGCCATGAGTTGGCGTAATTCTTGCAGGTATTTGGAATACTCCTCGCTTCCGGATGGCAGAAGCATAAGCATGCCGGCAAGAGCCATAGGCTGGGGCTCCAGTTGCAGGGCTTTTTCAAAATAGTTTCGGGCTCCTTCGCTGTTACCCAATAGTTGCTCTTGCCATCCCAGAGAGATGAGTTGCTTAGTCTCCTCCTGTGTGGTGATAAGGCTTATGGGCAGCAGAACTTTTTGCGGCTCTGCGGGAAGAGCTGCGCCGTCGGCCCAGCAAAGACCGGCGGCGCAGGTGAAACAAGTAAATAAGCGAAGGAGGCTCATAATCGGAGCTTACATACGTTCGGGCATCGTAATGCCGAAAAGCCCCATGCCCTGCTTCAGCACGCGAGCGGTAAGCTCGCAGAGTGCAAGGCGAGTCTCGCGGGTGTTGCCCTCGCTCTTTAGCACGGGGCATGCCTCGTAGAAACTATGGAAGGCTTTTGCCAATTCGTAAAGATAGGCAGCCAGTAGATTCGGGCGGCAATCATCCAGCGTGGCAGGGACTACTTCTGCATAGCGTACCAAGAGACGTGCTAAGTGAATTTCCGCATCCTGCACCAGCTCAAGTTTCTCCGGAGCCCGGAATTCCCCCTCTACCTTGCGGAAGATGGAGCGAACGCGTACGTATGAGTTTTGCAGGTACGGAGCTGTATCCCCCGTGAGGGCAAGCATCTTTTCCCAGTCGAAAATATAATCGCTCATGCGATTTTGGGAAAGTTCCGCAAATTTGATAGCACCGATGCCCACGGCCTCTGCTACGCGTGCTTTTTCCTCCGCCGGCATATCCGGGCTCTTAGTTTCGATAACTTGTGCGGCACGGCTGATGGCTTCGTCAATCACATCCTGAAGGCTGACGGTATCTCCGGAGCGTGTCTTGAAGGGACGGCGGTCCTTGCCAAGAATGGAGCCGAAGGCCACATGCCGGAAATCGCCGCTTATGCCACGCATACGCTCGATATCGAAAATCTGTTTAAAGTGTTTTTCCTGTGGCGCACCTACTACATACCAAATGGAATCGGCGTTGAATTTAGTGGTGCGGTAATCCAGTGTGGCAAGGTCTGTTGTAGCGTACAGGAAACCACCATCCGCCTTGCGAATAATGGCCGGTACCGGTACCCATTCACCATCTTTTTGTACCAGGAAAGGATCGTTTTGCGGCTTGTGGAAACCATCCGAGAAAACGCAAACGGCTCCTTCGCTCTCCCGGGCAATGCCCTTGGCCAGCAAATCTTCCACCAGCGGTGCCAAGGCATCGTTGTATGCGCTTTCGCCCAGCCAGTAATCGAAGCTGATGTTTAATTGAGCGTATATCTTCTCCAAGCCGGTTTTGGTTACGGCGATGCACTTTTGCCAAATTTCGAGGTTCTCGGCATCCCCGCTTTGGAGTTTCACCAGCTCGCTCTTGCAAATGGGCAGCAGGCTTTCATCCTCCTTGCAGCGGGCATTTACTTCTTTGTATACGGCTAGAAGAGCCTCAATGGGGTCTTTCTCTAGTTCGTCCTGTTGCAGAATGTTTTTCCATCCCCAAAGAATCATCCCAAACTGTGTGCCCCAGTCGCCAATATGATTATCGGTAATGACTTTGTGCCCCAGGAAACGTGCTAATCGTCCCAGTGTATCGCCGATGATGGTGGAGCGAATGTGCCCCACATGCATGGGTTTCGCTACGTTCGGCGCGGAAAAATCTATCACTAAGGTTTTGGGTTTTTCCACTACGGAGACTCCCAAGCGCTCATCTTGCAGCATGGCCGCTGTGCGTTCCGCATAGTAGGCCGGGTTAATTCGGAAGTTGATGAAGCCGGGACCGGCAATGTCTAAATCAGCAATTTCAGAGTTTCCGAAGGCTTCCACCACTTGCGTGGCAAGTGCGCGCGGATTCATGCGGGCTTGCTTGGCCAATATCATGGCGGCGTTGCTCTGGTAATCGCCAAAGCGTAAATCCTGAGCCGGGGTAACAGTGGGTTTGAAGTCTGCGGGCATGGCTTCTCCCAGTGCTGTTTGCAGTGCGGCGGCCAGCTTCTCAGTCAGTAGTGTCGGTATGGTCATGTCTGGCGCGAATTCTACACGTTTCATTTCTCTTTGTCAATGATAGATACCTTCCTGAATGTTCCACATGGAACAATTTTGTTATAGATAAACCTTGCAAAAAGCCCTATTCTATGCTATAAACACAATCGGCTGCCGTGTACGTGACGCGTGGTTCTACAGGCCCGGACCGTTGTAGATTCACAAGGGGCATCAAGCTTAATAGGGTATTATGTTCCGTCCATATAAGGATACCTCAAAGGACCCTGGCTCCGCACCCACCTGCTTATAGGGAACGTGGCTCTTCTACCACTGACGGCACGGCGGTCATCCATATTTTTTGCGGGTGAAGGCTTGACTCCCAATGCGTGCGCGTGCATAATAGAGCGCGAAATGCTGCAATATTATTATTTAGATGGGGACAAGAAAGCTGTTGGCCCATACAAAGAGGAGGAGATACGCACCTTTCTCGCCTCCGGAATGTTGAAGGAGGATAGCCTTGCTGCCGTGGCAGGCACGGATACATGGAAAACCATAGGAGAACTTTTAGCAGCATCCGGTGGTATAAGCAGAGAAGCAGCACCCATCGGAAGATGCCCAAAATGCAAGCAAGAAATCGTTTCCGTAGAAGCGCCGGCCCTCTGCCCGCATTGTCATCGGGAGATTCACCCGGAAGAAAACAGTAACCTATGGAACAACTTTTTGTATTGCCTGCGCCATTATGCGGATTTTAAGGGCAGGGCAACACGCTCCGAATTTTGGGGATTTTACTTGTTTATGTATTTATTCAGCTTCGCGCTGGGAATGCTTGGGCAATTAGTTGTGGGCTTTGGTATGAGTGAGGAACTCATGCAGCAAGCCATCATTATGCAGGATGCCGGGGTGCCGATAACGCAGCGCATGGCAGCAATGATGGCCTACTATGGAAACCCCCTTATGCTGGCAGTGTTGTTTGTGAATTTTCTTTACACTTTAGCTATATTGATACCTTTGCTTGCGGTAACTATACGGCGTCTGCACGATTCTAATCACGGGGCATATGGCGTATGGTTTTCTTTGGCAGCCATGGTACAAATGATGATTTCCATGGTCTGCTGCATCTTGCTGAATGGAAATGGCTTTATACTTTCCCTCGCTATCTTTTCGTTCTCCTTTTTAGAATACCTCGTACTGGGTTTGTACCTCTTCATTATGCTGCTGCTGCCCGGTAAACGTGGTGCGAATAAATACGGACCTTCTATGCTTTATCCCCATGGCTGATTCATTGTACTATTATTATTTGGATGAGGAAAACCGCATATGTGGTCCTCATCGTTTGGAGGATTTGCAAACACTGCTGGTGGAGGGGAAGATAAGCCTTAGCACTCGAGCTGCTGCATACCGGGATAAAGAATGGTCTGTGGTGGCGGCTTTATTGGCTCGCGTTCCCGGAGCGGTACCCAATTACGTTAACTGCGAATTATGCGGCGCCGGTATCGCCTTGGTGCAGGGCGTGCTACCCAAAGAATGCCCGGAGTGCCACGGGAAACTTATGCCCGGCGGAAAATCCCTTTACTCCCATTTTCTTTACTGCATGAATGAGCGTTTCTTCTCCCTGCGAGGGCGTGCTACACGCAGGGAATACTGGGGCTGGGTATTTTGGATAACGCTTCTTCTGCTACTTGTTGCGCTTCTTATTGCGGGCGGTACAGGGTATGCTATGTTCCGATATGGGCAGTTGGATTCCATTGCCCTCGGTATCCTGCTGACGGGGCATTTGCTTATGGGAATAACCATGCTTTTTTTCAGTTTCCCCTACTATAGTTTATTGGTGCGGCGTTTGCACGATATAGGCCGTAGCGGCAAGTGGGCGCTGATTATTTTGGCGATTAATGTCTCTTATGTAGTCTATACCATTCGTGCCGCGATACATTCGGCCTTGTCCTTATCCGAGTGGCATATGGTGGATGCACAGGAAGGCATACAGCATTTCATACTGAATTGGAGTATGGCGGAACCTCCCATGACGCTGACTTATCTTTCCCTTGAGCTGTTGTTTTATCTTGCCGTTTTAGCTACGATTATTGTAGCATGTACCAATAGCCGGCGGGGAAGTAACAAATACGGACCCTCCCGCAAATACCCCCTTGGTTAAATGATGCCGGATTCAAATCTTCCTTCCGTTCCGCAAGTAGTGGAGCAGCCCTCCCTTTGGGGATGTTTCTGCGCTACGTTGAAACGCGACCGCTATGCTGTTTTCCGGGGACGTGCTTCTCGGAGGGAGTATTGGAGCTGTATGCTCTTTGGTTCACTCCTTACGCTTCTGCCGCTTTTTTTGCTGCCGTTTTGTCTTTTGCTTTCGGAGCCGTTCAGTTTGGTGGCAGCGGCGGGGCTGCTGCTGCTTTTTTTACTGGTGGCTTTATACTTGGCTTTGCCCATGACGACGGTGCTGGTGCGGCGCCTGCACGATGTGGGGCGTAGTGCATGGTGGGTGGTTTTCTTTTTCTCCTTTTTCTGCATTGCTTATGCTTTGTATGTTTTCTGCATCGTGAATCTGATGATGGAAGCCAGCGTTTTTTATGCTCACTTGATGGATATGTCCGGTGGGTGTGAAGAGGTAGCAGATGTTCTGCTGACGAGGATGCTTACGAAGGAATTGGTGAGCGGTCCCATGTGGTTTTGCCAATTTATTCTGCTGCCGTTTTGCTCTGCTACCGCTGTTCCTTTATTTATTTTTACCCTTCTGCCGGGGCAGAGAAAAGAGAATCTGTATGGGGATATTCCGAGGTGGTAAGATGAGAGAGCAGGGGAGAATAGATGTTCCACGTGGAACAACGTACTTCATCTTGGGGCCTACCGGCAGTGGCAAGAGCGCCCTCGCCGTGGCAGTGGCGGAGCTGCTGGGTAATGCGGAGATTGTGAGCGCGGATGCTTACCAAGTGTACCGTGGTATGCCTATATTGACTGCGGCACCGAGCATGGAAGAGAGGGACCGAGTTCCCCACCATTTGGTGGAATGCATGGAACTTACGGAAAATAACGATGCCGCTACTCATGCTCGCAGGGCAGGGGAGTGCATTCGGGATATTCATGCTCGCGGAAAGATAGCGATTGTAACCGGCGGCTCCGGTTTGTATGTAAAATTTATTTCCCATGGAATTTCTCCGGCTCCACCATCCTCTGCGGCTCTTCGTGCAGATTTGGAGACTCGGCCTTTTGAGGAGGTGGTGGAGGAATTTCGCCGGATTGACCCGGAGGGAGCCGCAGCTACGAATTTGCAAAACCCGCGTTATGTTATCCGCAATTTAGAGATTGTGCTGCTGGGGGGCAAACCTCTTTCCCACTGGAAGAGTAATTGGACAAGCCCCATAGGAGCAGGCTTGCACTTGGTATGGGAAACGGCTGCATTGGATGCACGTATTGCCCACCGAGCAAAAAAAATGCTGGCGGAAGGTGTGGTGCAGGAGATAGCAGCTTTGCAAAACAGGGTTCTTTCTGATACTGCGTCGCGCACCTTGGGCTTGCCGCAGGTGCAGGCACACTTGCGTGGCGAAATATCGGCGGCAGAGTTGGAGGCTTCTCTTGCACTTGCTACGCGGCAGTACGCCAAACGCCAGCGTACTTGGCTGCGCCGGGAGACTTGGCTGCATGCGCTTTCTGCCGGAGAGGATGTGACTATTTTGGCACGGAAAGCTATAAACCTGCTACTTGGATAGGTTTTTTACTTGCAGAAGCGGCACATCGTATGCTAGCATAAGCGCATGAAGAAGCTACTGATGATAACGCTGGGTCTGGCGGTTGCTTTGGCACCTGCCATGGCTTTGGAATGGATGACTGATTTTGCAGCGGCCAAGGCTAAGGCGGCTGCGGAAGGGAAGGCTGTGCTTGTGGATTTTACCGGCTCGGATTGGTGTGGCTGGTGCATTCGCATGAAGAAGGACTTGTTTGATAAGCCGGCTTTCGAGCAGTACGTGGCGGATAAGTTTGTGCTGCTGGAGGTGGATATACCGAATAACCCGAAGTTCGATAAGGCGCAGCTGGCGGCAAACCAGGCATTGTGCGAGAAGTACCAAGTGGAGGGATTCCCGACGGTGCTGGTGCTTACGCCGGAGGGTGAGGTGGCAGGTGGTTTCAGCGGCTATCGCGCTACGGTGGAGGCTGCTGCCAAGGAACTGGATCCGGCATTGAAGGTGGTGCGCTTGCTGGAGGAAGCCCGTAAAGCAGAAGGGGAGCAGCGCCTCAAGCTGCTGCTGGAGGCTTATAAGACGATGCCGCAGGAAGCCCGCGAGAGTGCCGTGGAACTTCGCAAGGAAATTGCTACTTTGGATAAGGAGGATGCCAGTGGCGTGGTGCGTGAGCAGAAAGTTCGCGAGCAGATGACCGCTTTGGAGAGGGAGATGCACACGGCCGCTTCCCCCAAGGAAGCATTGGAAGTGGTAAACAAGGCACTCTCCAACTGCTACGAGGAGAATCGCGCAGAATTGCTGCGGGCTCGTTTTATGCTGATGCTTACCAGCGCTGAGACGGTGGAGGATGTGAAGACTGCCGGTGAGGCCGCTTTGGAAGCCGCCCGTGCCATTCCCGGTGTGACGGAGGATGTGCTGAATCAGGTAAAGGAGAATTTCTCCCGCCCGGAGCTCATTTTGGAACGCTTAAAGGCTTCGCATCGTCGTTGAACGGTTTTTGTTTTTCCTGCTTGACATCCCGCAGAAAATACGCACAATCGAAGGAGTATGATTACTTCTCTTCGTGCGCTTTTCTGCGGGATGCTTGCATTAGGAGTTTTGACACCTTCCCCTGTGTCGGCACAAACCGGTAAGAAAGAAGAAAGCTTCGGTCTGAAGCATTTGAAATCGTGGCACATTGCCATGCCTTCCAAAGCGCGGGCAGCTTTGGAAAAGGGGGATTACGCCGCAGTGCAGAAAGCACTGATAACCAATATAAAAGGACGTAAGAATCTGCCATTGGAGAACCAGCAGGTGATGGGAATTTGCATGGTGCTGGAAATGCTGCGTTGCACCTCTCCGGAAGTGCTTAGTGCTTACGCTGCAGAGAGTAAATCGAAGGCCACATTTTTGCGGGAATTTTTAGCGGACGGAGAGTGGCTGGAGCTGTACCTTGGCTGTGGTTTGGTGCCGTACCATAGTCGGGTGGGCATCGATGTCCTTTACCGTATATGGAAGGAGGATAAAGGCAAGGTTAAGAATAAGAAGTTAGCCGTAGCCTTAGCCTCTGTATGGGGTGGCGGCGAAATTTGGAAAACGCCCCCTGTGCAGAAACTGAATCCGAATCGTTATAACCCTGTGCGCCGCTACCGCTTCTTCTGTGAGCAGGAAAAAAATGGTTTGCTGCATAAAAATTACCCGAATTTACGCCCATGGGAGCTGCGCTTCGTGGTGGGAAACCCCGGGCAGGATTGGGATGATGCTTCCTATGAGTACGCCGCACGTACCATCCAGATGCCGTGGGATAAGTACGACTGGGCATGCTGGTCCGCTACGTACACGGGTGTATCCAAGTTTGGCGATGATGTGCAGGGTGGTTATTATAACCTGCCGTTTTCCGAGAGCAGCTGGGCTGAGGCTACTCTTCGTGGTGGCGGCGTGTGTGGTGCCATGTCGCATTTGGGGGCAGTGGCAGCCATGTCGCACGGCATTCCGGCGTATACATGTGGTCAGCCCGGGCACTGTGCGTATGCAGTGCGCCCGGAGCGTGGCAAGTGGATTGGCGGATTCGGCGGACCGGATGGTGGCATGCACAACTATATTTTCGGCAACAAGGCACCCACTTCCTACCGGCTTATGGAAACCGTGTTTGGGGATGATGAGGGCATTAGCCGTGCTTATCTCAAAAGCTATTGTGCCCGAGCTTGGGAAGCTGCCGGTGCGAAAGAAAAGGCCGTTGATGCATGGCGGGAGGCACTGGCAATTTCCCCGCTGCATCCCTTTTTCCGTGCAGAGCTGCATCGCTTGCTGAAAGAGCAGGGTATGTCCGCTCAGGAATGTTATGATTACCTTACGCACACTTTGCCCTTGTACCAAGGGCATGGCGTGGCAGCTATGGAAATGACACAGGATTTGGAGGAGCTTATCAAGGCTTTTAGCGAGGAACAACGCATGGAAATATTTGCCATGCAGCACCAAGCCCTGAGTACTACTCCCTCTTCTTGGGTGGTGAAGCCCGCAGATTTGCTGCAAAAGCAATCGGATATGATGCTGGATTTCAAATCGAGGGAAAAGTTCCTTGCTCGAGTGTTCGGCATTCATATGAATGCCGAGGATTCCACCACCTTTGGTCAATTGTTGGAATGGGCTGTAAAGACTTATATTAGCACAGGCTCTGCCGGAGCACGAATTTTTAATAACGCTTTTGCTGCTGCCGCTGCTTCCGGGGATGCCTCCGCACCCATGAGCGAGGAGCGAGCTCGCAAAATGACTTCTATTTATGGCAAGGCCATTTTTGCAGCAGAGGAGGCTCGCTCCGCTGCCGCTTTTAAAGCCCTCACAGCAGGTGCTGCACGTTTGGGCACCAATCCGCCGGAATATCCTGCCTTGAAGAATGCAGACAGCATGCCGGGCAAGCCTTTGCACGCTGTTCTATTCCGGCAATCCACAACCAGCTCGTGGGATACGCCGATATGGCACAGTAGCATACCCACTTTGCGTGGCGGCAAATGCCACACAGCCAAGGAAGCTCGTCCCAGCTTCATTGTGGAATTAGAGCACCCCACTTTCCTTACCGGTTGCATTATTCGCAAAACCGGGAATGGAAGCCGTATGCCCCGCGCTGCAGTGTATACCAGCTCGGACGGTGCCACCTGGTTCAAACAGGTGGAAAGCAGCAACGTACCTCAAGAATGGACCGTTCGCTTCCCGGAAGGTACCTCCGGCAAATGGGTTAAACTTGAGTTTGATAACGCTAATTCCCCGAATTTTGCCCATATTTCCCACTTCGTTGTCTATGGAGAATAACGCTTTGTATTCCCGGAAAAGCTAATCCCCCCCTTTTTGATACTTATGAAGAAATTCACCTTTTTCCTCTTCCTCCTTTCTCTGGGTGGCGTGGCAGTATACCTGTACTACCCGGAGTTGGAATCCCGTTTCTGTGCGAAGAAAGGGAAGATAACCGCACCTGCGGAAAGCCCTCTCCCTGTGCCCATTCCTCTGCCCAAGGGAGATGCTGTTCCCGCTCCGGCAGAGAAACCTGCCCCGGAGATAGCTGCCAGCCCGCTCCCATTCCCGGAATCCCCCGCTACGAAGGAGAAAGCTAAGGAGGAGAACAAACCCTCCCTCATTATCTGGCATGGCTCTGATTGGTTGCCCGATACGGATAAAATCGTACAAACCTGGATTCAGCTCTCCAAAGAAGAACTCCCTGTCATCATTGGCCAGTTTGATGAACGTCTGGGTTACCTGCCCGGGGAGCATCCCCGCCAGCGACAGGTTTCCTACGGCGGCTGCTACGAATTGCCCATCGCTGTACTCTCTGCCCCGGATGGCACCTTTCTCGCATCCTGGAGAGGCAAGCGAGTTTACTCCGTGAGCGGCATGAAAAAAGGTGTGGAGCGTGCCCTCAAGAGCATGCCGGACTTTATGTCCCTAGTGGAGCGCGCCCGCAGCACCAAGGGGACGGAAGCGGCCATTGCCGCCGGGGAAGCTCTTTCCATGCTTTCCCTGCACGATGCCATGCGCCACCGCGAGCTGCGCAACATCCTCAACAAGCAAGACCCGGACCACGTCACCGGCTACCGCTATCTCTATGGCATGGACCACATGGGTATGTACGAGGAGATTAACGCTGTGCTGAATGGCGGTAAAGGCTCGGAAGCCACCCTTAAAGGTGCCGACCGCCGCTTTGACGAGGCGGAGCAATTTATCCGAAACATCTTAAAACAGCACAAAGATATGCACCGCGAGCTGCGCCAGCAGTGGCTCTCCGGTCTTGCTTATGTGTACCGAGAGAGATACTGGACCACTAAGGACGAAGCCTGGCGCACCAAACTCCTCCAAACCTACCGCCGCGTGGTTAAAATTGACCCCGAAACCGAATACGGCAAAGGTGCGGAAAAACTCTGCCGCTATTGGGATCCGGAGTACATCTATGTTATCCGCGATGGATACTACGATAACAGCCACAACGTACTCCGCATGGAAAAAGAATGGTGCGTGGATGTGACTCGCAGTGTCAAATCCCCCGGTCGGTATGAATTCTCCATCATCCCCAGCCAAGGCGGTCGCTTAGATGCTCGCGATTTCCGCCTCTTCATCAATGGGCGCATGGCAGGCCGGCCTCTGGATGCAGAGGAAGACACTATTACCCGCAACGTCACCTTCCAAGTGGATGGTCCCATACGCGGTCGTGTGGAAGTACGCCTGCGCGTCACCACACACGACCACTGGTTTGGCTGCAGTGGCAAGCTGGAAATGAAAGCCCTCGAGGACTAAGCCCGCTGCCTGCACTCTCCCCATTCCCGCCGCCTCCGCTGCGCTTGACAGCGGGGGCGCCTTATTGTACTATTTGCGGCGATGAGTAGCAGCTTACGCAGCATGGTGCTGGAGTACCTGCACGCCTTGCAGGAGCAGGGGGTGCAGCGGCTGCCTGTGGACGAGGAAGCCCGCACCATCCTCCGCAGCTGGATGCTGGCCGCCCGGCGCGGCAGCACCGTATTGCCCCCGCTGCCTGCTGCCCCTCAGGCCTCCGCCCAAGAAAAAGCAGCCCCTGCCGTCGCCTTCAGCAGCCTGCGCGTGGAAGCGGATAGCCCTGCCATTCCCCCGGAAACAGAGCAGGAGGAAATACCCTTCTTCCGCCCCGGCGGAGAGAACCCGGAAGCTGCATGGCAAAACATGCAGCGCCTGCTGCCCACATGGGAGCCCCTTCGCAGCCTCGGCACCCTGCGGGAAAAAGCCATCCTCCCCCAGGGGAACATCCGCGCCTCCATCATGTTTGTGGGGGATGCTCCCGGCTATGCGGACGAGAAACAGGGCCTCCCCTTCTGTGGGGAAGCCGGCGGTAAGTTGGATGGCATGCTTAAAGCCATGGGGCTTACCCGCCGGGAGGTTTATCTTACCCAACTCCTCAAATTCCGCCCGGCACAGCCCCGCCAAACCCTGAACACCCGCCCCCCTACCGAACGCGAGATA
Source organism: Akkermansia sp. (assembly GCA_017521405.1). Lineage (GTDB taxonomy): Bacteria > Verrucomicrobiota > Verrucomicrobiia > Verrucomicrobiales > Akkermansiaceae > Akkermansia. Next base: position 38,775 of record JAFXCP010000032.1, on the reverse strand, counting down.
CGCATGAGCCTCCCCGTGTTGGATTTCGAAATCCGCCTTGTTCATCCACGCGTCATCGTTGCATTGGGTGTCATCGCCGCGCGCGGACTTTTGCAGCGGGGAAACCTGCCTCTGGCCGCTTATCAGGAGCAGCATGGGCACTATCGGGATATTCCCGTCATCGTTACCCACCATCCCTCTTACCTCCTCCGCACCAGTGATTTGGCAGAGCGCCGCCGCCTGTGGGAAGAAATGCTCCGCGTGATGGAAATGGCACAGCTCCCCATCTCTGAGAAACAGCGGGGTTTCTTCCTCCCCAAAAAATGAATTTTTATTTACAAATGCCCCAAAAATACTTATAATAAACACACTAACTCCTTTTTATTACCATGGGACTCCTCCAAAACCTTGCTGCCGTTGCCATCCGAAACAAAGTCATCTCCAACCTGCGTGCTAACTGCCCGGAAGGCATTAAGCAGGAATTGGAAATCCTCCTTGCCGATAAGGAAGCCGTGGCCATCATCCAAAAACTCGTTACAGAGGCCATGAAAACCGGCACCGCTATCAAGGCCGATGCCATCAGCGCCTTACCTTTCCCCCCCGCCATTAGCCGCCTTTTGGCAGATACCCCCAAACTCCTTACCTACCTTGTGCTTGCCGCACGCATGGCCGGTAAAAAATAAATACGTTTTCGCGTGAATTTGATTGACATTCAGCGGAGTTGGGAGTATCCTCCCCGTCCCCGCTGATGCTGCAATACCAACAACGGAGGGCTGGGGGCGTAAGCGCAGCACCTTCCAAAAACCAGTGGTTCCTGCCATAAGGTTCCACACAACATATATATACACAATGATTAACGAACTCGTTACCAAGATGGTGGAAGCCGGTGTACACTTTGGGCACCAGACCCGCAAGTGGCACCCCAACATGAAGAAGTACATTCTTACCCAGAAGAATGGCATCCACATCATCAACCTCGAAGAAACTGAAAAGTGCTTGGATAAGGCTTGCGCCTTCCTTAGCGACCTCGCTGCCAAGAACAAGAAGATTCTCTTCGTGGGCTGCAAGCGTCAGGCTCAGGAAGCCGTGAAGGACGCCGCCGAGGCTACCGGTCAGTACTATGTGAACTTCCGCTGGCTCGGTGGTATGCTCACCAACATGACCACCATTAAGAAGAGCATCTCCCGCCTCGACTACCTCGAGAACCTCGATAAGCAGCCGGAGTACAAGAGCATGTCCAAGAAGGAACTTGCCGCTCTTGCCCGCGAGCGCGAGAAGCTCCAGCGCAACCTTCAGGGTATCCGCACCATGGGCGGCGCTCCCGATGTGATGATTGCCATCGGTGCTGACCACGAGGACATCGCCATCCGCGAGGCTCACATCCTGGGTATCCCCGTCATCGTACTTACCGATAGCAACGCCGACCCCGACACCGTGGATTTCCCCATCCCCGGCAACGACGATGCCGTGCGCTCCATCCGCCTCATCCTTTCCGTGCTGGTGGAAGCTATCAACAAGACCAAGCCCTAATTTTTAACCCCCTTACTCAAATAGCAAAACAATGGCTGAAATTACCGCCGCTATGGTTAAGGAGCTGCGCGCCAAGACTGACGCCGGCATGATGGATTGCAAAAATGCACTCATCGAGTGCGACGGCAACATGGATGAAGCCGTGAAGTACCTTCGCGAGAAGGGCATTGCCAAGGCCGCCAAGAAGGCCGACCGCGACGCCAAGGAAGGCGTGGTCGCCACCGTGGTGGAAGGCAAGGACGGCATCATTTACGAAATTAACTGCGAAACGGACTTCTGCTCCAAGGGCGACAAGTTCCGCGCCCTCGTGGCCGAGGTGGGTGCCGCCCTCAAGGCTTCTGCCGCCACCACTCTGGAGGACGCGCTCAACGTTCCCATGAATGGTACCACCGTGGAGAAGTACATCGCAGAACAGTGTGCCGCCATTGGTGAGAACATGAAACTCCGCAAGTTCGGCCGCTACACACTGGCTGGCGAAGGCAGCGTTACCTCCTACATCCACATGGGTGGCAAGGTGGGCGTGCTGCTGGAAGTGGCTTGCGGCAACGCCGCCACCGCCACTGCCGAGGACTTCGTGGCCCTCTGCAAGGACATTACCCTTCACATTGCCGCTTGCGCTCCCAAGAGTGTGGACTCCTCCTCCCTGGATCCCGCCTTCGTGGCCGAGGAGCAGGAAATCGCCAAGGCACAGCTCATCGCCGAGGGCAAGCCGGAGCACCTGCTGGAGAAGATTCTTCCCGGCAAGCTCAAGGCCCTGTACAAGCAGAGCTGCCTGCTGAGCCAGGAGTTCGTTAAGGACCCCTCCATCTCCGTGGAGAAGCTCGTGGCCGATATGGGTAAAAAGCTGGGCGACACCATCACCGTGGTATCCTTCCAGCGTTTCCAGCTGGGAGCTTAATCACAAAAAAACGTAAGCTCGAGAACCGCTGTATCCCTTGTCGGGTGCAGCGGTTTTTCTTTCCTCCACGCACAAAAGTAAGGCGGCAGCAAGCTCTCGCCTACTGCCGCCCCAACTTACTACCTATGAAACTCAGTCCTTCCTTTGGGTGGTTTCCGGCGCTCTCTCCCTCACCGGGAACCGGAAGAACTGATGAAGTATGGATGCATGGGAGGCTGCATGTGTTCAAAGAAAAATTCTGACCGTTAGTTGCGAAGGGAAAATTAATGCTCCTGGGGGTCCACAAGGGTGGGGTCTTTCTCATCGAGGCGATTCTGCCAGAGATAGTGGCGCGTTTCCGCCAGCAGCACGGGAGTGAGCCCCACAAGGCAGATAAGATTGGGCAGCGCCATCAGCGCATTCGCGCAGTCCGCAAAGTTCCACACAATGGAACTGCGGGGAATAATGCAACCCACAAAAGTGGCCACCACCCACAAGGCACGGTACGGGGTAATAAGGCGCTGCCCGCCCAAATACTCCAAGGCACGCTCGCCAAAGTACGACCAGCCCAGCAGCGTGGAAAGTACAAATGTGGCCAAACTAATGGTGAGCAGCAAGCTGCCCAGGCTGCCAATGGTGCCGAAGGCACGGTAGGTGAGCAGCTCGCCATCTCCCATGGTAACCATTTCCGGGTGGGCCGTCATGCAAATGGTGAGAACCACACCCGTGAGGGTGCAGATGACAACGGTATCCCAGAAGGGGCCGGTGGAAGCCACAAGCGCCTGCTGCACGGTGTTCGGCGTGCGGGCAGGGGCGGAGATGATGGGGGAGGAACCCATACCGGCCTCGTTCGAGAACAACCCGCGTTTCACGCCGTTCTGCATGGCCAGCATAAGTGCAGAACCCACGGCACCACCGGCGGCCGCTTGCCCGGTAAAGGCGCAGCGGAAAATCGTTTCCAGCGCAGGCAGAATATACTCCGCATGGATGGCCAGCACCAGCCCGCAGCCCACAATGTACACCACGGACATACTGGGTACAAAAGCAGTGCATACGCGCGAGATGCCTTTTAACCCCCCGAGCAGCACCAGCCCCACCAGCAGGGAGGTAACGCTACCCGTTACCCAGCCGGGTATGCTCAAGGCACTACTTTGCAGCACCATGGAGATGGCGTTTGCCTGCGTGATATTGCCGATGCCGAAGGCGGCCACGGCCGTAAGCAACGCGAAGATGACCGCCAGCCATTTGCAGCGCAGCCCATACTCCAATGCATACATGGGCCCCCCCACGATATTACCCCGTGCATCCAGTCGGCGGTAGCGAATGGCAAGCAGCGCCTCCGCATAACGTGTGGCCATGCCCAGTACGCCGGTAAGAGTACACCAAAGCACCGCTCCGGGACCGCCCGCAGTTACGGCTACCGCCACGCCGATGATGTTTCCCGTGCCCACATTAGCTGCCAAGGATACCATGAGGGAGGAGAAATGGGAGATGTGCCCGCCGCCGTGCCCATCGTTCCGGCTAAAATAGTACCGCATGGCTTGCAGCAGGTGGCGCTGCGGAAAACGCAGAATGAAGGTAAGGTACAAGTGTGTGCCCAGCAAGCAGAAAAGGAGGATATAACCCCACAAAAAATCACAGCTCGCACTCAAAAAGGCATCTATGGCATCTAACATAACAGAAGAAGTTTAATATACTGCCCCCTGAAATTCAAGCAGAAAAGAGTGAGTGTGCCTCCCCGCCGCTTTTCCCGTTTCCCCCCACAATGTGTATCTTGTATAGCGAAATATAGCGTATTTCTCTTATATGGTGCTATATTTCGCTATACCGCTGCCGGGGGAGGGGGCACACATACTTTGCACTTGCCATGGGCGGGGATAGATGCTAAGCTGCGTGGCGGTTATTCTGCCATATTATACTCTTATCCATTCTACACAATACGTACATACGCTCATGAATGCTATTCCGAATGTGCTGGCCGGACGTTATGCCTCCGGTGCGATGAAAGACATCTGGTCCGCCGAGGGCCGCATTGTGTTGGAACGCGAGTTCTGGATTGCCGTGATGAAGGCGCAGAAGGACCTTGGGCTGGATATTCCCCAAGAGGCTATCGATGCTTACGAAGAGGTAAAAAACCGGGTGGATGTGGATTCGATTAACGCTCGCGAACGCATCACTCGGCACGATGTGAAGGCTCGTATCGAAGAGTTTTGCGATTTGGCCGGCCACCAGCACATCCATAAGGGGATGACGAGCCGCGATTTGACGGAAAATGTGGAGCAGCTGCAAATATGGCGCGCTATGCAGATTATCCGCGATAAGGCTGTGGCAGTGCTGGATCGCATGTCCCGCGCAGCCCAGAGCTGGCGGGATATGGTGTTTGCCGCCCGCACGCACAATGTGGCAGCACAGGCCACAACGATGGGCAAGCGCATTTCCATGTTCGGCGAGGAGATTGTGCATTGGACATGGGCTTGGGTGAGCATGATGGAGCGCTACCGCGTGCGCGGGCTTAAGGGAGCCGTGGGTACCCAGCTGGACCAGCTCTCCCTCTTCGGCAAGAACCCGGAAACAGTGCGGGAGCTGGAGGAACGCATTTGCGCCCACCTCGGCATTGCATCCAAGTGGATGAACGTGGGGCAGGTATACCCCCGCTCTCTGGATTTTGAGATTATTTCCGGCTTGGTGGGTTTGGCTTCCGGCCCCAGCAGTTTCTGCAAAACATGGCGCCTTATGGTGGGCCACGAGCTTTGCACGGAGGGTTTTGCCAAGGGGCAAACCGGTTCCAGTGCTATGCCCCATAAGCAGAATCCCCGCTCTTGTGAGCGCGTAAATGGTTTCCATGCTATCCTGAAGGGGCATCTCACCATGATTGGCGGCATTATCGGCGACCAGTGGAATGAGGGCGATGTGTCCTGCTCCGTGGTGCGCCGTTGCGTGCTGCCGGATGCCTTCCTCGCTGCTGATGGCTTGTTCGAAACCTTCCTTACCGTTCTGGACCAAATGGGTGTGTACGCCCCGGTGGTGCAGACGGAGCTGAATCGCTACTTGCCGTTCCTGATGACGACGACGATTATGATGGCGGCGGTGAAGCGCGGCGTGGGGCGTGAGACGGCTCATGAGGTAATTAAGGAGCACGCCGTGGCAGTATCGGACGATTTGCGTAGTGGCCGCATCTCCGCGAATGATTTGCTGGATCGCCTTGGGGCGGATTCTCGCCTCCCGCTCTCCCGCGAGGAGATACAGGAGATTTACGATGCTAATGCCGGGGATACCGGCATGGCTGCCCAGCAGGTGGATGCTTTTAGCACGATGGTGCAGGAGCTGGCCACCCGCTTCCCGCAGGGGGTGGGCTATGTGCCCGGCGCTATTTTGTGAATATTGTACTTTCCCACCCTGCATGGCAGACCCCGCCGCAGAAAAGCTCCTGTACGAGAGCGAGGCCTACCGCCTTACCACCCACCGGCTCATCCAGCCCGGGCTGGTGGCGGAGCTGGTGTTCCCCACCTGCCTGCGGATAACACGGGAAGGCTGCCCCCCGCAAGAGCTGCATTTGCCGCAGGAATTGCCGGAGGATACGCCTCGTTACCGGGGTTCCATCCCCGTGCTGGGGGCCGTATACTACATGGCCATTTGGGAGCTTTTACAGAACCGCACTCCGGAGGGGCTCCTGCTGGCCGGGGCAAATTGGTCCACCGTTTGGACGCGGGATATCGCTTATGCCGCTGCTCTGGGGGCTGCTGCTGCCCTGCCGGAGTGTTGCCGCGCCAGTTTGGATGCTCGCGTGGCGGAGGGGCGCGTGTTGCAGGATACAGGCACGGGCGGCGGTTGGCCTGTTTCCACAGATCGCGTGGTATGGGCCATGGGTGTGTGGGCGGTGTACGAGGTACTCGGGGATGATGCCTGGTTGGAGCAGTGCGTGGAGGTTCTGGTGCGTACGCTTGAGGAGGATGCGCGCGTGCTGCGCTCGGATTCACTTCTGCGCCCCGGGGAGACTTCCTTCTTGGATTGGCGCGACCAGAGCTACCCGGATTGGATGACTCCGGCGGATATTGCCTCCTCTTACGCCTTTGGTACTAATGTGCTGCATTATATATGCCGCCGTTTGCTGGCACGCATGCTCCGGCAGCTTGGCCGCAGTGAGGAGGCGGAAAAAGCCGCCGCCGCCGCTACGGAGCTGGCTGCTCAGGTGCGAAAATGTTTCTGGAGCAATGGTGCATGCCGTTTTGGCATGTTCCGCACGGCGGAGGGGTACCTCGATGAGCGCACGGATGCTCTTGCCACGGCCCTGGCCGTGCTTTCCGGCTTGGCGGGGGAGCATGCCCAGCAAGTGCTGCAATCCCTGCCGCGTTCCCCATACGGTACACCCGTATTCAGCCCGTACAAGAGCTGCTTGCCGGAGGCGTACCACAACCGCGCTATATGGCCTTTTGTGGAGGCTTATGTGCTGCTGGCGCATGCGGAGCAGCAGGATAGCACCGGGGCAGGGCGCTGCCTTTCCTCCATGCTGCGGGCGGCCATGGCCTTTGGCACGAATAAGGAAAACTTCCATGCGGAAACCGGGGCAGCGGCGGATACCCTCCTTAATTCCGACCGCCAGCTCTGGAGTGTGGCCGGTATGCTTGGGGTGTTTTACCACGGCCTCTTTGGCCTCCAGTACGAGGGGAATAACCTTGTGCTTGCCCCGTGCGTGCCTAAGGAATATGCCGGCAGCCATTGGCTTACTCGGCTGCGTATCCGCAATATGGTGTTGGATATCCACCTGAATGGCTATGGAACGGAAGTGTGGTCCGTGATGGTGAATGGCAAACCTGCTGCTCCCGTGATACCGCTGGATACAGAGGGGCATGTGGTGGTGGAGCTGGAGCTTATGCCCGCAGAGGATGCTGAGACCGCCCCGCCGCCCCCGCGTGCCACGGAGGACCTCCCCACCCCGGAGTGGACCACTCCCGGACCGAAGCGTTTGGTATGGCAGGAGGTGCCCGGTGCCGTTTCCTACTGCGTGTACCGGGATGGTGTAGCTTTTTCCACCACCTTGGAGCCCGTCTGCCCGCTTGCGGAGCCCACGGCGTACCACGAGTACAGTGTGCAGGCCATTGGTGCCGGGAGCCTTTGCTCCTCTCTAAGCCGTCCTTTCTGCTGCCCCCTGCCGGGAAGCGAGTATAGCTTGGCGCCCCACCGGGTGGGAGAGGAGGCGGAATACTCGGTGGAGCATGGGCAGGCATGGCTGGATACGCGCCCCTGCACAGCACGCCTGCGTTTTGAGGAGGCGGAGCTGCCTGCCGGTACGTACCGCCTGCGGGTTCTTTATGCTAACGCGACAGCTTCTCTGCGCGATGGCGATACTTGTGCCCTGCGTGAGTTACAGGTGGATGGTGTGCCTGCCGGTATACTTCTTATGCCCCACCACACGGAGCAGGGTGCGTGGGATGCTTATACCCACAGCACGGCTCTTACCTGCCGTTTGGAGGCAGGTACCCACTGTTTCGAGCTTTGTTACACGCCCGCTTGTGTTAATGCAAACGGAGAACTCAACCAGTGCATGGTGCGGCGCTTAGAGCTTCTCCGTTTAGGGGATTGAGGCGCTTGCCTTATATGGCGCGGCGGCAGAGGGTGTTGAACACCTCGTGCAGATATGCCGCAAAAATATGCTCGGATTCGTTGAGACGCCTTGTCGTGTTACTTCCCTTTTCCCGGTGGAAGTACAGTGAATCCGGCAGTGTTTCTGCTTCGCACGCCCACTGCGTGGGTGCCCGGTAGCCGGCCAGGGATACATGCCAGCGTTTGTGGCAAATGCTTTCCCGGCGGTACAGCCTGCCCCATGGGGCGGGTATATCCTCCCCCGGGGAGAAGGGTATGATGGCATGGTGGGTGCTGTGTTCCATAGCCCGGTACATCTCCTCCAGTGCTTGCGGTGCCAGTGTGTCCCCCTCTTCCAGAAAGAGTACATAGGGTGCATGTGCTGCCTGCAGTCCCACGTGGGCACAGCCGCTGTGGTCCCTGTATGCTGCGTGGATGCTTCGCACGCGAATATCTGCCGCAGCCTTTCCGTTGTATGGTTCCTCACTTGTATGGTGGATGCACAGTAGTTCCCATTCCTCCAGTGTTTGCCGGAGAAGTGAGTTTATGCTTTCTTCCAATGCATCTATCCCGCCATGGTGCTTTACCACGATGCTTACTCGGGGTATTTTCATTGTTCTTCCTCCAGAACTTCAAATGGTAGAGTAAGCTTCAAATACCCTTCTTCTTCTGCTTTGCGGCTGGCCAGTACGTGTGCCAGCGCTTGTTGCAGGGTGGATTGGCTGTGGCGGCAGGCGGCATCAATCATTGCCATGGAATAGGGGGATACGCGAATGGTAGCTGTATAGTCTTTTTTTGTCATATATCTTTCCCTCTCGGACACAAATAAATCAATCCTACTGAAATGTCAAGGAAAAGATGCGTATAACATAAAAATGTTTTACTTGATTAAGAAGAATATATAGAAAGAAAAAGCCACCCCGCAGCAGGGCTGCGGAGTGGCCGGGGGATTAGAGAGAAGGGGATAGAGGCTTAGGCCTGCTGCTGCTGCACCATGACAAGGCGCAGGGGAGTGCGGGAAACCAGCTCACCATCGAGGGTGATATCGATGCTGTAATTGCCGGTCTTCTCGAAGCGGAGCCCCTGGAAGTTCATGATGAGGTTGCGGGTAAGGAAAGCAGCACCTTCGGGGAGGTCCACCTTCAAATCACCCACGATGGGCATGCGCTCCTTGTCGAGGGGAGTACCATCCTCGTCCACAATGGAGATGCCGAGCTTGTGGTCACCGGCGTCCTCCGGGGTAAGGCAAAGGCGGAGAGCCAGAGCGCAAGCGGGGTGGATGACGGGGAACTGGCGGGCGAACAGAGTATCAAAGGCACCCTGGATGCAGAGCTTACCCTGATAATCGGCGGCGTAGTCGCAAAGGACTGCTACTTGAATATCCATAGTAATTAATTGATTGTGTGTTGGTTGAAAGTATCCGAACTTCTCGGAAAAGGGAAGTCAGGCAAATAACTCCTCTACTTCTACCACAAAAAAGCGAGGATTCAAGCCCAAAACACCAAAATGAGGCATAATGACAAAAATATTATTTAAGCACGCGGCCGATTTCTCTATGAGTAGCAACGATAATGGGCAGGGAGGAGATGAGGACGCAAAGCAGCAGCGTGGCGCAGATGAGTTGAATTTCCGGCATAATCTCCGCAAGGCTGAGGGAATAATGCCCCATTTTGAAGAACTGGGCTACAATAATGCGCTGGCACTGCATAAAGACGGCCAGAGCCGCTGCAAAGGAGCAGCCTACCAGCAGCAGATTTTCTGCAATAAAACTGCCCACCAGCAGCAGCGGGTGAATGCCGAAACTCTTCATCAGGGTATAGATGTATTCGTTCTGGCGGTATTCCATACCGGCAAGAGCAGTGAGAAGAATACCCACAATGCCTGCAATACCCAGGCAGAATGTGGCGCGGCACTGTGTTTGGTTACCCAGAATAATATCGAGTTCCTCCATCATACCGGCAGCGGAGATGGTGAAAATTTGGATACCTTCCAAGCGTGCGAGGCAGCGGAAGGTGTTTTCCACCTTGTGCAAATCTGCGGAGCTGTTTAATTCTTTGAGGCGGAGCAGGAGGCGCACCATGCCGGAGCTGTGTTTATCTCCGGTGAGGGAGGAAAGAACATCCGGCGGGACAAGGATGAGCATTTTCTGCTGCGTGGCGCGGAAGAGGAGATGCTCTGCGGGAAGGATGCGAACAGGGAGAGTCCATTCCGTGTGTTGCACGGAAACATCTGCCGGGCCGGGGCGCAGGCCGCTTTCCGGGGTGCAGAGGAGGGTGGGACCGCCGCCGGGGGCAAGCAGGGGCATCATCTGTGCGGCGCGGTTAAAATCGTAGGTAAGGAGGGGGATGTTGCTTTCCTTATTCAGTCTGGCGTGGCCGGCAGAGCGTATGGCCACGGAGTCCGAGTTGAGCAGGCGGCTGCATTCCTCCTGCGTGGGGAGGGGGAGGATTTGCCCCTCTCGGGGGAAGGAGCTAATGGCTACAATATCGCCTCCGCTGCTGCGGATTTTATCGCGCACCACCTTAGCGGAAATCACATAACTGCCCAGAAAACAAAGGGCACAAAGTGCCAGAAAGAACACCACCAGAATGCGTGCCAATGGGCTGGAAACGCGGGTAAACCACCGGTGAATCGTGTCCTTAGCAAGGTACAGAACTGTCAAAATCAATGATTTCATCGGCTAGGTCGAGCAGGCGGCTATCGTGCGTGCTGATGATGCAGATACGCCGTGCGGCATCCTGCTGAATCAGTTTTTTGATGATGAGGGTATTGGCATCGTCCAAGCCGGAGGTAGGCTCATCCAGCAGGACGGTGGGGGCATCCTTCATGAGGGTGCGGGCCAGTGCGGCGCGCTGGGCTTGGCCGCCGGAGAGTTTATCGGCTCTGCGGTGGCGGAGTTCGCAGAGGCCGAGGTCTGCCAGGAGCTGTTCGCAGCGGGGTTTCCAGCTGCGGGAGGGCAGCACGGCCATTTCTGCCGCGAGGCGTAGGTTGCGCTCCACGCTCATCAGAGGGAGCAGGTTAATACCTTGGAACATATAGGCCACGTCCCGCTTACGGTAGCGGCGGCTGGTAATGGAGATACCCGTGGGGGTGTGGATACGGCCTTGGTTTACCTTGAGGTACCCGGCCAAGAGCTTGAGCAAGGTGGTTTTACCGGAGCCGGAATAGCCTTTCAGCACTGTGATACCCGGGCGGAAGGTGTGCGAAAAGTTCCGCAGCACAGGCACATGGCGGCTGTATGAAAAGGAAATGTTTTCGCAGCGCAATTCCATGGCAGTGGGTCTATTCCTCTACGGGGGTAAGTATAATATCCGTTTCCCCGATAAGCAGCACATGGTGCTTGGGGTGTGCCAGGCGGCAGAGTTGTTCCCAGTTTTCGCAGGAAGCGGCCTGCGGGTGGGTAATAAGCTCCATTTTGCGCACACGCAGCACGGGTTTATCCGTGTTGTACACCAATTCTGCGCGGGCGTGGCTGCCCAGCAGGGAATGGGCTGTGGCATGTTCCTCCGGCGCGATGCGGAAGAAATACACCAGCATATCCCCTTGGCCGCCTTGTTCCACGCGGTGGTGGGAATATGTGCCGCTCAGGCTTTTGCCTTGGGGCAGGTTAATGCGGGCACTGAAATTTTCCTGCGGCAGTTGGGTAAGCTCCGCTTTGCTGATGTTGAGGGTAATGTAATAGGCGGAATCATCGCATACTGTGGCAAAGGCGTGACCGCCCACACCGGCGTATTCAAAGGGAGTCTTTATATCCTCCGGCAGGGTAAAATGGTATTGCAGGCGCCCGGTAAAGGGCATACGCAGGGTTTTGCGGGCCACTCTGCGCTCGAATTCTGCGCGCTTGAGGCGTGGGGTGGAGTCGATGCGTTTTTTGAGCAGCTCCTCGCGCTCCTTAATATCGCGGAGGGAATCCTTGGTGGGCGGGGCACCTTCTTGGTGCATATCCGTGGCGTACTTGCGCTCTCCCGGGGAGAGATTCAGGTAGAACTCCACCTGTTTGCGGCGCTCCTGAAGTTTCAGCAGCTCATCCCGCAGAGTCATGCGTTCCGTGGCGATTTGGAGTTCCAGCTGTTCTCGTTCCTGCTCGGTGGCTTCCTTATCCAGAATGGCGATAATGCTGCCGCTTTCCAAGCGTGCGGAAGCATCCGCCAAATCGCTCACCAAGCCTTTCTCCATGTTGAGCGTGGCCACTTGCTCCGGCACCACCTTGGCGGAAAGAGTACCCACCAGCACCGGCTCTGCCGGAGCAGTGCCGGATATGGCGGCGGTGAGCACTAACGCTGCGGCACACTTGGGGAAGGAGGTAAACATGGGGCGAGGGTGGGAAACTCACATCGGGAAGCCAAGGCCGCCCGTTACTTTACGCATTTCCGCCTCTGCCAGGCTCTTGGCACCGGCAATGGCATCCTGCACGGCTTTGAGAACCAGCTGTTGGAGGAATTCGGCATCATCCGGATCCACTACGGCGGGGTCGATGCTCAAGGCGGTAATCATGCCATTACCATCGGCGGTAGCTTTAATTTTACCACCGGCGGCCTCGGCCGTGAATTGCTTTTCGGCAATGCGGGCTTGTGCCTGTGCCATGCTGGCCTGCATGGCCTGCGCTTGTTTCATGAGTTTTTGGAGGTTCATAATGGGAGGTGAACAAGTGGGTTTATTTGATGATGGTGGCGTGAAATTCTTTGAGGGCCAGCTCCACGAGCGGGTCGTGGTAGAACTCCTCGGTGGTGGGTCTCAGGCTGGGAGGGGCAGTGGGGGTTTTAGCGGGTTCCGTTTTGGGCTCCGGCTTGGGCTTGGGTTTGGGGGAAGGCACCGGCAGCGGGAGGGGCGGCGGGGCTTCCTCCACCATGGGGGGCGGTACCGTATCGTCCGTTACCAGCCGCAGCGTGATGCGGCGGCCGCACAGAGCAGGTGACAGTTCATCCATGAGCGCGGAGAGTGTTTCTCCCAGCAGCGCATCGCGCGTATCCATATCCTCCGGGTGGATGGCGATGGTTACCAGGCCATCGTCCTCCCCGGTAAAGAGTGTATGGCCCACCATACCGCCTTGCAGGGGGGAGCGTTCCCGGAGTTGAGCCAGCAGTTGTTCCCAGAGTTGGGGAGTCATTCCTTGGGGGGAAGCGGGTGGGGCTTCCTCTGCGGGGAGGCAGGATTCTACTTCCTCCGGCACATCGAAGGCAGGCGGGGCATCATCAATCACCTCCAGGCCTTCCGGGCGGGTGGGTTCCGGTGCGGGTGGCGGCGGCAGCGGCTCCGCAGGGGGCGGCGTGGCGGCTGTTTGCACCGGGAAGGGGGATACTGCCGGAAGTGGGGTTGTAGCAATGGGGGTTTCCGGCAGGGGAGCACCGTTGAGTGCGCGGATAATATCGCTTATATTGGCCTCTGCCAGGGAATGCACGGCTTGGATGAGGCCCATTTCCAGGTGGAGGCGTTTATTGGTACTCCAGCGCATGTGTTCCTCCGTGGCGGAGAGAACCTCCATGAGGCGGATGATTTTATCCGCCGGGGTGCGGGTAAGTAGCTCCGTGAGGCTTTGGCGCCAGTTTTCCGGCAGGGAGTAAGAGGCTTCCTCCGGGGCTACCTTGCTGATGAGCAGCTCGCGCACGGCACCCATGATTTCCGAGAGCAGTTGGCCCATATCCCGCCCGGCTTCGGAAAGCTCGTGGATGAGGTGCAGCAGGCTGGGCAACTGGCGATCCAGCAGGTAAGCCAGAGCGCGTGCCACGGTTTCCCGGCTGGTTACGCCGAAGATATCGTTCACATGCTGCTCATCAATACTATTCCCGCAGAAGGAAACAAGCTGGTCCAGCATGGATTGGGCATCGCGCATGCCGCCATCCGCCACGCGGGCAATGGCGAATGCTGCCGGGAGCGTAAGGCTCACGCCCTCGTTCGCGGCAATGTTGACCAAGTGGTGGGCAATGATTTCCGCCGGAATGGGGCGCAAATCGAAACGCTGGCAGCGGGATAAAATCGTGGGGAGAATCTTGTGCGGCTCCGTGGTGGCGAAGATGAACATCACATGTGCGGGCGGTTCCTCCAGCGTTTTGAGCAACGCATTAAAGGATTCTTTCGTGAGCATGTGAACCTCATCGATGTAGATAATGCGGTACTGCCCGCGGGTGGGGGTAAACTGCACATTATCCCTCAGATCGCGGATGTTATCGATACCGCGGTTAGAGGCACCGTCAATCTCCAGCACATCCAGACTGCGCCCCTCGGCAATCTCGAGGCACACATCCTCCTCCGGGTCAAAATCCACTTTGGGCCCGCCGCTGCAATTAAGTGCTTTGGCAAAGATGCGCGCCGTGGAGGTCTTACCCGTGCCGCGCGGCCCCACAAAGAGGTAGGCATGCGCCAAGCGTTTTTGCTCGATGGCATTGCAGAGAGTTCGCACGACATGCTCCTGCCCCAGCACATCCTTAAACGTGCGCGGGCGGTATTTTCTGGCAAAGACCTGATAGCTCACGCCGCCATTTTACCCGATTCTGCATGCAGCCGCAAGGCTTAATTCCGCCCATGCGGGATTATCCCCATGCGCGGGGAGATTATCTTAGCCCAGAGGGGAGAGGTCCGTACCCTCCGGGAGGGAAACGAGCTTGATACGCCCGGAGGTACCATGCACCAATTCCACGGTATTTTTAGGCAGGGAGAGGCACTTGGCCAGAAAGGCCACAATCTCCTTGTTTGCCTTCCCCTCCACCGGCGGCGCGGCAATGCGGAGCTTCAGCACGCGCCCTACTTGGGGGTAATCCTCCTCCCAGCCTAAAAGCTCATTCTTACGGGCACCGGGGGTTACTTTAAGGGCAAGTTTCATGCGGTGGGGGGGAGGGTATCAGTCTCTTTCTCCCGCAGCAGGGAGGTGACTACGGGTAGGCGGGTAAGTATTTTTCCGCAGGCGGCTGCCTGTTTAGGCGTGGGCAAATCGCGGCGGGTGTGCAGCCCCTCCGTAAGCAGGAAAGGAAGTAGCAGCACATGCTGTGCCTGCATGGAGGCAAGGGACTCCGCCGCTTCCGGGCACTGCTGGAAATAGCCCAGTGCCACCTCCACCCCGGGCAGAAGCTCCCGCAGGCGGCGGCAGAACAAGGCAGGTTCCGGCGGTGGCTCCGGCAGTGTGCTGCCGTGCGCTACCACCAGAATACCCGTGCCGGGCTGTCCCAGCATGGGGCGTAAATGAGCTGCTGCCGCTTCCGGCAGCCATGGGGAAGCTCCCAGCACCGGCTGGTAAAACAGGCGCGGTATGCGGCTGCCACGGGCGCGGTATGCCTCCCCCAGCAGTTGCACCAGTTTGCGGCCACTGCTGGCCCCGCTGAGCATGAACATGGGATACACCAGTACCGGCGCATCCGCCGGGGGCAAGGCCGCCTGCTGCAAATTGCCCAAGTGGCAGCGGTATACATGGCAGCGCGGCATGCGGATGCCGGGCGGGTTTATATCCATGCCCTGCTCGTTGTAGCTAATGAGCAGGTAATAGCGCTTCCAGCGGCGGTGCCGGTGCCGCAGGAGCAGTACGCCGGCCAGCAGTGCCAGCTGCGCTACGCCAAAGTGAAAATAAATCAGATGCCGAAGGCGGGTGGCTTCCTCTGCCGAAAGCCCGGTTTCCGCCAGCTTACTGCCGCAGTCGATAGAACCCCATACCGCCGCCCCGAACACTGCAATGCAGAGCAGCAGCAAGCTGTGCAGAAGGCGGCGCGGCATGGGGAGAGAGGCTGTGGTCTTAGGCTTCCTCCGCTTCCTGAATTTCCTTGCGAAGATCGTTCTTGCGGGAGAAGTACAGCACTACCGGGGAGGCAATGTAGATGGAGGAGTACGTGCCCACGAAGATACCCAGCAACATGGTGATGGAGAAATCCCACATGGAGGGCCCACCCAGTGCCAGCAAGGCCACCAGAGCCGCAATCGTGGAGCCGGAGGTAAGCAGCGTGCGGGAGAGTGTCTCGTTGATGGCTTGGTTCATAATATCCTCCAAGTGTTCCTTATCGTCCGCTATGCGAAGGCGTTCGCGAATGCGGTCGAAAATCACGATGGTATCGTTAATGGAGTAACCTGCCACGGTGAGGAAGGCACCAATGTGGATGATGCTCAGCTCTGTGCCCATGACGATGACGAGTACGATGATGGCCAGTACGTCGTGCGCGGTGGAGACGAGTGCGCCCATGGCGAAGGACCATTCGAAGCGGATGGCCAGATAAATCGTGATGCCGAGCATACCGACCAGCAGAGCCAGGCAAGCCGTTTTGAAGAAGGCGGAGCCGAGGGAGGCACTCACCTCTTCCACGGAGGGAGCTTCCAGCTCCTTCATATGGGGCACGGCGGTACGCAGTTGGGTATCGATGGCAAGGGCTTCCTCCTTATTAGCGCAGCGGATTTTGATGCTGCGGTCCGTGGCACTGGAGAATTCCTGCACGGTGGGTACCTTGGAAAGAGTCATGCTGTTCACCGTATTTTCCACCTGCTTATAGTCCAGCAGGCTATCGGCCGGTACCACATAGGTGGAGGTGGAACCGCCCACGAAGTCGATACCCAGAGATTTTTCCCCTCGGATGAAGAGGCAATAGGCGGAAGCCAGCAGGAGAATGAGCGCAGAGGCAATCATCGCCGGGCGGCGGTACTTCATAAAGTCAAATTTGCTGTCCTCGAAGGGGGCTCGGGAGAAGGTAAACTCCTTCAACAAACCGATATGCTCCGCCCAGAAGAAAAGCACGCGAGTAACCACCACGGCACCGATGAGGGAGGTGATGATACCTACACTCGTGGTTACGGCAAAGCCCTTGATGGAGCCGCTGGCAATCCAGAACAGAATAACCGCCGTGATGAGGGAGGTAATGTTAGAGTCCCAAATGGCGGAGAAGGCTTTTTCGTACGCATTTCGCAGGCAGATGATGAAGGGGCGCCCCTGTTTGCGTTCCTCGCGCATACGTTCATAAATAAGCACGTTCGCATCAATAGCCACGCCCATCGTCAGCACAATACCGGCAATACCCGGCAGGGTAAGCACAAAGCCGAACAGGCTCATCAGCCCCAGCAGGGCAATTGCATTGAAGGTAAGACCCACCATGGCCACCATACCGGCGGAGCGGTAGTACCAATAGCAGAACAGGAAAATGCCAGCCAAACCTACCATACCGGCCACGCCGCTTTGCTCCAGAGCACTCTGCCCCAACTGGGCGGATACATCCTTGCGGCCTTCCACCTTCAAATCGCTGGAGAGGGGGTTAGCCAATGCTTTGGAAATATCCTCCGGTTCTCCCTTACCATTCAGGCCGGAGATGTTGAAATCCTTATGCAGCACAGCCTGCACCACCGGGGCGCACTTAATTTGGTTATTGAGTACCACGGCCAGGCGGTCGCGGCCGATTTGCATGGAACCCGTAAGGCGTCCCATGCGGTCAGCACCTGTGCGGTTAAGCACCACATCCACATAGCCCTTACGCACATAATCCGGCTGGGCGCGGGAAACTTCCTTACCGGTAATGTACACATCCCTCTGCATGGCGGCATAGGGTTTTTGCAGTACCATGTACTCCACAATCTGGCGGCCGTGGCGGTCCAGCTCCGGCTGGCCCGTCTCCTCGTTAATGTGGGGATAGGGCAGAATCATGTAATCATTCAACCCGAATTTGGAGGGAATGCGGGGCATGGCCGGCTTGCGGGCACTCTTATCCTCGCGAGCCACGGCTGCCTCGTAAGCAGCCAGTTTCTCCTCGTAAGCCATAATGGCGGCCTGCGTGTCCGGGTCCGCAATCACATGCTCACTGCCCTGGTAAACGGAGAGGAGTTCCAGCTTGGCCATCTTGGTGAGCATTTTCACCATGGCATCCAGTTTTTCCTTATTCTTATCGGGGTCAGCATCCTGCTGGGGGATTTGGATAAGGATTTTATTCCCGGAGTGGAGGATTTGCACTTCGCTGGTGCCGGTGGCATTCAAACGTTCATTAAGAATATCGCAGGCCTGCTGCATATCCTCCTCCGTGGGGGGTACCATGGAGCCGTGGTCATCCATCTTGGGCTGCACCTCCAGTGTAAGCTCCACACCACCGCGAATATCAATACCATAGTGCATGCCGTTCAGGAACAGGGAGAGCAGCGAAAAGGCCGAAAGCCCCACAATGAAGAAGGTGCCGGCATTGCGTTTTACCTTGTCCTGCTCCGCTGCCAAGTACCAGAAAAACAGGACAATGAGCAGAATGCCTGTGCAGAAGTAAAAGGCCGGAGAGTGGATGATATTCTGTAAAAACTGGAACATGAACGTGTGCGGATGATTATACCCGCTCATTCTGCCAGTTTTTCACACCGCGTCAAGTACACAACACGTCATCCGGGTAATATACTCCCTCCGGAAAAATCAGATGCCGGAGGCGGTGGCTTTGCGCTGCACCTTTACCGGGCGCGGCAGCGGCAGTGCCAAACCGGCTGCGAGTTGGTCAATCTCCTCCCGGCTTAACCCGGAGATGGTGAACTCATCGCTAAGTGGGGTATGGATAATGGGGGCGCAGGTAACCGTACCGTTAATAATGATGGCGAGGCGCTGTTTTCCCATGTGCATGGGGGAGGTAAGGCGTTCCATCGTGTGCGCTCCCCGGTGGGAGAGCTGCACCTCCACACAATGCGGGCGGGAGGAATCCGGGCGGCAGCGGCGCACCATCTCCTCCGTAATCAGAATGCCCTCCCTGCGGGCGAACTCCGGGTGTTGCACTACTAAGTATTCAAACACGCAGGCGCTATCCTCCCCATTCATCTTGCGCCATTCCGCCAGCATATACCCATTGAGGCGCGCGGGCAGAGGCGGCAGGGAAGGCCGTGGGGTATTCGCATCGTGTCCATCCTCATAAGCCACCATGGCCTTCTCGTACTCGACCAAGGCCTGTTGCAAAGCGGCATCCTGCACCAACTGCCCGGAATCCGGATGTACCCGCAGCAAACGCAGTGTGGTGCGGGCATTCAGGGTATATTCCAAATCATCCAGCGTATCCGTATACTCCTCCATGGTGGGGATAAGACCATTCCGCACATGGAGGCGGAAGAGCTTCCCCTCTTGGCGGAGGCGTAGCCCCCGCAGCCCCACATCCTCGCAACGCTGGATAATGGCTGCATGCATGAGTTCCTCCTCGCGCCCATTCATGGGGGCGGCATCGGGCAGCAGCTCCAGCACCAGCTCTCGCTCCGGCAGCTCGGGCGGTGCTGCGGATTCCGCCTCTCCCCGGAGCTGGTCCGCCACGGGTAACAGGCTTGTAAGCAAGGAGAGAAGCAGTGTAAGCAGCGACATGTTTACATTCTAACATGCGCCGGATTTCGGGCAAGAAAAAAATACCTTTGGTGGCGGCGCAAGCATTAGCACCCGGTGAGTGCGGCAAGAAAACGGCGTGCCACCCGCCGTACGCACTCATCGGCCGTGGGCATGGGGATACCCATTGTGAAGAGTCGCGTGGCATCCATAGCCGTATGGCGGGGGCGCGGCTCGCGGAAGAAAGGCACTTTATCCAGCTCCTGCCGAACCAAGGGAGGCATGGCCGGCAGGGTTCCGCAGGCCACGGCCTCCTGCAAGGCAGTGTGGGCGCATTCCCACCAGCTGCATGGCTCCCCGAGGGAACAAAGGTGCAGAATGCCGTGCGCCTCCCCCTCCGCCAGAGAAAGCAGAACCCGGGCAATATCCTCCGCATCCGTGGGCAGGGAGTACTTATCCGCCACGGCAGCCAGCGGCTCCCCGCGCAGGGCACGCGCCAGTGCCTGCTCCACAAATGCGGGGCGCGCCGGGTTCCCGCATATCCAGGAAACGCGGGCCACCAGTGCCTCCGGCAGTGCCTCCAGCACTTCCAGCTCCCCCTCCCGCTTACTCTCGGCATACCAGCCGGCGGGGCGGCACTTGGCGGATTCGTTTTTCAACCCGGCGCGGCGGCCATCCAGCACATAATCCGTGGAGAGGTGGATGAAGCGCGCTCCCGTGTGGCGGCAGGCTAAGGCCATGGCTGCCGGTGCCACAGCATTCACCAAATGGGCTTGCAGGGGATTAGCGGCGCAGGCCTCCAGCCCGCTGATAGCCGCACAGTTTACCACCACGGCCGCCTTACTGTGCAGCACGAGGTCCGATACGGCTTCCGCATCCTCCAAGGGGCATTCCACATGGGAGGGAGCCAGCAGCTGGTAGCCCGCGCGGGTAGCGGCGCGAGCCGTTATTTGACCGGTGCGGCCGCTGCCGCCAAAGAGGAGGAAGATACTGGGCATGGTTTTATCGGCAAAGATAGTAACACGGGATAGCTGTTAAGGAAAAGCGTAAATGTGGCATTCCGGGGCGCAGGGAGGGGAATTTTCCACTGCCGACAAAGGCACGGAGCCATTTTCTGCTTGCTTTGGTAAGGCGGGTGATATACTATCTTCCCGTACTCTTATTTGTTGTTTTATGAAGATTCTGCCCATTCTCCTTATGGCCTCCGTGCTGGCCATGCCCTTGTGTGCCCAGAGCCGTTCCGCTCGTGCTGCCGGTGGAGCAGCCGCTGCCGGTGAGCAGGCGGAGGCCCGCACCGGTATCCGTTTTGTAGTATGCGCCCCTTCCGGCGGCACGGTTCCCTCCCCCCTGTATTATCAGGATGGTAAGGAATTCCGCAAGATTAACGTGGGTAGCCGTGTACCCAGCGCACGGGTGCGCCCCATCAATGGCGTTATCCGCTTCTGGGATAAGGACCCCAGCCCCAAGGAGGATGCGGGAGATAAGGGCGCGAAAGCTAAAAAATTGCCGCCTCCCTACTTGGTGGTTGAGGATGCCCCCGGCTCCGGTCGCCATGTGGGCATTCTTGTACCCGGCACGGGTAAGCCCCGCACCATCTTTGTGAACGAGGGCAATTTCCCGCGCAAAGGGGTGCATGTGATTAACTTCTCCTCCTACCCGCTGCAAATGGCCGTCTCTAAATCCGGGGATTTCAAGGATAAAGAGGTCAGCACCATCGGCGTGTTCCACTCTAGTGAGGGCGTGACGGATAAGAACTCCTGGTCCTTCAAGGGCGAGAAGAATGGCGAGAAGGTTTCCTTCCTCCTCTCTTATGCAGAGCCCGGCAGCAAAGAGCTGAAACGCCTCAAGGCTTCCACCTTTGTTGTGTCCGACCGCCAGTCCCAGATTACCATAGTGGTGAAGGATACCACTCGCAACGCGCCCAAGTTCATGCCCATCCAACTGCCGGCAGATAAGAAGAGCAGCCCGTCCGGCGGCGGTGCTGCCCCTGCTCGCAAGGGGCGCTGAGCGAGCAGGTATAGCCCCCCTTTCTCTCTCTTTCTTACTATCCTGCAAGAGCCATGATTACAAAGCATACCACCGGCCCGGTGGCGGAGAGAATTGCCCGTATCGGCAATCAATTCGCCATTAGCGGGGAGTTCCTCTATGGCGAGGAGTTGTGCAATGGTCACATTAACACCACCTATCGAGCCTGCTATAGGGACGAGGATGGCCGCGAGGAGCGCTACATTCTCCAGCGTATTAACGACTACGTGTTCAAAGACCCCGCACAGGTAATGCGCAATGTGGAGAAAGTAACCCGCCACATTACGTGGAAGCTGCTGCGCCGCCGCCAATATGCCGCAGGGCAAACCCTCACCCTCTATCCTGCCCGTGGTGGCCGCAACTACATTAACCTCCCGGAGGAGGGCGGCATGTGGCGCTGCTACAACAACATTGAATCCACCCATACCTACGATGTGGTGGAAAACACACGCCAGGCTTACCAAGCCGGCTATGCCTTCGGCTCCTTCCAAGAGCTTATTTGCGATATGAATCCGGAGGATATTAAAGAATCCATCCCGGATTTCCACAACACCCCGAAACGCTATGCCAACCTCCTTGCCAGTGCCGAGGCCGATGTGATGGGCCGCCGTGCCCGGTGCGAAAAAGAGCTGGAGCTGCTTCGCGGCTGGGAGGATAAGTATAGCCGTTTGATTGATATGCAGCAGCGTGGGGAGCTGCCCACCCGCATTACGCACAACGATACCAAAATCAATAACGTGATGCTGGATGAGGAAACGGATGATGCCGTCTGCGTTATCGATTTGGATACAGTGATGCCCGGTTTGGCTCTGTACGATTTCGGGGATATGGTGCGCACGGCCACCTGCATGGCCGAGGAGGACGAGGAAGACCTCTCCCAAGTATACATGCAAATGCCCTTCTTCGAATCACTTGCGGAGGGGTATCTGGATGCCGCGCACGATTTCCTCTGCCCGGCAGAAGTGGAGAATCTTGCCTTTGCCGGCTGGCTCATCACCGTGGAAATCGGTATGCGCTTCCTGACGGATTATTTGGATGGCGACCGCTATTTCCGCGTGGAAAAGCCGGAGCATAACCTCATCCGTGCCCGCAACCAATTCAAACTGGCACAGAGCATCGAAAAGAAATTGCCGGCCATGCAGCGCTATATCCGCCGCCTGATGAAATCTTACAAGTAAGCCCCTCCCCCCTCTTCTCAAAGCCCTATGATTCGCTGCATTATCTCCCTCCTCTTGCTTGCCCTCAGCGCTGTGGGAACAGCCTTCGCCATCTCGGCGGAGGACGTCCTCAGCACTTTCGAAGGTACCCGCAAGCAGGGAGATGCCATTTGCCTCTCCCTGGAAGGCGGGTGGAAAGCCGTGGTACTCATGTACAAGGGGGAGGAAGTGGGTGCTTTTGTGCTGGCCGGTGAAGAGGAAGCCGAAGGCTCCGTATCCGATATGGCCACGCGCTTGGCAGATATTCTGGAGGTGGAAGACCCCGTGATGCAGGAAATGGAAGGGAACGAGCAACCCGTGGCCATTGTGTTGAACGAAGGGCTCATCTCCGAATTACAGGAGGAGGCTAAGAAAGCCATAGGCGTTTCCCCGCTGCAAGCCATTGCATACCTGCTGGCGGAGGAGTATTTCTACATCGAGAAGTACAATACCAAATCCGCCACATTGCTTTGGAAAACCACGAAAAAAAGCGGGGTGGACATCGTGACTCCGCTGCTGGGCGGTCGTGTGGATGCCGTGGGCGTTACCGGCCCATTCGAGATGACTCCCTTTGCCGCCGCCGTGCTGGCAGATAAATTGGGCTGCGGAAAAGACAATGTCGATAATGGCACCCTTCAGGCACTTGCCCAGCAAATGGCCTGCGAACAGGTGCTGTGTTATAACCCCCGGAACCGCATCCTCACTGCCCGCCGAGCCGGGAAAGTGGCTCTCGGCAATCAAAAAGGCGTGCAAAACCTCGTGGTGCGCGCCCGCCGTGTGCGCCCGGCCTTCCCGGAGATGGAACTCTCCTGGCCGGATGAGGATTTTGACGAGGAGGAGGAAACAGGCGAGCCCGCTCAGCAGGAGGGCTACCAAAAGCCCACCCGTGCCTTGGCTCCGGAGGATGCCCGGCGGGATTACCTCCGCTACCTGCGGGAGCTTTTCTCCTAAAAGCACCCGCTGCAAAAGTTTAGAGAAAGAAGCGCCTGTTCCCGAAGAGCAGGCGCTTTACGCTATCCAGCTCCCCATGGAGAGATTGCTCATCAATCCCCCGGCAAAAACCCAGAGAACGCATGTAGCTCATCTCCGGTGGCAGGGGCAGGGCATGGCTATCTACTGCTGCATCCAGCAAGGCAGGCCCCGGGGCAGCCAGCCAAGCCCGCAGGGCAGGAATAAGCTCCTGCGCGCATTCCACCCGCCATGCCGCCATACCCATAGCCTTTGCCACCGCAGCAAAATGGGTAGGGCGCAGCCGGGTACCAAAACTTTGGGGCATACCCTGCCCGCGCTGTTGCAGTGCCACAAAATCCAGCTCGGAATTATTATATACCAGCACTTTTACCGCCAAATTCTCCTGCAGCAGGGTGAGAAGTTCTCCCCCCAGCATGGCCAGCCCCCCATCCCCGCACAGTGCTACCACCTGCCGGGAGGGATAAGTGGATTTTGCCCCTATGGCCATGGCCAGTGCACAGCCCATGGAAGCATGCCGGAAGGAACCGATGATGCGCCGCCGCCCCCCGGCCTGTAAATAACGCGCACACCATATATCCGGTGTGCCGGTATCCACCGTAAAAATCGTGTCCGTCTCGGCATGGTCGCTCAGTAGGCGAGTCAGAAGCTCCGGGCGCAGTGCAGCCCGCTCTTCCACCCGGTGAAATGCAGCAGAAATGGCCGCTACCTCGCGCGCATGAAAATTGAGACTCTGCTGTAAAAAATCATCCGCCCGGGTGGGGGGTACCCGGTGCAGCAGCACCCGCGCCGTGGCTCCGGCATCCGCATGGATAGCCAATGCCAGCTTACCCCGCCGCCCCAGTGCTGCCGCATCCGTATCCACCTGCACCATGTGTGCCTGCCGGGGTAAAAACTCCGGGTAGGGAAAATCCGTGCCCCACAGCACCAGCACATCGCAATCCAGCACGGCATGCAGCGCCCCGCCCCAGCCCAGCAGCCCCGTCATGCCCACGGCATAGGGATTCTCCGCCTCCATGATTTCCTTGCCGCGCAGGGTGTAGGCTATGGGTGCTTTGAGGCGTCCGGCCAGTGCAATAATATCCTGTGCAGCCCCGGCACAGCCTGCACCGCATAAAAAGCTCACGCGCGGGGACTCCGCCAGCAACCGTAGCAATTTTTCCAGAGCCTCCTCCGTGGGGCGGAGCAGGGAGGACTCCGGCAGCGGCGCAAGCTCTCCACCGGGCAAGGAAGGTGCCGCCGGCATGGCTGCTACATCCCCCGGCAGCACCACCATCCCCACATCTCTTTGTGCCCGCGCCGTGCGGAGCGCCTGTGCCATGGCGCCCACGGCTTGCTCCGGGCAGGTGGCCAGCTCCAGGTACGCGGTGCATTCCCGGAAACAGAGAGTGGGGTGAATCTCCTGAATAGTACCACTCCCCATGAGTACCGTGGGCACGTGTGCTGCCAGCACCAGCACGGCAGCATGGCTGCGGTGGGCATCGTACAGCCCGTTGAGCAAATGAATACTCCCCGGCCCGCAGCTTCCGCAGCAAGCGGCTATGCCCCCGCTGAGTTGGGATTCCGCACTTGCTGCAAGCGCTGCCGTTTCCTCGTGCCGCACCGGTACCCATTGCAACTGTGGGTGGCGCTGCAAGGCCTCCATGAGCGGGTTGAGAGAATCCCCCGCCATGCCGTAAATGCGGCAAATTCCCGCCGCCACCATCATTTCTACCAATCGGTCTGCAACACTAGCACGCATACGCCCATCGTTTTCGCATGCGTGGAAGGTGTTAGCAATCTATATCTCTAACACCTGCGGGGGCTAGAATTGGCCCACCACATAGCGCTTGCCGTCCCACTGCACGGCTTTGACGCATTTGGCACCCGGCGGGCAGATGATTTCCGTGGAGAGGTTATCCTGATGGCCCAGCCCCAGCAGGCATACCCGCAGCAATTCATCCTCTCCGCCGTATACCTCGAAGGCTACGGCGTTTTTCCAACTATCCGCCGGTATAGTGAATTTTCCCGTAGTGGAATCCGGCTGGAAGTGCGGTCCTTTTACTACCTTTGCTTTTTCTTTGAAAATGTGGACATTATTGCCGTTAATGTAGTAAATGACGTCTGTTTCCGGTTCCGGGTATTGTGCGGCATGAGCCATGGCCTCCATGCACATCTCCTTTGTAATCGTCATGTGGACGGAACCATAGTCTTTCACCCAGCGATTCATGTACGCCAGAAAGCCGATTTCCGTGAAAAAGCGGGAAAGATTCAACTGTGCGGCATCGCACGCCAACTTAAAGAAACGCACACGCATCTCCCCGTGTGTGAGCTTGGAATCATCCGCCTTGCGAACCTCGGAGTATATGTGCGGGTAAAAATCCTCGTTCCCCAGCACCACCCGCATGTAGAGCATGAGCTGCCAGAAGGGGCACACGCTTACGAAGTGGTCCCCCGGGTGGTCATTGGGTACCTTATCCACCCCGGAATCCGGCCCGCTTAGGAATTGCCACAACTCGCGCCGCACAATGGCAGCATTCACATAGCAATCGAAACGCCCGCCGCGCAGGTGTTTGCCATCCAGCGTGGGGCAATTCTCGTGTTCCAGGCGCAGATTATTCGGGTTGAGGCGATAATTAACCCATGAGGAGTAAATGTTATTCGTTACCTCCCCCGTACCGGCCCAGAGGAGCCCCGGGCGCACCTGGTTAATGTGGCCGAATTCATGCGCCACACCCCAGGCACCGCTATCGCGCATATTATCCGGATTATTAGTGGTGCTACTCGTATTGTAGTGAAAACCGGCACCCAGCCCCCCGGCAAACATATAACCCTGCCAGGAGAAATGCCCCATCACATGGTTGCCGGGATGCACACCATCCCTATCCCAAGCCATAATGGTTTGCTCCTCCCGCACAATATCATCGTACAGGCGGAGCAACTCCGGCCCCTTGGCAGGGCAGTGTTTCCGCAAACTCTCCACATGGAAAAGAAGCTGCACACGCTCCCCCACCATATCCAGCCCTGCACCTTGTGCCTTCTCCAGAATATGTTTCCAAGTAAGGGCATTATCGTGCTGCGTAAAAACGCCGTTAATCGTTCCGCCGCTAATGCCGATGCTCACCGCCGGGGCAGCATTCGGGTTCGCATCCCGGTAATCGATATAGGCCAAGCCATCCTGGGGGATGGTAATCGGGTTGCTCCCCGCACGCAGGGGAATGCGGCTGGTGCGCCCTTGCTCTCCCCAATCCTTCAGCACCAGAAAGAGCTGGTTTGCCGGGGCATTAGCGGAAACCTGAAACCGGGCCTCTTCCCCCTTGCGGAAGAGGATACCCGTGGGATTCTCGAAGGAGGAGTAGTGGCTTATCTTGTAGAGCCGCCGCATATCGTTCAGCGAGTAGTAAGCCTTGTACTCACGCTGGCGGTAATTTCTTTCCACCGGGCGTCCCTTCGCATTCAGGCGGGAAAAATCCGTACGCGGCGGCACTACGCTTACCTGCTGCTCCTTCTTCTTCCCCGTGGAGAGTTTTTGGCGCGTTTTACGCTTCTTCTTGGCAGAGCGGGAGAGGCTGCGCTCCTCCCCGCCACCATCCAGAGATACCCAGCGCCCCCCCTGTGCCTCCACAGGAATCTGCAAGCCGAGCAGCAACAACATCATCAGCAAATAGCGGTGCAGAGTCTTCATTTCAGCAGCTTGATAATGGATTCCTTTGTGGCATAATCCGCAGGCCTTTTGCCTGCCTTGTTCAGCATGTTTTTGGAGGCCCCATGCTTGAGCAGCAGGCGCACCATTTCCGTTTGCCCTGCGGCAGCTGCCAAATGCAGCGGAGTGTTCCCCTGCTCATCCTGAGCCTGCACCTTATCCCCCGCTTCCAAGCGGGCTCGCGCTGCGGCCGGGCTTCCCATGGTGGCCGCCTCGTGCAGAGAATAGGGGCAGTTACTCCGTATTAAAAACTGCTCGTACGCTGCGGTCGGATTCTTCTTGCGCTTCTTTTTGCGCGGCGTATCCGCCACGGCTGCGGCACAGCACAGCAAACTCCCCAGCAGCATGTATGTAAAAAATTTTCTCATCGGGCGGTAGATTAAGAATACCACTCGCATTCTAACCCATTCCTCCGCTTTTGCCAATAGGAAAATATACCCGCACCTTACAAAACAGTTTGAGATTTCTGCCCCGTTGTGTTAGCATACAGGTATGGTACGTTTTTTCTCTCTCTTAGCGGTGGCAGCCATGCTGCTGATGGTGGGTTGCCAGCAGCAACGATTCATCAACAAATGGCCGGTGTACAAAGGTTATAAAAAAGCCCCCTATACTGTCAAAGGCCAGCGTTATGTACCCATGAGCGTAGAGGATGCCCTGAATTATCGCGCGGAGGGCATCGCTTCCCACTACGAGGCAAACGGCCACATCGGCGCCATTGGGCAGCGCCTGTACCGGGGCCAGCTTTATGCCGCGCACCGCACCCTGCCGCTGCCCTGTGTAGTGCGGATTACCTGCCCGCGCACGGGCAAGAGCTGCATCGCTCGAGTGGCGGATCGCGGACCCTATATTCCCGGCCGCCTTATTGATGTAAGCACTCAGATTGCTAAGGATTTGGGCTTTTATGTGCGCGGGCTGGACACCGTGCGGGTGGAGGTGCTTTCCGTGGGGGATGGTCCATACCGCCGCACACGCTGATAGGCAGGGAAGCGGGCGGGCGGCTCACAGGCGCGGCACCGCCTCCAGCAGGCTGCGGGTGTACTCGTGCTGCGGGTGGCGGAACACCTCCTCCGCAGCACCATACTCCACCACACGCCCGCGCCGCATTACGGCTATACTATCCGCCAAATAATGCACCACGGATAAATCGTGGGAGATGAAAATCATGGTGAGCCCCATCTCCCGCGTAAGCTCGGTGAGGAGGTTGAGTATTTGGCTCTGGATGGAAACATCCAGCGCAGAAACGGGTTCATCTGCCAGCAGGAGGGCAGGCTGCGGAGCAATGGCACGCGCAATGGCAATGCGCTGGCGCTGCCCGCCGGAAAACTCGTGCGGGTATTTGTACATATGCTCCGGTGCCAGCCCCACTCGCTGCATGAGTGCCGCCACGGCTTCCTCCCGCCGGGCGCGGGGCAGGGGGCAGCGGCGCCCCAGTGCCTCGCACAGTGTGTTGAAAATGCTGAAACGCGGATTCAGCGAAGCATAGGGGTCCTGAAACACCATTTGGAAATCGAGCCGGCGGCGGCGTATCTCCCGCGCGGGCAGGGCGCTTAGCTCCGTACCCTCCAGCAGAATGCGGCCGGAGCTTATGGCTTGCAGCTGCATAATAGCGCGGGAGAGCGTACTCTTGCCGCAGCCGGATTCGCCCACCAGCCCCAGCACCTCCCCCTTTTGCACGGAAAGGCTCACCCCATCCACCGCGCGCACCACCTCCCCGGTGGTTCCCCATGTACTCCGCACAGGGAAATGCACGCACACATCCTGCAGTTCCAGGAAAGCCATTACATTTTGAACTGCTCGCCCAGGTAAATCTTGCGCGTTTTCGGGTCGTTGGCAATCTCATCCGCCGTACCCTCTTTAATCACCTTGCCCTCGAAGAGAATGTAGGCGCGGTCCACAATACCCAGCGTCTCGCGCACGTTGTGATCCGTAATCAGAATGGAAAGCCCATCCGCCTCCCGCAGGGAGGCCACAATGTGCTGAATATCCTGCACGGCAATAGGATCCACACCGGCAAAAGGCTCGTCCAGCATCAGCAGCTTCGGATTGGCCGCCAGTGCGCGCGCAATGGTGAGACGGCGCTTTTCCCCGCCGGAAAGCTGGATGGATTGGCTCTTGCGTAGCTTTGTAATGTTGAAACGCTCCAAAAGCTCATCCGCCTTTTCCTTTTGCTGGCGGCGGTTCAAATCCGCCCTCGTCTCCAGAATGGCCATTAGGTTTTCCTCCACCGTCAGCTTGCGGAAAATGGATTCCTCCTGCGGCAGGTAGCCCATACCCAAGCGGGCGCGCAAGTGCATCGGCAGCCCGGAAACATCCTTCCCGCAGAAATCCACGGAACCCTCATCCGGGCGTACCAGCCCGGCCACCATGTAGAACGAAGTCGTCTTGCCGGCCCCATTCGGCCCCAGCAGTCCCACAATCTCACCGGAGTGTACCGTAA
Organism: Akkermansia sp.; assembly: GCA_017521405.1. Taxonomy (GTDB): domain Bacteria; phylum Verrucomicrobiota; class Verrucomicrobiia; order Verrucomicrobiales; family Akkermansiaceae; genus Akkermansia. Next base: position 9,276 of record JAFXCP010000032.1, on the reverse strand, counting down.
GGCTCACATGGTTTACCACCTGGCGTTCCTTGTACGATTTGCACAGCCCCTTGGCTTCGAGCAGTATATTCATAATCTTTCTATGGGAAATTATTTTTTATCCGCCTTCATTTTTTGCTGGCGGTCGATTTGTTCGTGAATCTTTGTGGCAGCCGTGGAGTGGCGGCTACCGGTAATGCGGGCATTATTGCGGGCATCGATGCGTACGGCTGCGCCCACACCGGAGGCTATATGGGTATTAAAAGCATCCCCCAGGGTAACTCGAGTGCCGGAGAGTACCTTCTCCCCCGTTTCGGCATCCACCACCAGCTCATCGCCCGTGGCGCGCAGCATGCGCCCGGTGGAATCCCGCCCGGCAATGGCCACCTTGCCACTGGCGGTGGCGCGCAGCAAGCCACCGAGTTCTCCCTTTTTCTCCGGTGCCATCAGCACATGCACGGGTCCGTTGCACTGCATGGAACCCTGCGGTGTTTGCACAGTACCGCCGCGCTCTGTGGAAAGCTCGCGGATGCCGTTATAATGGAAGGAAAGGTGGGCTAAGCGTCCCGTGCGGGGTTTCTTCGTGGCATCCGTGGAGAGGATGGCGCGCAGGGGACCCTGCGTGGTAAAGATACCCTGTTTACCCGTAAGGCGGGCAGAGCTGCCCGTCTCTAGCAGGTTTTCTGCCCGCGTAAGGCGGATAAACTCCTCGCAAGTGGCAGTGGTGGCAGTGCCATCCTGCTGCATGGTGGCCAGAATGCGGCTCCCTTGCAGCAGCATATCCCCATTAGGCAGTAGCTGCAAACTGGCCGGCCCGGTAGGCAGGGGGTGTGCCTCCAAATGGTTGCTCTCGAAATCCGCTACCACGGGTGCATCCGCCGTGCCGAGGAGGGAGAACTGCCCGGTTTCCAAATCCGCTTGGAGTACCTCCGCCTGAATATGCGCCTCGGGCGTATCGCTGCCCGGCACATAACGCTGAATTTTTACCGCGCCGCTTGCCTTTACACGGTGTACCCCGCCGTAACTTGCAATGGCCAGATTGGGTTCCCCGGCCTTCCGGGGGCGCAGCTTCTTCTCCGGATGCGGCAGCAGTAGCAACTCCGCCGGTCCCATGCAGGAGAAACTGCCCTCCGCATCGCTGGCCTGCAAACCGGAATCCGCCGTCACAATGCCCGTGCCTGCCCGGAAAATCACATTTCCCCCGGCTTGGAAAGTGCCGCAAATGGCTTCCCCCTTCCCGGAGGCAGCGGGGCGCTCGTAACTGCCGCGAATATCATTCCCCCGCAGTTCCAAATCCCCATTGGGCAGCAAGTGCAGCCCCTCGTTGGCCAGAATGCGGCTCTTGCCGTACACCAGTTCGCACTGCTCCCCCGTGAGGGCGGCAGCCCCGGTACGGCCATCGTACATCAACTCCTCTCCCCGGGCTTGGGTGGCCGGGCGCTTGGCAGTAGCTGCCAGCTCTGCCACCACCCCGCCACTGGCGCGAGCCGTGTTAATCCCTTGGAAACGCATGCCGCTGAACTGCCCCAGAAAAACCTGTGCCTTCGGGCGGCTTTCCTCCTCCCGCAGCAGGCTGAGAGAAAGAGATTCCGTGCAGCTTACCCGCCCCTCCGGTGCCACCAGCATGGCGGCATGGGGCAGCACTAGCATGGCCTCCTCCGAGTGGTAATAGGCCTGCTTAGTCGTCTCCAGTGTGCCCGTACCTTGGCGGGTGGCAAATTGCATGTGAATGCGTGCCCCTTCCAGCAGGATGTTTCCTGCCTCATCTGCCAGCAAGCGGGCAGGGTGGGTGGCATCCGTCTCGATGAGCAGCCGATTATCCCCATGGCTTAAGCGCACACCCTTGCCACCTGCGGGGCTGTACAGAAGGATGGAATTATTCCGCACGTCCACCACGGCATCCCATGCACTTACCTGCACAGGCTCTCCTTGCAGAGCGGGGAGGGGGGTAGGTGCCTGCTCCCGCTGCTCATCCCGGGGTACTTTTTGTGTGCGGCGGGGACCGCGGGCTTGGTTGGCATCATCCAGCGCGGCATCCGTGCGCTCCTCATTATCCTCCAGCAGCATCTCCGTAAGGCAGATGTGCAGCTGGTGTTCCGCCTGCACGAGCAGGCGCGGGTCCCGCAGCTTCACGTTCCCCATGTAGATAAGGCGCGAATCCGCAGCATCGAAAAAGAGACCTTGCTCACAGGTGGCCACACTGTCCTGCCCGGAGGGTGCCTCCTCCGAAACAGGGGCAGAATCCGCAGGTAAGCTCACCCCCAGCGCGGCTAAATCCTCTTGCACTTGTTGCACGGCGGCATCGTGCCGGCTAAATGCAGTGTGTGCCTTCTCCAGCGCAGCCGGCAACCACTCCGGGGAGGGCGTGGCGGCAATGGCGGGCAGCACCGTAGCTGCCATGGCAATCATCAGGGTGCGTCTCATGGCTGCTCGTTTTTAGAAGCTCGGTTAAAAACAGCGGCGGATACCGTGGTGCGCACCGGTCCCAGCAGAATTCCCTTGCGCGTGGCGGAACTAAAGATAACCCCCTTGCCCTGCGCGCTGAAACGCTCGTCCTGCACACTGGCATCCCCCGTGGTGGCGGCTTGCTGCGTGCCGAAATCGTACGCCACGTTCCCGGTGCGGATATAGGTGCGACTGCCGGCGCGGCTGTACAGCTGAGCCTCCAGCTTTTCCAGCTGCACCACTTGGCGGGTGCTGATAATCATGCGGGCGGCATGTAGCAGGGCGGAAACGCGGTGGTTATCGTAGCGCGGCAGGGAGATGCCCTCAATCACACTGCCCGGGGGCAGCAGCTGGAGACCGGGGAATTCCCCCTGTTTGACCGTGTCCGCCGGCATCTGCCCCAAGGCATGGGGCAGGAGCAGTGCGGCCGCAGCGGCCAGAGTGGGCAGCAGGTGTTTCACGGCAGGGAGGGTGGGGTGGCGCATCAGGCCATCTGCTGGTATGCCTTTCGCACCAGCATCAGGTTGCTCAGTATCTTTTCCAAATCCTTCAGGTATACTTGGTTCGGGCCATCGCTCATGGCATTATCCGGGTCCTTATGCACTTCCATAAACACACCATCAATACCCACGGCCATGGCGGCATTTGCCAGCACCGGAGCCAGCTCGCGGTCGCCGCCGGTGGCACCGCCCAGCCCGCCCGGGCGCTGTACGGAGTGCGTGGCATCGAACACTACCGGGCAGCCAAACTGCTTCATCCAGTACATGCCGCGCATATCCACAATCAAATTATTATAGCCGAAGGAGGTGCCGCGCTCGCAGAGCATATACCGGCTGCAACCAAAGGCCTCCATCTTCTCGCAAATGTTCTTGCAATCCCACGGAGCAAGGAACTGCCCTTTCTTAATATTCACGGGGCGCCCCGTCTTGGCGCATGCCTCCAGCAAATCGCTCTGGCGGCTCAGGAAAGCGGGCACCTGCAGCAGGTCCACATACTGGGCGGCGTATTCTGCCTGCTCCTCGGTATGCACATCCGTTACCACAGGTATTTGCAGCTCTTTACCGATTTCGGAGAGAATACGGCAACCCTCCTCGATACCGGGGCCGCGGAAGCTCTTCACACTGGTGCGGTTCGCCTTATCATAGGAGGCTTTGAAGATGAATTGCAGGTTCAGGCGCGTGCAAATTTCCTTAATGGAACGAGCCATTTCCCAGGCGAATTCTTCATTCTCCAGAGAGCAGGGACCCAGCAGGAAAAACGGCTCCTGACCACCGATTTCGACGTTCTGAATGTTGAATGACATGGTAAAAGTTGATTTGATAGTGGGATTATGCCGCAAGTTTTGCTCAAAGTCAATGAGATTCCACGTTGCATACCCGCTAAATCCGCATCTAATTGTTTTGGAACAACATGCCCCGCCGCTGTGTCGCACTCCACAACACCATGAAAAAGACCATCCTTTGCCTCGTTGCCACTGCCGCCCTAGCTGCCGGAGCCCCGCCCACCACCACCCCCATTTCCGAATACTGGGATACCGCCTTCGGCTGGCGGGAAGCCCCCTTGCCGGAAACACACGTGCCCGCCAGCCTACACCATGGCATGCCCGCCAAGCATCAAATCTCCCGCCGCTACATGGGCGTGCCCACCACCGCCCACCTTGTGCGCCAAACCCGCCGGGACGATGCAGCCGCACACGCCTCCCGCCGCTTCTTCCCCGCCTCCCCCCAGCGCTTCATGCCGTATTTGGATGGTATCTTCGTGCCCGGTAACACCTGTGCAGAACCTTGCGAATGGGTGGGGAAGGATGCCCTCTCCACCTCCGCCCAGTGGGTAAAACACCGCCTTAGCCGCATCGGCCTGCAATACGACCTCACCCTCTCGTACAACTACACGGGCATCCTCCCGCGCCCCAACCGGAACCGCAGCGATTTCTCCTCCTTCAATAACTGCCTCACCGGCAAATGGTTCCTGTACCGTAACCCCCGAGGCTCCCACGGCCTCTTTCTGAGTTACGAGGCAGATTGGGGCATCGGTACCAATTTTAACGAACGCCGCCGCAGCGCCCAAAGCAGCATCGGCTCCCTGAGCAATCCGCAGGGTAGCCTGCGCGGCGGCAAGGGCGTATTCCTGCCGGAACTGGCCCTAGGCTGGAGCGGGCTGAATGGCCGCTGGGTCATGATGGCCGGCACACTGGACACCAGCAACTACCTCGACCAGAACGCCTACACAGGCTCCTGGGCCGGCGGACTCATGAACCAATCCTTCGGGTACAACCCCTGCCTCCCCCTCATGTGGAACAACTGGGGTTACCTTACCGCCTGGCAACCCACCCGCGATTTCTACGCCATGTACGCCACTACCGGCACCTCCGCCGGGGTGAACCAGAACCCCCTCACCCGCATCAGCTCCTCAAACTGGGTACACATTGCGGAACTGGGCTTTATTCACGAGGATTCCCTTGGCCTCGGCCCGGGCACATACCGCCTCCAATTTACCCTTACCGAACACGAAGGCCGCAGCGGCTGCGGCGGCGCCATCAACTTTCAGCAGCAACTGGGCCGCAGCTCCCACCTTGGCTTCTTCACCCGCTGCGGATATATGGACCCGGATGCCGCCGCCATCACCGGCGTTAAAGCTGCCGCCACGGCCGGCCTGGTACTGCAAGCCCCCTTCCGCAGCTCCGGTTGGGGTAGCCGCAGCAATGCCGAGCAAGTCTACCTAGGCTTCCTTTGGCAACGCCCCGCCGCCACGGAAAACCCCGCGAAACACCACGATGAGTATGGGCTGGAGCTAGGCACCGTTCTGCAGCTCACCCCCACATTCTTCCTCCAGCCGGACCTCCAGTACATCTTTAACCCCATCCACTCCACCGGCAGGGATGGAGCCCTCGTATTCCAACTCCAAGGCGTTCTCAAATTCTGAGAACGCCGGGGAAGCACCACCCCGGAACGCGGCATGCAGTGCGTTTCTGCTTGACTTCTATACCACTATGCGGCATTCTCCGCCTGCGTTATGAACAACACGGTACTCATTATCGGAGCTGGTGGTGTGGGACATGTGGTGGCCCACAAGTGCGCCCAGATGTCGGATGTTTACAAAAACATCCATCTGGCATCCCGTACCCGGAGCAAGTGCGATGCCATCGCCGCCGATGTCCTCGCCCGCGAAGGCGTCACCATCACCACGCATGCCGTGGATGCGGACGATGTAGCCGCCACAGTGGCACTCATCCGCCAAATCCGCCCTGCTCTCGTGCTCAATGTCGCCCTCCCCTACCAGGACCTCCCCCTCATGGATGCCTGCCTGGAAGCCGGCTGCCACTATATGGATACCGCTAATTACGAACCCCGCGATGTGGCCAAATTCGAATACAAATGGCAGTGGGAGTACCAAGACCGCTTCCGAAAAGCCGGCCTCTTCGCCCTCCTTGGCTCCGGATTCGACCCCGGCGTAACCAACATCTACACCGCCTGGGCACTCAAACACCACTTCGATGAGATTGAGTACCTCGACATTATCGACGTGAACGGCGGCGACCACGGCCAAGCCTTCGCCACCAACTTTAACCCGGAAATCAACATCCGCGAAGTCTCCGCCCCCTGCCGCCACTGGGAAAACGGCGATTTCCAGGAAACCGCCGCCATGAGCCTCCACCAGCCCTTCACCTGCCCGGAAGGCGTCGGCACATACGAAATCTACCGCATGTACCACGAGGAAATGGAATCCCTCGTTAAGCACATCCCCACCATCAAACGTGCCCAGTTCTGGATGAGCTTCTCCCCCAACTACATCAACCACCTCACCGTCCTTAAAAACGTCGGCATGACCCGCATCGACCCCGTCATGTACAACGGCGTGGAAATCATCCCCCTGCAATTCCTCAAAGCCGTACTCCCGGACCCCGGCGACCTCGGCAAAACCACCCACGGTCGCACCTGCATCGGCTGCGTCATCCAAGGTAAAAAGGATGGTCGCTACAAAGCCCTCTACATCTACAACATCTGCGACCACGAAGAATGCTTCCGCGAGGTGGGCTCCCAAGCCATCTCCTACACCACCGGCGTACCCGCCGCCATCGGTGGCCGCATGATTCTCTCCGGTACTTGGAGCGGCTCCGGCGTATTCAACATGGAGCAGAACGACCCCGACCCCTTCATGGACGCACTCAACCGCTACGGCCTCCCCTGGAACTGCATCGAACTCACCCGCGAACAGGCTGAAAACCTCACCGTAGCCCACTAATCTCACCTCCCGGAGCATCAAAATTGCAGGTTTTGCTTGACAAATGCCCCGGAATCGTGTATCTCACCCCCTCACCAAACCCAAAAATACTGAGTTATGGCTAACATGAAAGTTATTCTCGCTACGAAGATCGACGGTCTGGGCTGTGAAGCCGACCTCGTTACCGTGAAGGCTGGTTACGGCCGCAACTACCTGATTCCTCAGGGCCTTGCGTTCGAGGCTACCCCCGCCAACCAGCGTTTCATCAACATGCTCCAGAAGAAGCGCGCAGAGCGCGAGGCCGCCGAGCTGGCCAACTTCCAGGAAATCGCTGCTAAGATTGCCACCGTCACGGTCAACTGCACCCTCGAGGCCGGCGAGAATGGCAAAGTCTTCGGCGCCATCACCAACCAGCAGATTGCTGAGGGTCTTGCCGCCCAGGGTATCGAAATCGACCGCCACGCCATCGAACTCGAGAAACCCCTCAAGAAATCCGGCACCTACGAAGTGGCCGCCAAGCTCCATGCTCAGGTTACCGCCACCATCAAGGTTGTACTCGACGTCAAGGGCGAAGTGCTTGCTCCTGCCGATGCAGAGGAGGAAACCCCTGCCGAGGCCTAAGCCAAACCCCGCATCCCTTTCTCAAACCGCATTCCCATGCCGGGAATGCGGTTTTTTCTCTTTGGCAAAAAAATACTTGTAATTTTAGCTTCAATGTGTTTATATTACAGGGCAGGGGGGGGATGTCGCATACATCCCCCTCACGAAAGGAACTACCAAAGAATAGAAAGGCAAAACATTCATGCGAATCTCTCCCATACTGGCAGGATTGATGCTCTCCCTGTCGGGTATATCGACCTCTCTGGCCGAGGTAACCTACACCACAGAAGCCGGCGGTTACATCCTGAACTCCGGCTCCGTTACGGACGATATGGTACTCACCGGCTCCGGCTTCTCCACAAGCGTGGGCTCCTACCATGGCCCCTCCACCATCGTCATCGAAGAAGGAGCCTCCCTCACCACCCCTAACGCCCTCTTCATCGGCGGTAAAGGGTACGACACCACCGGTACCTCCGGCGGAGATGGCACCATCATCGTCAGCAAAGACGCCACCCTCACCGTCGGCGCAGAAAACTCTAACGATGGCGATGGCGCCCACCTGGACATCGGCAACAGCCAATACAGCTGCACCGGCACCCTCAAAATAGAAGGTGGCACAGTCAATGCCAAAGCTGGCCTCGTCATGGGTAGCCTCAACGCCGGTTACGGCGTGCTTGAAATCACCAACGGCGGCACACTCTCCGTGGATAAAACAGGCTACTCCTCCGCCCATGAATTCCAACTCATCAACGGTGAAGTCAACATCGACAACGGCGAACTGAGTACCACCGGCGGCACCACGGCCTACTTGGGCATCAACGCCGGCTCGAATGTCACCATCAACATCACCAACGGCGGTACCTACGCCTCGGACGGCTTCAACTTCGTAGGCTTTGCCGGCGATGCCACCATCAACGTGGAAGGCGAAGACTCCAGCCTCGAATTCTCCGGCGTACTCCAGCTGGGTGGCGGAGAAGGTGTGGGCGTGGTAAACATCGAAAACGGCGCCACCGTCTATGGTAACTCCCTCAGCTCTTGGGACACATCCTCCGTCAGCATCGCAGAATCCGCCAGCATGAGCGTCACCTCCGTCACCCTGAACGGAGAGAGTACACTCACAAACAACGGCACCCTGGAAGGATACCTCGAAGCAGGCTTCGGCACCACCGCCTCCGGCACCGGCACCTTTGGTGACACCTCCATCCAAAACGGCGCCACACTCATCATCGGCACCCTGAACGAAGACGGCACCATCACCGCAGGTAACCAAACCCACACCGGCAACCTCATCGTCAGCGAAGGCGCCACACTCACCTTCGCCATCGATGACTTTAACGGCACGGAGAACTCCGCACTCATCCTCAGCGAAGGCTCCACACTCACCGTGGACGAAGCAGCCGTAGTGCGCCTCTACCTCAGCGAAGAAGCCATTGAGCAGAGCAAAACCCTGGGAGACGATTTCAGCCTCGAACTCGTCAACAGCACCGCCGCCGGCGAAACTGAATCCTACGTACTCTCCAACATCGAAATCTACGATATGTATGGCGAGGAAGTAGAAGACATCGCCTTCTCCGGCACCGTGGACGAAAACGGTAACATCATCATCAACACCGTCATCCCCGAACCCGCCACCGCCACCCTCAGCCTCCTGGCTCTGGCAGCAATGGTGGCTCGCCGCCGCAGATAATGCTGTAACCAAATCATCATCAAATAAATATGAAAAAACAGAGCGGGTGGTCATCCGACTGCCCGCTCCCTTTTTTTCAGCAAAAAAGAAAAAAATCACATTTTTTTCAAAAATTGGCTTGACGTTTCGCGGCAGTTCGTGTATAGTCTGCCCCGCACCCCATCACGGGGTTGCTCGAGAAGGTAAGGCGCAAGCCGCCCTGCCGGCCGGGCAAGGCAATTTTCCAGTCGTAAGACTTTCCGAGGCATCGCGGAGCCGCCGCAAGGTAAGGCGCCACCGGCTACAACCTGCCGGGTGGGATGCCGGAGAGGATAAAGAGAGGGAAGGAAAAGGTCGTGACGCGT
>JAFXCP010000031.1 GCA_017521405.1 Akkermansia sp. | reverse complement strand
TGTGTCCCCCGCTCCGGATTCCCGCAGGAATCCCTCTTCGCAGTGTGACCACGGCACGCGTCACGACCTTTTCCTTCCCTCTCTTTATCCTCTCCGGCATCCCTCCCGGCAGGTTGTAGCCGGTGGAGCGTTACCTTGCGGCGGCTCCGCGATGCCTCGGAAAGTCTTACGACTGGAAAATTGCCTTGCCCGGCCGGTAGGGCGGCTTGCGCCTTACCTTCTCGAGCAACCCCGTGATGGGGTGCGGGGCAGACTATACACGAACTGCCACGAAACGTCAAGCCAATTTTTGAAAAAATGTGAGTTTATTTTTGAGGTTTTTTCTAACTTATTCTTTTTATGGTTATTAAAAAAATCCGAGCATCCGTTTTTGTTACGGATGCTCGGATGATGGTTATTTTACCGGGTATCAGAAGGAGCGGAAGACGCCCAGGTTGATGGTGTGGGCGGTGCTGTTATCGGCAGTTTCGAGGCTGTAGCTGCCTTGGAAGTTCCAGTTCTTATTGGTGCGATAGGCGGCACCGGCGGTGATGCCGGCACCTAAGCGGCCGGGGTTGGCGCCTACGAAGGCGGAGGCGTTGAGTTTTTCCGTAAGGGGGTGGATGTAGGAAAGGCGGGCATCCAGTTGCAGGGTGTCCTGGCACCAAGCGGAGCTTACGTCCGGGCTATCAGAATCTACTTTACCCACGGAGGCGGACCAATCGAAGGCGATGCAGCCTTTGCTGCCTACGTCCCACTGGCCGGCGCGGCCATAGAGTGCGATGTGCATGGCGTTTTGGTCGATGCCGGAGGAGCTGTCCAGCGGGGAGGTTTTGCCCCAATCGTAACCGAAGGCGATGCCAAGGCTACGGGCGGAGTTGAGCAGGAATTCCGCACCGACGGCCGCGCCGTAGATGGAGTAATTCGCTCCGGTGGCTGAGCCTTGATTGCTGATGCGGGAGGCGGAGCCATAGACGGAGGCCCATGCGATGGCGTTCACAGCCACGGTGCCGGCGGTGGTGGTGATTGCCTGTGTCATGTTCTCTTGCGTTACGGTGTAGGTGTGGATGGTGGCGTCAAAAATGTTGGCTGTGGCGCTGGTAGTAGTCATGGAGGAGCCCTTGGTTACGACCACGTTTTCAAAGCCGGAGAAGTTACCCACGCTGCCGGTATAGGCTTTATCCTCGGTTCCCACGAGCAGGATGGCTCCCTGCCCGGAGCTTTTATCGCGGTGGCCGCCGTATATCACTCCTACTTCGGCACCATCTCCGATGGTGATTTTCACGTTGTTATGATTGCTCACGGGGCACTGGGAGGCCCGCCGATGATTACGCCGCTATCCAGGCTATCCGTGTTCGATTTGCTGTACATATCGAATGCACTGTAATCTCCCGCGCCTACTTCGATGGTGACGTTTCCACCTGTGTTGGTGTAGGAGAAGTTACTGTAATCCGCATAGTTATAGCTGTCTGCCGCATAAAGTGATACGGAGGAGGCAAGGAAAGCAAGAACAGCTGCTATAAATTTGGTTTTGAGCATATAAACGCTAAGTTGTAGGATTCGTATAGAGAAATGCCGAATTCCTGAGTGAATCAGACTTTCTAACTTATACAATAATTTGCGTGATAAGTACAGTTTTTGAGAATTTATACAAAAAAGAGAGGAAGAACACAATAATGGCTTCCCAAAGCGCGCGATTCAAGTTAGAATAATTCCGATGAAGGATAAAATGATTCACATACGCGATGCGAAGGAACACAACCTTAAGGGGGTGGATGTGGATATACCGCTTGGGGCTTTAACGGTGGTGACCGGGCCGAGCGGGAGCGGCAAGACTTCCTTGGCTATTCACACGCTGTATGCTGAAGGGCAGCGGCGGTATGTGGAGACGTTTTCTCCCTATGTGCGGCAGTTTATGGACCGCATGGCACGGCCGGCGGTGGGAGCGGTGGAGAATGTGCCTCCGGCGATTGCGCTGGGGCAGCGCAACTCGGTGAAGAATTCCCGCTCAACGGTGGGGACGATGACGGGGTTAAATGAGTATCTGAAATTGGTTTTTTCGCGTCTGGCCACGGGGCGGGATGCGGCGGGGAATGTGGTGCGGCCGGCCACGCCGCAAAGTATTGCTGGGGAGCTATTGGCGCAGCATCATGGGGAGGGGGTGCTGGTGTGCTTTTCGGTGCAGGCGGTGGGCAGTTTTGAGGAAATGCGTTTAGCCTTGCAGGCGCAGGGTTATTTGCGAGTATTGCAAGCGGGAAAGGTGCTGCGGCTGGAGGATTGCACGGAGGCAGCCTTGGGGATGGGGCGCTGGATGCTGGTGCAGGATCGTTTACGGGTGCAGGAGGAGAGCAAGCCACGCCTGCTGGAGGCTTTGGAGACGGCTCTGCATTTGGGGCAGGATGTGGTATACATCTCCTTGCAACAAGGGGAAGGCTGGGGAATACCGCGGGAATTCCGTAGTGATTGGTTTCCGTTGCAGGAGCCGCGTCCGGGGCTTTTCAGCGGGAATTCTCCGCTGGGGGCATGCCCGGAGTGCAAGGGGTATGGGCGTGCGATTACTTATGATTACATGAAGGGGATTTTGCCGGAGCTGAGTTTGCGGCAAGGTGCGCTCAAAATGCTTTCGACGCCCACGCTTTCGGCCTGCTTCAAAGATTTACAACGGGCAAACAAGCTGGCCAAAGCGGTGCGGATGGATGTGCCGTGGAAGGAGCTTACCCGCAAGGAGCAAGACTGGGTGCTGTATGGAGAAGCCGGAGAGATGGATGTGTCGGAGGCATGGGAAAAGCGGCTCTGGTATGGGTATAAGGGGATTTTTGAGGATATGGAGCGGCACGCGCACAAGATGAGCGCAAGGGTGTTTCTTGCCTATTATCGCGTGTACAGCGTGTGCCCGGCATGTGGCGGCGGGCGGTTGCGCCCGGAGGCTCTTGCGTTCACCATAGGCGGTTTAACCGTGCCGCAGGTTTTGGCTCTGCCCATGGAGGAGTTGCTGCCGTGGCTGGATGAGTATGTATGCCCCCATACGGGGATTGACCGTTCCTTGGAGCAGGCTGTGCGGGAGTTCCGCAGCCGTGTGGTGTATTTGTGCGAGGTGGGGCTTGGCTATATTACCGCTGCGCGTTTAACACGCTCCCTTTCCGGCGGGGAGATAGAGCGTGTGAGTTTGACTGCTTGTTTAGGGGCCTCGCTCACGGAGACGCTCTTTGTGCTGGATGAGCCCACTGTGGGCTTGCACGCGAGGGATACGGCAAGGCTTTTGCACGCTATGCGGCGGCTTACCCGACGGGGGAATACGCTGGTGGTGGTGGAGCATGAGGAGGCTGTGATGCGTGCCGCCGATTATCTGGTGGATATGGGACCTTCCAGCGGTTCTGCGGGAGGAAGTCTGGTGTATGCCGGATGCCCGGAAGGTATTTTCGCTGCCAAGGATTCCGCTACCGGGCAATACTTGAGCGGGAAACGGCGCATTGCGCTTCCCGCCCGCCGAAGGGTGGCACGAGGCATCCTGCGTATTGAGGGTGCAGAATGCCATAATTTGCACGATTTTTCCGTGGATATTCCGCTGGGGGTTTACAACTGCCTGACGGGTGTTTCCGGCAGTGGGAAGAGCACTTTAGCCTGCCAAGTACTCTATGGCAGCCAGTACCCGCAGGAGCTGGACGATGAGGACCGGGTGCAGGTACGCCGCATTACCGGGCTGGAGCAGCTGGGAGGGATTGTGCTGGTGGACCAAAGCCCGATTGTTCGTACGCCCCGCTCCACCCCGGCGGTGTATATGGGTGTGTTCGAGGATATACGCGCGCTCTTTACCGCAGAGCCGGCAGCACAGGCGCGAGGGCTGAAACCCGGGTATTTTTCCTTTAACAGTGGGGATGGGCGCTGCCCACGCTGCGCCGGCTTGGGGCAAGAGAAGGTGGAGATGCAGTTTCTTTCGGATATTTTTGTACCCTGTGCGCTATGCCATGGGAGCCGCTATACTCCGCAAGCCCTCAGCATTACCCTGCTGGGGTACAATATGGCGGAGCTGCTGGCGCTGGATGTGCAGCAGGCTCTGCAGTTATTCCGCCAGGAGAAGAATGCACGGGCTCGCCGTATTACAGCACGTTTGCAGGTACTGGCGGATGTGGGGCTGGGGCATTTAGCACTCGGGCAGCCGCTCAACACTCTTTCCGGCGGGGAAAATCAGCGGCTCAAACTGGCTCGCATTCTGGTGGATACTCTGTCGGAAGAGGCAAGAGCCGACAGGGGGAAGTTGCTGATTTTGGATGAACCCGGTACCGGGCTTCATTTTCAGGATTTGGAGGTGTTGCTGCAGGTGTTCGAGCGCTTGGTGGAGCAAGGGCACACGCTGCTGGTCATCGAACACAACCCTGAGCTTATCAAGTGTGCGGATTACATCATCGACTTGGGGCCGGAAGGAGGTACAGGCGGCGGGCAAATTGTGGTTCAAGGCACTCCGGAGGAAGTGGCGGCTTGCCATGCCGGGTACACGGGGCGCTTTCTTGCTTCCGTTCTCCGGCCGGAGGGGGAAGAAGAGTATTCTTTCCCCCACTTAATGGCAGCAGAAGAGGAAGAAAGCGTGCCGCAAGGGGTGATTGCTCTGCGCGGGGCAAGGCACCACCAGCTCAAAAACATTGATGTGGATATTCCGAGAGATGCGATGACGGTGGTCACCGGGCTCTCCGGCAGTGGTAAAAGCACACTGGCTTTTGATATTATTTTTGCAGAGGGGCAGCGGCGTTTTATGGAGGTGATGAGTCCCTACGCCCGCCAGTTTACAGAGCAGATGGAGACGCCCGATATTGACCGGCTGATGGGGCTTCCGCCCACGGTGGCTATTGAGCAAAACCGTACGCGCGGCGGCTGCAAATCCACGGTGGGCACTATTACGGAGATATGGCAATTCCTGCGTTTGCTGTACGCCAAACTGGGGCAACCGCACTGCCCTCGCTGCCAAGTACCGGTGGGACGCCGCACGCCGGCGGAGATTCAATCCATCGTGCAGCAAGAGATTGCCACACGCCCCAGCAGCCTCATGGTTGCCGCGCCCGTGGTTCGGAATCGCAAGGGGCATTATGCCGATTTGGCACGCTGGGCGGTAAAAAAGAAATACCCCTATCTGCGGGCGGACGGCGTGCTGGTGGCGGCGGAGGCTTTTACACCGCTGGACCGCTATTCGAATCACGATGTGGATGTGGTGCTGGCGGAGATTTCCGTGCAGGGGAGCCGCATTACGCTGAATGGTACGGAGGCGGATTTTGCTACGATTACCGAGACAGTGAACAAAGCTCTGGAGATGGGAGATGGGTTCCTGCGGCTTATCAAAGGGCAGGAAGTGCAGCTCATCGGCACGCGCCTTACCTGCCCTGCGTGTGGGGAGTCTTATGCGGAGCCGGAGCCTTCTACTTTTTCATTCAATTCCCCGCATGGGTGGTGTCCCACCTGCATGGGGCACGGTCGCATCGGTAAGGTAAAGGCCGGCAGCAAGCCGGAAGAAAAGCTCAGCAAGCTGGAGGAAGAACTGCGCTATGACCGCGATGTGGAACGTGCTGCCGCGCGGGAGGAGGAGAGTAGCCTCTGCCCCACTTGCCACGGAAAGCGGCTGCATCCTTTTGCGCTGGGCATTACTCTCTTTGGCAAAAACATTGCAGAAATAGGCACACTCTCGGCCAATGCGGCATTGCGGGAGGTGCAAGCATGGCAATTTGGCGGAAGAGAGGCGGAAATTGCGCGCAGCATTATGGCAGAAATCGAACCCCGACTGCGTTTCCTGCAGCGTGTGGGGCTTGGGTATCTTTCCATGGACCGCGCCGCGACCACACTTTCCGGGGGAGAAACCCAGCGCATCCGCCTGGCGGCTCAGTTAGGCTCCGAGCTGCGCGGGGTACTCTACGTGCTGGATGAACCCACCATTGGGCTGCACCCTAAAGATAACGAGCGTTTGCTCTCCACACTGGAGGAGTTGAAGGAACGAGGCAATACACTGCTGGTGGTGGAGCATGATGAGGATACCATGCGCGCCGCCGATGAAATCATCGATTTGGGACCCGGGGCGGGTGTTCATGGGGGGCAGGTGATGGCTCAAGGAACGCCGGAGTACGTGATGAACCATGCCCAGTCTCTCACGGGGCAGGCTCTCCGCCATGGGAAGAAACACCCATGGTGCGGGGCATGGTTACCGCTGCGGGGCGTGGAGTGGCTGGAGGTATCCGGCTGCACACTGCACCATTTGCAACATGTGACGTTTAGAATTCCGCGGGGCAGATTCACCGTGGTGACGGGACCTTCCGGGGCCGGCAAGACCTCTCTGGTAACGGGGACTCTGGGACCGGCCGTAAGGGCTGCTCTGGGCACGCCTACGGCCGCCGGGCTTGTTCCCTGCTGGGAGGGCAGCAAAGGCTTAGAGAGCGTGCGGGCACTGTACCAGGTGGACCAATCGCCTTTGGGAAAGACACCGCGCTCCACCCCGGCCACCTACATAGGCATTTTTAACGAAATACGCCAACTTTTTGCCCAGAGTGCAGATGCCCGCAGAATGGGCTTCGATGCGGGGCGCTTCTCTTTCAACACCGCCGCCGGGCATTGCGAGGTCTGCAAAGGCACGGGGTACCAACGGCAGGAAATGGATTTCCTGCCTCCCTGCACCGTTACCTGCGAGGCCTGCCGCGGCGCACGGTACAACTCCCGCACCCTGCAAGTACGCTACAAGGGGAAAAACATTGCCCAAGTGCTGGATATGAATATGGAGGAAGCCGTGGCGTTTTTCGAGGGGCATCCCCGTTTGGCGGAACCCCTGCGGCTGCTTTGCGATACGGGGCTGGGTTACCTCACCTTGGGGCAAGCCAGTAACACACTCTCCGGCGGGGAGGCCCAGCGCATCAAACTCGTGGCGGAGCTGATTAAGGGCAAACGCGCCGCGCTAACCGCCATCCGCAGGGGAAAAACGCTCCCGCAAGACCTCTACCTCATCGAGGAACCCACCATTGGGCTGCACCCGCAGGATGTGCGCCTGTTGGTACAAGTGCTCCGCCGCTTGGTAGAACTGGGAAATACCGTAGTTGTCATCGAGCATAATCTGGAACTCATTTGCGAGGCGGATTATGTAGTGGATGTGGGACCGGGAGCCGGAGAGGATGGCGGCCGCATCGTAGCGCAGGGGAGTGTGCGCCAAGTGGCTCGCGGGCAATCTCCCACGGCGTCCTTTATACGAGAGGAGTTGGAGCGAAACCGTTGAAAAACAAGGAACCCCGCTGGGCGTACCGGCGGGGTTCTTTCTAAAACGATAATAACGTGGCAGACGGGGCTTAGTCCTCCTTAACCACCTTTTTGGCAAGCTGCACCGGGGTGGTGTTCTTGCTGTTCTTAGCGATTTCCTTCTGGCGCTTGATGTAGGCGGTACGGCGGCGACGCTTCGTCTCCTTACGATGTTGTTGACCCATTGTTGGAACTAGATGTTTGTAGGGTAGCTGCACGCAACCACCCGGGATTGATATGAAGTAGCCACTTAATAGCCTTTTTATACGCTGAAAGCAAGGCAAAAGTGTGTGCGCCGCATTTTTTATTGCCAAATCGTGGGGGGAGTGGTAAGGTAAACGGCATGAGAATAGCAATTCTGGGGGCCGGTGCACTGGGCTGCTACTACGGCGCACGCTTGGCGGAAGCCGGCCACGATGTCTGTTTCATCGGGCGTTCCGTGTACGAACCCATGCGGCGCCATGGGCTCCATGTGGAAAGTGTGGCGGGGGATATTCACCTGCCGGCTCCGGAGGTATGCCGCCGCCCGGAGGATTGCGGCGCAGTGGATTTAGTGCTGGTATGCTGGAAAAGCACATGCAATAACTTACTGACCACTCTCCTGCCCCCATTGCTGCACCCCGGCACCGAGGTGATTACCCTGCAAAACGGCATGGGGAATGCGGAGCTCATTAGCCGCATTGTGCCGCCGGAACAGGTCTTTATCGGGCTGTGTTTTGTATGCTGCATGATGGATGAACCCGGGCGCATTAAACATTTGGAAGGAGGAGATGTGCAGTTTGCTCCGCTTTCCGGGAATGCAGAGGGGGAGGCGCGTGCTGCAGAACATGCCGTCCTCTTTGCACAAGCAGGCATTCGCGCGCGCGCTTTCCGGCATACGGAGGAAATTCTGTGGTGTAAACTCTCGTGGAATATACCTTTCAATGGTCTTTGCTTAGCACATGGCGGCATCAGCGTACGCCGGCTTTTCACCATGCCGGAGGAGGTGGAACGCGCGCAAGCCATCATGAACGAAGTATGCCACACGGCCGAAAAACGCGGCTTCCCCCTGCCCTTGGATATTGTGCAGGAGCAGATGGAGCGTACCGCCCGCATGGGAGATTTTGTGCCCAGCAGCGCGGTGGATTACCTGCGCGGGCGCCCGGTGGAATACCAAGCCATCTGGGGTACCCCGCTGGAGCGTGCTAAGGAAGCCGCCGCCACAGTTCCTCACTGGGAAAAACTTTGCCAAGATATTCTGGCGCGTCTGCACCCCACTGCCTGAATGCTCACTTGCCGTCCAGCCCCATTACGTGCAGCATATTCCTGCGCTTTGGGTATACTTCTCCTGCTGGGAGGAGGGTTTGCACTGTATCCCCTCTCTGCGAAGCTTCGCCGTGCAGAGCAGGATGCCGGTTTGCATTTTCCGGTGCCGGATTTTCGCCGCACGGATACTCTGGCGCAAAATTTGGCCGTGTTCTCTCTGGGGGGCTTGCGTTCTTTGGCTGCGGAATTGCTGGCGCTGGATGCTACCCATGCGTGGCTCCGCCAAGACTGGCCTCTTGCCCGCGAACGTTGGCAGCAAATTACCACTCTTTGCCCACACCGAGTGAATTACTGGATAAGAGCCTCCCGGGATATGGCCAAGAATGCCGTGGCACATGTGAACTCCCGCCCCGGGCTCTCCCCTACGGAGCGGGCACAGCAGGCAAAAGATTATCTGGACAGTGCGGAAGCCTTCCTGATGGAGGGTATTGCCAATAATCCGAAGAGTGCTCTGCTCTGGCTGGAGCTGGCAGCTTTTGATGAGGATTTGACACGCCGCCCGCGCTTTTCCCGCGCGGTGGAGGATTACCGCAAGGCCTTGGCTCTGGGTGCCTCTCCCATGTACCGCCGCTGGGAGTTTTACAACCTCTGCCGCCTGAGAGGCCGGGAGCAGGAGGCATGGGCACTGGGCTGCCTGCTTTTCCGGCAGGAACGGCACCGCACGCCCTCCGTACGCTGTCTGCTTTGGGTGCTACAGCACAAACTGGGGCTCCGCCAATGGAGCAACGAGCAACTCTTTGGCTCCGAGGAGCGTGCCCGAAGGGATTTGGCTCGTTTCCGCAGAAACGATTTACGGTTCCCCACGAGCGGTATCGCGGCTTTTCTGGATACCCCCTCTAGCTGAGCCGTTGCACGGCTGTGTATAATTTGGCAATCACGGATTCGTGCATCTGCCTCTCCTCCGGGGTAAGCACTTTCAACAGTTCCTCTACCGCAGCATCTTTTCCGCGCTCCACCAGCTCCGTAATGCGGCGGCTGTATTCAGTGACGGAGACTAAGACCGCACGGCGGTCCTCCTCCGAGGAGCGCCGCTGCACCATCTCCAAACGTACGAGTGTATCCACCATGTGGGAAGCGGCAGAGGGGGTCATCCCCACTCGCTTTGCCAGCAAATTCATCGGTATCCCCTCCGGGTGGTGCCGCCCATAACGCTCAATATCCGCCAGCACAAGACATTGCCGTAAGCTCATCTTAGTAAGCTGCTGGCGCGTATCCTCGCTCAACATAGCAAAGCCGGCGCGGTTCACATATTCCGTGATGGCCCGCATCCAATCTATACGCTGTATCCTGTCCTCTGCCCCCTGCATCATGCTTGCATCATAACATTGCCCCCGTGGCTTTGTCAAAGATAAACTTTTATTGCAGAAGTGAAATGTTGAAAATATCAAACATAATTCTTGACAAGTCCGGGGCTACCTGCTAGAAAAAGAGCAGATAAACACACTATGAAACACCGATATCTTACCCGTTACGAAGGCCGGAAAGGCAGCCGAAACACCTTCCGGGGGTGGAGACTTTGCATCACCCGAAGGAAGGAAGTTTTTGTGCGTTATTTTACCGATAAGGAATACGAAAACAACGCAGAAGCCTCCCGAGCCGCCGCATTGAACATGCGCGATGAGCTACTCCGGGATTTGGAGGCAAATCCGGAAGCCCATGCAGAGCTTTTTGTAAGTTATCGGAAGAAGAAATTACCCCACCCATCCGAGTAGTTGATTTTTGCAAACAATATCCCGATTGGGCTTGACTCCCCGGGGAGTGCGCTGGTATACTACGCAGCAGAAGGGAAGCTAGCTTCCTAATTATTCGTCTGAGTACGCAGAGCATAGCCGCCATGACCGAAATTACCCAGAATCCCCTGTTTCTGATGAAGCTGATTGTGGATCGGGCGGAAGCTCTTTTTTCCCAGCAGGGGAAGGAGCCGCGTCTCACGGCACCGCAATGCCGCTTGTTGCTCTGTTTGGAAGCGCAGGAAGGGGGAAAAGCCACTCAACGAGATTTGCAGCGCCTGTTAGAACTGAGCCACACAACCGTAACAGGATTACTGCAAAGGCTGGAAGCAAAGGGATATGTACGCACGGCATTTGACGATAAGCGCGATGGACGAGTAAAAAGCGTGTATTTAACACCGGAGTTCCGGGAGCGGCACCAAGCCACCCGGGAAACCATGAGAATTTTCGAACAGCAAATCTTCTCGTCACTCACGGAGAAAGAGCGGGAGAATTTGCAGCATTTACTGGCAAAAATCCACCGAGGAATCCTTTAACCACAGGAGTTTTCTCCTGTTCCACACATTGAGAATGAAAGCAAAGCACATCATCATAGCCGCCCTTGGAGGTATAGCAATGGTAGCAGCCACCGGCTGCAAGGAGAAGCAGGAAGCCGCCCCGCAAGGGATGGCTCCCATTAAGGTGACCACCATGAAGCTGCAAAAGCGGGACGTGGAGCTGAACTCCACATGGTTTGGACACTTAAGAGGCGTGGACCAAGCCGACATTCGCCCGGAAGTATCCGGCAAGTTACTGGAGCAGGTGTATTGGCATGGTTCCCTGTGCGAGAAAGGGGAAGTACTTTTCCGTATAGACCCCTCTAATTACCAAGTGGCACTGGACCAAGCGCTGGCGAATCTGGCAGCAGCCAAAGCCGGAGCCATGCAGGCTGCGGTACTGGATGAGCAAGCAGGCAAGGATTTAGAGCGCTTCTCCGCCCTCGTCAAAACAGGAGCTGTATCCGACAAGCAATTTACGGATGCCGAGCATGCCAAGCGCCGCAGCGAAGCTGCTTTGGCCGTTACCCAAGCACAGGTAAAACAGGCGGAAGCCGCCGTGGAACTGGCACGGCTTAATTTGGATCGCTGCACCATTCGGGCACCCTTCAAAGGGCTTGCCACTAATGCCAATGTGAGCGTGGGCGATTTCATCACCGCCGGCAGTGTGGTCATGACCCGCATGTCCTCCGTGGATCCGATTCGAGTGGATTTTGCCGTTCCGGCACGCCAAATGCGGGCCCAAGCGCAGGAACACGAACTGCTCGACCTTCCGGACAAGATGAGCCCCATCCGCGAATTCACCCTCATTCTGGAAGATGGTACCGAATTTGAGCATAAGGGCACCATCCACTCCGTGAACAGTGAAATATCCCAATCCACAGGCACAGTCAACTTTATCGGCTACATTCCAAACCCGAAGCTGACCCTCCGCAGCGGTGCCGCCGTACGCGTGAAAGCCCGCACCGGGGAGCTGAAGGATGCCTTACTGGTACCCTCCCGCGCCATCATCTCCGCCATGAACCACCGTTTCATCTACCTTGTGGCACCGGATAAGACCCCTCTTTGCATCGATGTGCAGCCGGGCAAGGAAGTGGTACTCCCCATGCCGAATGGGAATGGAGAAACAGTTCCCATGCTGATGCAGGTAGTTACCGGCACCGTTAAACCCATTGCTGATACCTTAGCGGAAGCAGGTATCCCCCGGCCGGAAGAGGCTGAGGTCATCGTAGGCGGTGGCCAAATGGCTGCCCGTTACGCCCAAGCAAATGCCGGCATGCGTGCCGCCGGAGCCAAGGCTGGTTTCGGCACCGTCATCACGGAACCTTTTATTTACACCGCCCCGGTGTCCACCACTCCCTCTGTCACTGCTAAGCAGGAGAGCAAGTAAGGAAGCGACCCATGAGTGCATTTTTCATCAAACACCCCGTTATCGCCACCGTCATTGCCGTGGTGACAACACTGCTGGGATTGGTATGTTTGGCAAACTTGCCCATTTCCCAGTATCCGGAAATCACCCCCCGCACCATCCAGCTAACGGCCATGTTCCCCGGAGCGGATGCCAAAGCCGTGGCAGACTCCGTAGGCACCCCGCTGGAGCGTGAAATCTCCGGTGTACAGGGCATGGATTACATGACCTCCGTTTCCTCCAACAACGGTGTATACAACCTGCAAGTGGTCTTTAACCCGGAAACGGATCCGGATTTGGACCAAGTATTCACCAACATGCGTTATGGGCAGGCATCCTCGCAAGTACCCACGGAGGTTATCAACTCCGGCGTGACTATCCGGCAGCAGCCGGGCTTGCCGCTCATGCTCTACTCCCTCTATTCCCCGGACGGGAGTTACGATGCCGTGGATCTGGCGAACTATGCCCAAGTAAAAATGGTGGATGAGCTGAAGCGTGTGGAAGGCGTGGGCGAGGTGACCGTATATGGTGCCGGGCGCTATGCTATCCGCATTTGGCTGGATACCAGCCTCATGACGCATTATAACATCTCCATCGGAGAAGTGCGTGCGGCCATTGCGGCACAAAATGCCACGAATCCCGGCGGTAAAATCGGTGCCGACCCCGTGCCGGACGGGCAGGAAAAAACCATTGCCATCCGCACTCAGGGGCGCCTGAGCGAGCCCTCCGAATTCGAGGACATCATCATCCGCCAAGTAGGGGACGAAATCGTCTACCTCAAGGACATTGCCAAGGTGGAATTAGGCTCCTCGAACTACTCTGCCACAGGCCGTTTGAACCGCCGTGTATCTGCGGCAGTGGTTATTTTCCAATCTCCCGGTTCCAACGCCATTGCCACGGTAGACCGCTTGCAGGAAACGCTCAAAAAGCAAGGAGAAATCATGCCGCAAGGCATCAAAGGTGAAGTTTCGTTGGACACCACCACCTCCGTGCGATACTCCATTGCAGAAATTCGCAAAACCTTCATCGAAGCCATCATTCTCGTGGCACTGGTGGTATTCATCTTCCTGCAAAACCTGCGAGCCACCATCATTCCGTTGATTGCCGTTCCGGTATCGCTCATCTCCACCTTCTGCGTATTCCCCTTGCTGGGATTCTCGCTGAACACGATTTCCCTGCTGGGCATGGTACTGGCCATTGGTCTTGTGGTGGACGATGCCATTGTGGTGGTGGAAGCCGTGCAGCACCATATCGACAAGGGGCTGAATCCGCGCATGGCCTCCTTTGCCGCCATGCAGGAAGTGAGCGGTCCCGTCATCGCCATTGCCCTTGTGCTGGCGGCAGTATTCCTTCCCTCCCTGCTCTTGGAAGGTATAACCGGCACCCTGTTCAAGCAATTTGCCATTACCATTGCCATTTCGATGCTTATCTCGGCATTTAACGCCCTGACGCTATCTCCGGCACTATGCGCCCTGATGCTTAAACCGACGAATCAAAACAAGAGCATCTTCAAGCCCTTCTACCGCTTGTTCAACAAGTGCTACGACTGCACCGCCAACATCTACACCGGCATATGCGCCGGGTTGTGCCGCAAACTCATCATCTCCATTCCCCTGCTGCTGCTTTTCTGGGTAGCCATTGTACCGGCCTCCAAGATGGTACCTAAAGCCTTCCTTCCGGATGAGGACCAAGGATTCCTTCTGGCCGCGCTGGTAATGAAACCGGACACCTCCCTGCAGGTGGCCTATGCGGAAAACCAAAAATTTGAAAATGCCCTGAGCGACCCCGCCGTTAAGAACCTCACCTCCGTGGTGGGTATCAACATCCTCAACAGCGTGCAAACCCCGGGTGCCTGCATTGCCTTCATACAGCTTAAGGACTGGAAAGACCGCCCGGAAACAGCAGCCCAAGTGCAGCAGCGCATCGCCAAACAGTTGAATGAGGCAGCCTTAGACGGCATGGCCATGATTCTCATGCCCCCTGCCATTCCCGGTGTGGGTACGGCCAATGGTGTAACCATGGTGCTGAATGATTTGGAGGGTCAGGGTGTTCCCTTCCTGCACGAGCAAGTACTCAAGTTCGAAGAAGCAGCCCGCAAACGCCCGGAAGTGGCCGTCTGCATGGATATGATGATGGCGGATACCCCGCAAAAATTCGTGAATCTGGACGCAGAGAAATGTAAGTTCCACCGTGTGGACATTGCCACGGTAAACAACCTGCTGGCCACGTACAACGGCTCCTCCTTCATCAACTTCTTCAATGCCTTCGGCCAGCAGTGGCAGGTGTACATACAGGCACAAGGCTCCGACCGCACCGGACTGGATAAGCTGGACGGATTCTTCGTTACCAACCAGACGGGCGAGCGCGTACCGCTCTCCGCCCTCGTAACGGTGCAAGACATAGCCGATACCGAGTTCGTAATGCACCACAACATCTACAACTCGGCCAAGCTCAGTGTCATGCCGCGCCCCGGGTACTCTACCCAGCAGCTCATGGAAGCCATGGAAGTCGTTTACGCGGAGACGATGGACCCCTCCAAAGTGGGCATGGATTATCAGGATATGAGCTTCCAGGAAAACAAGGTACGCCACAGCACAGGGCTGGGCACCATCTTCACCATGTCGGCAGTGTTTGCCTTCCTCATCCTTGTGGCTCTGTACGAGAAATGGACCTTGCCGCTTTCCGTATTCCTCACCGTGCCCATTGCCGTACTGGGAGCTTATCTTGGTCTGGCATGGATGGATTTGGAACTGAACCTCTATGCACAAGTGGGGCTGGTGATGCTGGTGGGGCTTGCCGCTAAGAACGCCATTTTGATTGTCGAATTTGCCAATTTGGAAATGGAGCGAGGGCGCGACCTCATGTCCGCTACCTTGGCGGCAGCACGCCTGCGCCTGCGCCCAATTCTGATGACCTCTCTGGCCTTTATTCTGGGTTGTATCCCGCTGATGCTTTCCAGCGGTTCCGGTGCCTTGGCACGCGTTTCCATCGGTACCGTGGTAGTCATCGGCATGACGGTGGCCACCGTGGTGGGTGTTTTCCTCATTCCCTGTTCGTACGTCTTCATCATGCGTTTGTTCCGCATCCGCTTCAAGGTAACGGAACTGGGCGAGGACCCGGACGAAGCGGGTGCGCGGAAATACCTTGCAACCCATAAGAACGATTAATTCCCTTCCCTCCCTTAATATCCTTAAACCACTAGTAATTACCGGACATATGAAAAAATCTGTAATTCTGAGTCTTGCAGGCATGGCAATTTTTGCTGCTTCCTGCACCTTTGGCCCGAGCTGGACCAAACCGGAAATGCCCGTACCCGCAGAATTTCGTGGTGGCGGCATAGCCGGCAGCACCATGGCGGATTTACCTTGGCAGCAAGTGCTGAAAGACAGTAATCTGCAAGCTCTCCTTCAGGATGTGTTTGCGAATAACCGCTCTCTGGAAGCCATGATGCACAACATGGATTCCGCCCGCCAATACATCACCATTGCCCGGGCTCCCATGTTCCCATGGCTGGGCTATGGAACCGGCACCTCCAAGGGGATGAACTCCAACGGCGGCGGTACCGTGGCTCAAATGGGGGGCATGACCACGAATCCCGGCTCCGCAGCGCTGAATGCCTCTTGGGAAATTGACCTCTGGGGCAAGACCCGCAAGGGCATCGAAAGCGCGGAAGCCTCTGCACTGGCTATGGAGGAAAACTTTAACAACCTCCGCATCTCCCTGATGAGCCAAGTGGCCGGGGGCTATCTCCAGCTCATCATGCTGGACGAGCAACTTCGCATTGCCCGCGAATCCGTGGCTTCCTACCGCGAATCTTTGGACCTTTTCAACAACCAGCTCGAAGGCGGCGTGGCGGACAAACTCCAAACCACCTCTGCCCAAGCCGCACTCTCTGCTGCGGAGGCTCAAATCCCCAACTTGGAAAGCCAAATTGCCGCTATGGAAAACACCCTCTCCGTATTGGCAGGGCGCATGCCCGGACACATCCAGCGCAGTGGCAGCATGGAAGCCTTTGCCGAAGCCAGTAAGGTAGCCGCAGGCATTCCGGCAGACCTTATTGCCCGCCGCCCGGACATCCGCGCCAAGGAGCAAGCTCTCCGAGCCGCTAATGCGGATATTGGCGTAGCCATTGCCAGCTATTTCCCCAGCATCAGCCTGACGGGGGTGGCCGGCTATGCCACGGCAGACCTTCGGGAAGCCGTACAGGGCAAGCACACGGGCTGGGGCATAAGCGCCAGCCTCACAGGCCCGCTGTTCCAAGCCGGGCAACTGCGAGCCAACGAAAAGATGAAGCGCGATGCCTTCCTTGCCGCTAAGGCAGAGTACGAGGAGACCGTGCTGAACGCCATGGCGGAAATCTCCACCACCCTGATTCAGCGTTCCAAACTGCGCGAAATCATGAAGAAGCAGGAGGAGGCCGTGGCAGCGTATCAGGAAAGTGTCAAACTCTCAAAAGCGCGCTATGCCCAAGGGCTTGCCAGCTACTACGAGGTACTCACCGCCCAGCAAGGGCTCTTCCCTGCACAAACTCAACTTGCAGCCTACCGCTGCCAATATGCTGCCTGCATCCCCACGCTGTACACCCAGCTGGGCGGCGGCTGGCAGAAGTAAGTACCGCTCTGTACAACTCAAAAAAAACACCACTATCCGCCCCATGGGATAGTGGTGTTTTCTGTTAAATCTGCAGGGGGCTCACAGCCCCTCATCAAGCATCGAGAACATATCCATCTGGGCCACATCAGCCTCCTGCGCCATGGGCAAGCCGGCAGCGCGGGAACGCCGGCGGCGCTCCGAGCGGGGTTCATTGCGGGCGGCAGAACTCATCTCCAAATGGGTAAGTATATGCTTTGCCCGCTCGATGATGGGTGCCGGCAGCCCCGCCAGCCGCGCCACTTGGATGCCATAGGACTTATCGGCAGGGCCCGGCAGCACCTTGCGGAGGAACACAATCTCCTCCTGCCACTCACGCACCTCCACATGCCAGTTCGCCACGGCCGGGTGGGTATGTTCCAAATCCACCATTTCGTGATAATGGGTGGCAAAGAGCGTGCGAGAGCCCAACACATCGTGCAGATGCTCTGCCACGGCCCATGCAATAGATAAGCCATCGAAAGTAGCGGTACCGCGCCCAATTTCGTCTAGGATGACAAGGGAACGCTCGGTAGCATTGTTCAGAATGAGTGCCGTTTCGCTCATCTCCACCATGAATGTGGATTGTCCCCGGGCAATATCATCGCTCGCGCCCACGCGGCAGAAAATGCGGTCCACCAAACCGATTTCCGCGCTATCTGCCGGCACATAAGAGCCAATCTGAGCCATGAGGGTGATGAGGGCCACTTGGCGGATATAGGTACTCTTACCGGCCATATTGGGACCGGTAAGGATGAGTACGCGGTTGGATTCCTCATCCATTTCCGTATCATTCGGCACAAAGGAGCAATCCGTCTGCACCTGTTCAATAACGGGATGGCGGCCATTGACAATGCGGAGTGCGCGATTCTCCAGCAAGCGGGGGCGGCAGTAACGGTGGTGCTGAGCTTTTTCCGCGAGAGAGAGCAGCACATCCGCCTCCGCCAAGGCATCGGAAGTTGTTTGAATGGCATCGATATAATGTGCCACCTGTTCCCGGAGGGCGCAGAAAAGTTCGTATTCCAATTGGCGGGCGCGTTCATCCGCCCCCAGAATGGTTCCTTCCATTTTCTTGAGTTCCTCCGTCACAAAGCGCTCTGCGTTTGCCAATGTTTGCTTGCGTACATAGCGTTCCTGCGGCACTTTGGCATAGTTGGAGCGAGTTACCTCAATATAGTAGCCAAAGACGTTATTGTAACGGATTTTCAGGGAATCTATGCCTGTGGCAGCACGCTCCCGGCGTTCCAAATCAGCCAGCCAATTTTTGCCCTCGCGGGAGGCGGAACGCAGCTCATCCAAACGGGCATCGTAACCATCTCGCATCATCCCGCCCTCCTTAATCGTCACAGGAGGCTCCTCCACCACTGCGCGGGAAAGCAGCTCCGTCAGCTCGCTAAAATCCGACACCCGCTCCAGCAAGGGTAGAAATAATGGCTGGTGGTGAGCAATCGCACGCAAATCTTCCACAATATCCGGCAAATGGGAAAGAGATGTCCCCAATGCCAACAAATCGCGGGCATTCCCCGCCCCCTGGGAAAGGCGGGAAACAAGGCGTTCCATATCTCGCACGCCCTTAAAGGAATCCCGCAGTTCGGACATCAGGAATGGTTCCCGGAGGAATCCGGCAATAAGTTCTTGGCGGCGCAGGAGTTCCTGCATATCCGCCAGAGGGTGTAAAATCCAATCGCGGAGCTTGCGCGCGCCCATGGGGGTGGAGGTATTATCGAGCGTTCCCAGCAGCGTATTTTTCATTCCGCCGCGCGCCTCCACTAAATCCAGATTACGGCGGCTGGCAGCATCAATCATCACGGCATGCTCCGTAGCCCGCAGGGAGAGCTTACGCAAATGGTCCGTATTGCGGCGTAACTGGTGCCGCAGATAGTGCAGTATGGCCGCCGCCGCACCGAGTGCCGCCCCTAAGTGGGCACAGCCAAACCCCTCCAGAGAATGTACACGAAAATGGCTTTCCAGAGAGGTTTTGGCCACTCCGGGAAGGAAGGTGTACGCATCGTACAGCTGGGTCACAGGAAGCCCGGGGAATTCCGCCTCCTGCTCTTGGCTAATGAGCAACTCCCGGGGATGTATACGCCCCACCTCCTCCGCCAAGGCCTCGCAGGAGCTAAAATCCACCACGGAGAATTCCCCCGTTGTGTGGTCTGCACATGCAAGTCCCCAAGTGTTCTTATCGCGGTAACATGCGGCGATAAAGTTATTCTCTCCGGCCTCCAGCAGGGACATATCCGCCACGGTTCCGGCGGATATGATGCGGGTAATCTCCCGGGGTACCAACTTCCCGGGTACCGGGGTGGCCATTTGCTCTGCTATGGCCACGCGGCGCCCCATTTTCACAATCTGCCCAATGTACCCCTCTGCGGCGTGGTATGGTACCCCGCACATGGGGATACTCTGCCGCCGTGTAAGCGTAAGCCCCAGAGCCGCAGAACATTCCACTGCATCCTCGAAAAACATCTCGTAGAAGTCCCCTAAGCGGAAAAAGAGCCATACATCGGACGGCAGCCCCTGCTTCATCCGCAGGTACTGGTCCATCATCGGGGTTAGTGCCGTGTTTTCTGCCATGCCTTCAATCTGAGGCTTTACTCTACCTTTTTCCCCTCCGCTTAGCAAGTCCAAAGTACCTCCATGACCCGACTCCTCCCCCTCGAAAAAATGAAAAAAATCGAAAAAAATCTTGACTTTTAAGTTAGTTAAGACTAATATCCCCGCCGGAAATTAGTTCTTACTAACAATGAATCAAAATTCTCAGGACCTGAAACTCAATCAGGTGAAGGTGGGTACCGCAGTTAAAGTAGTCAAAGTTGAGGGAGATGGTCCCCTACGCCAGCGTATTTTGGATATGGGGCTCACCAAAGGAGCCGAGGTGAAAGTGCGCAAGATGGCACCTTTGGGCGACCCCTTGGAAGTAACTGTCCGCGGATTTGAATTATCCTTGCGGAAGGCGGAGGCTGCATGCGTCGTTGTGGCATAATTTTTTTACTCAGGAGTTAGGCAAAACAAACATGAAACGTAAAATTGCACTGGCAGGGAATCCGAACAGCGGCAAGACCAGCCTATTCAACGAACTGACCGGGGCCAGCCAATACGTGGGCAACTGGCCGGGCGTAACCGTAGAACGCAAAAGCGGGCGCCTGGTGGACCAACCGGAGGTAGAGATTCAGGATTTACCCGGCATTTACTCCCTCTCCCCCTACACGCCGGAAGAAGTAGTCACGCGGCACTATCTTCTGAATGAGAAGCCGGATATCGTTATCAACGTGGTGGATGCCACCAATCTGGAGCGCAACCTGTATCTGACCAGCCAACTGCTGGAAACAGGCTTACCCATCATCGTGGCACTTAATATGATTGACCTGCTGAACCAGCGGGGAGACAGCATCGACACCGCAGCCCTGAGCCGAGAACTGGGTTGCCCCGTGCTGCCCATCAGTGCCCTGCACCAGACGGGGCTCCAAGAACTGGTGGAAGCCATGACGTCCGAGGTGCTGCCGGCAGCACCGAAACACCTTTGCTACCCCCCGGCAGTGGAAAACGTGCTGGAAAATCTTTGTGCCCGTTACAACTGTAATCGACTGCAAGCCGTTAAGATGTTGGAGAACGATACCGACATGCTGGCCGAACGCAGCGTAACGGACCGCCACAACATCGAAACCGAACGCCTGCAGCTGGAGAAAGAGCTGGAGGACGATATAGCCTCCATCATCGCCTCCGGGCGTTACGATGCCATCACAGCCTTTGTACCGCAGGTATTGAAACGCGCCAGCCAAACAGAAAATTTCTCCAATCGCATGGATGCCCTCCTGACCCACCGAGTACTGGGCTTGGGCATCTTTGTCCTCATTATGTGGGGCATCTACTACCTCTCCATCACCACTGTGGGGGATTGGGGAACAGGCTGGGCAAACGATGTTCTGTTTGGGCCGGTGGTAGGCGGCTGGCTGGCCGGCTTCATCGGCAACGAAGCCGCCGGCGTGGAAAGCATGACCATGTTCAGCAGCGTACTGGCCATGTGCCTCATCTTTCCGGCAACCCTGCGGCGTCTACACGATTTAGGGCGTAGCGGAGCATGGCTGTATCTGGCACTGGCACCCTTCCTTCTGGAATATGTGTGCCCGCACCTTCCCGATGTGCTGCACCAAATTCTTATGTGGCTACTGCTGGGGGCAAACGCCGTGCTACTGGGCGCCTGCTTACTACTCCCCGGGCAAAATCGCATCAACAACTATGGGCTCCGCCCCCTCGGCATTTCCTTCCGAGGCATGCGCCTGAGCGGGCGTGCCAATCGCCGGGAATACCTGCTGTGGTTCATCGTGCTTAGTGCAGTGAGCTTTGGCGCCGGTCTTCTCGGCACTCTTTGCTTGGATTGCAGCCCCCAGTTGAATGACCTCATCACGAACGGCATTGTAGCCGGGGTAGGTGCCGTGCTGGGCTTCCTGCCGCAAATGGCCGTACTGTTTCTGCTGCTTTCCCTGCTGGAGGATTGCGGGTATATGGCTCGCGTGGCATTCATGATGGATCGCATCTTCCGCGCTATTGGTCTTTCCGGCAAATCCTTCATCCCCCTCATGGTAGCCATGGGTTGTGGTGTACCCGGCATTATGGCCACCCGCACCATCGAGAATGAGAAAGACCGCCGCATGAGCATCATGCTTACCGGATTCATTCCCTGCGGCGCCAAGCTGCCCATCATTGCCCTGCTGGGAGCCATTGCCGGGCAAGATGCCACCATCGCCACCATTGCCTATTTTGGCGGCATTGCCTCCGTCATTCTGGGTGGACTCATGCTCCGCAAGACGCACATGTTTGCCGGGGGCTATACCCCCTTTGTAATGGAACTTCCCGCCTACCACATGCCCGCCGGAGCCACCATCAACCTGCGTGCCATGCAGCGCTGCCAAGCCTTCGTGCAAAAAGCCGGTACCGTTATCTTTTTGGCCTCCGCCCTCATCTGGTTTACCAGTAATTACAACTGGAGCATGAACTTCCTGAGCACCGCCGAGAATGAAGAAGCCGTGGAGCAAAGCATGCTGGCCGATACGGGCCGCTATGTAGCCCCCCTCTTCTCCCCCCTTGGCTGGGGCGATTGGAAACCTGCCGTGGCCACAGTCACCGGCCTGATTGCCAAGGAAAACGTGGTGGGCACCTTTGGTGTGCTGTACGGTACCGCTGCCCCCGAGCAGGACGACCCCGCTACCGGGGAAGCAGCCGAAGCGGCAGAAGACGAACTGCCCCGCACGGCCACGCTGCCCAAGTGCAACGCCCTCTCCGCCCTTGCCATGGCTGCATGGCAAGGCACCCATGCGGAGCTGCGTGCCCCCCTTCCTGCCGGGGATGAAGTCGAGGAAGAAGAAGAGGAGGACGAGACATACGGCATTGCCAAGGCCGTGGCGGCCACCGGCACATTCTCCGGCATGGCGGGGCTCTCCTTCATGCTCTTCAACCTGCTGTGTGCCCCCTGCTTTGCAGCATGCGGCGCTATCCGCCGCGAGATGAACAGCGCCCGCTGGACATGGTTTGCCATTGGCTACATGTGCGTATGGGCATATGTGGTCTCCCTGCTCACTTACCAGCTTGGCACATGGGTAACGCAAGGCAGCTTCGGCACCGGGCAAATTGCCGCATGCGGCATCGCACTGCTCATTGCATACATGCTACTGCGCCGCAACCCGAACGCCCTCAAGTAAACACACCCCTTCCCCAACGACCCTATAACCCCATTCCGTTCCGAACGATGCAAGACCTCATCCTTATTCTGATTCTCTTAGGCTTAGCCGCATGGGCAATCTGCGCCATCATCCGCAAAAAGAAAAGCGGCGACTGCTGCCATGGCGGCGGCGGCACCTGCGATGGAGGCTGCTCCTGCTGCTGCTCTCGCAAGAAAGCCAACGAGGCACCCCATAAGGAAAAGTAATGCCACCACGCCGGGACTCTCTCTCTAATAAACCATAACAATGAAAAAAACGAACATAATCGCAATGGCATTGGCGGGGCTTATGGCTCTGCCTGTGATGGCCGCGGACTCAAAGCCTCAGGCAGGAGATATTCTCCAGGGAATCAATATGTTCACCCCTGAGGAAGGCGACCCCGCATATAAAGTAAAAGCCAACGAACTGTACGGCACCCAATGGGCCGTGGATATGGCTTACGGCTATTGGGGAACCGATGATGCCAATCCCGGCACCAATAACCATAATAACCTCTTCCTTCTCCATGCTCAGTTGAATCAGAGACTCATCGAGGACTCCCTTAACGGCGGCACTTGGCTGCGGGCGGAATTCTCCGGCTCCTGGGGACTCGACAAGCGCTCCGCCAATAACGATAAAATCTTTGTCAACGGCTTCAACAGCGCCTCCGGTCTCCATGCCGATGTCTATGGACCCCACGATGGTGTTATCCCGGAACTGGCACTCATGCACTACTTTGCAGGCAAACGCGCCTGCATCATCGCAGGCATGGTGAATCTTACCAACTATTTTGATGCCGTAAGCATTGCCAACGATACCTTTGCCTCCTTCACCAACGATGGCTTTGTCAACTCCACCATCCTGCCCCTGTACGATAGCAACCTCGGCGGCGTGCTTCAGGTGGAACTGAATAGCTCCAACTACATCATGCTGGGTATCTCCCGCAGCGGAGCAGAATACGGAGATAACCCCTTCGATTCCGACAGCATTAACGGTTACGCAGTGGTGGCGGAATATGGCCACCTCTTTGCCGATGGTGCCGGTACCCTCCGCATTAACCCCTTCTTCACCCAAACGGATGAGGACGTGGACGGCACGGGTGAGCGCTCCCGCCGCAATGCCGGCCTTGTGGCCAGCGTGGAGTACAGCCCCTGCGATACCCTCACCGTTTACACTCGCGCCGGTTTTGCCGCCCGCCAATACCTCAGCAATTCTGCCGAGTTCTCCGTGGGGGCTAATGTGAAGGTTCTCCCCTCCCGCGAGGATGATTTTCTGGGTGTCTCCTACGGTGTGTTCAAAGGTCGCAATTCCCTCGCTGAGCCCACCGAAAACGAACGCGAGCAAGTGCTGGAGCTGATGTACAGCCTCCAGATTAACGATTACTTCAAAATCGTTCCCCACTGGCAGTTCATCATGGATCCCGCCTACGCCGATAAGAACAACGAAAGCATCTGGGGCGTCCAGACTGTATTCTCGTTCTAAATCGTTTATCGTCGAATTTGTTGTGCTGTAACGTGTATGCAGTGGAGCCCGTCGGGGAGTCGTGTCCCCGGCGGGTCTCCTATTTTACCCCCCCACTCACAAAAAAATCAAAAAAATAACTTGCGGGGGTTGACCTTGACAGAAGGTGTGGTATCATGTTCCTAAGTATGCATGCCGACCTTGAAAAACTAGTGAAAGCGAGCAAGATTCCGGCCGATTTTGCGGCCCGACTCGACCAGTTCTCTCCCGGTAAATATGTAATGCACCAGGACATGGGCGTAGGCAAAGTAGTTGCCTGGTCCTTGGCAAAGAACAAGATTAAGATTGATTTTGAAAAAGGCAAGACGGGGCACATCCTCGGCCTCAAGCTCGCCTTCAACCAGCTCACGCCCGTTCCGGCGGAGCATTTCCTCGTCACCTGCTTTGAGGACCCGGCCACCTGCGCCGCCCAAGCAGAAGGCAAGGACACCATGCTGGACTTCATCCGCATGGTACTCACCCACAATATTTCCCTGCGCGAGGGCATTAACGATGTACTCCCCATGCTGCCGGAGGATATGGAAAACTTCCTGAGCGGACGCGTCATCCCGGAGGAAAACTGGAAAGCCTGGTGGGAGAAAGCCCGCGCCGCCATGCGCGATAATCCCGGCTTCCGTCTCCCCACCAAACGCGGAGAATACATCGTACTCCGCAAAGCCACCTCAGCAGCAGAGGCACTGCTGGACGATTACAGTGATGCCACCACTCTGGAAGCCTGCGTACGCATTCTGGACCAGACTCGCACGGATGTACTCAAGG
Source organism: Akkermansia sp. (assembly GCA_017521405.1). Classification (GTDB taxonomy): domain Bacteria; phylum Verrucomicrobiota; class Verrucomicrobiia; order Verrucomicrobiales; family Akkermansiaceae; genus Akkermansia. The sequence continues at coordinate 10,562 of JAFXCP010000031.1, read as the reverse complement.
GAGAATTCAACATCCTCGCCCGCTTAGTCAAAGCCATGGAGGACGATGTATCCCGAGGGCACACAGAACCTCAGCACGTGCTGGAAATCATCATCATCCGCGATGAGCTGCTGGAAAACCTTGCCCCCACGGCAGAGGACAAAGCCGCTATGGATGCCGCCCTTACCGCCGCCGGGGTAGAGAACATCACCACCTTGGCCGATAAGCTCTCCAGTATCACCTCCGAGGAAATCGTGGGCTACATCGGCGAGCTTTCCGCCATCCGCCAGCGCAAGGTATACGAAGCCCTGCCCGAGGCCATGGGCGATAGCTGGCTGGCATATGCCACAAATATCTTCCTCTTCGGCGGAGCCAAGGTAACCACTCCGGCTGCGGAATACATCATCTCCCGGGGTGCCAAAGAACAGCTCTTCAACGATATCATCAACGGCATCTCCCGCCAAAGCCTCAGCCCGGATGTACTCATCTGGGTATGCCGCGAGCGCAACGGCGTAGCCAAGGAAGTGGTGGATAAAGCCCGCATGCCGCTGGGTGCAGCCATTATGAGTGCCATCGAGCGAGACAGTGCGGAAGGTGGACCCAACCGCGCTCTGCGCCTGCGCAACCTCCTGCTGGACGACAAGGATTTGGCACCCGACTTGGTGAGCGGACTTTCCGAGCCGGAGGCACGTCCCTTTGCCAAGTCCCTGTACGATTCCTCCGTACTGCCGGATTTGGACCGCAACCTCCTGCTGGCCAACATGATGAAAGTACACCCCGGTTTGCAGGAAATTGCCCTCAACCGCGTAGCGGGCAAGGAAAAGCAGAACATGTACGTTTCCCTGCGCTCCTACGCTGCCCGCAAGGCAGAGTACGAGGACATCATCAACGTACGCATCCCCAAAAACAAACACGATTTGGAAATCACCCGTGCGGAAGGCGACCTTCGCGAGAACGGTGGCTACCAAGATGCCAAAGCCACACGCCAAGTACTCATGCGCCGCTCCTTGGAGCTTTCCCGCCTGCTCTCTCAAGCAGAGCCCACGGACTTTAGCGGCGCCACCTGCGAGCAAACCGGCATGGGCACTCAGGTTACCTTCTCCACAGCCAAGGGCAAAGAAGTGGTCTACACCATTCTGGGCGCATGGGATTCCGACCCGGAGAAAGGAATCATCGCCTACAGCTCCAAGCTGGGAGCCAAGCTGCTGGGCCACAAGGTAGGCGACAAGCTGCGCCTGCCGGTAGAAATCGGCGGCGACCAAGTGATGATGACCATCAAATCCATTGCCCCCGCCCCCAAGGAACTGATTTACCCGGACGGGGAAATCCCGGAGGCCTAAGCACCACAGCTCAGCGCAAGGATTCTTCCGCGCCCGCTCCTTCTTCGGAAGGAGCGGGCATTTCCTTCACCGGGCAAAGCACCCCGGCGGAAGCAAAGCCGAACAATGGAGCCAGCAGCCGCCCGGAAGGATCCGCCAGAGCATTATTATACGCCTCCGCCATGTGGTTAAACAAGCGCGTATACTGCTCCTGCTGGTAGCAGGAAAGATGCACCTGGCTACTGAGCTGTTGCAAGCGCTCATGGGCGCGCAGCAGAGGGCTATTTTCCACAGCCACCATCGAATCATCCACCACGCGGCGAAGCACCGCCTCCGCCCCGCCCACAAAACCGGGAGAAGCTCCCCAGTGGGGCTCCGGCGAAGCCCCCAGCGAACGCTCCGAATCCGCAGCCAAACGCCGCAAACTTCGCGGGAGCATATCCCCCTGCGGCATAAGCAAAGCAAACACGGAAGCAAAATCCGCCAAACACTCATTGCGGCGGTGCGTAGCCGTTACCCATTGTTGCCACGCGCCGCACACCTCCCCACGCAAATGATTCAAGCGGTTAAACACGGCCACCACCCAAGCGGCCACCGCCACCAGCAACGCTGCGGATACAAGGTACTGCATGCAGGCATTTTGCGGCAGAAGCACCTCCTGTGCAAGAAGATAGAGCCAACTGTTACTTGGGGAGCAAGCGCTGCACCAGCGCCTCCAGCTCCGTAGAGCCATAGCAGCGCTCTGCATGTAGGCGCTCCGTTACCGGGCGCAGCTCCCGGCAGCCCTGCCTGTATTCCTCGTGCCACTCCTGCATCAGCGGAGCCGCTGCCGCGGCATCATCCACAGCGTAAAGCTCCATCTCCTCCCGGGCATGAACATAAGCCGCACCCTGCTGCCGCAAACGCGACAAGGCCTCCTCCGCAGCAGCCGTACTCCCAATCCCCGCCAAAAGAGTACGGGCTCCCTGCAAAGCCGCACGGCAGCGGCCGACATACAAGCGCAGGCGCTGCTCCGTATCCGCTTTTCGCAAAGCCTCATCGCTAAAGCCGAGCATGGCACAGCGGAAGCGGCACATCTGCTCCCGCAACTCCCCGGCAGCATCCATCTGCCGCATAAGCCGCACAAGGCGTGCCTGCTGTACCAGCGTGGCGTGGCGGAAATAGCTCATCAGCTCCGTGAACCCCGGCAGCGCCGCACACGCATGCCCGGCTGCCTCCAACTGCTTTAAAAAAGCACTGCGCTGCGCCTCCGCCTTCTGCCTCAGCTCTGCACATTCCTTCTCCACACGGCTAAAGAACAACTCCGGCATGCCGGGTTTCCCCATGGCCGCCTGCACCTCGAAACTGCGGCACAAAAACTCATTATGTTCCCGGAACAACTCCAGCACACTACGCAGCTGCTCCAGCTCCGCCTTGCGGCCGGCCACACGGCGGGCACTCAGAGCAGCCCCGGTCAACGCAGCGGCGGCACCCACCCAGCCCAAAACCTTCAAGCCTAGCGATACGGACCTCACCGCTCCCCCTTCCCCGGAAAAAATTGCTGCACCAAAGGCTCCTGCACGGCAAAAAGCGCGGCACGCTCTGCGGGCTCATAATCCAAATAGCCATGCAAATGCACCAGCCCATGCACCATATAGCGGAAAAGCTCCTCCTCCCGGTCTATTCCGTGTGCCTCCGCATAAGCCGCCGCCGTATCGCAGCTCACTAAAATCTCCCCGTAGGGGAACGTAATGGCATCCGTTGCCGTGGGGTCATCCAAAAAATCGGCATGCACTGCGGCAATGGCGGCATCGTCCACCACAGCTATCTCCACTGTGGGCAAAGTACTCAACACATGGTCCGGCCCCGGCGGCATTTGCAACAGCACCGGCACCAGCACATTCAGTGCTTGTTCAAAGCGCAGCAGCAGTGCCTCCTCCACCCAGGAGCCCTCCGCATTCAGATAAAGCTCAATCTGCGGTATCATTCTCAGCCTCCTCTCTCATGCGGCGTTTCCGCTCCTTTGCCGTGGCACGGGCCTGTTGAAAAAAACTGCGAAATTGTGCCAAACAAGCCTCCCCCAGCACCCCGCCCTGCACCGCGCACTTATGATTCAGCGGCGGATTGGAATCCAGCAGGTTAATCCAGCCGCCGCAGGCTCCGCCTTTCGGGTCCGGAATACCGAACACCACGCGATCCGGGCGGCAATGCACCAATGCCCCGGCACACATGGGGCACGGTTCTTTGGTAACATAGACCGTACAGCCCTCTAAACGCCAATCCCCCACGGCAGACTCCGCTGCGGTGAGGGCCAGCATCTCCGCGTGGGCAGTGGCATCCTTCAGGCTTTCCACCTGGTTCCAGCCACGCGCAATGACGCGTTTATCCTTTACAATCACACACCCGCAGGGAACCTCACCGGCTGCGCGGGCTTTTTCAGCCTCGCGCATAGCCAGTGTCATAAAGAGTTCATCCTCCGTCTCCATGCAGGTGGAGGCAATAGGGGCATTACTTAATCGTTACGCGGGGGTCGGAATCCAAAATTGCCTGAAGCTCCGGCCAGCCCGTCTCCGTCTGGTTCTGGAACATCTGCAAGTAAATGGAAACTGCCCCGGCGGGATACTCAGCAAACAAGGCATCCACCGCTTCCTTGAGCGGCTCCTCCTCCAGAGTCTCCGGCAGCACATCCACCACGCCGTGGCCATTGTGAGCAATACCCAGCTTCTCGATGAAGCTCACCAGCATCTTCTCGTGCTTGCGGATGAGCCACACCTGCAGCAGGTGGTCGGCAATCGTCTCGGCGGGCTTCCAAGAGAGCATCTTCTTAAGCCAGGCAAACTGCTCCTCCAAGGGCTTCTGCTGCATGAACTGGGGACGCAGCTTCTTGAGGGCGCTCAGCTCGCGCAGGGCTGCACGGTACACGCCGCGCTCCTGATTACGCATCCAATCGAGGAAGGCATTGACGGTTTCATCGTCAGACTTCTGAAAAATGGTGTAAGACTTCATAGTTTTGTTGTATGGGGAGAAAAGTAAATGAATGCTGGTAATAAATCACATTTGGCGGACTTTGTCCAGCGAAACATCGGACATACTGCTAATTACAGATAACGCAACCAGAGATACACGGAGCAGATGGCAATACTCATCAGCATCAGCGGGAAAGCCACTTTAAAAAATCCCCAGAAGGTCACATTCATATTGTGCTTACGCGCCAGCGCGAGCGCCACCACATTGGCACTGGCACCAATCACCGTACCATTGCCGCCCAAGCATGCCCCCAGAGAAAGCGCCCACCACAGCGGCTCCAAATCCCTAAAGCCCATGGCACCCATATCCTGCACCATGGGAATCATCGTTGCCACAAAGGGGATATTATCCACAAAAGCGGACATAATAGCACTCAGCCACAGCACCGTCATCGTCGTTGCCACCGGCTCGCCATGTGTTAACGCCATAGCCTGCGCCGCCATCCAAGAGATAATACCATTCACCTGCAAACCGCCCACCAACACGAAAAGCCCCACGAAGAAGAAAATCGTGGTCCATTCCACGCGGCTCAGCACCACCTCCAACGCGCGGTCATGGTGCGGCATCGTGAGCAGCAGCAGCAGGGATGCCCCCGTCACCGCAATCGTGCCGGATTCCAAACACCAGCCCGGAATCTGCCCATGGCAGCAGAACAGAAAAATCGTTATGCCCAAGGTAAACAGGCAGCGGCGCAGCAGCGGCACACTGCGGATGAGCCCCTCGCGTTTAATATTCATCACACGCTGGTGATTCCGGCTCTTTGCCGCCGCCAAATCCTTGCGGTAGATATAGAGCAGAAGAGCTATCGTGAGCACAAATATGAGAATGCAGGGCGGTACCAAATTCATGATAAAGGAGTTAAAATCCAACTCCTTCACCTTACTGGCAATCATGATATTGGGCGGATCGCCAATCATCGTGCAGGTACCACCGATATTGGAAGCAAAAATCTGCGCCACGATGAAGGGAACGGGAGACACCTTCAAATCTCGCGTCAACGTGAAGGTGATGGGAACCGTCAGCAGCACCGTTGTCACATTATCCAAGAGAGCAGAACAAACAGCCACCAGCACGGAAAGAGAAATCAACAAAGCCACAGGATTCCCCTTCGTCTTCTGCGCCGCCCACACGGAAAGATAGCGAAACAACCCCGTCTTACTCAGCACCAGCACCTGAATCATCATCCCGATGAGCAATGCCAGCGTGTTAAAGTCCACATGGTGAATAGCCTGCTCCTGCGTAATCACCCCCGCCAGCACCATCATCATCGCACCAAAAAGAGCAATAATCGTGCGATGCACCTTCTCAGAAACAATGAGGCCGTACGTAATGATGAAAATTATGAGAGCTGCGTTAACGTGGTAGGACATAGGAAAAAGCTTGTTTTTTCAACGCAATCGTGCGCGTGAAATGAAGGACGGCAATTCTACTCCTTCATCTCCAAAATAGCAAGCTTTTTCCAACGAATTTCCCGGATATGTTTCAAAACCCCTCAATGTTAGACCGCACTCTTACTTTCTTCGAAAATTTAGCTTCACAAAAGAATTGAATCCGTGTAGAATACCCTCAGAGCTATGGCTATTCAGATGCAAAAAACCCTCGCAAAGTGTGCCTCTATTGCAGGCACGGCCCTGCACACAGGTAACTCTGTGAAGCTGACCATCAAACCCGCAGAAGTGAACACAGGGTTCAAGTTCCGGCGCATAGATTTACCGGACAAACCATTTATTGATGCCTCTGCCGCCAAGGTTCAAACCGTGGAGCGAGCCACCACACTGGCGGAAGGTTCCGTCAAGGTTCACACCGTGGAACACATCCTCTCCGCCCTCACCGGCATGGGAGTGGACAACGCCATTATTGAGATGGACTCCAACGAGCCGCCCATTGGCGATGGCTCCGCCGCCCCCTATGTGGAACTCATCAAACAAGCCGGCATTGTGGAGCAGGAAGCCCCCTGCAAAATCTGGGAAATCCGCGAGCCGATGATGGTGGAAAACAAGAATGGCTCCACCATCATCATCATGCCGGCTCGCCACTTCCGCATCTCCCTTACCGCCGTGGGCCCGAATGGGCGTGTTACCCAGTATTTCGACTCCGTTATCACCCCGGAAAACTACGAACGGGAACTGGGCAACAGCCGTACCTTCTGCTTTTACGAGGATATCCAGCCCCTGCTGGAAAAGGGGCTCATTCAAGGCGGCACGTTGGATAATGCCATCGTCATCAAGGGCGAGGAATATCTCTGCGCCGGCGGCCTGCGCTTCCATAACGAATGCGCCCGCCACAAAGCCATGGACCTCATCGGCGACCTCATCCTCAACGGTCACCGCATCATGGGGCACGTCATTGCTGTTATGCCCGGCCACGGCATCAACACCCAAATGGCAGCCAAGATGCAGCGCAAATACGAAAGCATGGAAGCCCTGCGTCCCAAGCCCTTTGTCCTCCCCTCCGGGGATGCCGTACTGGACACGCTGGAAGTCATGAAACTCCTGCCGCACCGCTACCCCTTCCTCATGGTGGATCGCATCCTCAACTTCGAAGGAGAGCGCAAATGCGTAGGCCAGAAGAACGTAACCATGAACGAACAGTACTTCCAAGGGCACTTCCCGGGGCATCCGGTCATGCCGGGGGTACTGCAAGTAGAAGCCATGGCGCAAGTGGCTTCCGTCCTCATGCTCCGCATGCCGGAAAACACCGGCAAACTGGGCTACTTTATGAGCTGCGATAAAGTGAAGTGGCGCCGCCCCGTGGTACCGGGCGATGTTCTCATCATCGAAACCGAGCTTACCAAAATGCGCGGCAACATCGGCATTGCCACAGGTCGCTGCACCGTTAACGGTGAGATTACCTGCGAAGCCGAACTCAAATTCATGCTTGCCGATGCCTGAATTTCGCCCCTAACGCGAAAAAAATCCGCAACAGTGCTTGACATACACGGATTTTAGGGTATCATAGCTCACCCGCCGTGGTCGCGAAAGCGATTCCGAGAACCACTTCACAACACGAAAAGCAATTATGAGCAAGAGAACATACCAGCCTTCCAAGCGTTGCCGCAAGCGCCAGTTCGGTTTCCGTGCCCGCATGGCCACCAAGAACGGTCGTGCCATCCTCGCCCGCCGTCGTGCCAAGGGGCGCAAGCGCCTGCTGCCCAAGGGTGCAGAGGTGCATTACAAGCGCCACATCATCCAGCACGGTTAAGCCCAACGCTGTCTGCCGGGAAAAAGCGGGTGCTGCCAGCCCCGCCTCGGCGGCATGAAATAACGCCCTGTCCACCGATGCAGCTGAAGCGGTGCCACACCATGAAACGGGCCTCCGAGTTCGCCATGGTACGCACGCAAGGCTCATCCCGAGCAGGGCGTTTTCTTATTTTCAGCACACTCCCCTACCCGGAGGAAAACGCTGCCGAGCGTGCTTCCCGCTTTGGCATCATCACCACCCGGCGGCTGGGGCATGCCGTAGTACGCAACCTATTGCGCCGCCGCATTCGAGAGATACTGAGGGCGCATGGGGATACCCTCTCGCAAGGGCGCTACGTTGTCATCATCCCCCGGCACACCGCCGCCACGGCCACATACAGCGAACTGGAGCAAGACTTCCTGCGCCTGCTCAAACGGGCGCACCTTCTGCCGCCCACCCCGCCGCCATGCTGAAACGCATCGTCATCCTGCCCATTCTCTTTTACAAGCGCATACTGAGCCGCCCGCTGCACCTGCTGGCAGGTCCCATGGCAGGCTGTCGGTACACCCCCAGCTGCTCCACATACTTTATCCAAGCCGTGGAGATACACGGAGCCATCAAAGGCACCCTGCTGGGACTGTGGCGCATCCTTCGTTGCAACCCATGGGGCGGCTGCGGGGAGGACCCCGTACCCCCGCCCCACCGCTGGTGCAACCGTTAATTTTCAATCATACTATTTACTAACAACTATTACAAAAACACATATGGACAAAACTGCATGGTTCGTCGTCAGCCTCTGCATCGCCCTGCTGGGCCTGCAATGGTATATCAACGACCAGAACGCCCAAGAGCAGGCTGCTGCCACCCCGCCCCCGGCACAAAGCGCTGCCGCCACCCCGGCCACCGCCCCGGTCGCCACGGAAACGGCCACCCTTCCCGCCACCACCCCGACCGCCAAGCCGGAAACCATAGCCACCCTTACCACCCGCGATAGCGAAGGCAAGCCCGTGGCTCGTTACAGTTTCCAAAACGTAGGCGGCAGCATCTCCGGTGTAGAAATGCTCGGCAAAGTCATCAACACCGCTCGGGAAGAACTCAACAGCACCGATGTACGCATCAACGCCAACCCCGACCACGGCATCGGCACCCTGCTCTTCGGCCTGAGCAACGACCGCGCCCCGCGCTTCGACACCACCACCTACACCCTCATCCCCGAGGCCAGCAACGATAAACAAGTAACCCTCGTGGGCCGCTGCGGAGAACTCATCATCCGCAAAACATACACCCTCAAACCCTTACAGGAAGGAGAACGCACCGTAGAAGGTAACGCCTATGTGCTGAACCTCAAGGTGGATGTGCAAAACAGCTCCGGCCAAACTCTGGATGCCCGGGATTGGGGTCTCTATGCCGGCGGCATGGGCCAAATCTCCTCGGATGAGTTTGCCTACTACACCTACTACGTCAACCTCGTGGATGGCAGCTTCGAGAAGCACGCCCCCGGCGATTTCCGCCCCTGGTTCGGAAAAACCAAAGAGCGTTGCTACGAAACCGGCCTCGATAACATGGAATGGGCAGGTCTGATGAACCAGTACTACGCCACCATCATCAAACCCGACAAAGCCTCCGCCAACAACGCTTTCTACGCCGCCCCCACCCAGCTGCCCCTCCAAGTGACAGGAGAAAAAACCGAGCATTTGGAACTCGCTCTCGGCCTGCCGGATTTCTCCCTCGCCGGCAAAACCGCCGCTATGCACGGTGGCCAGAAAAACTTCTCCTTCGACATCTTTACCGGGCCCAAGCTCAACCTCATGCTCGATGACATGACGGATAACTTCCGCATGATTGACCGCGTGATGGACTACGGCATCTTCACCATCATCAGCTACCCCATGAACTGGATTATCAACGTCTACCATGGCTGGTTCGGTAACTGGGGTTGGGCCATTATCGCCATGACGGTCACCATCCGCCTCCTCATCTGGCCGCTCTACCGCAAGAGCTACACCAGCATGAAGCGTATGAGCCTCCTGCAACCAAAAATGCAGGAGCTCAAGGAAAAATACCCGAACGACCCCCAGCGTGTCCAGATGGAGATGATGAAGCTCTACCGCGAGTATGGCATCTCCCCCATGGGTGGCTGCCTGCCCATGCTGCTCCAAATGCCCATCTTCTTCTCCTTCTTCTGGGTACTGCAAACCGCTGCCGAATTCCGTGGTGAATCCTTCCTTGCCTGGGTGAGCGACCTCTCCCTCATGGACACCATCTTCACCATCCACATCCTTGGCTTGGATATTCCGGTGAACGTGCTGCCCATTTTGATGACGCTCACCACCATGCTGCAAATGCACATGACCCCCGCCACCGGTGATGCCACGCAGGTACGCATCATGCGTTGGATGCCGCTCATGTTCCTGGTGTTCTGTTACTACTACCCCAGCGCCCTCGGCCTGTACTGGACCACCAATAACATCATCTCCATCATCCAAACCCTCATCATCCGCCGTCTCCCCGCCCCGGAACTCGTCAAACCCGTACGCAAGAAAAACGGCAAAAAGAGCTTTATGGAACGCATGATGGACGCCCAGCAAGCCGCCATGGCAGAGCAGCAACGCCAAGCGCAAATGCGTAACGTGACCAAAAAATAACCCCCCTCACGCATCCGCGCTATATCCCCTCCCCATCGGAGCCGCCTCTACCATAGGCGGCTCCCTTTCATTTTCTCGGCACGGCAAAAAAATCCCCCGCTCTGCCTCAAACAGAGCGGGGGGGGGAGATGATAGAATGATTGTTTCTTTCAGACTCAGCCCCGGCGGCGGCGGGAAGCCAGAGCCGCCAGCGCCAGCAGACTCAGCGTCGCCGTGGAAGGCTCAGGAATCGTCGGCAGTGTAAAGCCCGCCACATTCCCCTCCGTGCCCTCATAAGTGGCACCGGCCATGCTCAGCGTCAGATTGCTGTAATCCTCATCCGCATCGCTGCCGAAATCCAGCTCCACTCCCGTGTACCCGGCGGCCACCAAAGCCTCCGTATCCACATCGAAGTTCAAATCACCCTCCACCGTGCATTGGAACAGATGGCTCA